>NZ_JAJOZB010000001.1:4997500-5743750 GCF_023701745.1 Streptomyces sp. RKAG293 | reverse complement strand
GTCCAGCAGCGGGAACAGGAAGTTGTCCGGGGTCGGGTAGTCCGCGCCCCACGCGAAGCGGTAGGCACCGGTGGCACCCGGCGCCTGCTGGGCCGCGAGCAGCTCCTTGAACGGCTTCGCGTCCATCTTGACGTTCAGACCGAGGACGTCCTTGATCTGCTGGACGACGGCCTGGACCCACTCCTCGTGGCCACCACCGGTGTTGAAGCCGATGTGCAGCTCGTCACCGGGCTTCAGACCGGCCTCGGCCGCGAGGGACTTCGCCTTGTCCTTGTCCTGCTTGATGCAGGAGACGCAGAGGTCCTTCTGGTAGACGTCCTTGAAGGACGGCGGAAGGATCGTCGTCGACTTGGTCTGCATGCCCTGGAAGACACCGGCGATGATGGCGTCCCGGTCGATCGCGTACGAGATGGCCTGGCGGGCCTTGGCGGTCTTCAGCGGACCGTTCTCGGTGATCGGGAGCAGGTAGTTCATGCCGCTGGTGTCGGCCTGGATCCACTCGTTCTGCGCCGTGTACTTGGCCTTGGCCGAGGTCAGCTGCGCGGTGGGCATACGGGCCCAGTCGAACTGGCCGGACTGGAAGCCCTGGTACTCCAGGTTGCTGGCGTTCGCCGAGTTCAGGATCGAGATCTTGACCGTGTCGAGGTGGGCCTTGGTCAGACCGTAGTCGTCGTTGCGGACGAGCGTGATCGACTTGTTGTGCTCCCACTTGCCCGACATCTTGAACGGGCCGTTGCCGATGGGGGCGTCGTTGTACGCCTGGTTCTTGCCGGCGCCCGCGACCTTCGGCACCGGGGACATCGAGGTGTGCGTGGTCTTGACGTCGAACTCGAAGTCCGGGGTGGTGAGCTTCACCTGGATGGTGTTCTCGTCCGGCGCGCTCAGGCCGGAGAACGTGGTCGCCGTGCCCTTCTGCAGCGCCTCGAAGCCGTCGATGCCGCCGACGTTGGGCGTGGCCACGTCGGACGCGGAGTCCTTGGCGGCCAGACGGGTCCAGCCACGGATGAACGCCTCGGCGTTGACGATCTCGCCGTTGGTGAACTTGGTGCCGGGCTTGATCTTGAAGGTCCAGGTCTTGCCGTCGTCACTGACCGTCTTGGAGGTCGCGAGAGCGGGTATGACCTTGCCGTCAGCGGTCGGCTCGTACAGCCCGGTGAACAGGTTGTCCGTGACCAGGATGCCCTCGGACTCCTGGGCGTTGACCGGGTCGATCGAGACCGGCTCGACGAGGCCGAGGCTGAAGGTGCCACCGGCCTTGCCGGCACCGGCCGGCTTGTCGTCCTTGTTGTCGCCGCCGCAAGCGGTCGCTGCAAGGGCAACGATGACCGCGCCCACGACCCACTTGGCGCTCTTGGCACCGCGCATGGATTGCCTCCTCAGGAGTTCACTGTTTTTACGTGAAAAGAAGGCCGACCATCCGCTGACACCCCTGACAGCGAAACCGGCCCTCTGTTGCTCGTGAGTCGGCGCTCCCCATAAGCGCTTGGACCCATTGACCCGAGCTGAACTGCGTCCCACTATCGGGCACGTTTAGGCGCGTAACCACACCCAAATGGTCTCGCTTTGATCACATCGGGTATGAACTTGGCCCACAATTCGGACATTTGGAACGTAGACAGACACCCGCGAAACGGACTGTTAACGCAACATCCGGCGAATCGCGTCCGCTATGCGGACGCGGGTCTGTCGAAATCGGTTGCGGGAGGTCCGAAAAAGCCAGCCCGAGTCTACGCGGGTCACCCTCCGGGCGTCCTCGATACGACCGGGCCCGCCCGGCCGCCGGAACCTGTTGAATCGGCCCATGAGCCAGGAGATCTCCGGACTGTTGCATCACGTCGAACTGTGGGTCGCCGACCTGCCCGCCGCCACCGCCGGCTGGGGCTGGCTGCTGGGCGAGCTCGGCTACACCCCGTTCCAGGACTGGCCCGCGGGGCGCAGCTGGAAACTCGGCCCCACCTACATCGTGGTCGAGCGCTCCCCCGCCCTCACCGGCGACCGGCACGAGCGGCGCCGGCCGGGCCTCAACCACCTGGCCTTCCACGTGGCCGACCGCGCCATGGCCGACGATCTCGCGGCCAGGGCGCCGGAGCACGGCTGGACCCTGATGTTCCCCGACCGGCACCCCTTCGCGGGCGGTGACGCGCACTACGCCGCCTATCTGGAGAACGCCGAGGGGTTCGAGGTCGAGCTGGTCGCACCCATCGCCTCCTGACCGCGGGGCGGCTAATCTGACTGACCGTCAGGTTGTAGCCGGCCGCGGGAAGGGATCCCCAGTGCCCCACAGTGAGTTGGACCACACTCGGCGCGAGAAGACGGTGGAGTCGTTCTGGCGCGGGGTCGACACGCACGACTGGGGGCTGGTCGCCTCCACCCTGGCGGAGGGGTTCGTACGCGTCGGGATGCGCGGCGACGAGGACGACACCGTCCGGGGCCGGGAGGCGTATGTGGCGTTCGTCTCACGGGTGACGGAGCGGATGGCCTTCCACCGGCTGGAGTCCCGCCGGACGTTCCTCAGCGCGGACGGCCGGCGGGTGCTCAACGAGGCGGTCGAGACGATCCAGCCGACGGCGGCCGACGAACGGAACGTGATGTCGTTCGCCAACGTCATGGAACTCGGCGAGGACGGGCTCATCACCCGGCTCGACATCTACTGGAAGACCCCGGTACTGCAGCCACCGGCCTGGATCGTGCCGGGAAGCACCCCGGCGCAGGCGCCATGACCGTGGCTCCACCCGGGGTACGCGTCCCCGGGCGCCGGACCGGCTGATCCAAGCCACCAGAGCCCCTGACAGCGGCAGTTGGGGCCCGGGGGGCCGCCCGGGGCGCCGGACGGACCCAGACGGCCCGCGCAGCGCCCTGGAAGGCCCGGAGGGGCCGGGGACACGTCCCGAGAAGCCCGATGGGCCCGGGGACACGTCCCCGGGCCCCTCTTCACCCGGTGATCCGGGCGGAAGGCGTCAGCGCTTGGCGCGCGAGTACGCGCGGCCGCGCTCCTTCTGGTCCAGGACGACCTTGCGGATACGCACGGTCTCCGGGGTGACCTCGATGCACTCGTCCTCGCGGCAGAACTCGAGGGACTGCTCCAGGGAGAGCCTGCGCGGCGGCACCACGTTCTCGGTGTTGTCCGCGGAGGCGGCGCGCATGTTGGTGAGCTTCTTCTCCTTGGTGATGTTCACGTCCATGTCGTCGGAACGCGAGTTCTCACCGATGATCATGCCCTCGTACACCTCGGTGGTCGCCTCGACGAAGATCACGCCGCGCTCCTGGAGGTTGATCATCGCGAACGGCGTCACGACACCGGCGCGGTCCGCCACCAGGGAACCGTTGTTACGGGTGCGCAGGTCGCCGAACCACGGCTCGTGACCCTCGAAGATGCTGTGCGCGATACCGGTGCCGCGGGTGTCCGTGAGGAACTCGGTACGGAAGCCGATCAGGCCACGGGCCGGGACGATGAACTCCATGCGGACCCAGCCGGAGCCGTGGTTCGTCATGGTCTCCATACGGCCCTTGCGGGTCGCCATCAGCTGGGTGATCGCGCCGAGGTACTCCTCGGGGGTGTCGATCGTCATGCGCTCGACCGGCTCGTGCACCTTGCCGTTGATCGTCTTGGTGACGACCTGCGGCTTGCCGACGGTCAGCTCGAAGCCCTCACGGCGCATCTGCTCGACGAGGATGGCCAGCGCCAGCTCGCCACGGCCCTGGACCTCCCACGCGTCGGGACGCTCGGTCGGCAGCACGCGGAGCGAGACGTTACCGATGAGCTCCTTGTCCAGCCGGTCCTTCACCTGGCGGGCGGTGACCTTGTGGCCCTTGCCGCCCTTGCCGACCAGCGGCGAGGTGTTGGTACCGATGGTCATGGAGATGGCCGGCTCGTCGACCGTGATGAGCGGCAGCGCGACCGGGTTCTCCAGGTCGGCCAGCGTCTCGCCGATGGTGATGTCCGGGATACCGGCCACGGCGCAGATGTCGCCGGGGCCCGCCATCTCGGCCGGCTTGCGGGTGAGCGCCTCGGTCATCAGCAGCTCGGTGATCTTGACCTGGGTGACCGAACCGTCACGCTTCATCCACGCGACCTGCTGGCCCTTGCGGAGCTCGCCCTCCTCGACGCGGAGGAGCGCGATACGGCCGAGGAAGTTGTCGGCGTCCAGGTTGGTGACGTGCGCCTGGAGCGGCGCGCCCTCGGTGTACTCGGGGGCGGGGACCGTCGACAGGATGGTGGAGAAGAACGGCTCGAGCGAGTCGCTGTCCGAGGGGACCGTGCCGTTCTCCGGCTTGGTCAGCGAGGCGACGCCGTCACGGGCACAGGCGTAGACGATCGGGAACTCGATCTGCTCCTCGGTCGCGTCCAGGTCCAGGAAGAGGTCGTAGGTCTCGTTGATGACCTCGTCGATCCGGGAGTCCGGGCGGTCCGTCTTGTTGATGCACAGGATGACCGGCAGGTTCGCCGTCAGCGCCTTGCGCAGCACGAAGCGGGTCTGCGGCAGCGGGCCCTCGGAGGCGTCCACGAGGAGCACGACCGCGTCGACCATCGACAGGCCGCGCTCGACCTCACCACCGAAGTCGGCGTGGCCGGGGGTGTCGATGATGTTGATCGTGATGACGTCGCCGCCACCCTTGGGGTGGTACTTCACGGCCGTGTTCTTGGCCAGGATCGTGATGCCCTTCTCACGTTCCAGGTCGTTCGAGTCCATCATGCGGTCGTCGAGGTGCTGGTGGGCAGCGAATGCGCCGGCCTGCTTGAGCATGGCGTCGACAAGGGTCGTCTTGCCGTGGTCGACGTGGGCGACAATGGCGACGTTACGAATATCGTGGCGCGTGGACATGCTGCGGCGCTTCTCCCGGGATCGTGGATGGCTGCGCGTTCCGTGTTGACGCACTCGCCCGCCGGGCAGGACAAGCCGCGGCCTTACCCCATGGTACGGGGCTCGCGGCGACTCGGCCGCCCGGGCGAGGTTTGAACGCCGGTATCACCGGCCCCGCAGGCTCCTTCCGGAGCCGGCGGGACCGGTGGGACGACCGGAAGGACCCGTGGCAGCGGCGGTATCCGCGCGTATTCCGCCATCCGGGCGCCGGGGCGGCCCGATCCGGCAAAAGCGCTGCACGCGGACCCCTACTTACGGAACCCGATGTCCTGGTATCGGGGGGACTCGAAGCCGAAGGCGCCGGCGTTCGCGACCGTGGGCCGCAGCGCCACGAGCTCGGGGCGCTGGAAGAGCGGGACGGAGCCGGCCGCGGCCCAGATCCGGGAGTCGGCCCGTGCGGCGATGTCGTGGGCCGCCTTCTGGTCCAGTTCCGAGCTCGCCTGGTCGAGCAGCTGGTCGATCTGGTCGGTGCCGACCCGTGAGTAGTTCTGCTCGACGGTCAGCGATCCGTCGGGGGCGGGCAGCGGCTTGGCGAAGATCGGCCGGTCGTCGGTGGCCGGGTAGGCCGTGCCGGGCCAGGAGTACAGGGCCAGATCGAAGTTTCCGGCCGCGACGTGGTCGTGGAAGAAGCTCGTGTCGGCGACCTTGGTGATCTCGGTGCGGACCCCGATCTTCGACAGCATCGCGGCGATCCGGTTCCCCACGTCGGCCAGCATCGGCGAGGTGGAGGGGACGACGAACCGCAGGCTCAGCTGCTTGCCGGCCTTGCGGAGCGTTCCGCTGGGCTCGACCACCGTCACGCCGAGGGCCGGGGCCGCCGCGTCGGGCTTGGCCGGTACCGGAGCGGCGGGCTTGGCCGGGTTGGCGGCCTTGGCCCCGGGCTGCGACTGCGGTGCGGTGTGCTCCCAGCCCGCGTCCGCGAGCAGCGCCTGGACCTGGCCCGCGTCCGCGGAGCCGAGGGCCGAGCTGTGGTCCGCGTAGCCGTTCTGCGAGGCGAGGACCAGGTGGTTGCCGAGCGGCTTGGCGGGCAGGCCGAGCGGCTTCAGCACGGCGTCGGCGATGGCCTGCCGGTCGACGGCGCGGGCCACCGCGCGGCGGACCCGTTCGTCGGCCAGCGGGCCCGTGCTGCCGTTGAGGGCGAGCTGCGAGTACGCGGCCCCGGGGGCCTTGCGGACGGCGAGCTTCTTGGCGGCCGCGGCCTTGCGGACCGAGGCGAGGGCGGTCGGGTCCAGCTCCGCGACGTCCAGCTTTCCGCCGGTCAGCGCGGTGGCGCGGCCCGCGGACGGTACGGCGGTCAGCACCAGCTGGTCGAGCTTGGCGCGCTGGCCCCACCAGGCCGGGTTCCTGACCAGGGTGACGGCGCCCCCGGTGCGGTTCACGTCCTTGATCCTGAACGGCCCGGCGACGGCGGTGAGCGCGGAGCGGGCGCCTTCGTTGAAGGCGTCCGGGCTGCCGGTCACGGCCTTGGGATAGAGGGGTGTGAACAGCGACCGCCAGTCGGCGTACGGGGCGGCGAAGGTGACCTTGACCTCATGGCTGTCCGCGCCCTGGCTGACGTCCGCGATCCGGTCGTAGCCGGCGTTGCGCGCGGTCCAGTACGCGGCGTTCCGGCCGCTCAGCGCCTTCCACTGCGCGCTGAAGTCGTCGGCGCCGACGGCCCGGCCGTCGCTCCACTTCGCCTTCGGGTTGAGCTTGTACGACACGACCTGCTTCGGCTCGGTCTCGACGACCGAGGCGTCGGCCAGGAAGTCCGCGTCCCGCTGCGGGGCGCCGCGGTTGTCGAGGCGGAACATCACGGGCAGCACGGCGCCGGCGATCCGGGCCGTGTCCTCGTCGGCGTCCGCCTGGTAGGCGTTGAGGGTGGCCGGTACGCCGTCGACGGCCCAGCGCAGTGTTCCGCCGTCCTTGACGCCGGCGCGGGGCGCGGCCGCGATGTCGGTGCCCGAGACGACCGCGCCCGCGGTGGTCTCGGCGGAGCAGCCGGCGAGGGCGAGCGCGGCGGCGCCCAGGAGGGCCGCACCGCGCAGCCCCGGCCCGGTGGGCCGGGGGCGATGCCGGGGCCGGGGCTCTGCCCCGCCTACGGATGCGGGAATGACGCTGCGGGACATGGGTCAGGTACCTCCGCGGGCTCTCCGGCCGCCTTCGGTCCGGCATACGCCTTCGGGACGTGCACCAGTAATACTCAGTTGGCGGTATTTGTCGCTTATCGCACCTACTGAATGCGACAGGTACCCGCGCGGCGGCGCGACACGGCGCGAACCGGGCCACAGGCCACCCGAACGGCGGCGGGGCGCCCACCGGCGGCCCGCGCGGGCGCGCGGCCGCGGCGTGATCCCGGGCCGGGCGCCATTTCCCCTGCACGCGCTCTTCCCAATGGCGCATGTGACGCGCGACACTCGCTTCCGCATGAGCGTCACCAACCGCACTGCGGCAGAGCTGAGGGCAAATCCATGTCCCTGCAAGACGATCTGACATCGGTTCAGCGCCGGCTGGACGACCTGGTCCGCTGTGTGGGCCGCCTGGAGCAGCACGTCGGGAACAGCCTCGACATGCGTCGTGTACGTGCCGACGCGGACCACCTCCGCGAGAGCCTGACCCTGCTGCGCGAGGCCGCGCCGTCCGCCGCCCCACCGGGCCCGGTGGAGATGGTGATCGTGCCCGACACCCCGTACGACCCCGCGCTGTGGTCCGACTGCGAGGACGAAGGCCTGGGATCACCCCACGGCCACGCGCCGTAACAGCGCCTCCCCGCAGCCGCGGGCCTCCCCGCGACCGCAGAGCCAGCCCGTCACCGCAGCCGTCACCGGCTCCCGCCCCTTCCGCTCCCCTCCGGAGTACGCATTGGCCACCGGAACCACCTCCAGCACCGAGTCCGCCGACAGCAGTCCCGCCCGCCGCGGTGTCCACACGCAGGGGCGCGCGGCCATTCAGAACCGACATCTGCGGACCGACCGGTGGTGGGTTCCGCCCCTGGTGACCGCGCTCGGGCTGGGGGCGTTCGTCGTCTACTCGACGTGGCGCGCGTTCGCGAACGGGGACTACTACGCGGCGCCGTACGTCTCGCCGTTCTACTCCCCGTGCCTGGCGTCGAACTGCACCGACATGAACGGCGGCGCCGACTGGCACCTGTTCGGGAGCTGGTGGGGCATCTCCCCGGCCCTGATCGTGCTGATCTTCCCGCTCGGCTTCCGGCTCACCTGCTACTACTACCGCAAGGCGTACTACCGCGGGTTCTGGGCCTCGCCCCCCGCCTGCGCCGTCGCCGAGCCGCACGCCACGTACACCGGTGAGACGCGGTTCCCGCTGATCCTGCAGAACATCCACCGGTACTTCTTCTACTTCGCGATCCCGGTCGCCGGGATCCTGACGTACGACGTGGTGCTGAGCTTCCGCGACGAGGACGGCAACTGGGGCCACGCGGGCCTCGGCACCCTCGTGATGCTGGTGAACATCACCCTGATCTGGGCGTACACCTTCTCCTGCCACTCCTGCCGGCACATCATCGGCGGCCGGCTGAAGCACTTCTCCAAGCACCCGGTGCGGTTCCGCCTCTGGGGCTGGGTCGGCAAGCTCAACCGGCACCACATGCTGCTCGCCTGGGTCTCGCTGATCAGCGTGGCACTCGCGGACTTCTACGTATATCTCGTCGCCAGCGGCGCCTTCGACGACCCGCGGTTCTTCTAAACGAAGGGGATGCCAACAAGCATGACGCAAGTCGAAAGGCACACTTACGACGTGGTCGTCGTCGGCGCGGGCGGAGCAGGTCTGCGCGCCGCCATCGAGGCCCGCGAGCAGGGCATGCGCACGGCGGTCATCTGCAAATCGCTGTTCGGCAAGGCGCACACGGTGATGGCCGAGGGCGGCATCGCGGCCAGCATGGGCAACGCCAACTCCAACGACAACTGGGAAGTGCACTTCCGCGACACCATGCGCGGCGGGAAGTTCCTCAACCAGTGGCGGATGGCCGAGCTGCACGCCCGCGAGGCGCCCGACCGGGTGTGGGAGCTGGAGACCTGGGGCGCGCTCTTCGACCGCACCAAGGACGGCCGGATCTCGCAGCGCAACTTCGGCGGCCACGAGTACCCGCGGCTCGCGCACGTCGGCGACCGGACCGGCCTGGAGCTGATCCGCACCCTCCAGCAGAAGATCGTCTCCCTGCAGCAGGAGGACTTCGCCGAGTTCGGCGACTACGAGGCGCGGCTCAAGGTCTTCCAGGAGTGCACGGTCACCCGGGTGCTCAAGGACGGCCCGGCGGTCAGCGGGGTCTTCGGCTACATCCGCGAGTCGGGCCGGCTGTTCGTCATCGAGAGCCCGGCCGTGGTCCTCGCGACCGGCGGCATCGGGAAGTCCTTCAAGGTGACCTCCAACTCGTGGGAGTACACCGGCGACGGGCACGCGCTGGCGCTGCTCGCGGGCGCCCCGCTCATCAACATGGAGTTCATCCAGTTCCACCCCACCGGGATGGTCTGGCCGCCGTCCGTCAAGGGCATCCTCGTCACCGAGTCGGTCCGCGGCGACGGCGGGGTGCTGCGCAACAGCGACGGCAAACGGTTCATGTTCGACTACATCCCGGACGTGTTCAAGGAGAAGTACGCGCAGTCCGAGCAGGAGGCCGACGGCTGGTACGCCGACCCGGCCAAATTCCGCCGGCCGCCGGAACTGCTCCCCCGCGACGAGGTGGCCCGCGCCATCAACTCCGAGGTCAAGGCGGGCCGCGGCACCCCGCACGGCGGGGTCTTCCTCGACGTGTCGACCCGGCTGCCCGCCGAGGAGATCAAACGGCGGCTGCCGTCGATGCACCACCAGTTCAAGGAACTCGCCGACGTCGACATCACCGCGGAACCCATGGAGGTCGGTCCGACCTGCCACTACATGATGGGCGGCGTCGACGTGGAGCCCGACACCGCGGCGGCCCGCGGCGTGCCGGGGCTGTACGCGGCGGGCGAGGTGGCCGGAGGGATGCACGGCTCGAACCGGCTGGGCGGCAATTCCCTCTCCGACCTGCTGGTCTTCGGCCGCCGGGCCGGACTGCACGCCTCGGAGTACGTGGCCGCGCTCGGCACCGGGCGGCCCGCCGTCCCCGAGGACCAGATCGACAGCGCGGCCGCCGAGGCGCTGCGCCCGTTCAGCGCGGAGGCCTCCGACCCGGACCTGCCGCAGGGGCAGGTCGCGGAGAACCCGTACACCCTCCACCAGGAACTGCAGCAGGCCATGAACGACCTGGTCGGCATCATCCGCCGAGCCCCGGAGATGGCGGAGGCGCTCAGCCGCCTCACCGATCTGCGGATGCGCTCGCGGCGGGCCGGCGTCGAGGGCCACCGGCAGTTCAACCCCGGCTGGCACCTGGCGATCGACCTGCGGAACATGCTGCTGGTCAGCGAGTGCGTGGCCCGCGCCGCCCTGGAGCGCACCGAGAGCCGCGGCGGCCACACCCGCGAGGACCACCCCGGCATGGACCGGGCCTGGCGGAAGGTCAATCTCGTCTGCGAGCTGTCCGACCCCAGCGGCGGGCTCGCCGACACCGACCCGGACCGCGGCCAGGTCACCCTCCGGCACCGCGACATGGACCCGATGCGGGAGGACCTCCTCGCCCTGTTCGAGAAGGAAGAACTGCTGAAGTATCTGACGGACGAGGAGTTGGCCCCGTGACGTACACAGCACACTTCAAGGTGTGGCGGGGCGACGCCGACGGCGGGGACCTGAACGACTACCAGGTGGAAGTGAACGAGGGCGAGGTCGTCCTCGACATCATCCACCGGCTGCAGGCCACCCAGGCGTCCGATCTCGCGGTCCGCTGGAACTGCAAGGCCGGCAAGTGCGGCTCGTGCAGCGCGGAGATCAACGGCAGGCCGAGCCTGCTGTGCATGACGCGGATGTCGGTCTTCACGGCCGAGGAGACGGTCACCGTCACCCCGATGCGGGCGTTCCCCGTCATCCGGGACCTGGTGACCGACGTGTCCTTCAACTACGCGAAGGCCCGCGAGGTGCCGGCGTTCGTGCCGCCGGCCGGTCTCAAGCCGGGCGAGTACCGGATGCAGCAGCAGGACGTGGAACGCTCCCAGGAGTTCCGCAAGTGCATCGAGTGCTTCCTGTGCCAGGACACCTGCCACGTGGTCCGCGACCACGAGGAGAACAAGATCGCCTTCTCCGGGCCGCGCTTCCTGATGCGGATCGCCGAGCTCGACATGCACCCGCTGGACGCGGCCGCCGAGGAGGGCCTGGACCGCAAGGTGTCGGCCCAGGACGACCACGGGCTCGGCTACTGCAACATCACCAAGTGCTGCACCGAGGTCTGCCCGGAACACATCAAGATCACCGACAACGCGCTCATCCCGCTCAAGGAGCGGGCGGTCGACCGCAAGTACGACCCGCTGGTCTGGCTGGGCAACAAGATCCTGCGGCGGCCGTAACCGCACCGTACGGCCTCCGGCACTCGGCCGGAGGCCGTACGGTCGCGATCCGTACAAACCGCGCATACGCTCCCGAACAGAGCCATGCCGCAGGCGCGTGGCGCGGCGAAGGGCGCGTACCGGATGCGGCGACTCGGCGGAATCGTGGTGCTCCTCGGCGCCCTGCTGCTGCCGCTCGCCGGCACCGCGCACGCCGACGACCCGATCACGCTGTCGCGCACGGGCCAGATCACCGACAAGGTCGGCGCGCTGGGCGACCGTAAGCAGCAGGTGGCGGACGCGCTCGAGAAGCTCTACGCCGGCCATCGGATCCAGCTCTTCGTCGCCTATGTGAACGGCTTCTCCGGGCGGGACGCCCAGGAGTGGGCCAATGCCACCGCGCAGCGCAACGGCCTCGGGCAGAACGACGTGCTGCTGGCCGTCGCGACGCACGACCGGCAGTACGCGGTCTCCGCCGACCAGACCTCGGGGTTCACCCAGGCGCAGCTGGACGAGGTCAACCGCTCGGCGATCGAGCCCGCGCTGAAGCAGAACGACTGGGCGGGCGCCGCCATCGGCGCGGCGAACGGGTTCGGCGCGGTGCTCGGCGGGCAGCCGGTCGTGGCGCCCGCGATCACGCCGGGGACCGAGGATCCGGGCGGCGGCCCGGACGGGAACGGGTCGAGCAGCCTGTGGATCCCGGTCGCGGCGGTCGGCAGCGCGGGTGTGCTCGGCGCGCTGGTGTACTCGCGGCGCAAACGGGGCGGCCGGGGCGTGCCGCCGCAGGGCGGCGGCTGGGGCACCGGGGGCGAGAAGCCCCGGGTCACGCCGCTACCCGAGCTCGACGCCCAGGCCAAGCAGCTGCTGGTGGAGACGGACGACGCCGTCCGCACCAGCCAGGAGGAGCTCGGCTTCGCGGCGGCGCAGTTCGGTGACGAGGCTGCCCAGCCGTTCACCGAGGCGGTCTCGTACGCGCGCGGTGAACTGACCGCCGCCTTCCGGCTGCGGCAGAAGCTCGACGACGCCTTTCCCGAGGACGAGGCGACCCGGCGGCAGATGCTCGACGAGATCCTGAGCCGCTGCACCCAGGCGAACCGCCGGCTGGACGCCGAGTCCGACGCGTTCGACCGGTTGCGGGCGCTGGAGTCCAACGCCCCGCAGGCGCTCGCGCAGGCCGAGGCGACCGCGGCGGCGCTCGACGCGCATGTGACCGCGGCCGAGACCGCGATCGGCACGCTCACCCGGACGTACGCGGACGCGGCCGTCGAACCGGTCACCGGCCATCCGGCCGAGGCGCGGGACCGGCTGGTGTTCGCCGGGACCGCGATCGACGGGGCCCGGAAGGCGATCGACGCGGGCGACATGTCCCGGGCGGCGGTGTTCGTACGGGCCGCCGAGGGCGCCCTCGACCAGGCCGGGACGCTCGCCGAGTCGGTGGTACGCCGTGCGGAGGAACTGGAGCAGGCCGACGCCCGGCTCCAGGACGCGCTGACCGAGACCGACACCGACCTGGCCGATGCCAAGGGGCTGCTCAGCGGGACCGCCGACGGGGCGCCGACGGCCGATCTGCGGGGCCGCATAGCCCGCGCCGAGTCCGTCCTCGCCGACGTACGGCAGGAACTGACGGCCGGCCGCCACGACCCGATCTCGGGGCTCCGCCGGATCGAGGAGGCGGACGCCGCTCTCGACGCGGCACTGACCGGCGCCCGCGAGGGAGCCGTGAACGAACAGCGGGCCCGCGGTCTGCTCGGCCAGGCCCTCCTGGCGGCCCGCAGCGAGGTGGCCGCGGCCCGGGACGTCATCACCACGCACCGCGGCGCGATCGGCAGCCAGGCCCGTACCCGGCTCGCCGAGGCCGAACGGCGGCTGGAGCAGGCCGAGTCGCTGGCCGCCACCGATGCGGCGGGCGCGCTCTCCGAGGCCCAGCAGGCCGATCAACTGGCACGTCAGGCACAGCAGTTCGCCCAGCAGGACGTGAGCGGCGGCGGCTTCGGCGGCGGGGGGTTCGGCGGTGGCGGGCGCGGCGGTGGGGGGATGAGCGGCGCCGTGCTGGGCGGGATCATCCTCGGCGGAATCCTGAACGGCGGCGGGGGCGGGTTCGGCGGCGGTTTCGGCGGTGGCGGGGGTCCCGGGAGCTTCGGCGGCGGCGGTACCCGGGGCCGGATGGGCGGCGGCGGCCGCTTCTGACCAGCTCCTTGCTTCTCCTACCTACCTGTGAAGGAACCCCAGCCATGACGAAGCAGACGATCCTCGGCCGTGTGACCCAGCTCGCGAAGGCCAACATCAACGCGCTCCTCGACCAGGCCGAGGACCCGCAGAAGATGCTCGACCAGCTCATCCGCGACTACAGCAACAACATCTCCGAGGCCGAGGAGGCGGTCGCCGCCACCATCGGCAATCTCCGGCTGATGGAGCAGGACCACGACGAGGACGTGGCGGCGGCCGCGGAATGGGGCGGCAAGGCCCTCGCCGCCAGCAAGAAGGCCGACGAGCTGCGGGCCGCCGGGAACACCGCGGACGCCGACCGCTTCGACAACCTCGCGAAGGTCGCGCTCGGCCGCCAGGTCACGTCGGAGAAGGAGGCGAAGACCGCGGAGCCGGTCATCGCGAGCCAGACCGAGATCGTCGACAAGCTCAAGTCCGGGCTCGACCAGATGCGCACCAAGCTGGGTGAGCTGCAGGGCAGGCGGGACTCGCTGGTGGCCCGCGCCAAGTCCGCGCAGGCGCAGAACCAGATGATGGACGCGGCCAAGAACATCAACGTGCTCGACCCGACCAGCGAGTTGGGCCGCTTCGAGGACAAGGTCCGGCGCGAGGAGGCCAAGGCCAAGGGCAAGGAGGAGCTGGCCGCGTCCTCGCTGGACGCCCAGTTCGAGAGCCTCGACACCCTCTCGGACAGCGCGGAGGTCGAGGCCAGGCTCGCCGCCCTCAAGACCGTCAAGTAGCCGGCCCCGGGCGGCCCGGCGCCTAGTACATGCTCAGCAGCTCGTCCACGGTCGGTTCGCGCCCCGGCCCGCCGGGGCCGCCGCCGCCCGGCAGGGCGAGCTCGAACCAGACGGTCTTCCCGCGGTGGGTGCGGCGGCTGCCCCAGCTCTCGCTGAGCAGGCTGACGAGCTGGAGGCCGCGGCCGCCCTCGTCGGTGTCGCGGGCGCGCCGCCGCCTGGGCTGGACCAGCGCGCCGTCCCAGACCTCGCAGACGAGGGTGCGGTCGCGCAGCAGCCGCAGCCGGATGTCGCCGTCGCCGTGCCGCAGGGCGTTGGTGACCAGCTCGCTGACGAGCAGTTCCGTGGTGTCGACGAGCTCCTCCAGGCCCCAGGAGATGAGCCGTTCGCGGGCGTACTCACGGGCGCGGGCGACCGAGGCGGGGTGCGGCTCCAGCGTCCAGTCCCCGACGGAGTCGGCCGGCAGACCGTGGACGCGGGCCATCAGGAGGGCGATGTCGTCCTCGCCGTGGGCGGTGTCCAGCGTCGCGAGGATGTGGTCGCAGACGTCCTCCAGGGGACGCTGCGGATCGTCGAACGCGGCGCGGAGCGCTTCGAGGCCCTCGTCCAGCGGATGGTTGCGGGACTCGACGAGGCCGTCGGTGTAGAGCCCGAGGAGCGCGCCGTCCGGGAGCTCGACGTCGACCTCCTCGAAGGGCTCGCCGCCCACCCCGAGCGGCATCCCGGTGGGGACCTCCAGCATGAGCGCGGGCCCGCCCGGCTCGACGACCACCGGCGGCAGGTGCCCGGCGTTGGCGATCGTGCAGCGCCGGGTGACCGCGTCGTACACGGCGTAGACGCAGGTGGCGAGGTAGACCTCGGTGAGGTCCGTGCCACCGCGGTCCTTGCCGCGCCGGCTGCGGGTCTCGGGCGGCGCGCCGAGCCCGCGGGCCACCTCGTCGAGTGCGGTGAGCACCTCGGCCGGTTCCAGGTCGAGCAGTGCCAGCGTCCGTACGGCGGTGCGGAGTTCACCCATCGCCACGGCGGCGCGCAGGCCGCGGCCCATGACGTCGCCGACGACGAGCGCGGTGCGGTGCCCCGGCAGCTCGATGACGTCGAACCAGTCGCCGCCGACCTCGGTCTCCATGTTGCCCGGCAGATAGCGACAGGCGATGTCCAGCCCGGCCGCCTCCGGATTGCCCGGTGGCAGCAGGCTGCGCTGCAGTATCAGCGCCCGCTCGTGCTCGCGCCGGTACAGCCGCGCGTTGTCGATACAGACCGCGGCGCGCGCGGCGAGCTCCTCGGCGAGCATCCGGTCCCGCTCCGAGAACGGCTCGCTGCCCTTGGCCCGGGAGAACTGCACCAGGCCGAGGACGGTGTCACGGGCGACCATCGGAACGATCAGCGTGGACTGGACGAGCGCGCCGCCCAGGTCCGGCTCGGGGTCCACCCCCAGCATCTGCGTCTGGGCGGTCCTGAGCGCGCTGGCGCAGGGCGAGTTGAACGGATGGCGGTGGACGGATCCGACGGGCACCGAACCGTCCTCGCCGTCATCGCCCAGGATCGCGGAGGGCGCGTTCGAGACGGCACTGGCGAACGCCACCCGGCGCACCTCGCCGCTGCCGTCCGACGTACCCCCGAGGTCCTCCTCGCCGACGAGCAGCGCCTGGTACAGGTCGACGGAGGCCAGATCGCAGAAGTGCGGCACGGCGACGTCGAGCAGTTCGCGGGCGGTGGTCTCCAGGTCCAGCGAGTTGCCGATCCGCACCCCGGCCTCGTTGAGCAGGGCGAGATTGCGGCGGGCGTGCGCGGCCTCGCGCTCGGCCCGCTGCCGCCCGGTGACGTCCATGGCGAGCCCGGCGACCCCTATCGGCCGCCCGCTGCCGCTGTGCAGCCGGTACAGCGAGATCGCCCAGCGGCGGCGCCCGCTCTCGCCTGGCACGGTGCCGACCAGCGGCATGTCCAGGACCGGATCGCCGCTCTCCAGCACCTGGCGCAGCGCGGCGGTGAGCCGGTCGGCCTCGACCCGGGAGAGGAAGTCGTGCGGGCCGCGGCCGCGGTGCTCCTCGGCGGTGCGGCCGAAGACGGTCGCGAAACGTTCGTTGACGCGCAGCAGCCGCAGATGGGTGTCGAAGAGGACGAAGCCCATCGGGGACTGCCCGAAGACGGCCTGCGAGGCCGCCAGGTCGGTCTCTATCTGCCGCAGCGACGAGACGTCGACGGCGATGCACAGCGCCCCCCGGTCGGCGGGCATCACATAGATCTCGGCGATGCCCTCGGTACCGGCGGCGTCACGGTAGGGCGCGAGACCTATCCACTCCCGGCCGTCCAGGATCTCGGCCACCCGCTCATGGGCGCGGTCCCAGGTGTCCGGCGGCGCGAACGCGGTGATGGGGTCCTTGCCGAGCGCCTGCGCGGCCGGCACCCCGAAGAACTCGGCGGCCCGGTCGCTCCACTGGTCGATCCGCCCGTCGGGGCCGATCGAGAAGGAGGCCACGCGGATGTAGTCGTAGATCGAACCCGGCGGGCTGGACTGCCAGACCGCGGCCCGGGGAGAAGTGCTCCCGCCCCGCTCATCAGACACATCGGCCCCCGCTGGCACGTCGTTCACTAGCCCGACCCCTCCAGCTCAGCACACATGGACCGGTTTGGAGCCGAGTATTCAGCATCACGACCGTCCCGCACACGGTCTTGACGATCACAGCATCATCTCGGCTCCCACTGGTTCCCGTTCGCCTCTACTCGCTACCCGGTGGGGACTCGCTGAACCACTCTGTCAGGTGCTGGACACGGCGGGAGGCATCGCCAGCTCGAACCAGACCGTCTTGCCGAGCCGCCCGTGCCGGGTGCCCCAGCGCCGTGAGGCCCGCGCGACGAGTTGCAGACCGCGCCCGCCCTCGTCCTCGGTGGTGGCCTCGCGTTCCAGCGGCGGATCGGGGAGCGGGTCGGAGACCTCGACGAGCAGCGAGCCGCCGCGCACCATCCGTACGCCGATCGGACCGTGCGCGTACCGCAGGGAGTTGGTGACCAGCTCACTGACGAGCAGCACCGTCACATCGGTCAGCGATTCGAGATGCCAGTCGGCGAGGGTCTCGCGGACATGGCGGCGGGCCCGCCGCACGGCACTGGGCTCGGCCGGGAACGTCCACGAGGCGGTGCTGCCCTCGGGGAGGCCGCCGAGCCGGGCCATCAGCAGGGCCACGTCGTCCGGCTCCCGGCCCGGCACCATCGTCGCGAGCAGGTCGTCACAGGCGTCCTCCAGTGAGGAGAGGGGCCGGGACAGCACCGTGGAGAGCCGGTCCAGGCCGTCGGTGATGTCCTCGCCGCGCGCCTCGACCAGCCCGTCGGTGTAAAGCACCAGCACCGTGCCGTCCGGCACGTCCAGCTCCACGGACTCGAACTCCACGCCCTCGACGCCGAGCGGCGCCCCCGACGGCATCTCCAGCAGGGTCGCCCCGCATCCCGCGAAGCCGCACTCCTCCCCCGGATAGACCAGCACCGGCGGCAGGTGCCCGGCCTTGGCGAGGGTGCAGCGCCGGGTCGCGGGGTCGTAGACGGCGTACACGACGGTGGCCATCCAGCCCTCGTCCTGGTCCTGGGCCAGGTCGTCGCCGAGGTCGTTGACGCGGCGCAGCAGTTCGTGCGGCGGCATGTCGAGCCCGGCGAGGGTCCGGACGGCGGTACGCAGCCGGCCCATGGTCGCGGCGGCGCCGAGCCCGTGCCCCATCACATCGCCGATGACGAACGCGACCCGGCCGCCGGCCAGCGGGATCACGTCGAACCAGTCGCCGCCCACCTCGGTGCCGCTGCTGCCCGGCACGTACCGGAAGGCGACCTCGACGCCCTGCGGCTGCGGAACGGTCTGCGGCAGCAGGCTGCGCTGCAGCATCAGGGCGCCCTCGCGCTCCCGGACGTACAGCCGCGCGTTGTCAAGACCGGAGCCCGCCCGGTCGGCGAGCTCCATCGCCAGCGCCAGGTCGTCGCGGTCGAACGGCTCCCTGCCGTCGGCCCGGCTGACCACCAGCAGCCCCAGCACGACGCCGCGCGCCCGCAGCGGCAGCACCAGCAGCGAGTGGATGCCCAGCTCCATGGTGGCCCGCACCTTGGGGTCGCCGGGGAACGTCGTCGCGAGCAACTGCTCGTTGTTCTCCACCAGCTGCGGCCGCCCGGTGGCCAGCACCGTGCCGAAGATGGACTTGCGGGTGAACGAGATGACCGAGCCCAGCTTGATCATCCGGTCCACCTCGGGACCCTGCCGGATCGCGCCCACGCCCAACTGCCGCATCGGTGTGCTCTCGCTGTACTGCACCGTCGGCAGCTCCCCGCCGTCGGCGACCGCCGCGTGCAGGATCACCCCCGAGTAGTCGCTGAACCTCGGCACCAGCGCCCGCGCCAGCTCCTCCGCGCCCCTGCGCACGTCCAGCAGGCCGCCGATCCGCGCACCGACGTCGTTCAGCAGCGCCAGCCGGCTGCGCGCCCGCTCGACCTTGTCGGCCGCCTCCTTCCGCTCGGTCACGTCCATCACCGTCGCGCTGATGCCCAGCACCCGGCCCGCCCGGTCCTCCAGACGGTGGTAGGAGATGGAGCGGTGGCCGAGGCCGCGCGGAGCCAGCATCATCAGGTCGATGACGGGGCGGCCGGTGGCCAGCACCGCGCGCTGCAACGTGGTCAGCTCGGCGGCCGCCCCCGGGTCGTCGACGATCTCGCTGACGGTCCGGCCGATGTGTTCCGCGGAGGACAGCCCGTTCATCCGGGCCAGCGCCTCGTTGACCCGTACGTAGCGCAGCTCCGTGTCGAAAACCGCGACGCCCAGCGGTGACGAGTCGTAGAGCGCGTCCAGCGCGGCGAGGTCGTGCTCCAGGGTGCGCAGCCGGGCCGTCTCGGCGACCGAGGCGAGGACGAACGGCCGGCCGTCCCCGTCCACCAGCAGCGACGCGCGCGCCTCGACCTGCACGCTGTGGCCGTCGCGGTGCCGCAGCGACAGGATGCCGTCCCAGCGGCCGTTGCGCAGCAGGTCGGCCAGGATCCGCTCGGCCCTGCCGGGCTCGGGCACCGCCGCCATCCGGCGGGCGCCGCCACCTGCCGCCTCACCCATGTCGAAGAGCCCGCCGACGCGCCGCCCGACGATGTGTTCCCCCGCCCACCCCAGCATCTCCTCTGCGAGGGGGCTCCACAGCAACACCCGGCCCGACGTGTCCAGCATGACGACGGCCACCCGCAGCGTGTCCAGCAACGTGCCCGTCGGGCTGTCCCCGGCCTCGGCCACCGGCCCCGGCTGCAGCCCACCGCGCCTCCGCGCCCCCGCCGCCTCATCGCTGCTGCTCAAGCCGTCCACATCGTCCCTGACCGAATCGGGCCGGATCGCCCGGCTATGAAGAGGGATCAACCCCCACATACCCGATATCTCCCCCTCCGTACCGCGCCGCTTCCGGCGCGGTGGGGGAGTACGGCGGGGCGGGGCCCGGTGGCGGGCGGGGGCGGGCGCCGCCAGGGGCGGGGGTCCGCTTGCGGCGCGGTGGGGGGTCATGGCCTCAGCCGGGGACGGGTGCTGCGGCGCGGGGCCCGCCTCCGGTGGCGGGCGAGGGGCCCGCGGTGCCGGGTCCGCCTGCGGCGCGGGGGGGTCGCGCCCTCAGTCGGGGGTACGGCCTCGGCCGGGGGTACGGCCTCGGCCGGGGGCGGGTGCTGCGGCGCGGGGCCCGCCTCCGGTGGCGGGCGAGGGGCCCGCGGTGCCGGGGTCACGGCCTCGGCCGGGGCGGGCGCTCACGGCCGAGGCGGGCGGCTGCGGTTACCACCCGGACGGCCCGGCGGTTGGCCATCCGGCGCGCAAGCGAGCCCCATCTGCCCGGCCGGCGTTTGAGGCCATCGTGCTCAGCCCACCTCGCGCCGGAACGAACCCATTCAGCCCGGCCGGCGCTTGAGGCCACCTGATGCGCAAGGGAGTCCGCTCAGCCCGGCCGGCGCTTGAGGCCACCCCCGCCCCGCCCCGCGCCGGAGCGCATCCGGCGGCACAGGTAGGAGGGGGAAACCTCAGCCGGAGGCGAGGAGGTGGGCGGCGGTCCAGGCGACCGCTGGGCGGTCCTGGTCGAGCCAGTCGACGTCGTGGATGCGGTCCGGCGACAGCCACCGCAGCTCGTCGTGGTCCTCCAGCGGCTCCGGGGTTCCGGACACCAGCCGCGCCGTCCACGCGTGCAGGACCAGCCCCGCGCTCAGCGGCCACTCCCCCGGGATCCGGGCGATCGGCTCGACCTCGACGCCGAGTTCCTCGCGCAGCTCGCGCACCAGGGCCTGCTCGTGGGTCTCGCCCGGCTCGACCTTGCCGCCCGGCAGCTCCCAGCGCCCGGCGAGCGCGGGCGGGGCGCTGCGGCGGGCGGCGAGGAGCCGTCCCTGGTCCAGTACGGCTCCGCCCACGACCACGCGCAATGTCATGCGCGGAACCCTACGACGCCTGGCGGTCGATCCGCTCGACGAGGTAGAGCTGCTTGTGACCGCGCGCGTCCAGCATGTCGGAGACGCGTTCGGCTTCCTCACGCGTCGCGTACCGGCCGACGCGGTAGCGGTTGCCGTTGTCGTCCTGGCGTACGACGACCCACGGGAGATCGGTCATCGGACCGTCTCCCCGACCGGAGCCCCGTCGTGAGCCTCATCCGACGCATCGTCGGCAATCCCGCCGGAAGCCCCGTCGGAACCCCCGATGGAATCGACATGCTCGATGTTGGCCTGGACGTCCGCGTCGCCGCTCGCGACCGCGTCGAACCACGCGTCCAGGATCTCGGAGAGCAGCGCCCCGCTGGTCAGCCGCAGGCTGAGGGCCAGCACGTTCGCGTCGTTCCATTGGCGCGCGCCACGCGCCGTGTAGGCGTCACCGCACAGGGCGGCGCGCACGCCCGCCACCTTGTTGGCGGCGATGGACGCACCCGTACCCGTCCAGCAGCAGACCACGGCCTGCTCGGTACGGCCGGCCGCCACTTCACGCGCGGCGGCCTCGGCGCTCCACGCCCACCCGTCGCCCGCCACCACCCCTCCACCGAGCTCCGCGCCCCTCCTCATTCCCATACGATCTCCGGCCCGCAGCGCCCCGAAGGCGAGCACGGTGTGGCCGCGGTGGCGCAGCTCGTCGACGACCAGCCGCGCCACCGGTTCATCCATGTCCGAGGAAACGGCAATCCGCATATGCCCGACACTACGCCCGCGCTTCACAGCTCGGGTACGAGTTGCCACGAAGAGGTACCGATTCGGCCAACTGTACGACTGGATCAGCTGGTTCGAACGGTGGGCAGCGGCATCAGGACCGGTCCCCCGCCGCCGTCCGCGTCCTTGCAGACGTCTCCGCACCCGGCGTCGAGACTGCAGCACAGCGAGCAGATCGGCCCCGACTGGACCGGACAGTCGGCCACGTCCGGCAGTTCGTACGCGGTCGCGCACACCGCGCAGGTGTGGGTGGCCGTCACATCCGCTACTTCAACCCCTGGACCATTGACCGGATTCGGCCGGGCCAGGTAGTAGCGGCCCTTGGTCGCCCAGGCCAGCAGCGGGCTGAGCGTCAGGGCGAGGCCGAGGGCGATGAAGGTGCTGAACGCCTCCGCGTACTCGCCGAAGAGACCGAAGAAGGCGAGGATCGAGACGGTCGAGGCGATGGCCATCGCGCCGAAGCCGGCCGGGTTCACCGCGTGCAGATAGGCGCGCTTGAACTCGATGTACTTCGGGCTCAGTCCGAGCGGCTTGTTGATGACGAGGTCGGCGGTGACCGCCGCGATCCACGCGATGCCGACGTTGGAGTAGAAGCCCAGCAACTTGCCGAGCATGGAGAACATGTTCATCTCCATCAGCGTCAGCGCGATGCCGAGGTTCAGGAAGATGTACCAGACGCGGCCCGGGTGCTTGTGGGTGATCCGGGAGAAGAAGTTCGACCAGGACAGCGACCCGCTGTAGGCGTTGGTCGTGTTGATCTTGATCTGCGAGACCACGACGAAGACCGCGGCCGCCGGCAGCGCCACCGACCCCAGCCAGGGCTTGAGCGCCTCGATCTGCGGTGCGATCGGCTCCAGCGCGTGCGTCTTGCCGACGGCCGCGAGCGCGCAGAAGGCGAGGAACGCGCCGCCGAGCTGCTTGGCCGCGCCGATGATCACCCAGCCGGGCCCGGCGGCGAGCACCGCGAGGTTCCAACGGCGCTTGTTCTGCTCGGTCTTGGCGGGCATGAACCGCAGGTAGTCGGCCTGTTCACCGATCTGCGCGATGAGCGAGAGCGCCACGCCCGTACCGAGCCCGAAGCCGAGCCAGTGGAAGCCGGAGCCCGCCCCCTCGGTGCCGCCGAAGGAGCCGAACGCACCCCAGGAGTCAGGCGACTTGAAGGCCAGGACGAGGAACGGCAGCACCAGGCCGATCAGCCAGACCGGCTGCGTCCACGCCTGGAGCCTGGCGAGCGCGCCCATCCCCCGGAAGACGAACGGGATGACGATGAGCGTGGTGATCAGATAGCCGACCGCCACCGGGATGTGCAGGGCCGAGTGCAGCGCCTGCGCCATGATCGAGCCCTCGAGCGCGAAGAAGATGAACGTGAAGCTCGCGTAGATCAGCGACGTGAGGGTGGAGCCGAAGTAGCCGAAGCCCGCGCCGCGCGTGACGAGGTCCATGTCCAGGCCGTAGGTGGCGCAGGCGCGGGCGATGGGGATGCCGGTGAGGAAGATGATCGCCGCGGCGCACAGGATCGAGGCGAGCCCGCTGGTGAAGCCGTAGGTGAAGACGATCGACGCGCCGATCGCGAAGTCCGCGAGATAGGCGATCCCGCCGAGGGCGGTGGACGCCACCATCGTCGGCGACCAGCGGCGGAAGGAATGCGGCGCGTAGCGCAGCGAGTAGTCCTCACGGCTCTCGTCGGCCGCGAGCTTGGCGTAGTTCCTCTTGGGCGCGCCGGATGTGCCGGCTGTACCGGCTGGGCCGGGCGGCTCGGGGGTGCCGGGCACTGCCGGCGCCTCGGGTGTCGCGGTGTCCCTGGGTGTCGCGGTGTCCGTCATCGCCGCAAAGTAGGTTCCGGACATGACAAGCGGTGGCGGGACTCGATTGCCCGCCGGTTAAGGCCGTCGGCCTCGCGTTACGTCCGCATGACAGGCCCGGACCCCGATGTCCGGCTATCGATCACTTCACCGGTCACTTCACCGGCAGGTGGTATGCAACGCGGTACCGCTCGGCCGGCACGATGATGTCCGCGGTCTCCACCGGTCGGCCGGACGCGAAGTACGTCCGCCTGACCTCCATCACGATGTGGCCGGGCACTCCGCCGAGCGCCGCCGTCTCGTCCGCGAGACCGGGCCGCGCGCCGACCTCCTCGACCATGTTGTCGACCACGAACTCGATGCCCGCCATCCGCTCGACGACACCCTGGCCGCCGAGCGGCCCCTCCTCCGGCAGCATCACCGGGGTGCGGCCGGTGACCGCCAGCGGCTCCCACGAGGTCGCGAGCATCATCGGCTCGCCGTCGGTCCGGTAGAGGTAACGCGTGCGCATGACGCGGTCCCCCGGCTCGATCCGCAGCCGCTCGGCCACCGGCTGCGTCGCCAGGTCCTGGTTGCTGCTCGACTCCCAGGTGCCCTTCACGCCCTCGTCGCCCTGCTCCTGGCGGAAGGGGCTGGGCGGGCTCGCCGGGCGGTAGCCCGAGCGGATGATGCGGCGCGGTTCGGCGCGCTCGCGCACGTACGTCCCCGAGCCGGAGCGCCCCTCGACGAACCCCTCGGCCATCAGCACCTTGCGTGCCTCCAGCGCGACGGTGTCGGACACCCCGTACTCGGTACGGATGCGCGCCTGGGAGGGCAGCCGGGTGTGCGGCGCGAGCGTTCCGTCGAGGATCTTCTGGCGCAGGTCGTCGGCCACACGAAGGTATGCGGGCTGCTCACCGAAAGGCACGGTGCCCCTCCCTCAGGTTGACTATCTGCGACAGCTTGACAACCCTGGGTGGTTGACCGCAAGCCATGCCCAAAGGTTTACGCGTGGGTTCCCGAGTCCCCCGAGGACGCCTTGACCGAGCCGGTCATCTTCCGGCCGCCGTCGCCGAAGAAGCAGGTCACCCTGCGGTCGCCGTTCGACCAACCGCTCTTGCGCGGCAGCGAGTAGTAGATGCTGAGCGAGTCGACCGACCGGTCGGAGCCGTCGAGGTAGTCCTCCGCGAGCACGTTGCACTTGGTGTCCGCCAGCGTCTGCACCTCGTCGTCGCCCGGGTAGTCCGAGGGCGCGTCCGAGAGGGAGGTGACGCCGAAGGTCTCCGCGTCGTGCTCCTCGGCGCACGGCACCACGTCGACGCCCTTGGACTCCCCGCTGGATTCGCTGAGCGAATCACCGTGCAGGTTGAAGCACTGGCCCGTCCGCAGGTCGTCCGTGCGCGTGCCGCTGTCCAGGGCGCCGACCACCCCGAGGGTGATCACCACCGCGAGGAAGAGCGTCGCCACGCCGGAGACCGCGATACCCGAGATGGCCAGCGCCTTGCCCTGCTGCCCCCGCTTGCGGATCTGGGAGAGCGCGATGATCCCGAACACCACCCCGAACACGGGGATGCAGCTCACGGCCAGCACGAAGGACGCGATGGCCATGCCGTTCATCGACGGCGCGGGCGGCGGCGGGTACCAGTACTGCTGGTACGGCGGCGGCGGGTACGGGCCCTGCCCGTACGGCGGCTGGCCGTACGGAGGCTGCCCGTACGGACCCGGCGGCGGGAACGGCGGCCGGCCGTGCGGCCCCTGACCGTACGGCGGCTGCGGCCCGGCCGGGGGCTGCGGATACGACGGCAGGCCCGAGGCGGCGGGATCGGAAGCGGCAGGGTCGGAAGCGGTCGGATCCGGCGCGGGTGCAGCGGCTGCGCTCGGTTCGGACGCGGCGGGCTCGGGCGTGGCCGGTTCGGCCGACTTCACCAGGCTCGGCCCGTCGTTCGCCGGCGGCCGCGGCGCGTCTTCCGGCTGCGGCTGATCGTTCGCCGGCGGCCCGGGCCGGTCCTCCGGCTGCGGCTGATCGTCCTGCGGCGGCCGGGGCTGGTCCTCCGGCTGCGGCTGGGGCTGGTCTTCTGACGGCGGATGGGGCGGCGGTATGTCCACCCGGGGATCCTACGGACTCCCCGGAACCTTGCCGTACCCCCTTGACCGTATTGGTCTAGGCCAATACTTTCCTGTTCTGCACGTTTCCGCATGTCCCGGCACAGCACTCCCGCACAGCGCACCCCGCACAGCACGGCTACATTCCCGGCTCACGCACAGGAAAGAGCCCCATGCGTCGAAGATTTCTCGGCAGGCTGGCCGTCGCCGCCTGCTCCCTGTCCCTGGTGGTGGGGCTGCCCGCGCTCACCACCGCCGCCAGCGCGCACCAGCCCGAGCACCACCAGGGCCCCGAGTACAAGCGGGTCGGCTACTTCACCCAGTGGGGCATCTACGGGCGCAACTACCAGGTCAAGAATCTGCAGACCAGCGGTACCGCCGCCAAGCTGACGCACCTCAACTACGCCTTCGCCAACATCGGCACCGACGGCAAGTGCTTCGAGGCGAACGTGCCCGGCCAGGGCGACGCCTGGGCCGACTACCAGCGTCCGCTCGACGCCGCGAGTTCCGTGGACGGCACCGCCGACACCGCGGAGCAGCCGCTGGCGGGCAACTTCAACCAGCTGCGCGAGCTCAAGAAGGCCAACCCGCGCCTCAAGACGATGATCTCGATCGGCGGCTGGGGCTGGTCCACGAACTTCTCCGACGCGGCGCTCACGCCCGCCTCGCGGAGCGCCTTCGTCGCGTCCTGCATCGACGTCTTCATCAAGGGCAACCTGCCGCTGCTCGACGGCAAGGGCGGCCCCGGGTCCGCCGCGGGCCTGTTCGACGGCATCGACATCGACTGGGAGTGGCCGGGCTCGGCCGGCAACACCGGCACCGTCTACCGCCCCGAGGACAAGCGGAACTTCACGGCGCTCACCGCCGAGTTCCGCCGCCAGCTCGACGCGTACGGCCGCCGGACGCACCGGCACTACGACCTGTCGGCGTTCCTCCCGGCCGCCCCGGCCAAGATCGACGCCGGCTTCGAGGCCCGCAAGATCTTCAACTACCTGGACTTCGGCACCGTCCAGGGCTACGACTTCCACGGGCCCTACGAGGCCACCACCAACCAGCAGTCGGCGCTCACCACTCCCCGGAACTCCCCCGTTCCGAACGAGTTCAGTGACGCGCAGGCCGTCGGCGACTGGCTGAAGCGCGGCGCGCCCGCCCGGCAGCTCGTCCTCGGCGTGCCCTTCTACGGCCAGGGCTGGACCGGCGTCCCCGACGGCGGCACCCACGGCCTCTACCAACCGTCCACCGGCCCGGCCCCCGCCACCTGGCAGCCGGGCAACGAGGACTACCACGCCCTCAAGGCCCTTGCGGCCTCGGGCACTTACCAGGTGTACCGCGACACCCGTAACGGCTTCGCGTGGCTCTACGACGGCACCAACTTCTGGACCTACGACGATCCCCAGGTCCTCAAGGCGAAGACGTCCTGGATCCGCGACCACGGACTGGGCGGCGCCATGGTCTGGTCCCTGGACGGCGACACCGCCGACGGCGAACTGATCGCCGCCATCGACCGCGGTCTCAGCCACCGCTGAACCGCTGATCCGACCGGTACCGCCGCCCGGTCCACCGCCCTCACCGGCGGCGGACCGGGCGGCACTTCAGACGGCGCTTCGCAATACCGGTTCCACATCATCACGTCAAGCCGCTCAGCGATTCTGCCCGAGTCCGATACGGGTTGCGTTACGTTGAGTTAATGACAGCTCACCCAGCGCGCACCGGGCCCGGGGGCGCATCTGTCCAGCCGCGGAACAGCGGAGCGATGCCGGCTGCCCAGGGTCCCGGGTCCTGGGACCTGGCCGAGTTCCATCAGGAACTGAGCGCGCTCAGCGAGCGGATCTCCGATCTGCGCGGCCGCCGTGACGGCCGCCCCGCGGACATCCTCGGCGCACTCGACCTGGCCCTCGTCGAACTCGAGGTCGCCGAAGACGAGTTGCGGACCTGCATGGAGGAGCTGCACGCGCACGGCGAGCGGATCGCGCAGCGCGTCGAGGGCGCCGACCGTGAGTGGCAGATGCTCAACACCACCTTCCGCGAACTCCCCGTCCCGGTGTTCCTGCTCAGCCCGGAAGGCGCCATCCACCGCGCCAACGACGAGGCCGCGCGGCTGCTCGGCAGCACCGGCGAGCAGCTGACGGGACAGCCCCTGGCGGCGCGGGTCCAGGCCGAGTACCGGCGGGTCTTCCGGTCGGCGCTCGGTGCCGCGCAGCGCGGCGCCCGGCCGGGACCGCTGCCGCTGCTGCTCACCAGCACCGACGGAACGAGCGCGGTGCGGATCCAACTGGCCCAGCTGCGGACCCCGCCCGGCGCCCGCCCGCTGATCTCCGCCGTCGTCCTGTCCCCCGACTCCGGCGAATCCCCGGACGCCCACGACCCTCCCCGTCCCCGCGACGATGCCGCGCGCACGGACCGCGCAGACGCCGGCACCGTGCACCGTGCGATCGCCGCCTCGAACCGTACGAGCATCCGCGACCGGAGCCCGGACACGGCGACCCAGCGGGACGAAGTCGCCATGGGCGTACGGCGGCTGGACGTCGTCTGCAGGATGACGCGGCTGCTGGTCGGCGAGCCGCTGCGGCCGGGCCCCGGCCTGCTCGAACGGGCGGCCAGCCTGCTCGCCGACGAGTTCTCCGCCCGGGTCATCTTCTTCCTCGTGCGGGCCGGGACACCGCACCAGGTCGCCGCGATGCCCGCGGACGCGCCGCCGTACGCCCGTCCGGCGCCCGGTCCCCGGCCGGGGACCCGGGCCGGCCGAGAGGCGTCGACGGCCACGGCGCAGCGCGTGGCCCGTGCCGTCATCAGCTCCGGCGCCGCCCTGCTCGAACCGGCGCCCCCGGTCGACGGCGTCACTCCGCGGCCCCTCGGACCGGTCCTCGGCGTACCGCTGGGCACCGGCCCCGAGACCCTGGGCGCGCTGGTGCTGCTGCGCTGCGGCGGGTCCCACGGCTTCACCCTCCCCGATCTCGGTCTGCTGGAGGAGCTGGGCCAGCACCTCGCGATGGCGCTGCTCGCCGAACGGGACCACCGCCGCCAGGAGAACGCCGCGCAGGTGCTCCAGTTCAGCCTGCTCCCGTCCGAGCTGCCCGAGATCCCGTTCACCGAGGTGGCCGGCCTGTACCGGCCGCCGGGTGGCGGCCCGCAGGTCGGCGGCGACTTCTACGACGCCTTCGCCACCCTCGGCGGCTGGGGCCTGGTCGTCGGCGACGTCTGCGGCAAGGGCGTCGAGGCCGCGTCCGTCACGGCCGCCGTGCGGCACGGCATCCGCACGCTGAGCGTCTGGGAGGAGCACCCGGACGTGGTGCTGGAGAAGGTCAACCACGCGATGGCCGTGCAGCATCCGACCGACCGGTTCGTCACCGCCGTCTTCGCCCATGTCCGGGCGGAGCGCGGGCAGGCCCGGGTGCGGCTGGCCAGCGCCGGTCATCTGCCCGCCGCGGTGCTGCGGGCGGACGGCACGGTCGGGTTCGCCCGGGGCGGCGGGCGGCCGCTCGGGCTGTACGCGTCGCCCGAGGCCGAGGTCGAGGAGCTCGTCCTGAGGGGCGGGGACGTCCTGCTGATGTACTCGGACGGTGTCACCGAGGCCCGCGACCGCGACCGGTCGTTCTTCGACGACGACCGGCTGCTCACGGCCCTGGCCGGGACCCGCGGCCTGTCCGCGGAGGCGGTGGTGAGCGCGGTGGAGCAGCAGGTCATGGAATTCGCCGGCGGCTCCCCGCAGGACGATCTGACGCTGCTCGCACTGCGGGTGGTCCCACAGGAAGAGGACCGCTCATGAAGCAGCAGCCAGGGGCACTCGGGCGGAACGCGCTCCCCGCCGCCGTGCCCGTCTTAGCGACCCCGACGGCCCCGACGGCCCCTTGCGGCCCGGCCCAGGCCGCGATCCCCGCGCAGGTCCCCGTCCCGGCTCCGGGCCCGCCGGGTACGGCCTTCCGGACCTTCCCCGGCACCCCGGCGCATGTCTCCACCGCCCGCCGCTACGTCACCCAGTTCCTCGCGGACCCGGGCTACCGCCATGTCATCGACGACGCCGTGCTCCTGGTGAGCGAGCTGGCGAGCAACGCGATCCTGCACACCAGGTCGGGGGATCCGCTCGGCGGCTTCACCGTCGAACTGGGCTTCTCCGCGGACACGGTGCGCATCGCCGTCCACGACCAGGGCAGCCGCGAGGTCCCGCGGGTGCTGCACGGCAACGGGGAGGGCGGGCGCGGCCTCGGACTCGTCGAGGTCCTCGCCGCCGACTGGGGCATCACGGGTGGTCCGGCCGGTCGCACCGTCTGGTTCGCACTGACCCTGCGGCCGTGATGCCCCCGGGGGCGGTCCTCAGCGGGCCGTGAAGCCGCCGTCCACCGCCAGTGCGGCGCCGGTGATGAACGCCGCCTCGTCGCTGAGCAGGAACGCGGCGAACGCGGCGATCTCCTCAGGCAGCGCGATCCGCCCCATCGGGTGCATCGCGGCGATCGCCGCCACCGCCTCCGGTGTCGCGCCCATCGTGGCCCGGAACAGCGGTGTGTCCACTCCCCCGGTCACCAGCGCGTTGACCCGCACCCCCTGCTCGGCGGTCTCCAGCGCCACCGCCCGCGTCAGCCCGACGACCCCGTGCTTCGCCGCCACATAAGGCGAGACCCCGGCCATTCCCACGACACCGAGGTTGGACGCGTTGTTGACGATCGCGCCACCACCGGCCGCGACGATCGCCGGAATCTGGTACTTGAGTCCGTAGAACACGGTCGACAGATTGTGCGCGATATCCGCCTGCCAGCCGTCGGCGTCGATCGACTGCACCGGCCCGAACGCATTAACTCCGCCGACATTGTTGAAAGCACCGTCCAGCCGCCCGAATTCCGCGACCGCGGCCTCCACCACCCGTGCGGCCTCCTCCTCAACGGTGACATCAGCCCCCACGAACACCGCCCGCCCACCAGCGGCCCGAATCCCCGCCGCCACTTCCTCCCCGACATCCTTCCGCCGCGCGGCAATCACCACACCAGCACCTTCGGACGCGACGCGTTCCGCGACCGCCCTTCCCATTCCGGAATTTCCCCCGGTGACGACAATTACCTTGGAATCAAAGCGAGATGACATGCCTTGAGCCTGCGCCATTGCGGCCGCCGGGTCCGGCGGGAATCAGACGTCGAATCCGGTATCCCTCTTCGGGCCGGAGCGGGAATCGCTCCGCGTGGGCCGCGGGTGCACCCGCACTCTCCGCTCGCACGCCTCAAACGCGCATCCGATCCGCGCGTCCCCTCCGGCCTGCGCGATGAACGACTTCGTGGCCCGGTACCGCCCGAGTCGCTACGGTTGGTGCATGACCGCTCTGCCCGACTGGATGCTCCCACCCCGACCCGAGGGATGGTTCGCGGAGGACCTCGACCACCTCCCGGATGCACCGCGCCACACCGAGCTGATCGACGGAGCCCTCGTTTTCATGATGTCCCCGCAGCGGTCCTGGCACGGCCGCCTCGTCACCGCCCTGACCAACGCGCTCACGGCCCGGGCGCCCGACGGCACCGAGGTCGAGCGGGAGATGACCATGAAGCTCGACGCGCGGAACCGGCCCGAGCCGGATCTTCTGGTGGTCACCACGCCGTACGACCCCGACCGCACCTGGTTCGCCCCCGAGGACGTTCAGCTCGTCGTGGAAGTGGTCTCCCCCGAGTCCGCCCACCGCGACCGTACGGTCAAACTCCGCAAGTACGCGGAGGCCGGCATCGCGCACTACTGGTGCGTCGAGGACGAGGACGGAGCACCCGTGGTCCACGTCTACGAGCTGGACGGGCCGACCGGCTCCTACGCGCCGGCCGGCATCTTCCGGGAGTCGCTCCGGCGGCCGGTGCCGTTCGAGATCAGCCTCGACCTGCAGAAGCTCATCCCGCCCCGACGCCGCTGAGGGTCGGGGCGGGGCAGACGCTGCGTGGGGTGCTCAGAACTCGTCGGCGCCGTTGCGGAGCTCGTAGGTCCAGTAGCCGGTCTTCGCGGCGGACTCGTCGACGGAGAGGCCGCCTGAGGGGGCGGTGACGACGCGGCTGCCTTCGGCGGGGCCGTCGGTGGCGAAGAGGTTGACGTTGAAGGTGGTGACGACCTTGTTGTTCTCGTGGGCGCCGCCCAGGCCGACGCGGACGTTCGCGTAGGCCGGCTCGCCGGACTTCAGGACGATCGTGGTCGCGGGCTTGCTCTTCGCGACGGCGGGGACGTCCTTGGCGGTCTGGATGTCGCCGAAGGCGATCAGCGGGTACTGGAGGAGGCGGCAGGAGCGGCCGGAGGTGTTGGTGGCGGTCAGGACGATGTGCTCGGTGGGCGTCTCGTCCGCCTTCGCCATCGTGATCTTCACGTCCTGGTAGCCGCAGGCAGGGACCTTGGACGTGTCCGCCGAGCCGGTCCCGTTCTTACCGCTGCCGCCCGCGGTGGAGCCCGCCTTGCTCCTGGACGCGGCCGGGTCCGCCGTCGCGCCGGTGCCCGCCGCACCCGCCGTGCCCGCCGCCGGCTTCGACGCGGTGTCCGAGGGGGTCTGCGAAGCGCTCGGGGTCCCCGCGGCCTTCGCGTCGGTGTCGCTGCCGCCGCAGGCGGTCAGGCCCAGCGAGAGTGCGGCGACGACAACGGCGGCGGCGGCGATGGCGTTCTTGCGGTGGATACGCACGGTGGATCTCCCCGTAATGGATGGTCAGCGCACGCATTCGGTGCTGAATACCACCTTCCGGTGGCGCGCTGCCGTCCCGCTTGCGTACCGCTAACGATCGGCTGACAGCCGCGCGAGCTGTTCCGCGGCGCGTGCCGAGCCCTCCGTGAAGCCGGCCGCTTCGGCTGCCGCCGCGGCCTCTTTCAGCTGGTCGGCGGCCTCGCCGGAACGGCCGAGCGCGGCCAGCGCCTCGCCCCGGACGATCTGCAGCTGCGCCCGGCCGACCACCGCGTCGGGGGAGACGATCTCCGCCGCGGACAGCGTGTGCGCGAGCGCCTCCTCGTACGCCTCCGTGGTGAGGCAGTGCCTCGCCAGATGCTGGAGGGTCAGCACCTGGGTGGGGGGATGGCCGGTGCGTGCGGCGAGCGCGACCGCGTGGGTCATCAGTGCCCCCGCCCGCTCGTGGTCGCCGGTGGAGGCCAGGACCGCGCCGAGGTTGACGTAGGCGACCGCTTCACTGATCGCGTCGCCCGCCCGTGCGGCCAGCTCGGGCGCCTGCTCCAACTGGACGAGAGCTTCCGCGTCCCGGCCTTCTTCGTGCAGCACCCAGCCGAGCAGCGCCCGCACCCGCGACTGCGCGTCCGGATCGCCCACGTGCTCCGCCGAGGCGAGCCCGGCCTGGAGGAGCGGCACCCAGCCGTCCCTGATCCGCCACAGCATGAGCGGCCACTGCACGAGGGCGAGCCGCCAGGCCCGGTCGTGCAGGCCCAGTGCTACGGCCGCGGCGACCGCGCCCTCCAGGGCCGGACGCTCCGCCTCGTACCAGGCCAGCGCCGCCGCGCGGTCCTCGAACTCCCTGGTCGCCGGGGGCCGGCGGAAGTCGGCGGGCAGCGAGTAGCAGGGCTGGGAGCCCGGTTCGGCGGCGGCGTCCGCCGCGAGCCCCGTGTAGAGGTAGTGGTCGAGGAGCCGGTGCAGGCCCTGGGGGTCCGCCTGCGGGGCGAGGTGGCGGGCGTAGAGGCGTACCAGGTCGTGCGGCGCCCAGCGGCCGGGGACGGACTCGGTGAGCAGATGGGCCGCGGCGAGCCGGTCCAGGTCGGCGGAGGCCTGCGCGGGGGATGTCCCGGCGAGCGCGCCCGCCGCGAAACGGTCCAGGTCGGATCCGGTGTGCAGGCCCAGGGCGCGGAACATCCGGGCGGCGGGCTCGGGCAGCTGCTGCAGCGTCAGGCGCAGTGCGGCCGAGACCCCGGTGTCCTCGATGTCGAGCAGAGCCAGACAGCTCTGTTCGTCGGCCAGTTCGCCGACCATCGCGTCGAGGGTCCACTGCGGCCGCTCGGCCAGCCGTGCCGCCGTCACCCGCAGGGCGAGCGGCAGCCCGTCGCAGAGTCCGGCCAGCCGCGCGGCGGCGCCGGGCTCGGCGGCGACCCGCTCCGTGCCCAGCACGCTGCGGAGCAGCGCCACCGAGTCGGCCGGCGGAAGGTGCCCGAGCGGTACCGGCCGGGCCGCGTCGGAGGCGATGAGGCCGCCGAGCCGGTCGCGGCTGGTGACGAGCGTCGTGCAGCGGTCGCCGCCGGGGAGCAGCGGCCGGACCTGCTCGGAGGAGCGCGCGTTGTCGAGGACGACGAGGAGCCGGCTGTCCGCGGTGAGGGAGCGGAACAGCGCGCCCATCGCGTCGGGGGTCTCCGGTATCCGCTGCGCCGGGGTACCGAGCGCCAGGAGGAACTCCCGCAGTACGGCGCCGGCTTCGGGCGCCGGGGTGTCGCTGAAGCCGCGCAGGTCGGCGAAGAGCCGCCCGTCCGGGAAGTCGGCGCGCCGGTCGTACGCCCAGTGCACGGCGAAGGCGGTCTTGCCGACGCCGGCGGGCCCGGTGACGAGGCAGACGGGCGCGTCCCCCGCGCTGACGGCCCGGGCGAGCGACGCCAGTTCGGCGCCCCGCCCGGTGAAGCCGCGCGGCGGCCGGGGCAGCTGCTCGGGGATCGCGACCGCGGTGTGCAGGGCGGGCCGCTGGGCCGGCATGGGTTCCGCGGAGCGCAGGAGCGTCGCGTACGCCTCGCTGAGCGCCTCACCGGGGTCCACGCCGAGCTCTTCGGCGAGCAGCCGCCGGGTGCGGTGGTACCAGCCGATCGCGTCCGACTGGCGGCCCGAGCGGCCCAACGCCAGCATCAGCGCGGCCGCCAGGGTCTCCCGCAGCGGGTGCGCGACCGCTTCGGTACGGAGCACGGCGGCGGCCCGGCCGTGCTCGCCGAGCTGGCCGTACGCGTCGGCGAGCGCCTCCACCGAGGCCAGCCGCCGCTCCTCCAGACCGCCGGCCGCCGCCTCCAGCGGCCGGCTCTGCACGGTCCCGGTGAGCGCGGGTCCCTGCCAGAAGGAGAGCGCCTCCCGCAGCATCCGCACGGCGTCGGCGGGCCGCCGCTGCACCCCGGCGAGCGCGACGAGCTCTTCGAAGCGATGGGCGTCCACCAGGGATTCCGGCAGCTGCAGGGTGTACGCCGTCCCCTGCGTGGCGAGCTCGACCCCGTACGCGGACGCCCCGTGCTCGGCGAGCACCGCGCGCAGCCGTGAGACATGGCCCTGGAGGACGGTCTTGGCGTGGGCGGGCGGCTCGTCCTCCCAGAGGGCGCCGATCAGCTGGCTGACGTTCACCGGGGTGTTGGGCCGCAGCAGCATCATGGCCAGCAGGCTGGAGCGTTTGGCGGGCCCCAGTGCCACGTCCCCGTTCTCCGTGACGACGGCGACGGATCCGAGCAGCCGGAATTCCACCTCGTACCTCCATGATCCGCTTCGCCCCGGCCATCGAGGATACGCAGCGGTAGCGGGCCTCCGATGCCACCCCAGCGCCGGTGATCCGGCGGCGATCCCTCAGTGCTGCATCGGTCGGTGATGGGCCGGTGATCTGCCGGTCGTCACCGGCCCGGCCGGGCGGCGGCCGCCCGCCGACGGGCGGGGCCCGGCCGCCCGCCGTAAAATTTGACCATGGAAGACCGACCGGTCACTCCCATGGCACCCGAGCTCGTCGTCGAAGCCGGCGGCGACTCTCAGGTGATGGAACCGAACAGGTCCTACCGTATCGGGCGCGATCCGCAGAGCGATGTCGTGCTCAGCGACGACCGGGTCTCCTGGCACCACGCGGTCCTCCGGCCCGCCACCGGCCACTGGATGCTGGAGGACGACGACAGCACCAACGGAACGTACGCCGACGGACAGCGGGTGCGGCTGTCCTCGGTCGGCCCCGGCAGCGTGATCCGGTTCGGTGACGCGGCGGACGGCCCGCTCGCGGTCCTCAGCGCACCGGCGGTAGACCGCCCGGCGGAGGTCCGGCGGCCGTCGGCCGTCTCGCATCCCGCCGCCACCAGCACCTTCCGCCGGCCGAGTTCCGTGCGGCCGCTGCCCTCCACGGCCCGTACGGTGCGGATCGGCCGCGCTCCCGACAGCGACCTGGTGATCGACGAGCTGGTGGTCTCGCGCCGGCACGCCGAGCTGCGGGCGGGTCCTGACGGCTACGAGATCGTCGACCTGGGCAGCCACAACGGCACGTACCTCAACGGCCAGCCGGTGGCCCGTGCCCCGGTGATCCCCGGCGACATCGTCGGCATCGGCCACTCCGCCTTCTGCCTCGTCGGCGACGAACTCCAGGAGTTCGTCGACACCGGCGAGGTGTCGCTGGACGTGCAGGACCTGGCGGTACGGATCGACAAGGGCCGCCGGACGCTGCTGGACGGGATCTCCTTCCCGGTCGGCGAGAAGTGCCTGCTGGCCGTGGTCGGCCCGAGCGGCGCGGGCAAGTCGACGCTGCTCAACGCGCTGACCGGGCAGCGCCCCGCGGACGAGGGCACCGTCCTCTACGACGGCCGGGACCTGTACCGGGACTACGCCGAGCTGCGCCAGCGGATCGGCCTCGTCCCGCAGGACGACATCCTGCACTCGCAGCTGACCGTGCGACGGGCCCTCGGCTACGCGGCGGAACTGCGCTTCCCCGAGGACACCGTCAAGGCGGAGCGGCAGGCCCGGGTCGACGAGGTGATCCAGGAGCTGGGACTCGTCGAGCGGGTCGGCCAGCCCATCCACAGCCTTTCCGGCGGGCAGCGCAAGCGGGTGAGCGTGGCGCTTGAACTGCTGACGAAGCCGTCCCTGCTCTTCCTCGACGAGCCGACGTCCGGTCTCGACCCCGGCATGGACCGCTCGGTGATGCACATGCTGCGCGGCCTGGCGGACGACGGCCGCACGGTCATCGTGGTCACGCACAGCGTCCTCAGTCTCGACGTCTGCGACCGGCTGCTGGTGCTCGCGCCGGGCGGGAAGATCGCGTACTACGGGCCGCCGGACGACGCGTTGGCGTACTTCGGGTTCGAACAGTGGCCGGAGGCCTTCGAGGCCTTCGAGAACGACACGGAGCGCGACTGGTCGGGCCTGTACCGCGCCTCGCCGCTGCACCGGCAGTACATCTCGGCCGACTCGCGGCAGCCCCAGCACATCCCCGGGCCGGCGCGGGTCCCGGTCGCCCCGCCGAAGCCGCAGAGCTGGGGCGCGCAACTGCGCACGCTGGTCCGGCGGTACGCGGCCGCGCTGACGGCCGACCGGACGTTCCTGATCATCATGGTGGCCCTGCCGTTCGTGATGGGGGCGATGGCGCACGCCCTGGCCGGCAGCAAGCTCACCCAGGAGACGGCGTTGAACGGGCTGCTGATCCTGTGCGTCGGGGCCGTGCTGACCGGCGCCGCCAACGCCGTGCGCGAGCTCGTCAAGGAGCGGGTGATCTACCAGCGGGAGCGGGCCGTCGGGCTGTCCCGGTCCGCGTATCTGATGTCGAAGGTGGTGGTGCTCGGGACGATCACGGTGGTGCAGGCCGTGGTGCTCACCATGGTGGGGCTGTTCGGCGTGGATCTGAACGCCCCTGGAGGAAAAGGGGTGTTCCTGCCACCGCTCCTCGAAATCACCCTCGCCGTGGCGTTGCTGGCCTTCACCGCCATGATGCTGGGCCTGTTCGTGTCCGCGCTCGTGCGGAAGGAGGAGGTCACCATGCCGCTGCTGGTCCTCCTCGCGATCGTGCAGGTCGTGTTCTGCGGTGCGCTGCTGAAGCTGAACGGCGTACCGGGGCTGGAGCAGCTGTCGTGGCTGGTGCCGTCCCGGTGGGCGCTGGGCGCGATGGCGGGCACGGTGGACCTGCACCGGATCGTGCCGCAGGAACTCACCTCGGACCCGCTGTTCCGGCACTCGCCCGGGGTCTGGCTGCTGAACATGGGCATGTTGGTCGTGCTCTCGGCGGTGCTGGGGTTCCTGGTCGCCCGGCTGCTGCGGCGGCACGAACCCGCGATCATGCGGAAGTAGCGCCCACGGCTGTATCCGCCCCCATCCCCACCCCCCGCCTGTGCATGGAGGAGCTGCCCGTGACTGTCGCTCCCGACTTCCTCCCCACTCATGTCGTCCCGCCGGAAGGCCTGATGACCTGGTCGGCACCGGACGCGACGCAGCCGAGCGGGCCGCTGGACCCGCTGCTGCCCGTCCAGGTCGTCGACCGCCGGGGGGACTGGGCGCTGGCGCTGTGCTCCAACGGGTGGTCGGCGTGGGTGGACGGCCGGCTGCTGCTGTCCGTCCCGCACGGACCGCCCGCCGCCGGGCAGCCGTCCGCCAGGACCGCCGATCCCCGGCCGCTGCTGGCGACCGTCGAGGCCGAGGTGGGCCGCTACCGGCGGCTGGTCGAGGAACTGGCCGCCGGACAGCTGGACGGCGAGGAGTTCCGGGAACGCACGCGGGGCATGCGGTCCGGTGTGGTCGTGGACGGCGAGGCGGTCTGGCTCTACGACGCGCGGCACGAGCGGTGGTGCTACTGCGACGGGGTGTCGCTGCGGACGTTCGCCGCCTCGCAACGGCCGTCGGTTGGGGGTGACGACGGTGGTGGCGTGGCCGCGGTCGATCCTTCCGAGGAGTCGGACGTCGGCGCCGACGAGACCCGGGTCGCCGAGAAGACGAGGTTCGTCGACGAGCCGCCGGCCTCGGAGGAGCTCCCGCCCGCCGACAAGACCCGCGTCGTCCCGTCGGCCGACCATCCGCCGACGCGGTTCGGTGAGCCGCGGTGACCAGCCGGGACCCCTCGCCCGACTCCGGACTGCGCGGCCACCGGATCGCGGAGTACCAGCTGGAGGACGAGATCGGCCGGGGCGGCATGGCGGTCGTCTACCGGGCGCGGGACCTGCGGCTCGGCCGGACCGTGGCCGTGAAGGTGCTGGCGCCCGAACTCGCCCGCAACGACAACTTCCGCAAGCGGTTCGCCCATGAGTCGCGGGTGGCCGCGGCCATCGACCATCCGCACATCGTGCCGATCTTCGAGGCCGGCGAGACGGACGGAGTGCTCTACATCGCCATGCGGTACGTCGAGGGCAGCGACCTGCGGGCGCTGCTCGACCGCGAAGGGACGATGTCCCTCGAAGCCACCTGCCGGGTGGCCCTGCAAGTGGCCTCGGCGCTGGACGCCGCGCACGCCCACGACCTCGTGCACCGGGACGTCAAGCCCGGCAACATCCTGTTGGCCGAAGGCACCGACAGCGACCGTCCCGAGCACGCCTATCTGACGGACTTCGGCCTGACGAAGAAGTCACTGTCGCTGACCGGCTTCACCAGCGTCGGGCAGTTCGTCGGCACGCTGGACTACGTGGCGCCCGAGCAGATCTCGGGCCGGCCGGTGGACGGCCGGTGCGACGTCTACAGCCTGGGCTGCGTCGTCTTCGAGATGCTGGCCGGGGCGCCGCCGTTCCGCCGCGACGACGACATGGCCCTGCTCTGGGCGCACCAGTACGACTCGCCGCCGGGCCTGTCCGAGCTGCGCCCCGGACTGCCGCGGGCTGTCGACGCGGTGCTGGGCAAGGCCCTGGCCAAGGCTCCCGATAACCGTTACGAGACCTGCCGGGGGTTCGTCACGGCGCTGCGGACCGCCGGCCGGAGCGGCCGGCCGGGGATGGCGGGGAGTCCGCCGGCGGAGCGTGCCGCCACCCGGGTGAACGCGGCTACGGGAGCGGACGCGCAGCGGCAGCGGACCGCGGCTCCCCCGCCACCACCGGGCTGGGCCGCACCGGTGTTCCCGGCCCGGCCGGGCTGACGTTCACGGCTCGCGGCTCACCGCCCCCTGCCCGTCAGCCCGTCTGCCCGTCTGCCGCTCTGCCCGTCTCAGTCCGCCTTCGCGTCTCGGACGTCGCCCGGCAGATGGCGTACGTGCCGGGCCAGCAGGCTGCCGAGGAACCCGGTGACCAGCCCCCAGAGCGCCGCCAGGACCACCAGCAGGAAGAGGTGCGGTTCCAGGGAGACCTCCCCGCCCAGACCGCCGCCGAGGTCTCCGATGCCGATCAGGGAGAGCCCGTAGCGTGCGGAGATCCGGGTGGTCAGTCCGACGAGGAGCAGGGCGACGGCCGAGGCCACGGCCATGTCCACGGCGTGCCGCCACGCCGGCGTCCGGACCGGGGAACGTACCGCCGCGACGAACGCGGCGCCGAGCAGCGCCACGGCGGCCACGGCCACCAGGAGCCAGGCCCGGCCGTCGTACTGCGCGAGCGAGCTCATGTCGAGGGTCCGGTCCACACCCTTGCTGCGGAGCACCTGGTCGAGCACGTGCGGCATGGGCAGCCCGATGGCCTGGTCCACGTGCCCCTCCCACGTTCCGCCCATGCCGAGGCCCAGCGCGATCCAGACCAGGTTCGGCAGGCCGAGGAGCAGGACGGCGGCGGTCTCAGCCGGATGGCCCCGGGTGATCAGGGTGACCACCCCGGCGATCAGGCCGATCACCACATAGCCGAGCAGCACGAGCAGCATCGCGAAGGCCGGCGGCCGTACGGAGTTCTGGAAGGGCAGCAGCCGGGAGGGCAGCGGTGCCTTCCGGGAGATGAGGAAGGCGAGCGCGAGCACGGCCAGCACCCAGAGGAGGCCGAATCCGAGGGTCGGGGGGACGTCCGCGCGGAATCCGACCTGTGGCGTCGCGCCGAGCGCCTCGCCGAGGTCCTGCTCGATGCCGTCGCCCACCGGGATGCTGAAGCTGTGGCGGGCCGCGAGGGCGAGCAGCAGGAGCAGCAGCAGCCAGAGCACGGCCGTACGGGCGACGCGGCCGAGCAGCTCTCCGACGTCGGTCACCGCCCTCGCGCGCAGCGGGAGCAGGAAGACGACGGCGGTCACGAGGGAGCCGGCCAGTGTCACCGACAGCGGAATGACGTCGATGGCGGCGTCCGTCTGGGCCAGGAACCCGGCACCACCCGTCAGGTCGACAGAACCGCCGACCGCCATGACGACCACGGCTGCGGCCACTTGGGGGAATCCGCCGCCGGGAAGGTCGCCCGCGCCCGCCGCCCACAGGCCGAGCGCGGCCACGACGAGCATGGTGGCGGTCCCCGCCACGGCGGTGGCGAGGGCCTCCCCCCAGGCCCGAAGAGCACTGGGAACGGGGCTGCGCGGCTGACTCACGCTGTCTCCTGCCGGGAACGAAGGCGATGCGGAACCGGGAACGGAGGTGATGCAGAACCGGGCGCAGGACTGGATGCAGAACCGGATGCAGAACTTGCGGGCGACAGTGCACCGGATCACACAATGGACCCAAAACTGATGATTACCGGGCAAATTTCTCACTGCGGCGGACGATCCGCGCGCCGGAAGAGGGACTCGTGACATCTGCACCGCCCCCCGACAGCCACCCGACCGGCCCGCCGTCCGGCCCGCTCGCCGCGCCGCGCCCGTCGGACCCGACGCAGGCCATGCCCCGGCAGCAGCCCGCCCCCTCGGGGCAGGGCGGCTCGCCGGGCGGCCCCGAGGACGGAAGCGGCGGCCGGGGCGGCGGAGGCGGCGGGGACGGGAGCGGGGGGCCGGGTGACCACCGGCCCTGGTGGCGGTCCGCGCCCCGGGTCGCCCTCCTCGCCGTCGTCCTGGTCGCGGCCGTGGCCCTGGTCGTCTTCCTCACCCGTCCGGACAAGAAGTCCGACACGAGCGGTTCCGACAGCACGGGCACGACCCTGTCGCTCCAGCCGGCAGCGGCCGCGGGCACCGACCCCTTCACCCAGTCCACGGCGAAGGACTCCTCAGAGCCCGCCACCGCGAGCCCGATGCCCAGCCTGCTCTCCAGCGGTACGGACGGCGCCGGCACCGCGGAGGGCTCGACGCCCGGCCTGTACGGCGGCACGCTCAAGGTGTCGAGCTGTGACGTCGAGCGGCAGATCGACCTCCTGACGGGCGACGCGGCGAAGGCCAAGGCCTTCGCCGGCGTCGAAGGCATCGAGCCGTCCGAAATCCCCGCCTATCTGCGCTCCCTGACGCCCGTACAGCTGCGCACGGACACCAGCGTCACCAATCACGGCTTCAAGGACGGCAAGGCCACCGCCTTCCAGTCGGTGCTGCAGGCCGGCACCGCCGTCCTGGTCGGTGACCACGGAGAGCCGCGCGTGCGCTGCGCCTGCGGCAACCCGCTCCAGTCGCCTGCGGCGTCCTCGCAGTCCGCGAAGACGACCGGACAGGCCTGGCCGTCCTACGACCCGGCCAAGGTGGTGACCGTGCAGGACGCGAAGAAGGACGTGGACGTCTTCGTCCTCTACGACGCGCAGTCGGACCAGTGGTTCAAGCGCCCGAGGGGCGACACGGGCGCCACGGACACCGTGACGGAGCGCCCGGGCAGCATCCCCTCCACGCCTCCGACGTCCACGCATTCGTCGACCCCGTCGCCGCACTCCTCGACGACGACCCACTCCCCGTCCCCGACCCCGACACACTCCACGTCGACATCACCGACCCCGACCCCCACCCCGACCACCACCGCACCCACCACCCCGCCCCCGACCCCCGCGCCCCTCACGTCCTGACGGCGCCCTGGCGGCGTGTGGTCATTCGACCTGTTCGGTGGTCACGACGGCCCGCCGCAGGGCCCGCCGGGCGACCCACACCCCTTCCTGTTGAAGCGGCTCCACGAGTGGTCGCCATTCAGGACCGTCGCCCTGACTCAGCCGTGGTACCCGATGCGCTGACCGACTCATCGGACTGGCTGCAACGCAAGATCGTCGAGAACCTGGACAGCTCCGCCGCTCTCGCTGTCCTTGCCGAGACCGGCCACACCAGAAGGGTCTGCAACACCGCCAACGCCAGCCCCACCCGCAGACGCAGCTGATGACACGCTTGTCGCTGAGACGGGGGGGCAGGCTCGTCCTGAAGCTGGAGGTAGGCGAGCCGAAGTCAGTTCCTACGCCCTCTGCAGGACGATCTCGGCTCTCGGTCGAATCGACTCATCAGGACCTCCCGGGAGCGTTTCGCCGTAGATCGCCGCGACGACAGCACTGCGAGTCACGGACTGGCTCGCCGGGAAAACGGAGCGGAGTGGGCCATAGCCGAGCATGGGGCCACCTGATGTATAGGCGAGATGGCGATCTGCCTCGCCAGTACGCTTGGCGGGATCCGCCCAGCGAGCTTCCGGAGACCACATGCTGACCCGCATTGAAGTCCACGGGTTCAAGAACCTCCTGGACCTGTCCGTCGACTTCGGCCCTTTCACCTGCATTGCAGGGGAAAACGGCACCGGCAAGTCGAACGTGTTCGACGCCATTCAGTTTCTCTCCTTGCTCGCCGACCAGTCGATGATGGAGGCGGCCCAAGAGGTTCGGGGCGTACACGGTGAGCGTCAGGGTGACCCCCGCGACCTTTTCTGGAAGGGCTTCGAACCTGGCCATCACCGGATGCGGTTCGCCGCCGAGATGATCGTCCCGCTCCACACGCAGGACGATTTCGGCCGGGCGGCCAAGGCCACGACCACCTTTCTGCGATACGAGCTGGAGGTCGGTTACCAGGAGCCGTCCGGCCTGGACCGTTTCGGCCGTCTCACCCTCCTCCATGAGACGCTGAGCCACATCACCAAGGGCACAGCCCCCCGGCACCTTCTCTTCCCCCACAGCGCGAAGCACTTCCGCAACAGCGTCATCCAGGGCCACCGCAGTGGCGCCCCCTTCATCTCGACGACAACCGAATCCGGCGAGTCGATCGTGAAGATCCATCAGGACGGTGGCAGCCGGGGGCAGCCCAAGCCGGCCGCGGCATCGCGGGCGCCCGCAACCGTCGTCTCCACCATCACGAGCAGCGACGACCCAACCATCCTCGCGGCTCGCCGTGAGATGCAGTCCTGGCGACGGCTCGCCCTTGAACCGTCCGCTCTGCGCAGGTCCGACCGATATGCCGACCCGCAGGTGATGGGCGCCGACGGCTCCCACCTGCCCGCGACGCTCTTCCGCGTAGCCCACGACACTCCCGGGACAGATCCCAGCCAGGTATACGCCAGGGTCGCGGGGCGTCTCTCGGACCTGACCGGTGTTCATATCCGCGAGCTGGACGTCGATCAGGACGAGGTCAGACAGCTCCTCACGGTCAACGTGCACGAGGTGGCCGGCATGACGCTGCCCGCCCGCAGTCTCTCCGAAGGCACCCTGCGCTTCCTGGCCCTGTGCGTCCTGCTCGAAGACTCGTCTGTGCGTGGTCTGATCTGTATGGAGGAGCCCGAGAACGGCATCCACCCCGCAAACCTCAACGCTATGGTCGCCCTTGTCCAGGACCTTGCAGTCGACCCATCAGAGGAGCCTGGAACGGACAATCCATTCCGGCAGGTGTTGATCAACACGCACTCACCCGGGGTCGTACAACTCATCGCGCCTGAAGACCTTTTGTTCGCCGATACCGCGATGCAAAAGGCCGAGAACGGCTCGCTGAACCGGGCGCTGCGGCTACGCCCGCTCGCCGAGACCTGGCGGGCCGCGAATGCGGACGGCGCCTTCGTGACGAAGGCCGACATCCTGCCGTACCTCACCACACCCGTCGGAGCGCAGCTCACGTTGGACTGGGGAGCCGCGTGACCACTCGTGTTCTGTTCATCGGCGAGGGCAGCAGCGACAACGGCCTCGTACCGCACGTCGAGTCCATTGGTGTGCGCAAGGGGCTGGCCATCTCGGTCACCGTCCCCGACTTCGGTCTCCTTCGGCTGCCGACCGGTCACTCGCTTCCGGAAAAGCTGCGGGCAGCCCGCGAATTGCACGGGGACTACGATCTAGTGGTGGTGCAACGGGATGCAGACCGAGGCGCTGCCCAGGACCGCAGAGACGAGATCGAGAAGGCAGTTTGCGCTGAGTGGCCCGGCCTCCTGCACGTCGCCGTGGTGCCCGTCCGCATGCTGGAGGCTTGGCTGCTTCTTGACGAAGCATGTCTGCGCCAGGTCGCCGAGAACCCGCGTGGCCGCGTCAGCCTTGATCTCCCCAAGAGCATCGCGGCGGAAAGGGTCGCCGACCCCAAACAGCTCCTCAAGGACTCGCTCGCACGGGCAAGCGAATGCAAGGGGCGCCGCCTCGCCCAGTTCCAGAAGCGTTTCTCGCAGCACCGGTTGCGGATGCTCGAACTCCTGGATCCGGAGGGGCCAGTGGCAGACCTTCCCTCATGGCAGGATTTCGTCAGGGACCTCGACCTCGCGTTCGAGCGCCTCCGTGGGTGACCCATCCCAGCAGATGGTCCGCCGACCCGTCGGCAGAGACCGCCCCGCCGCACACCAGCTCGGCGAGTGGTTCCTGGCCCCGGTCGTGCAGGGGCCGGCCACTGATGCAATCCGGCCCCGCCCTCGGCTGGACGGCCCCACAAGGCGTGGCAGTCGCGCGGATCCGCAGAAGAGGCAATGAGGGGTGGCGGGGCGCCAAAAAATCCCGCACCAGTCCAGCACGGTGAAGGCCCAGGGGCCCACCCCCGGAGGAGTGGACCCCTTCTAGCCTGACTCTTTGTCAGATCAAGACCGTCGCGCCATGGAACCCGCTAGACGTTGAAGCGGAACTCGACCACGTCGCCGTCCTGCATCACGTAGTCCTTGCCCTCCATGCGGGCCTTGCCCTTGGCGCGGGCTTCCGGGATGGAGCCGCAGGCGACGAGGTCGTCGAAGGAGACGATCTCGGCCTTGATGAAGCCGCGCTGGAAGTCGGTGTGGATCACGCCGGCCGCCTCGGGGGCCGTGGCGCCCTTCTTGATGGTCCAGGCGCGGGTTTCCTTGGGGCCGGCGGTGAGGTAGGTCTGCAGGCCGAGGGTGTCGAAGCCGACGCGGCCGAGGACGGCCATGCCGGGCTCCTCCTGGCCCATGGACTGGAGGAGCTCGAGGGCCTCCTCGTCGTCGAGCTCGATCAGCTCGGCCTCGATCTTGGCGTTCAGGAAGATCGCCTCGGCGGGGGCGACGAGTGCGCGCTGCTCGTTCTTGAAGTCCTCGTCGGTCAGCTCGTCCTCGTCCACGTTGAAGACGTAGAGGAAGGGCTTGACGGTGAGCAGGTGCAGCTCGTGCAGGAGCCGGCCCTGTTCGGTGCCGGCGTGGATGCCGGCGGAGTAGAGGGTGCGGCCCTCTTCGAGGATCTTCTGGGCGTCCAGGACCGCGGCCAGGACGGCGGCCTTCTCCTTCTGGAGGCGGGCCTCCTTGGTGAGGCGCGGGACGGCCTTCTCGACGGACTGCATGTCCGCGAGGATCAGCTCGGTGTTGATCGTCTCGATGTCGTCCTTGGGCGAGACCTTGCCGTCGACGTGTACGACGTTCTCGTCCTTGAAGGCCCGGATGACCTGGCAGATCGCATCCGACTCGCGGATGTTCGCCAGGAACTTGTTGCCCAGGCCCTCACCCTCGCTCGCGCCGCGCACGATGCCCGCGATGTCGACGAAGTCGACCGTGGCGGGGAGCAGCTTCTGCGAGCCGAAGATCTTGGCGAGCTGGGCGAGGCGCGGGTCGGGGACGCCGACGACGCCCACGTTCGGCTCGATGGTGGCGAACGGGTAGTTGGCCGCCAGCACGTCGTTCTTGGTCAGGGCGTTGAAAAGGGTCGACTTGCCGACATTCGGCAGACCGACGATTCCGATCGTGAGCGACACGTGGCGACTTCCCGTAACGAGAGGAGCGAGGAGAGTGGAGTGGTCCAGGGACCGATCCACCAGTCTACGGGGCGAGCGCGGGCCCGACCCGTCGCCGTCGAACAGAAGGCCAAGGACCGGGCAAAGGCGTGTCCTGCCAGGGCATACCCGGGGTCGTCCGCCTACTTTGAGTGGGTGGAGCAACACAGTGCGCGCACCGGCACCAGGAACAGCACCAGAAACGGCACCGGGAACGGCAGCAGAGACGCCCAGGGCAGGCCCCGGCTGCCCAGGCCGGCCCGCCCCACGGGCACGGTGGGGGGTTCGGTGGTCTACCGGTCGGCCCGGCGCCGGCCGCTGGCCTCGCTCGCACCCACGATCACGGCGCTCGCCCGGGTGGTGCGGCTGCCGCAGGCCCAGCCGAAGCTCACCGGGCTGGGGACGGGGCTGCTGACCGTCGTCGTCACGGTGACCGGCGGCGCGCTGGACGCCCTGCTCTTCGACGGGCCCGGGGTCTTCTTCGGGCTGGTGTTCGTCGCGGTGTGCGTCACGGCGGGGCTGTACGTCCGGCCGTACGACCTGGTGGCGGCGCCGATCGCCGCCCCCATCGCGTTCGCCACCGCCATCGCGCTCACCGGTGACGACAACGGAGGCGGCTTCGTCGGCCATCTGCTGGGCATGTTCACCGGTCTGGCCCTGCTGACCGGCTGGCTCTACACCGGCACGCTGCTGGCCGCCGGCATCGTCGGCGTCAGAGCTTTGCGGCGTTCATGGCGGCTCCGACGATCCCCGCGTTGTTCTGCAGACCAGCAGGGACGATCTCGGCGCTGATCCCCTCGATCAGCGGCAGGAACTTCTCCGCCTTGCGGCTCACCCCGCCGCCGATCACGAACAGCTCGGGCGAGAACAGCATCTCCACATGGGCGAGGTACTTCGTCAGCCGGTGCGCCCAGTGCTCCCAGCTGAGGTCGTCGTCCTCGCGGGCCTTGACCGACGCGCGCTTCTCCGCGTCATGGCCGTGCAGCTCCAGATGGCCCAGCTCGGTGTTGGGCAGCAGGTGCCCGTCGACGAAGACCGCGCTGCCGATGCCGGTGCCCAGCGTCAGCAGGATCACCGTCCCGCCGCGGCCCCGGCCGGCGCCGAAGGTCATCTCGGCCATGCCGGCCGCGTCCGCGTCGTTCAGGACGGCCACGGGCATGCCCAGCCGCTCCGAGATCAGGGCGCGGGCGTCCTTGCCGATCCAGTCGGAGTCGACGTTGGCCGCGGTCCGGGTCACCCCGTCCACCACGACCCCGGGGAAGGTCACCCCGACCGGCCCCGACCAGCCGAAATGCTCCACGACCTGCTGGACGCCGTCGAGCACGGCGTCCGGTGTGGCCGGGTGCGGAGTCGACACCTTGCAGCGCACTTCCGCCAGATCGCCGCGCTCCAGATCGACCGGAGCGCCCTTGATGCCTGTGCCACCGATGTCCACGCCGAACACGTTCATGACCTCCACGCTAAGCGTGAACCGTCCGGCTCACCCCTCGGCACGTGAGCCGTTCGGCTCACCCCTGGGCAGATGCCCCGGGGGCGGTCTCCGCACGCAGGTCACGCCGCAATTCCTTCGGCAGCGAGAAAACGATGCTCTCCTCCGCCGACCGGAGGATCTCCACATCGCCGAAGCCGCGCTCGGCCAGCCAGTCCAGCACGCCCTCGACGAGGATCTCCGGGACGGAGGCGCCCGAGGTGACGCCGACCGTGGTCACACCCTCCAGCCACGCCTCGTCACACTCGTCGGCGAAGTCCACCAGGTACGAGGCCCGGGAACCGGCCTGCAGGGCGACCTCGACCAGCCGAACAGAGTTCGACGAGTTCTTGGAGCCGACGACGATGACCAGCTCCGCCTCCGCGCCGATCTGCTTCACCGCGACCTGGCGGTTCTGCGTGGCGTAGCAGATGTCGTCGCTCGGGGGGCTGATCAGGTTGGGGAAGCGCTCCTTGAGGGCGTCGACGGTCTCCATCGTCTCGTCGACGGAGAGCGTGGTCTGGGAGAGCCAGACGACCTTGCTCTCGTCGCGGACCTCGACGTTCGCCACGTCGGCGGGGCCGTCGACAAGCGTCATGCGCTCCGGGGCCTCACCCATGGTGCCGACGACCTCTTCATGGCCCTCATGGCCGATCAGCAGGATGTCGTAGTCCTCGTTCGCGAACCGGACGGCTTCCTTGTGCACCTTGGTGACCAGCGGGCACGTCGCGTCGATCGAGGCCAGGCTGCGCTGCGCGGCCTCCTCGTGGACGACGGGGGCGACACCGTGCGCCGAGAAGATCACGATGGCGTTCTCGGGCACCTCCTCCGTCTCGTCGACGAAGATCGCGCCCTTCTTCTGCAGGGTCTGGACCACGTATTTGTTGTGCACGATCTCTTTGCGCACATAGATCGGCGCTCCGTACTGCTCCAGTGCCTTCTCGACGGTGATCACGGCGCGGTCCACGCCTGCGCAGTATCCGCGGGGGGCTGCGAGCAGGACGCGTCGGGCAGTCGTAGCAGTCATGTCAGCCATGGTACGGGGCGGCCGACCGGTCCGAGGAAGGCCGCCCGGCGGCACCGGGGGACGTGTCCGCCCGGCTCCGCTCCGTTCGTGGGCGCGGCACGATTCACGCAAGCTGAGGGGCATGAGCGCACCGATCCCCGCTCCCCCGGACGGCAGGGCGCAGGCCGACGACGGCGCCCTGCGGCGCAGCCTCGGCTTCCGTGACCTCGTCGTTTACGGGATGCTCTTCATCGCCCCGATGGCGCCCGTCGGCGTGTTCGGCGCGCTGGACGCCAAGTCGCACGGGGCGGTCGCGCTGGTCTATGTGTTCGCGACGGTCGCGATGGCGTTCACCGCGTTCAGCTACGCGCAGATGGTGCGGGTCGTCCCGCAGGCCGGCTCGGTCTTCGCGTACGCGCGGGCCGGGCTCGGTGAGGGGCCCGGCTTCATCGCCGGCTGGATGGCGATGCTCGACTATCTGCTGATCCCCGCGGTGGCCTATCTGTTCTCCGGGATCGCCATGCACGCGCTGGTGCCGTCGGTGTCGCAGTGGGTGTGGACGACGATCGCGGTCGTGGTGACGACCGGGCTCAACCTGTGGGGGGTGCGGGCCGCGGCGGCGGTCGGCTTCCTCGTGCTCGCCCTGGAGATCGTGGTGCTGCTGATCTTCGTGGTGTCGGCGGTCGTGGTGCTCGGCACGGACGGGGCGCAGCGCGGCTGGGCCTCGCCCTTCTCCGGCCAGGGCGCGTTCTCCCTGGGTGCGGTGCTGGGCGCGGTGTCCGTCGCGGTGCTGTCGTATCTGGGCTTCGACGCCATCGCCTCGTTCGCCGAGGAGGCGGCGGGCGGCTCGGCGAAGGTCGCGCGGGCCGTGCTGTTCTGCCTCGTCATGGCGGGTGTGCTGTTCCTCGTGCAGACGTATCTGGCGGCGCTGCTCGCCCCGATGTCCGCGGCCGAGCTGGCCGCGAAGCCGGCCGGGCAGGGGTCCGCGTTCTACGACACCGTGGACGCGGCCGTCGGCGGCTGGCTGCACGACCTCGTCGCCGTCAGCAAGGCCATCGGTGCGGCCTTCGCGGCGCTCGCCGGGCAGGCGGCCGCGGGCCGGCTGCTCTTCGCGATGGCCCGCGACCGGCGGCTGCCGGGACCGCTGTCCAAGGTCGACGCGGGCAGCGGGGTGCCCCGGCGGGCGCTGCTGTTCGCGGCGGTCGTCACCCTGGTCGCCGCGGTCTGGGCGGCCCGCCGCGACGACGGACTGGACCGGCTCGTCTCGGTCGTCGACATCGGCGCGCTCACCGCCTTCGCGCTGCTGCACCTGTCGGTCGTCGGCTGGTTCGCCGTCCGCCGCCGGGAGGGGCCGCCCAGCGTGCTGCGCCACATCGTCGTCCCGCTGCTCGGCCTCGCGATCACCGTCGCCGTGATCGTCGAGGCCGCGGGCTCCGCCCAGGTCGTCGGGGCCGTCTGGCTGGCCGCCGGCCTGATCGTGCTGGCCGTCCAGCTCTCCCGGCGGCGGACCGGGCCGGAGCGATAGCGGACCGGGCCGCAGCGATAGCCGTCACCTTCGTGTCGCCGTACACACCGCGGCCGGAAGGAAATCCCGCTGTCGGCGGCGGCCGATACGCTCGGCACATGGCTCTGAGTACGTCGGCGGATACGCCGATCCCCGTCGGCGAAGTGTCACGGCTGATCGGCGGGTGGGTGGACCGGCTCGGCGCCGTCTGGGTGGAGGGGCAGATCACCCAGCTGTCGCGGCGGCCGGGCGCGGGCGTGGTGTTCCTGACGCTGCGCGACCCGTCGCACGACATCTCGATCTCCGTGACGTGCTTCCGGGCGGTGTTCGACCAGATCGCCGACGTGGTCGGCGAGGGCGCCCGCGTCGTGCTGTTCGCCAAACCCGAGTGGTACGGCCCGCGCGGGCAGCTGTCGCTGCGGGCGACGGAGATCCGGCCGGTCGGCGTCGGGGAGCTGCTGGCCCGCCTGGAGCAGCTGAAGAAGGCGCTGGCGGCGGAGGGTCTGTTCGCGCTGGACCGCAAGCGCCCGCTGCCCTTCCTTCCGCAGTGCATCGGGCTGGTGACCGGCCGCGCTTCGGCGGCGGAGCGTGATGTGCTGGAGAACGCGCGGCTGCGCTGGCCCGCCGTCCGCTTCGAGGTGCGCAATGTGCCGGTGCAGGGCGCGCAGGCGGTGCCCCGGGTGGTGGAGGCGGTGCGCGAGCTGGACGCGCATGCCGAGGTCGACGTGATCATCGTGGCGCGCGGCGGCGGCAGCGTGGAGGACCTGCTGCCGTTCTCCGACGAGCAGCTGGTGCGGGCGGTGGCCGCGTGCGTCACCCCGGTCGTGTCGGCGATCGGGCACGAGCCGGACTCGCCGCTGCTGGACCTGGTGGCGGACCTGCGGGCGTCGACCCCGACGGACGCGGCGAAGCGGGTGGTCCCGGACGTGGGCGAGGAGCTGACCCGGGTGGAGCATCTGGGGCTGCGGGCACTGCGCGTCGTGACCGGCCTGCTGGACCGTGAGCAGCGCGGTCTGGACGCGGCGCTCAGCCGGCCGTCCATGGCCCGGCCGCACACGATGGTCGAGCACCGCGAGGAGCAGGTCGACGCGCTGCTGGACCGCAGCCGCCGGACGCTGCGGCATCTGCTGGACCGGGCCGACGGCGAGCTGGAGCACACCCGGGCGCGGGTGGTGGCCCTCTCCCCCGCCGCGACCCTGCAGCGCGGCTACGCGGTGCTGCAGCGCGAGGACGGTTCCGTGGTGCGCGGCCCCGACGAGGTGGCGGCGGACGAGGAGTTGCGCGCCCGGGTCTCCGGCGGTGCGTTCCTGGTGAAGGTCACCGGCGCTGTCGTACCTCCCGCCTAGGCTGTGACCATGGCAGAACAGGACACGCTGGGATACGAGCAGGCGCGGGACGAGCTCGTCGACGTCGTACGGCGGTTGGAGGCCGGCGGCTCGACGCTGGAGGAGTCGCTGGCGCTCTGGGAGCGCGGCGAGGAGCTCGCGCGGGTGTGCCGCCGCTGGCTGGAGGGCGCGCGGGCCCGGCTGGACGCGGCGCTCGCCGAGGGGCCGGACGAGGAGTCCGCCGCGGAGTGACGTGGCGGGGCGGTCGCTTGACCGGTCGAGCACCGGTGGATTTGGCGTTCATGTGACGAGCGTCACCTCGAACCCAGGAATCGTTGAACTTTCACACAGGTTGATGAGAGTGTTCGCGACGTGCCCGATCGGCGCAATATGCCACGATTCCGTAAGAGGTTCTTATGTCTCTCGTACTCGACGCCTCCGCCCAGGACCTGCTCTTCCGTGAGGCCCGCACGGCCAACACCTTCACCGACGAGCCGGTGACCGACGAGCAGATCCAGGCGATCTACGACCTGGTCAAGTACGCGCCGACCGCGTTCAACCAGCAGCCGCTGCGCATCGTCCTGGTCCGTTCCGCCGAGGGCCGCGAGCGCCTCGTGAAGCACATGGCCGAGGGCAACCAGCCGAAGACCTCCGCTGCCCCGCTGGTCGCGATCCTCGCCGCGGACAACGAGTTCCACGAGGAGCTGCCGACCCAGTTCCCGCACTTCCCGCAGGCGAAGGACCTCTTCTTCTCCGAGCGTTCCGTGCGCGAGCAGGCCGCCACCCTCAACGGTTCGCTGCAGGCCGGCTACTTCATCCTGGGCATCCGCGCCGCCGGCCTGGCCGCCGGCCCGATGACCGGCTTCGACGCCGCGGGCATCGACAAGGAGTTCTTCCCCGAGGGTGACCACTCGGTCCTCGCCGTGGTGAACATCGGCAAGCCCGGCACCGACTCCTGGTTCCCGACCCGCAGCCCCCGTCTGGCCTACGACGAGGTCGTCACGACCGTCTGATCCCGCCGCACACTCCCGAACGCCGGGCGCCCGTCACGGGCCGCCCGGCGTTCGTGCGTCAAGAACCATTCGTGCGTCAGGAACCATTCGTGCGCCAAGCCCCCTGCGCCGTGTGCGTCAGGACGCCTTGAGCGCGGCCGCCAGCTCGGCGAGCTGCTCGTCGGGGGCGGTGCCGGTGATCATCGTGGTGACGCCCTTCTCCACCCGCACCAGCGCGTTGTACTTCGGGCCCTTGTACCGGTCCCACGCCACCCCGGCGACGGTGACCGTACGGTTCCCGTCCCGCACCGCGCGCTTGCTCTTGTCCGCGATGAACTTCGCCGCCGGGCCGTTGCCCTGCTCCACGGCCGCGTACTCGTTCTGCGGGTCGACGAAGCCGAGGTGCCATTCGACTGCCTTGGCGTCCTGGGCGTCGTACGTGACCGTCGTCGGGCGCCAGTCCTTGCCGAGCCCTTCGGGCGCGGCCACCGGGAAGGGCGCGTCGCGCCGCGCCTGGCTCAGCTCGGTCTGGAAGCCGATCGGCTTGACCGGGTCCGCGTTGGTGTCGTGCGGGATGAAGATGTAGATGAACGCGACGACGACGCCGAGCACCACCATCGACAGGACCAGGTCCCGCACCGTCTGATTGCCACGCTTGTTTGCCACGCACCTATGGTCCCCCATGCCGGGCGGCGCCCGGGCCCGGGGGTCGGCCGCCGGGGCACCAGGGCGCGCCGCGCGGCCCCGGCCCGGGACACGCCGCCCAGGCCGCGGGGGGCGCCGCTCATGTGACGTGCGCCCTGCTCATATTCGCGATGACCCGATAAGGTCACAGCACCCTCTTTTCCGGCCGTCCTCGTACAGAAAGGTGCGCTGTGATGACCGAACAGCATTTGCCGCCCCAGCTCGAAGTGAGTCCCGAGGCCCCTGATCGCAACCTTGCCCTGGAACTCGTCCGGGTGACCGAGGCGGCCGCCATGGCCGCCGGTCGCTGGGTCGGCCGTGGTGACAAGAACGGCGCGGACGGCGCCGCGGTGAAGGCGATGCGGACGCTCGTCTCCACCGTCTCGATGAACGGCGTCGTCGTCATCGGTGAGGGCGAGAAGGACGACGCCCCCATGCTCTACAACGGCGAGCGGATCGGCGACGGCACCGGTGCGGAGTGCGACGTCGCCGTGGACCCCGTCGACGGGACGACGCTCACCGCCAAGGGCATGTCCAACGCGGTGGCCGTGCTCGCCGTGGCCGACCGCGGCACGATGTTCGACCCGTCGGCCGTCTTCTACATGGACAAGCTGGTCACCGGCCCCGAGGCCGCCGACTACGTCGACATCATGGCGCCCGCGGCGGTGAACATCCGCCGGGTCGCCAAGGCGAAGCACAGCGCGCCCGAGGACGTCACCGTCATGATCCTCGACCGGCCGCGCCACGACGGGCTGGTCAAGGAGATCCGGGAGACCGGCGCACGCATCAAGTTCATCGCGGACGGCGATGTCGCGGGCGCCATCATGGCCGTGCGCGACGGCACCGGCGTGGACATGCTGATGGGCATCGGCGGCACGCCGGAGGGCATCATCGCCGCCTGTGCGATCAAGTGCCTCGGCGGCACGATCCAGGGCCGGCTGTGGCCGAAGGACGACGCCGAGCGCCAGCGGGCGCTCGACGCGGGCCACGACCTGGACCGGGTGCTGCACACCAACGACCTGGTCAGCGGGGACAACGTGTTCTTCGTCGCGACCGGCATCACGGACGGCGAGCTGCTCCAGGGCGTCCGCTACCGCGCCGAGACCGCCACCACCGAGTCGCTGGTGGTGCGCTCCAAGTCCGGCACGATCCGGCAGATCTCCTCGACGCACCGGCTGTCGAAGCTGCGCGCGTACAGCGCGATCGACTTCGACCGCGCGCGCTGAGACCGGCGCAACCGCTTGAGCGCGCGGCCGGCACCCGGCACGCGCCGAAGCACCCGCTGAATCGCCGCTGAGCGCCCTGGGCAGGCGCGAGGGCGGCGGAGAAAACGTACGGGCCGGGGCCCGCCGACTGACGCGGCGGACCCGGCCCGTTCGTCCGTTCAGCCTGCGGCGGCGATCCGGTCCGTCCGCGGCAGTTCCGCCTCGCGGCGGCGCCTGCGGGCGAGGACGACCCGGCGTTCGGCGGCGGTCAGACCACCCCACACGCCGTACGGTTCGGGCTGCCGCAGCGCGTGTTCCCGGCATTCCAGCATCACCGGGCAGCGGGCGCACACCCGCTTAGCGTTCTCCTCACGGGACAGCCGCGCCGCTGTCGGCTCTTTGGACGGGGCGAAGAACAATCCCGCCTCATCACTGCGGCACGCCGCCTCCGAGTGCCATGGGCCTGCCAGATCCCGTGGGTGACTCGGCGGGAGGGCAGTGTCCTTGACGGGCTCGATCGGTTGAAGCACGGGATACTCCTGACGACGGCTCGGCGTTTGTCACCCTTGCCCGTCACCGCGGGTGAGCTCCACGCGTGCTGTTCCAGGGGGTCGCAACGGGGAGGAACCAGGCGAGTGACGTGGTCGAAGCCCTACCCGCTGTGCGCGTGTTCATGCGGACCGTGTTCGCCACCAGGGCCCTTTTGTCGAACATCTGTCCGACTGGGGCGCGCATTGGCGATCGTCCGATCCGGACCACCGAACAACACCCCTGATGAACACTGGCCAGTGGCCAAAACCAGCCAGCTTGCGCGGGGCGTAAACCCGCACCATGCATGGCGTGAACGCGCGGCATGATGCGGGAGTGCGACCGCCCCATCCCTACCCGTCGAGGCGCTTGTTGATCCATTCCTTGAGGCGCTTCCCGCGCTTCGCCTTCGCCTCGACGCCACCGAAGATGGCGGTGCCGGTGACGATGACGACCGGTGCGTTCGGATCCGGGGCCTCGTACGTCTTGACCTCGAAACCACCGAAGATCCCGGTCCCGCTGCCACGCAGAGTGACGTTCTCCGGGACGCGTACTTCGACGCCTCCGAAGATCGCGGTGGCATGGATCACGATCTGCTGATGCTGGAAGACGGCCTCGGTCAGATCGATCTCCACACCGCCGAAGCAGGCGAAGGCGTTGGTGCGCCGGCCGACGAGCCAGCGCCCCTTGCGGGCGGCGCCGCCGAAGACCGCGACGAGATTCTCGGCCACGACGGGCGACGACGGATCGGCCAGCGGCGCGAGCGGCCGCGGCCCGCCCTCCCGGGTCGCCGGCAGGTCCCGCACCAGCGGTTCCAGCTCGCCCAGCGTCTTGGCGGCATAGACATGGTCGAGGCGTTCCGAGTGCTCCTCCGCGCTCAACCGGCCCTCGGCCAGCGCATCGCGGAGAATGTCGGAAATGCGGTCACGGTCGGCATCGGACGCGCGCAGCTCCGCTTCGGTGGTCGGCTTGTGCATCGGCACCGGCTGCTGCGACTTCTTCTGGAGCTGCGATTCATCCACCCGCCCACCGTACACAAACGCGATAGATCGCGACTAGTGCGGGTGAGCCCTACCTCACAACGATCGGACGGCCGGCGGGCTCTACGCTGGAGGGCGTTCGTCGACGCCGCCGAATGACCAGCCGAGTGAGGAAGCCCCCCAAAATGCCCGAGTTCTCCTATACGGATCTCCTCCCGCTCGGCGAGGACACGACGCCGTACCGGCTGATCACCTCCGAGGGTGTGAGCACCGTCGAGGCGGACGGGCGCACCTTCCTCAAGGTCGAGCCGGAGGCGCTGCGGACGCTCGCCGCCGAGGCGATGCACGACATCTCGCACTACCTGCGGCCGGCCCACCTCACCCAGCTGCGGCGGATCCTCGACGACCCCGAGGCGTCGCCGAACGACCGCTTCGTCGCGCTGGACCTGCTGAAGAACGCGAACATCGCGGCGGCCGGCGTGCTGCCCATGTGCCAGGACACCGGCACGGCGATCGTGATGGGCAAGCGCGGCCAGAACGTGCTGACCTCCGGCGGTGACGAGGCGGCGCTGTCGCACGGCATCTACGACGCGTACACCAAGCTCAACCTGCGGTACTCGCAGATGGCCCCGCTGACCATGTGGGACGAGAAGAACACCGGCTCGAACCTGCCCGCCCAGATCGAGCTGTACGCGACCGACGGCGGCGCGTACAAGTTCCTGTTCATGGCGAAGGGCGGCGGCAGCGCCAACAAGTCGTTCCTCTACCAGGAGACGAAGGCGGTCCTCAACGAGGCCTCCATGATGAAGTTCCTGGAGGAGAAGATCCGCTCGCTCGGTACCGCGGCCTGCCCGCCGTACCATCTGGCGATCGTGGTCGGCGGCACCAGCGCGGAGTTCGCGCTGAAGACCGCCAAGTACGCCTCCGCGCACTACCTGGACGAGCTGCCGGGCGAGGGCTCGCCGGATGGGCACGGCTTCCGGGACAAGGGCCTGGAGGAGAAGGTCTTCGAGCTGACGCAGAAGATCGGCATCGGCGCGCAGTTCGGCGGCAAGTACTTCTGCCACGACGTACGCGTGGTGCGGCTGCCCCGGCACGGCGCGTCGCTGCCCGTCGCCATCGCGGTGTCCTGCTCGGCCGACCGGCAGGCCGTCGCGAAGATCACCGCCGAGGGCGTCTTCCTGGAGCAGCTGGAGACCGACCCGGCGCGCTTCCTCCCGGAGACCACGGACGAGCACCTGGACGACGACGTGGTGCGCGTCGATCTGAACCGGCCGATGGCGGACATCCGCGCCGAGCTGTCCAAGTACCCGGTCAAGACCCGGCTGTCGCTGTCCGGCACGCTCGTCGTGGCCCGTGACATCGCGCACGCCAAGATCAAGGAGCGGCTGGACGCGGGCGAGTCCATGCCGCAGTACCTGCACGACCACCCCGTCTACTACGCGGGCCCGGCCAAGACCCCCGAGGGCTTCGCCTCCGGCTCGTTCGGCCCCACCACGGCGGGCCGGATGGACGCGTACGTCGAGCAGTTCCAGGCGGCCGGCGGTTCGTTCGTCATGCTCGCCAAGGGCAACCGCTCGAAGCAGGTGACCGACGCGTGCAAGGCGCACGGCGGTTTCTACCTCGGCTCGATCGGCGGCCCGGCGGCGCGGCTCGCGCAGGACTGCATCAAGAAGGTCGACGTCCTGGAGTACGCGGAACTGGGCATGGAAGCGGTCTGGAAGATCGAGGTCGAGGACTTCCCCGCGTTCATCGTCGTCGACGACAAGGGCAACGACTTCTTCACGGACCCGTCGGGCCCGGTGCTCTCGATCGGCCGCCGGGGCTGACGCTCCGATCCTGAGGACAACAGCAGCACGGACGGGCCCCGCCGCTCCATCGGCGGGGCCCGTCCGTGGTGCGGTGCGAGCCGTTACGCGAAGTGCTGGCTCGCGGAGCCGTCGCAGGCCGCCAGTTTCAGCGGCGAACTCGCGGCGCTCTGGGTCACGCACAGGCCGGTGGCCGCCACCGGGCGGATGGTGCCCGCCGTCATGGTGAACCGCTGGTTGGCACCGCCGTGGCAGTCCCACAGGATGAGGCCGGTTCCGGCGCTGTAGTTCGAGGCCGGGACGTCCATGCACCGGTCCTGGCTGAGCGCGATGTGCAGCGACTGGTACTGGGTGTCGTACGCGAACGACTGGTTGCGGCCGCCGTGGCAGCTCCAGCCGAGCAGCGCGGTGTTGTTGCGCGACGAGCCGCCGTTGGCGTCCATGCACTGGCCGGTGGCCGCGTTGGTGACCGGCTTGAACGCGTCGTCCCAGGCGCCCTGGTGGAGCACCGGAGTGCCGGTGCTGGCCGGGTCGGCGCAACCGGCTTCCTGGTAGCCGGAGTTGTAGAGCTGGGTCAGGCACGACGCGAAGGCGGCGTGGCCGCGGGCGTTCGGGTGGAAGGACTGGCGTACGGAGTTGGCGTCGGGCGGGAACGGGTTGGTGATGTTCACGACCAGGCCGCGCGCCCAGGTGTTGTCCGTGCACGCCTCATGCCCGTGGAAGAGCCGGGAGTTGTCGAGGTACACCGCCCCGGAGGCCTCGGCGGCCTGCCGCATGCCGAGTTCGAAGGTGGGTACGGCGTAGTTCCGGCCCCAGGCGAGGTCCGTGTCGTAGCCGGTGCAGCCGCCGGGGATCTTGCCGGGGAAGCCGGGGTTGTCGTAGATGTCGGGGCTCATCGGGCTGGGGTAGCCCATCACCACGAGCTTGTAGTCGGCGTCCGCGTAGCCGGCGTCGCGCATGACCGTTCGCAGGTCTTGCACGGTCCCCTCGACCTTGGGCACCAGTCCGTCGACGCGGGCCTGCCAGCCGGGCGAGTACTTGGAGTCGCAGCTGCCCTGCAGCAGGAACCAGCGCTCCACGCAGTCGGTGATGACGGGTCCGAACTGCAGGTCGTCATTGGCGCCCGCGACCAGCAGCACCATCTTGATCTTCGTGTTGCGGGCCTTGATGGCGAGGCTGTCGCTCTGCACCAGCTCGTCCGCGTACTGCTTGCTGCCGCCGATCCTGATGTTGCCGGTGTAGGCGCCGGAGCAGGCGACGTTGTACGTCTCGTCGGCGGGGATGCCGGTGCGGTGGATCGCGGAGTCCGGGGAGCGGTGGCACCAGTTCGTGGGGCCGTCCGTACCCGCCTCGTAGGTGCCGACGCCCTCGCCGGATATCTCGCTGTCCCCCAGCGAGATCAGCCCGGTCTTGCGGTCGGCCACCGGCCGGATCGCCGGACTCCCGTACAGGGCCGTCGCCTCGGCGGCGCGGATCTGCTCGAGGTCGGCGGAGAGCGGCTTGACGGTGCTGTTCTGCGGGGCCGCGGAGGCCGTGGTGGTCAGACCGGCACCGCCCGCGAGGACGGTCGCGAGGACGGCCAGCACCGTCCCGGCGGCACGACAACGTCTCTTTCTCGACATGCGCATACGTCGCTCCTTCCACAGGAATGAAATGGGCTACGGCACTGTCCTACTGATGGGTGTTACTTGGAAGTAGTACGACAATGGGAATGTTGTCGCGGAGTTGCCGAGGAAAGGAATCCAGCCATGCCCGAGGAGTCGTCCCAGGACCGGCCTTTCCGGATCGAGCACGATTCGATGGGCGAGGTACGGGTGCCCGCGGACGCGAAATGGCGGGCCCAGACCCAACGGGCGGTGGAGAACTTCCCGATCTCCGGCCAGCAGATCGAGCGCGCGCACATCGAGGCACTGGCCCGGATCAAGGCGGCAGCCGCGAAGGTGAACGCCGGACTCGGCGTCCTGGACAAGGACATCGCCGAGGCGATCCAGGAGGCGGCGGCCGAGGTGGTGGACGGCCGGTGGGACGACCAGTTCCCCATCGACGTCTTCCAGACCGGCTCCGGCACGTCCTCCAACATGAACGCCAACGAGGTCATCGCGACGCTGGCGACGGAGCGGCTGGGCCGTGACGTGCATCCGAACGACCACGTCAACGCGTCCCAGTCGTCCAACGACGTGTTCCCGTCGTCCATCCACATCGCGGCCACCGCCGCCGTCACCCGCGACCTCGTGCCCGCGCTGGAGCACCTCGCGGAGTCCCTGGAACGCAAGGCGGCCGAGTTCGCGGACGTCGTGAAGTCCGGCCGTACGCATCTGATGGACGCCACGCCCGTCACGCTGGGCCAGGAGTTCGGCGGCTACGCGGCCCAGGTCAGGTACGGCGTCGAGCGGCTGCTGGGCGCGCTGCCCCGGCTGGCGGAGCTGCCGCTCGGCGGCACCGCGGTCGGCACCGGCATCAACACCCCGCCCGGTTTCTCGGCCGCGGTGATCGCCGAGGTGGCGCGGACCACCGGGCTGCCGCTGACCGAGGCGCGCGACCACTTCGAGGCGCAGGGCGCCCGGGACGGCATCGTCGAGATGTCGGGGCAGCTCAAGACCGTCGCGGTCGGCCTCACCAAGATCTCCAACGATCTGCGCTGGATGGCGTCGGGACCGCGTACCGGGCTGGCCGAGATCAACCTGCCGGATCTCCAGCCGGGCTCGTCGATCATGCCGGGCAAGGTCAACCCGGTGATCCCGGAGGCCGTGCTGATGGTCGCGGCCCAGGTCGCCGGCAACGACCTGACGATCACGATGGCCGGCGCCGCCGGGAACTTCGAGCTCAACGTGATGCTCCCGGTCATCGCCAGGAACGTGCTGGAATCCGTCCGGCTGCTCGCCAACGTCTCCCGGCTGCTCGCCGACCGCACGGTCGACGGCATCACCGCCAATGTCGAGCGGGCCCGTGAGTACGCGGAGTCCTCGCCGTCGGTGGTCACCCCGCTGAACAAGTACATCGGTTATGAGGAGGCGGCCAAGGTCGCCAAGAAAGCCGTCGCGGAGCGTAAGCGCATCCGGGACGTGGTGATCGAGCTGGGCTATGTCGAACAGGGAAAACTGACCGAGGAGCAGCTGGACGCGGCGCTGGATGTGCTGCGCATGACCCATCCTTAAGGGCTGATCCGTAAGATCTGTTCATGACAGCCGACACTCTTCTTGACGGAAACGGGCCGGGTACCAGCGGCTACTGGTCGCCGGGTGAGCAAGTGTTGTGGCGTTATCGGGGCAACGGCACCGACGAGCTGCACATCTGCCGCCCGGTGACCGTCGTGCGCGATGACGCCGAGCTGCTCGCGGTCTGGATGGCGCCCGGTACCTCCTGTGTGAAGCCGGTGCTCACCGATGGCTCGCCGATCCACCGGGAGCCGCTCGCCACCCGCTATCTCAAGCCGCGCACTACGCGCGTCGAGCAGTGGTGGGGCGCGGGTGTGCTGAAGATCGCACACCCCGGCGAGCCCTGGTCGGTCTGGCTCTTCTGGGACAAAAGGTGGCATTTCAAGAACTGGTACGTGAACCTGGAGGAGCCGCGCCGGCGCTGGTCCGGCGGTCTGGACTCCGAGGACCACTTCCTCGACATCGCGGTCCGCCCGGACCGCAGCTGGCACTGGCTCGACGAGGACGAATTCGCCCAGGCGCAGCTCGCGGGCCTTATGCCCGCCGAACGCGCCGAGCGGGTACGGTCGGCCGGACTGGAGGCGGCCGGGGTCATCAGGTCCTGGGGCCGGCCCTTCCGGGACGGCTGGGAGGACTGGCGCCCGGATCCCGGCTGGCCGGTACCGTCACTCCCGGACGACTGGAACCGTCCGGCAAAGTGACCTCGTGAGCCCCTTGATGCGCCCCGGGTCGTCAAACGTAGGATCGTGCTCCGCAACACCGCGCAATTCCCAACCAGCACCCAGAGCCTGACGCCAAGTCATCAAGCCACGCGCACCAAGGAGGACCGAGGCAGTGGGAACCGGCGGCTACGAGGACATAAAGCGGGACCGCGGCGGCCAGGCCGAGGCGTTCGACGCGATCGGCGACCGGTACGACGAAGCGTTTCCCCACAAGGACGGCCAGCTCACCGCCGGCCGGTGGCTGGCGGAGACGCTGCCCGCCGGATCGCGGGTGCTCGACCTGGGCTGCGGCACCGGCCTGCCCAGCACCCGGCAGCTCGCCGGGGCCGGACACCGGGTCGTCGGCGTCGATCTGTCCGCCGGCATGCTCGCGCTGGCCGCGCGGTACGTGCCGGAGGCCGAGTTCCACCAGGGCGACATCGCCGATCTGCGCCCCGGCGGCACCCTCGACCTCGGACGTTTCGACGGGGTCGCGGCCTTCTTCTCCCTGCTGATGCTGCCGCGCGCGGAGATTCCCTACGCATTGCGGGCCATCCATGATCTGCTGGAGCCCGCGGGTCTCTTCATCCTCTCGATGGTCGAAGCGGATGTGGACGACTTCGCAATCCCGTTCCTTGGTAACACCATCCGGGTATCCGGTTATCTACGGGATGATTTGCACCAGGTAGTGGCGGACGCGGGCTTCGAGGTGATCGAGGAGGAGTCGTACGCCTATGCACCGGCGAGCACCGACGTGCCGCCGGAGGAGCAGCTCTTCCTCTACTGCCGACGACGCGCCTGACACGGCCCAATCCCCGCCGCGGCCAGCGCGTGGCGCACAACCGGATGGAACGACTCGCGTGACCACGGATCGCACGCCCCCGCCCCCGGCGCGGCAACCGGGACCGGATGCCGCCCTGCCGGCACCGCTGCCGGACCCGCGCGGCGGCTTCCGCCTGCCCCCGGGCTCCGACCGGGAGGACCAGCCCGCCTCGCCGCCCCAGGCACTGCCCGACGACCGTCCCGCACGGGACCGGCAGGCGGCGCAGGCCGCGGGCACGCCCCGGCGCGACCCCGGCCCCGACGCGTCGTTCTCCAGCACCCCGCCGCGCGGGACCCAGGGCCCGGCGGGCGCCGCCATGGAGCCCGCCGGCCATCCGCGCCACGAGGAGCCGGCCGCGGCGCTGGCACCCACCCCCGCGGCGCCGCCCCCGCCCGCGGCCTCCGCGCTGCCCGCCCCGCCCGCCTCCGGCACCCTCGGCGCCCGTACGGCGGGGTCCTCGATCTCGGAGGCCGAGCGGCTGCGGTACGTCGGGGCGGCCACCCGGCGGATCGCCCGCGGTCTGGACCTCGACGAGATCCTGCTGGGCCTGTGCCGCTCCGCCGTCCCCGCGTTCGCCGACGCGATCCTGGTCTACCTCCGCGACCCGCTGCCGGTCGGCGACGAACGGCCGTCAGGGCCGCTCGTGCTCCGGCTGCGGCGCGCCGACGGCGGCCTGGACGAGCCCAGCGGGCAGTCCTACGTCGGCACCGTGCTGGCCCCGGTGCCCGCGGAGCCCGCCTACGGCGGCGCCGCCGAGAGCACCCTCGTCCGGCTGGACGGACCGCTCGCCGAGGTGCTGCGCGGCGTACGCCCGGTCTTCGCGGAACACCCGCAGTCCGCCGCCGCGCTGGAGGAGCTGCTGCGCTTCGGCGAGGGTCCTTCGGCCTCCGCCGGCGCGGGCCGGCCGGGTGAACGGCCCGGATTACACCCCGAGCCGGGCGCCGCCAGGAGCGACAGGCCGCTGCACCCGCCCGTCCTGCCGACCGGACGCCGCGCGATACTCGCCCCGCTGCGCGGCCGCCGCCGGGTCATCGGCGCGGCCGTACTGCTGCGCCGTCCCGACCGGCCGCCGTTCGAGTCCGACGACCTGCTGGTCGCCGCCCAGCTCGCCACCCACACGGCGCTCGGCGTCGACAAGGCGGTGCTGTACGGACGCGAGGCGTACATCGCGGACGCGCTGCAGCGCGAGATGCTGCCCGATTCCCTGCCGCAGCCCACCGGGGTCCGGCTCGCCAGCCGCTATCTGCCGGCCGCCGAATCGGCCCGGGTCGGCGGTGACTGGTACGACGCGATCCCGCTGCCCGGCAGCCGCGTCGCGCTCGTCGTCGGCGACGTCATGGGCCACTCCATGACCTCGGCGGCGATCATGGGCCAGCTGCGCACCACCGTGCAGACCCTCGCGGGGCTCGACCTGGCGCCGCAGGAGGTGCTGTACCACCTGGACGAGCAGGCCCAGCGGCTCGGCAGCGACCGCATGGCGACCTGCGTGTACGCGGTCTACGACCCGATCGCGCACCGCCTGGTGGTGGCCAACGCCGGCCACCCGCCGCCCATCCTGCTGCACGCCAACGGCCTGGCCGAGGTGCTGCGGGTACCGCCGGGCGCGCCGATCGGCGTCGGCGGGGTGCCGTTCGAGGCGGTCGAGCTGCCGGCGCCCGCGGGCGCGACCCTCGTGCTGTACACCGACGGCCTCGTCGAGTCCAGGACGCGGGACGTCTGGGGCGGCATCGAGCTGCTGCGCGAGCGGCTGCACGACGCCGCGACCGTACTGTCGCCGCCGCCGCTGGAACCGCTCTGCGACGAGATCCTGGAGATCCTCGGCCCCGGCGACCGGGACGACGACATCGCGCTGCTCGCCGCCCGCTTCGACGGGATCTCGCCGAGCGACGTGGCGTACTGGTACCTGGAGCCGCAGCCGCAGACCGCCGGCCGGGCCCGGCGGCTCGCCCGCCAGGCGCTGCGCCGCTGGGATCTGGAGCACCTGATCGAGCCGACCGAACTCCTGGTCAGCGAGATCGTCACCAACGCCGTCCGGTACGCCGAGCGGCCCATCACGCTGCGGCTGCTGCGCACCGACGTGCTGCGCTGCGAGGTCGGCGACGACGCGCCGCTGCTGCCGCAGATGCGGCACGCGCAGCCGCAGGACGAGGGTGGCCGCGGCCTGTATCTCGTCAGCCGGATGGCTCAGCGGTGGGGGCCACAAGACTGAGTGCGGGCAAGGTCGTCTGGTTCGAGCTGGCGATTCCGTAGTTCCCGGCACCCGGGCCCGGGTGCCGGAGGCCGCGCGGCCTCCGGCACCCCGCTGTCGCCCGGCGTGCCGAGCGGGAGGTTCGGTGCAAGGGTGGTCGAAGCGACGCCCCGGTACCGGACTCTCGACTCGAACGGGAGACACACGCGATGAGCACCCCGTACACCACCAACAACGCCGGTGTCCCGGCGGAGAGCGACGAGCATTCGCTCACGGTGGGCCCGGACGGCCCGATCCTGCTGCAGGACCACTACCTGATCGAGAAGATGGCCCAGTTCAACCGTGAACGGGTCCCCGAGCGGGTGGTGCACGCCAAGGGCAGCGGAGCCTACGGCAGCTTCGAGGTCACGAACGACGTCAGCCAGTTCACCAAGGCCGATCTCTTCCAGCCGGGCCGGCGCACCGAGATGCTGGCCCGCTTCTCCACCGTCGCGGGCGAGCAGGGCAGCCCGGACTCCTGGCGCGATCCGCGGGGCTTCGCGCTGAAGTTCTACACGGAGCAGGGCAACTACGACCTGGTGGGCAACAACACGCCGGTGTTCTTCGTCCGCGACCCGCAGAAGTTCCAGGACTTCATCCGCTCGCAGAAGCGCCGCGCCGACAACGGCATGCGCGACAACGACATGCAGTGGGACTTCTGGACGCTCTCCCCGGAGACCGCGCACATGGTCACCTGGCTGATGGGCGACCGCGGCATCCCGAAGAACTTCCGCCACATGAACGGCTACGGCTCGCACACCTTCATGTGGGTCAACGGCTCCGGACAGCGGTTCTGGATCAAGTACCACTTCATCACCGACCAGGGCATCGGCTTCCTCACCCAGGCCGACGCGGACGCGCTGGCCGGCGAGGACCCCGATGCCTTCCGGCGCGATCTGTTCGAGACGATCAAGCGCGGCGAGCACCCTTCGTGGACGTTGAAGGTGCAGGTCATGCCGTTCGAGGACGCGGCCGGCTACCGGTTCAACCCGTTCGACCTGACCAAGGTGTGGCCGCACGGCGACTACCCGCTGATCGAGGTCGGCCGGATGACGCTGGCCCGGAACCCGGAGGACTTCTTCGTCCACATCGAGCAGGCCGCCTTCGAGCCGTCGAACATGGTGCCGGGCATCGGCCCGTCCCCGGACAAGATGCTGATCGGCCGGCTCTTCTCGTACCCGGACACCCACCGGTACCGGATCGGCCCGAACTACGCCCAACTGCCGCCGAACCGGCCGCACTCGCCGGTCTACTCGTACGCCAAGGACGGCCCGATGCGGTACGAGCCGTCCCGTACGGCCGCCGTGTACGCGCCGAACTCCTACGGGGTCCTGCCGCCGACACCGAGCGGTTCGGTGAGCCGGCGGGCTGGGCGAGCGCGGGCGAGATGGTGCGGGAGGCGTACGCCCTGCACCGCGAGGACGACGACTGGGGACAGGCCGGCACGCAGGTGCGGCAGGTGCTCGACGACGATGCCCGCGCCCGGCTGGTGACGAACGTTTCCGGCCATCTGCTGAAGGGCGTCAGCGCACCCGTCCTGGAACGGGCGCTGCGGTACTGGCGCTCCATCGACAAGGAGGTCGGCGACCGGATCTCGGTCGCCGTCAAGAGCGGCTGACCCCGCCGCCGCAGCACCTCCGCCCTCGAAACCGCAGCCCCGGCGCACGTGTTACCCCCCTCCGTGCCCCGGGGCTGCATCGTGCGCCTATAGCCCTCCGTGCATTAATCTGCTATCACTTTGCTAGGCGGGCGAATGAGCGCGCCGAGCACTGTGAACGGGGGACCCATGTCCGAGAACCGCACCACCGATCTCCAGTCCGAGATCCCCGAGATGCCCGCCCCGCATGTCACCGAACGCGTGGCCGCCGGCATGCCGGGACTGCCCTTCCTGCTGATCGCCGTACCGGTGCTGTTCGGCGGCATCGCACTCTTCATCGTCGGCATCGCCAAGGCCAAGGACAGCGGCGGCGCGCTGGCGGGCGTCCTGACCGGCGCCGGTGTGGTGATCGCGATCGCCGCCTTCATCACCATGTTCGGCCTCACCCAGGTCGCCCCCGGCGAGGCCCGCGTCTGCCAGCTCTTCGGCCGCTACCAGGGCACCATCCGCCAGGACGGGCTGCGCTGGGTGAACCCGTTCACCAGCCGCCGCAAGATCTCCACCCGGATCCGCAACCACGAGACCGCGGTCCTGAAGGTCAACGACTCGTACGGCAACCCGATCGAACTGGCCGCCGTCGTCGTCTGGCAGGTCAGGGACTCCGCGCAGGCGGTCTTCGAGGTCGACGACTTCGTGGAGTTCATCGCGATCCAGACCGACACCGCCGTCCGGCACATCGCGACGAACTACCCGTACGACGCGCACGACGTGGAGGGCCTGTCGCTGCGCGGCAACGCCGAGGAGATCACCGAGAAGCTCTCCGTCGAGATCGCCGCGAGGGTCGGCGCGGCCGGAGTGAAGATCATCGAGTCCCGCTTCACGCACCTCGCCTACGCTCCCGAGATCGCCTCCGCGATGCTCCAGCGCCAGCAGGCCGGCGCGATCGTGGCCGCCCGCCAGACCATCGTCGAGGGCGCGGTCGGCATGGTCGAGTCCGCGCTGACCCGGATCTCCGAGCAGGGCATCGTCGAGCTCGACGAGGAGCGCAAGGCCGCCATGGTCAGCAACCTGCTCGTGGTCCTGTGCGGCGACCGCGCCGCCCAGCCCGTACTCAACACCGGGACCCTCTACCAGTGACAGAACGCACCGGCCGCACCGCCCGCAAGCAGGTGCTGCTGAGGCTCGACCCCGCCGTCCACGACGCCATCGCGACGTGGGCGGCGACCGAGCTCCGCAGCGCCAACGCACAGATCGAGTTCCTGCTGCGCCGGGCGCTCGCCGAGGCCGGGCGCCTCCCCGGCGCCGCCGAACCGATCCCCCGCCGCGGCCGTCCGGCCCGGTCGGCGGAGCCGCCCGCAGAGGGGTCGGCAGAACCGGAGAACCCGACCGAGAGCTGATAGGAGTGGCCTGACCTGCACTGATCAACTACACACCACGTCTATACACACCACGTATACACGTCATGTAGAGTGCTCGCATGTCAATCGGCCACACCCTGCTCGGGCTTCTTGAGTCCGGCCCACGCCATGGTTACGACCTCAAGCGCGCCTTCGACGAACGCTTCGGCCACGACCGCCCGCTGCACTACGGGCAGGTCTATTCGACGATGGCCCGACTCCTCAAGAACGGGCTCGTGGAGGTCGAGGGCATAGAGCCCGGCAGCGGCCCCGAGCGCAAGCGGTACGCGATCACCGACGCCGGACTGACCGACGTCGAGACGTGGCTCGCCCAGCCCGAGAAGCCCGAGCCGTATCTGCAGACGACCCTGTACACGAAGGTCGTCCTCGCCCTGCTGACCGGCCGCAGCGCCATCGACCTGCTGGACACCCAGCGCGCCGAGCACCTGCGGCTCATGCGCGAACTGACCCGTCGCAAGTCCAGCGGCGACCTCGCCGACCAGCTGATCTGCGATCACGCTCTCTTCCACCTTGAAGCGGATCTGCGGTGGCTGGAACTCACCGCCGCCCGGCTCGACCAGCTCGCGACGGAGGTACGCAAGTGACCAGCTCCACCCCTCAGCCCAGCACACCCCTGCTGACCGCCGACGCGCTGCACAAGACCTACGGCCCCACCCCCGCCCTGGACGGCGCCGACTTCACGATCCGCTCCGGTGAGGTCGTGGCCGTGATGGGCCCCTCCGGCTCCGGCAAGTCGACGCTGCTGCACTGCCTGGCCGGCATCGTGCGGCCCGACGCCGGCAAGGTCCTGTACCGGGGCGAGGAGCTGTCGGCCATGTCCGACGCCGCCCGCAGCGCCCTGCGCCGCGGCGACTTCGGGTTCGTCTTCCAGTTCGGCCAGCTCGTCCCCGAGCTGACCTGCGTCGAGAACGTGGCGCTGCCCCTGCGGCTGAACGGCACCAAGCGCAAGGAGGCCGAGCGGCTGGCCACCGAGTGGCTGCACCGGCTGGAGGTCGACGACCTCGGGCACAAGCGCCCCGGCGAGGTCTCCGGCGGCCAGGGCCAGCGGGTCGCGGTGGCCCGCGCGCTCGTCGGCGGACCCCGTGTGGTCTTCGCGGACGAGCCGACCGGCGCCCTGGACTCCCTCAACGGCGAGCGCGTCATGCGACTGCTGACCGACGCCGCCCGGGACACCGGCGCGGCCGTCGTCCTGGTCACCCACGAAGCGCGGGTCGCCGCGTACTCCGACCGCGAGATCGTCGTACGCGACGGCAAGTCCCGCGACATGGAGCGGGTCGCGTGAGCACGCCTTCGGACAACGCCCCGCGCACCGCTCCACGCACCGACGCCCGCACCTGGGCCCGTGACCTCGCGCTCGGCGCGCGCTTCACGCTCGCCGGCGGCCGGGAAGGCTGGATCCGCAACCTGCTGACCGCCGTCGGCGTGGGCCTCGGTGTGGCGGTGCTGCTGCTCGCCGCCGCCGTCCCGGCGATGATGGACGCCCGCTCGGATCGCGGCCACGACCGGGACGACCTGTACTTCGGCGAGAAGCTGAAGCCGACCGCCTCCACGATGCTGATCGACAACACCGACACCGTCTACCACGACGAGGACATCTACGGCCGGGTCCTGGACCCCGACGGCGACAAGCCGCCGGTACCGCCCGGCCTGAGCAGGATCCCGGCCCCCGGCGAGATGACGGTCTCCCCCGCGCTCGCCAAGCTGCTGGACTCCTCCGAAGGCAAGCTCCTCAAGGAGCGGCTCAACTACCGCGTCACCGGCACCATCGCCAAGAGCGGCCTGCTCGGCCCCGCCGAGCTCGTCTACTACGCGGGCAGCGACACCCTCACCGACGCACACGCCACACGCGTCGACACGATCGGCGGCGCCCAGCACGGCTCCGAGGGCCTGGGCGCGGTCCTGACCCTGCTCGTCATCATCGGCCTCGTCGTGCTGCTGATGCCGGTGGCCATCCTCATCGCCACCGCTGTCCGCTTCGGCGGCGAACGCCGCGACCTGCGGCTCGCCGCACTGCGGCTGGTCGGCGCCGACACCCGCATGACCCGGCGGATCGCGGCCGGCGAAGCGCTGGTCGGGGCACTCGTCGGGCTCGTGTTCGGCCTGGGGTTCTTCCTTCTGGGACGGCACTTCATCGGGCAGATCGAGCTCTACCGGCTGAGCGTCTTCCCCTCCGACGTCCGGCCCGGCACGGGACTCGCCCTGCTGATCGTGCTCGGCGTCCCCGCGGCGGCCGTCGCGGTCACCGTCCTCGCACTGCGCGGCATCGCCATCGAACCGCTGGGCGTCGTCCGGAACGCGGCGCTGCGCAAGCGGCGGCTGTGGTGGCGGCTGCTCATCCCGGTCGCCGGACTCGCGCTGCTGGCACCGCTGTTCGGCGGCGTCCAGGGCAACGCGGACCTCAACGCGTACCAGATCTCGGCCGGCGCGATCCTGCTGCTCGTCGGCGTCACCGCCGCCCTGCCCTGGCTCGTCGAACTGATCGTCAACCGCTTCGGCGGCGGCAGCGTCCCCTGGCAGCTCGCCACCCGCCGCCTGCAGCTCAACAGCGGCGCCTCCGCCCGGATGGTCAACGGCATCACCGTCGCGGTGGCCGGCGCCATCGCCCTGCAGATGCTGTTCAGCGGCATCGAGAGCGACTTCACCTCCAACACCGGCAAGGACCCGAACCGGGCCCAGATGCAGGCGGCCTTCGACGTCACGAACGGCCCGCAGGCAACCGCCGGGATCCAGGCGTACCGGACCACCCCCGGCGTGCGCTCGGCGCTCGGACTCGTCCAGACGTCCGCCATCCCCGGCGGCGCGGCGGCGAAGGCGAAAGCCTCCGGCAACCCCGACGCGGGAGGCGAGATCCTGGAGTTCCCGGTGTTCGTCGGCGACTGCGCCGCGCTCGCCGAGATCGCCGAGATCGGTGACTGCGCCGACGGGAGCGTCTACCGCGTCCTGCCGGATGCGTCGTACACGACCCCGCCCGACATCTCCAAGGCCGGCGCCGGGCTGGACCTCAACGCCCCGCAGAGCGGCGTGCTGTCCGGCCCGCCCCGACCGTGGACCGTCCCGGCCAACGCCCGCACGGTCAAGGCCCGCACCAGCCCCAACGGCGACGTGCAGTGGGGCATCCTCGCCACCCCCGGCACCCTGGACGTGGCACGGATGCGGGAAGCGCACGCCATGGTGCTGATCAAGCTCGACGCGCAGCGGCCGGACGCGGAGGACTACGTCCGCAACACCACGGCCCGGCTGGGCCCGGGCGCGAACACCTACACGCTCGAAAGCACCCGAACGGCGCGGAAGTACACCAACATCAAGCGCGGACTGCTCATCGGCGCGGTCACCACCATGCTGCTGATCGGCATCAGCCTGCTGGTCTCGATGCTGGAGCAGCTGCGCGAGCGCAAGAAGCTGCTCGCGGTACTGATCGCCTTCGGCACCCGGCGCTCCACCCTCGGGCTGTCGGTGCTGTGGCAGACCGCGCTACCGGTCGCCCTCGGCCTGGCGCTGGCGGTGATCGGCGGCCTCGGGCTCGGCTCCGTGCTGCTGAAGATGGTCGGCTCACCGATCCGCGTCGACTGGGCGAGTGCCGCGACGATGACGGGCGTCGGGGCGGGCGTGGTCCTGCTCGTCACCCTGCTCAGCCTGCCGCCGCTGTGGCGCATGATGCGCCCGGACGGTCTGCGGACCGAGTAGCCCCGCCGGATCCGGCACCGACGCCGGCCGGGCCTGCTTCCCTCAGGCCCGGCCGGCGTCCTCCGTGCCGCCGTCCGCCACGGCCTCGCCGTCCCACACGCGCACCGGCAGCGGCCGCAGCGCCTCGCGCAGCGCGGCCGCGAAGGCCGTGAACTCCTCCGCGCGGGCGGTCCCGCCGCGCATCGCGAGGGCGATCCGCCGCGACGGCGCGGGATCCGCGAAGTACCCGGTCGACAGCTGGTCGTTGCGCCCGGTCTCCACCAGGAGCGCGGTCCGTGGCAGCAACGTCACCCCGAGCCCGCCCGCGACCAGCTGTACGAGGGTGGACAGCCCGGCCGCGGTGGTCGTCACCGGAACCCCGCCCGGCCGCCCCGCCTCCCGGCAGATGTCGAGCGCCTGATCGCGCAGGCAGTGCCCCTCGTCGAGCAGCAGCAGATCCATCTCCCGCAGCGCCTCACGGGGAATGGCCTGCCGCCCGGCCAGCCAGTGCCCCTGCGGTGCGACCACGGCGAAGTCCTCGTCGAAGAGCGGCAGTTCGGTCACTCCGGGCATCCCGAGCGGCACCGCGAGCAGCAGCAGATCGAGCCGTCCGCCGGTCAGCCCCTCCAGCAGTGACGACGTCTGCTCCTCGTGCACCTGCAGATCCAGCGCCGGGTACCGGACATGGACCAGCCGCAGCACCGTCGGCAGCAGATACGGCGCGACGGTCGGGATCACCCCGAGCCGCAGCACCCCGGTGAACGGCGCCCGCGCCGCCTCCGCCTCCTCCATCAGCTCCCCCACGGCGTCGAGCACGCTCCGTGTCCGCGCCGCGATCCGCTCCCCGGCCGCGGTGAGCAGCACCCTGCGCGTCGTCCGCTCGACCAGTTGCACTCCCAATGTCTCCTCCAGCGCGGCGACCGCCCCGGAGAGCGCCGGCTGGCTGGTCCCTATGGACGCCGCCGCGTCACGGAAGTGCAGGTACTCGGCCACAGCCGCGAACGCCCGCAACTGGGACAGGCTGGGCTGCTTGCTCATGACACTCCGGGCTACTGATAGGCGACTCCGATCAACGCCGTCGAGTCTAGCTATTTCTGTGATCAATAGCCGCCATGGGAGGGTGGAATACGTCCAACCCTCTGGAAAGCCTCAAAAGGGATTTCCTCTGTTCCAAGGAGAGCGCGTGCTCACTGTCGGTGACAAGTTCCCCACCTACGACCTGACCGCCTGCGTCGATCTCGACGCGGACAAGGCCTTCGCTCAGATCGACCACAAGTCGTACGAGGGCAAGTGGCGTGTGGTGTTCTTCTGGCCGAAGGACTTCACCTTCGTCTGCCCGACCGAGATCGCCGCGTTCGGCAAGCTGAACGACGAGTTCGCCGACCGCGACGCGCAGATCCTCGGCGTCTCCGGTGACTCCGAGTTTGTGCACCACGCCTGGCGCAAGGACCACGCCGACCTGCGTGACCTGCCCTTCCCGATGCTCGCGGACTCCAAGCACGAGCTCATGCGCGACTGCGGCGTCGAGGGCGAGGACGGCTTCGCGCAGCGTGCCGTGTTCATCGTCGACCCCAACAACGAGATCCAGTTCACGATGGTGACCGCCGGTTCCGTGGGGCGTAACCCCAAGGAGGTGCTGCGGGTGCTCGACGCCCTGCAGACCGACGAGCTGTGCCCGTGCAACTGGAGCAAGGGCGAGACGACTCTCGACCCGGTCGCGCTCCTCGCGGGCGAGTGATCCGGTATGTCACTGGACAACCTCAAGTCGGCGCTGCCCGACTACGCCAAGGACCTGAAGCTGAACCTCGGTTCGGTCATCGGTAACTCCGAGCTTCCGCAGCAGCAGCTGTGGGGCACGGTGCTCGCCGTCGCCATCGCGTCGCGTTCGCCGCGGGTGCTGAGCGAGCTGGAGCCGGAGGCGAAGGCCAACCTCTCGCCCGAGGCGTACACCGCCGCCAAGTCCGCTGCCGCGATCATGGCGATGAACAACGTCTTCTACCGGACCCGGCACCTGCTGTCGGACCCGGAGTACGGCACGCTGCGCGCGGGGCTGCGGATGAACGTCATCGGCAACCCGGGTGTGGAGAAGGTCGACTTCGAGCTGTGGTCGCTGGCCGTCTCGGCCGTCAACGGCTGCGGCCAGTGCCTGGACTCGCACGAGGCCGTGCTGCGCAAGGCGGACGTCTCACGCGAGACGATCCAGGAAGCGGTCAAGATCGCCGCCGTCGTGCAGGCGGTCGGAACGACGCTGGACGCCGAAGCGGTCATCGCCGGCTGAGCAGTCGTATCGCCTCACGCAGCGGGCCCCCGACCGATGGTCGGGGGCCCGTCGTGCGTGCGGAGTCGTGCACGGGGAACGGTCCGCGCGCGGGAGCTAGCTCTCCTCCGCCAGGCCGCCGACCGGGGCGAGGTTCTCGACCGTGACGCCGAGCGGGGCGGGCTCGGTGGCCATCGCGGTCTCCCGGGCGTGGCTGCGGAGGTAGCCGACGACCGTGTTCGTCACGGCGACGAGCGGGACCGCGACGACGGCGCCGCCGATGCCGGCGATGAGCGAGCCGGCGGCGACCGAGAGCACCACGGCCAGCGGGTGGACGCGGACGGCGCGGCCGAGGATGAAGGGCTGCAGGATGTGGCCCTCGATCTGCTGGACCGCGAGCACCACGATGAGCACCATCAGGGCGGTGAACGGCCCCTCGGTCACGAGCGCGACGACCATCGCCAGCGCGCCCGAGGCGACGGCGCCGACCAGCGGGACGAAGGCGGCGACGAAGATGACGACGGCCAGCGGCACCGCCATCGGCACGTTCAGGAACCAGATGCCCACGCCGATGAAGACGGCGTCGATGAGGGCCACGATCACCGTGCCGCGCACGTAGAGCGTCAGCGTCCGCCAGGCGCGCGGCCCGGCGCCCGCCAGTCCGTCGCGGGCGGCGGCCGGGAAGAGCTTGAGGGTCCAGTTCCAGATGTTGCGGCCGTCGTAGAGCAGGAAGAGCGTGCTGAACATGGCGAGCAGCATGCCGGTGAGCAGCTCGACGATGACGGTGACGCCCTGGAGGCCGGCGTCGGTGATGGCCTTGGTGTTGGTGCTGATGGTGTCGGTGAGGTTCTTGGCGATCTGGTTGATCTGGTCCTCGGTGACATGGAACGGGCTGTTGAGCAGCCAGCGCTTCATCTCGGCGACGCCGTCGGTGAGCTTGGTGGACAGGTCGTCGACGTTGTCCATCACCTGCCACACGACGAACCAGCCGACCAGGCCCATCAGCACGAAGCCGCCGATGAAGGTGATGCCGGTGGCGAGGCCGCGCGGTACCCCGGCGCGCTTGAGCCGGGCCACGACGGGCTGGAGCAGCGCGGTGATGAGGAGCGCGGCGACGAAGGCCAGGACGACCAGCTGGATGGCGCCGATCACCCGCATCAGCACATAGACGGTGCCGGCCAGTACCAGCAGCCGCCAGGCGACCTCGGCCGCGACGCGCATGCTCCATGGCACGACGCCCAGCGGGTCGGGCAGCCGACCGCCGTCCGGCGCCTGCGGCAGCCGGCCGGAGACGGCCACGGCCTGGGGCGCGGGCCCCGGCTCCGAGCCGGACCCGGACTCGGCTGCGGTCGTCCCGGATCCAGCCGTCCCGGATCCGGTCTTCCGCGGGACGTGCGGCCGTGGCCTGGGCGGCTTCGGCGGCGGGGCGTCGGGCTGCTCGTCCTGCTCGGCCGTCACTTCCGCGCGCCGTTCGTCGAGGCGGTCGGCGAGCTTGGCCAGCTTGGAGGCAACCACCGCGCCCCAATGGCGCTTTTCCGACATCGCGTTCCCCTGCCCCTTTGTTCCGGTACCGGCACCGGCATCGGTGAGGAGGACGACGTTACCCGTGCCCGGGGTTGCCTCCCCGGCCGCCCGCCCCTTGTACGGGTGCGGTCACACGTATGCCCCCCGACCGGCTGGGGTCGGGGGGCATACGGGGAGGCTCACCAGGTGCCGGAACGAACCGGCCGGTGCGACCTAGTACGACTGGTGCTGCTGCCAGTAGGACCAGGCACCGCACGGGCTGTCGTACCGCTCGTTCATGTAGTTGAGGCCCCACTTGATCTGCGTGGCCGGGTTGGTCCGCCAGTCGGCGCCGACGGTGGCCATCTTCGAGCCCGGGTAGGACTGCACGAGTCCGTACGCGCCCGAGGACTGGTTGGTCGCCGTGTAGTCCCAGCCGCTCTCGTGCTCCACGATGTTGGAGAAGCACTGGAACTGACTGGAGCCGACGATCTGCAGGGCCATGGCCTTGACTTCGGCGGTCGAGTACGAGCTCTTGACCGCGAACGTCGCCCGCTCCGCGGAACGGCTCGCCGCCGCCTTCGCCTCCAGTTCCCGGGCTTCCTTCGCCTTGGCGGCCGCTTCGTCGGCGGCCTTCTTCTTGGCGGAGGCGTCCTTGGCCGCCTGCTGGCGCGCGCTGTCCTCGGCGGCCTTCTTCGCTGTCGCGTCGGCGGCGTCGGACTGTGCCTGCGCCTGCTGCGTCAGAGAAGCCTGCTGCACCTGCTGGCCAGCGGGTATGTCCGCGAGTACGGTCGTCGCGCCGGCGGCCTCGACAGGCTGGTTGGAGCCCTGGTCAGCGCCTGCTGCGACGCCGACTACGGCGCCCACGGTGGTGACTGCGGTGGCCGAGGCCACTGCGAATCCCCGGACCGAGATCCGGCTCACACGGTTGTCCTTCCAGCACCGTCCGCGTGGTGACCTCGCGGACGAAATCGTGCCCCTGAACGCTGGCCTCCCCTTGTTCCGGACCGCGAACGGTCCGACTGGTCACGGGGGCACTGGCCCGGTGCGGGTCCCTCACGGGATTCCGCGTGGTGCTCGGGCGGCTTACGGCGGCAACGCTGTTCAGTTCTGGGGTTCCACACCGCTGGGGGTGTGGGTGTGCCGTAAGCGGGGCCTGACAGCGTCACACCCTAGCGGGAAGGGAACGCCGTCAAGCAATTTACGGTTGCGTGGCAAACGTCACACGGCTTCATGAGCGGAAAACACCGGCGCGGCGCGCCCCACAACGCTAGGCTGCTGCGCCCCTTGGGGGCGCAGCAGCCTCAACTCACGCACGGTTACCGGGTCATACCCCGTTGTCCTCCAGCAACTCCGTCACCAATGCGGCGATCGGGGAGCGTTCGGACCGGTTCAGGGTGATGTGCGCGAAGAGCGGATGTCCCTTGAGCTTTTCGACGACGGCCACCACACCGTCGTACCGCCCGACCCTCAAGTTGTCCCGCTGTGCCACGTCATGGGTCAGAATGACCCGCGATCCGGCACCGATACGCGACAGAACGGTCAACAGGACGTTCCGTTCGAGCGACTGGGCCTCGTCCACGATCACGAACGCGTCGTGGAGCGACCGGCCGCGGATGTGGGTGAGCGGCAGCACTTCGAGCATGCCCCGCGCCACGACCTCCTCGATGACCTCCTTCGATGTCACCGCGGACAGGGTGTCGAAGACGGCCTGAGCCCAGGGGCTCATCTTCTCCGACTCACTGCCCGGCAGGTATCCCAGCTCCTGTCCGCCGACCGCGTACAGCGGCCGGAAGACCATCACCTTGCGGTGCTGCTGTCGCTCCAGGACCGCCTCCAGGCCCGCGCACAGCGCCAGTGCCGACTTGCCGGTGCCGGCCCGGCCGCCGAGCGACACGATCCCCACATCGGGATCGAGCAGCAGATCCAGCGCGACCCGCTGTTCCGCGCTGCGGCCGTGCAGCCCGAAGGCCTCCCGGTCGCCGCGCACCAGCCGCACCCGGCCGTCCTCGGTCACCCGGCCGAGCGCCTTGCCGCGCTCGGACTGGAGGACCAGTCCGGTGTGCACGGGCAGGTCGCCCGCCTCGGGCAGGACGATGACCTCTTCCGCGTAGAGCCTGTCCACCTCCTCCGCGTCGACCAGCAGCTCCTCCATACCGGTCCAGCCCGACGTGATCGCCAGCTCGGCCCGGTACTCCTCGGCCGCGAGGCCGACGGAGGAGGCTTTCACCCGCAGCGGCAGGTCCTTGGAGACGACCGTGACGTCGTACCCCTCGGCCTGGAGATTGCGGGCGACCGCCAGAATGCGCGAATCGTTGTCACCTAGCCGGAACCCGACGGGGAGCACCCCGGGGTCCGAGTGGTTCAGTTCGACGCGGAGCGTGCCACCCAGCTCGCCGATCGGGATCGGGGCGTCGAGACGCCCGTACTTGATCCGGAAGTCGTCGAGCAGCCGCAACGCCTGTCGGGCGAAGTAGCCGAGCTCTGGATGGGCCCGCTTGGCCTCCAACTCCGTGACCACCACCACCGGGAGCACGACTTCGTGCTCGTCGAAGCGGGTGAGGGCATTGGGGTCGGCAAGCAGGACGCTGGTGTCGAGGACGTAAGTGCGCCGGTCGTGCTCCCGGCGATTCTTGCTTTTCACCACGTGTGGACGAACCCCCTCGGGCAGAGGTCGGGGTGCGACAACGTCGCGCTGTACTGGGCCGGGACCGGGCGCGTGGGCCGGTCCGCGGCCCTCCGTAAACGGCACGTCCGTGGGCAATGGGCCTCCCGGGCGGACGAACCTGGGTGCCGTCCGCTGTTGACCGGTGTATGCCCTCGAAAGCGGGTGCCTATGCGACTGCATATGACAGCTGTGCCATCAATCCTGACGTGGGCCCGAAAAAACTGCGGCAGATGAACGGAAGGTGCTGCGGCAGATGGCCGAAGGAGGCTACGGAGCAGCCACTCGGGGTCGGCCGGAGGAGGTACCCGGGTTCGGCCGGAGGAGGTACTCGCGGCCCGGCCGGAGGGGGTACTCGCGGCCCGGCGTGGTGGTTACGAACCGTAGCGGCGGTGACGCGCCGCGTAGTCGCGCAGTGCGCGCAGGAAGTCGACCTTGCGGAAGGCCGGCCAGAAGACTTCGCAGAAGTAGTACTCGGAGTGGGCGCTCTGCCAGAGCATGAAGCCCGACAGCCGCTGCTCACCGCTGGTGCGGATGACGAGGTCCGGGTCGGGCTGGCCGCGGGTGTAGAGGTGCTCCGCGATGTGCTCGACGTCCAGCAGCTCGGCGAGGTCCTCGATGGACGTGCCGCGCCCCGCGTGCTCGTGCAGCAGCGAGCGGACCGCGTCCGCGATCTCCTGCCGGCCGCCGTAGCCGACCGCGACGTTCACGAGGATGCCCTCGACGCCGTGGGTGGCCTGCTCGGCCTCCTTCAGCACCGACTGGGTGCGCGCCGGCAGCATGTCCATCGTGCCGACGTGGTGGACGCGCCAGCGGCCGGTCTCGGCCAGCCCGCTCACCGCGCCCTCGATGATGCCCAGCAGCGGGACGAGCTCCTCGGCGGGACGGTCCAGGTTGTCGGTCGACAGCAGCCAGAGCGTGACGACCTTGACCCCGGTCTCCTCGCACCAGCCCAGCATCTCGGCGATCTTGTCGGCGCCGGCCCGGTGGCCCTGCTCCGTCGTACCGCCCGCGGCCTTGGCCCAGCGCCGGTTGCCGTCCAGGATCACACCGATGTGCTTGGGTCCCTGGGCCAGATCGAGGCGGTGCTCCACTCGGCGGGCATACAGCCCATACACCAGGTCGCGCAGATTCATCGCGTACCAGCCCCTCCAGCGCTCGTCACCCGATCGCCACAGTACTGCGCGCGGCGCTGGGCGCACGAACCGGGTGCCCGGCTTCCGGTTCGGATCCGGGGGCCCGGAGGCGTGATAGGCAGAGTGCATGAATAACCGTTCCCTCTACCGCGCCGCCGACGAGCGCTACGACTCCATGGAGTACCGCCGCACCGGCCGCAGCGGGCTGAAGCTCCCCGCCATCTCGCTGGGCCTGTGGCACAACTTCGGTGACGACCGCACCCTCGACTCGCAGCGCGCGATCCTGCGCCGCGCCTTCGACCTGGGCGTCACCCACTTCGACCTGGCCAACAACTACGGCCCGCCCTACGGCGCCGCCGAGTCCAACTTCGGGACGATCCTGGCGCAGGACTTCCGCCCGTACCGCGACGAGCTGGTCATCTCCAGCAAGGCCGGCTGGGACATGTGGCCGGGCCCGTACGGCGACGCCGGTTCCCGCAAGTACCTGCTCGCCTCGCTCGACCAGTCGCTGTCCCGCATGGGCCTCGACTATGTCGACATCTTCTACTCGCACCGCTTCGACCCGGAGACCCCGCTCGAGGAGACGATGGGCGCCCTGGCCTCCGCCGTCCAGCAGGGCAAGGCGCTCTACGTCGGCATCTCCTCGTACAGCCCCGAGCGCACCCGCGAGGCCGCCCGCATCCTGCGCGAGCTGGGCGTCCCGGCGCTCATCCACCAGCCCTCGTACTCGATGATCAACCGCTGGATCGAGGACGACGGGCTGCTCGACGTCCTCGCCGACGAGGGCATGGGCTGCATCGGCTTCGTACCGCTCGCCCAGGGTCTGCTGACGGACAAGTACCTCGGCGGCATCCCCGACGACTCCCGCGCCGCCCAGGGCAAGTCCCTCGACCCGGGCCTGGTCAACAAGGAGACGGTCACCCGGCTGCAGGCCCTCAACGAGATCGCGCAGCGCCGCGGCCAGTCCCTGGCCCAGCTCGCGCTGAGCTGGGTGCTGCGCGACGAGCGCGTCACGTCCGCGCTCATCGGCGCCTCGTCGGTCCGGCAGCTGGAGGCCAACGTGGCGGCGGTCGGCGCGCCGAAGCTCACGACGGAGGAGCTGGCGGAGATCGACCAGTACGCGGTGGAGCCGGAGGGCGTGAACCTCTGGTCGGTGAGCAGCGAGGCGTAACGCTCACACCGGGCGGTCCGCCCCGATCGCCTCCGGCCCCGACCCCCTCCGGCCCGGATCCGTCGGCCCGGATCCGCCCGCCCAGGCCCTCCGGCCCACGGTTGCTGAGGTGCAGTCGGCGACACGCCGCCTTCCGACTGCACCTCAGCTCGCCGATCCGTCGGCACCGCGCTCGCCCCTCCGCTGCCGCCCCCACCACGTCGCCCGGGGAACCGCCCATCCATGAACTGACGTGGAGCGTTCGTAGGATGTGTTCTCGGAAGCGTGTGATCCGAACTGGGCGGGGGCCGGTACATGTCGATCAATTTGCCGCATTGGCTTGCCGAGGTTGTCAATATCCTCGGCTTCAATTGGCCGGAAATCGATGAGGACGAGCTGCGTGCGGCGGCCAAGGGTCTGCGTTCCTACGCGGCCGAGTGCAAGGCCTCGCACGGCAAGACGCACGCGATCGTCACGGGCGATCTCCAGGCGGCGTACGCGGCCCAGTCGTACACCGCCCTCGCCGACCTGTGGGGGAACCAGACCCAGGCCCATATGCATTCGCTGATCGAGGCGTGCGAGCTGCTGGCCGGCGGCTTGGACATCGCCGCTCTCGGCGTGGAGGCGATGAAGGATGAGTGCCTCATCCAACTCGGCCTCGCTGCCGCCGAACTGATTGCCGATCAGGTGGGTGCGGTGTTCACCCTGGGCCTGACGGAGGCGCTTGCCGTGGCCGAGATCGAACTGCAGAACCGTCTCCTCAACGGGATACTCCAGCGGTTCGAGTCCGAGGTGATCGGCGCGTTGGTGGATCAGTTGATCGGTCCGCTGAAGGAGCAGGTCGACCATGCCGTGGAGAAGCTCCTCTTCGCCGAGATCGGCCACCTGGCGGTCGGCGGCCCGCCACCGGGCCTGAAGCTGGACACGGCGGCGATGCGGACCCACGCGGAGGCCATCAGGACCCAGGCGGAAGCGAACCTGACCGGCGGCCGGGAATTCAGCGGAAAAATGTCCGCCCTTACGTTCACGACCGGAGGCTGACCGCAGCGTGAGCGACATCGTCAACAAACTGGTCAAACCGACCATCGCGTTCATCGACCACCTCGCCCGCAAGGTCCCCGAGGCCCTGGGCAAGGGACATCACCGAATAGCCGAGCACACCCACAAGGCCGCCGACCACTTCGACAAGGTCGAAGCGGACCTCGCCAACCAGGCCAAGACCCACCACCACCCGCACGACAGCGGCCACCACGATCCGTCCCCGGTGGCCGGGGTGGGAGTGTCGGCCGCGGCCAAGGCCAAGAGCGGCGAGAAGGCCGCGGCGAACGCGGTCAAGGACGCCGAGAAGACCGCGGCGAAGAACGAGAAGGGGGTGCGCCCCCACGACGGCCCCAAGGAGTCCGTGCCGGGGCCCGAGAAGGTGTGCAAGACCGACCCGGTCGACGTCGCCACCGGGGACATGCTGTTGCCGATCACGGATGTCCAGCTGCCCGGCGCGCTCCCGCTGACCCTGGAACGCACCCACATCTCCTCCTACCGCCACGGCATGTGGTTCGGTCCGTCGTGGGCCTCCACGCTCGACCAGCGACTGCAACTGGACGCCGATGGTGTGGTGTTCGTGGCGGCGGACGGTATGCGCCTCGAGTACCCGCCCCCGCGCCGGAACGCCGAGGTCCTACCGGTCAGGGGGCCGCGGAACCCGCTGACCTGGAGCGGCGTACCCAACGACCCGATGCGGGTCAGCGACCCGAGCACCGGCGAGACCCTCGTCTTCGACCACCCCCGCCCGGCCCCCGGCGCCACCGGCGCTGTCATCCTGCGCCTGGCCGCGATCGAGGACCGTAACGATCGCCGGATCGACATCACCTACGCCGACGACGACACGCCCGCGCTGATCTCCCACCACGGCGGCTACCGGATAGCCATCGACCGGCACCCGGATCTGCCGCGCATCACCGGCCTGCGACTGCTCGACACCGACGGTCCCGGCAGCGGGACGACCCTGGCACGCTACGGCTACGACAAGGCGGGCGACCTCACCGAGGTCTTCAACTCCTCCGGCGAACCCCTGCGCCTCACCTACGACGACCAGCACCGCATCACCAGCTGGACCGACCGCAACGGCACCCGGTACGGCTACTCCTACGACAACGCCGGCCGGGTGGTCAGGACCACAGGGTCGGACGGCTTCATGTCCAGCACCTTCTCCTACAACGGCGAGACCCGGACCACGACGTTCACCGACTCACTGGGCCACACGTCGACCTACGAACACAACGACGCATACCGGCTCATCCGCACCACGGATCCGCTGGGCAACGCCACCGTTCAGGAGTGGGACGAGGGCAACCGGCTGCTGACGGCCGCCACCGATCCGCTCGGCCACACCACGCGCTACACGTACGACGCGGCGGGGAGCCTCACCGCCGTCGTGCACCCGGACGGCGCCAGTGCGGGCGTCTCCTACAACGAGCTGGACCTGCCGGTGGAGGTAACCGACGCGGGGGGCCAGATCTGGCGGAGTGAGTACGACGAGCGGGGCAACCGACTGGCGTCGATCGATCCGATGGGCGCGCGGACCGGCTACACCTACGACACAGCGGGCCTCCTCACCTCGGTGACCAACGCGCTCGGCGCGCAATACCGGATAACCAACGACCCGGCGGGCCTGCCGGTCGCGATCACCGATCCCCTGGGCCACGTCACCACGGCGGAACGCGACACCTTCGGCCGCGTGGTAGCCGCCACCGACGCGCTGGGCAACGTCATCCGGGTCGGTTGGACGGTCGAGGGCCGGGTGGCATCGTGCGAGCGGGCCGACGGCCGGCGGGAAACCTGGCAGTTCGACAGCGAGGGCAACGCGATCGCCTACACGGACATGGCAGGCCGCACCACCGCCCATGCGGTCTCGCACTTCGACCTGCCCGTCTCCAGCACCACCACGGACGGCGGGACCCACGACTTCACGTACGACACGGAACGGCGCCTGACGAAGGTCACCAACCCTTATGGGCTGACCTGGCAATACGAGTACGATCCGGCCGGTTGCCTGATCTCCGAGACCGACTTCAACGGCCGTACCCTCAGCTATGAATACGACGCGGCGGGACGGCTCGCCTCCCGTACCAACGGTGCGGGCGAAACCGTCGTCTTCTCACGGGATCTCCTGGGCCGCCTCGTGGAGTATCGCCACGGCGACGAGAGCACCACCTATGCCTATGACCCTTCGGGCAATCTCCACCGCCAATCCAACGCGCATGCGGAGGTCGTCCGCGAGTACGACGCGGTGGGCCGCGTTCTCGCCGAGACGGTCAACAGCCGGCGGATGTCCTACACCTACGACGTCATGGGACGCCCTGTCGAGCGCCGCACCCCCGGAGGCATCGTCTCCACCTGGTCCTACGACCCGAGCGGATTTCCGCAGTCCCTGACCGTCGCCGGTCACCGAACCGACTTCGCGTTCGACGCGATCGGGCGGGAGACCGCCCGTAGTTTCGGCGACGGCATCACCTTCGCCCAAGGCTGGGACAGCACCGGCCGCGCGACGAGCCAATCCATCGCCCGAGGACCGGGAGCCGAACGCACTCTCCTCCAGCAGCGTGAATACACCTACCGTGCCGACGACTTCCTGACCGAGATCCAGGAACTCACCACCGGCACGCGCCGCTTCAATGTCGACGCGACGGGCCGTATCACCGGAGTCCAGGCCCACGGTGGCTGGACCGAGAACTACGCGTACGACGCTCTCGGCAATCTCACCGAGGCGGCGACCCCACTCGCCCGGCCGGACGACGCCGCGCGGGAGTTCTCCGGCACGCAGCTTCGCCGCGCGGGACGCACGTCCTACGAGTACGACGCCCAAGGGCGCACCACCCGGACCGCCAAGAGACTGCTCAACGGGCAGGTCCGCACCCGTACGTTCGCCTGGAACGCCCAGGACCAACTCACCGCCACTGTCACCCCGGACGGCGTGCACTGGCAGTACCGATACGACCCCGCCGGCCGCCGCATCGCCAAACAACGCGTCGCCACCGACGGCACGATCGCCGAAGAGATCCACTTCAGCTGGGCCGATACCCGGCTGGCCGAACAGACCCCTACCGACGGCCGCTCAACAACCTGGGAGTACACGCCCGGAACCCACCGGCCGCTGGCCCAGGTCGATCACGACCTCACGCAGACAGACGTCGACGCCCGCTTCCACGCCATCATCACCGACCTCGTCGGTACCCCCACCGAACTCGTCTCGCCCGAGGGCGAACTGGCCTGGCAACAGCGCACCACCCTCTGGGGCATCCCGGCCACCGACCCCGGCGCCGACACGATCGACTGCCCCCTGCGCTTCCCCGGCCAGTACGCGGACCACGAAACCGGCTGGAACTTCAACTACTTCCGCCACTACGACCCCGAGGCCGCCCGCTACACCACCCAGGACCCGCTCGGCCTCTCCCCGGCCCCCAACCCCTCGGCATACGTCTCGAACCCCCACGCATGGGCGGACACGCTCGGGCTCAAAGCCTCCTGGGAGCCCGCGGACATCACCTGGGGCGGCAGGGTCCGCTACGGAGACCGCGACGCGGCGCGCGGCAACCGGGCCACGGGGGTGACAGCCACTATTGGAAAGGACATGCTGGGTGGACATACAGACGCACAGGTCGACCCGGCCGGCTGGCAATCCGGCCAGGGCTACAACCGAGCGCATCTGCTCGGCGCGCTGCTAGGAGGGTCCAACGAGGATCCGAGAAACTTCGCAACCATGCATGAATTCGCAAACTCGCCGGCAATGCGCCATTACGAGTTGCAGATTCAAGCGGCCGTGAGGAATGGCGAGATCATTCAGTACAGCGCAACCCCTGTATACCGGACCAATCTCGCGGGCGACGTGGTCCCGGTCGGGATGACCATCGAAGCCCACGGCTCGAACGGATTCTCGTTCAAAACGTATTCCCCGGACAAGAAGACCAGGCGCGACATGAGGAACGGCGAGGGGACGAATGTCGTCACGATTTTGAACGTTCCCAAGCAGTGCCCTTAGACTTGCAGCGGCCTGGAGGCGCGAGTCGTCTCCCGCCAGGCGTAATGATCTTGAACATGTTGGCAAGGGCCTGTGCCATGCCGGAAAACGCATGGCCGGCCCTGCCCATCCGTACGGGAGAGGGATCGATTCGATGGACGCGTTCCTTGCTGAACTGACCCGGTTGGTTCCGCCGGCCGCGACGCCGGCCGCCAAGGACTGGACCTCGGTCGAGAACGACATCGGGACAGTGCTGCCACGCGACTACAAGGAACTCATCGGGGCCTACGGTGGCGGGCGATTTGATTTCCACCTATGGCTGCTGGAGCCGGGATGTGAAAACAGATTCTACGATCTGTCGGTAGCGAACGATGGCCGCATGGACGACTTCGAAGACCTTTGGGATCTTGGCGAGGAGAAGCCGGGCGAGCTGGAGGAAGAGGGCAGCCGGATCATCGCCTGGGGAACCACGGACAACGGCGAGGGTCTCTACTGGCTCATTCGCCCTGGACAGGAACCTGACGACTGGACAGTCATGGTGAATGAAGCCCGTGGCCCCAGATGGGAGCACTTCGCCATGACGTGTACGAATTTCCTGGCGTCCCTCCTGGCAGGATCCGTTCGCTCGGACATCCTCGCCTCGCGGCTCCCGGCCCCGGAGCACGAGTTCCGCCCGAGCGGTACTTTTCTGTAAGGCTGCGCCGGTTACACGGTGGCAGCCAGCAGGACCCCGCCGAGCGCACCGATCAGCATGAACGGCCCGAAGGGCAGGGGCGTCTTACGGTTCGCCCGGCGGGTGGCCAGCAGGACGAGCCCGGCGACGGCGCCGAGGACGAACCCGGCGAACGTGCCCGTGAAGAGCACCGGCCAGCCGTACCAGCCGAGTGCGAGGCCGAGGGTCGGGGCGAGCTTCACGTCGCCGAAACCCATGCCGGCCGGGTTGATGAGGAACAGCAGGAAGTAGACGGCCCCGAGGACGACCCCGCCGAGCAACGCCCGCGGCCAGGAGCCCTCGTGCCCCGGCAGCAGGGCGGCGGCGCCCAGCAGGGCGGCCGTGCCGGCCATCGCGGGGAGCGTCAGGACGTCGGGGAGCCGGAAGACGGCCAGGTCGATGCGGGCCAGCAGCACCCCGAGCGGCACGAGCAGCAGCCACACCACCAGTTCGGGACGCGCCCCGACGAGCGCGGCGAGCGCGGCGCAGGCGGTGACGCAGAGGAGGACGGTGCCGTAGGGGCGCTGTCGCTTGCCGGTCCCGCTGCTCCCGCTGCTCCCCCCGTTCCCGCTGCTCCCGCTGCTCCCGCCGATCCAGCCGCGCGGGCCTGTGGGGTACGGCCGTCCGTCCTCGTCGTCCGCGCGCACCGGTTCCCCGGACGCGACCGCGAGCCGGTGGATGGCGCGCGGCAGCGCGAGGCCTGCCGCGATTCCCCAGACGGCGGCGACTGCGGTGAGGTAGACAGACATCCGGTGTCCTCCCGTGGGGACGGATTCGGCACGGCGCGGGAGGCGCGGCCCTGCGGGGTTTCGGGGGCCGAGGCTACACGGAGGTGCTGGACGGATGGGTCGGACGGTCCGGTGGCGGGACGGCGGCGGAGTGTTGCGAATCGCCGCGCAGGAAGAGGTGGAAGCGGTGGACGGCACGGCATGTGCGTCGCCCCCGCCCGTACCGCTGGAGATCGCCGCGTCCTACCGGGCCAGGACCCGCGGGCTGCTCGGTCGGGACGGGCTGGCGGGGGCGCTGCTGCTCACACCCGCGACGAGCGTGCACACCGTACGGATGCGCTTCGCGATCGACGTCGCCTATCTGGACCGCAGGCTGCGCGTGCTGGCGGTGCGCACCATGCCGCCCGGCCGCCTGGGGCGGCCCCGGCTGCGGGCACGGCACGTGCTGGAGGCGGAGGCGGGCGCGATGGAGCGGTGGGGGCTGCGGCGCGGGATGCGGGTGGAGATCGATGCCGGCTGACGTCGGGACGTCGGCTGACGTTCACTGACGGTCGCTTACGTCCGCTGACGGTCGCTGACCTCAGCCGACGTCGATGCTGTTGACGATCTGCCGCAGTTCGCCGGGCCAGCCGTCGACGTCGGGTCCGGTGACGCGGACGAGGACCGGGCGGCCGTGGCTGTCGGTCGTGGTGACCTCGACGGCCCGGTTCCTGCCGCCGTCCGCCGACCGCTCCACGTACCCCACCTGCCGCGCGGGCCGGCCGTCGATCGTCATGGCCCGTGCGCGGACCCCCCGCCGGGTGGCACCGCCCGGCCACACGCTGATCTCGCCGATCGGACGGCCACCCGTGCCACGGAGCACGGCGGAAGCCTGCGCGCCGCCGACGGTGTGTTGCCCTTCCGGCCGCGTTTCCTCCCACACCTTCGGATGCGCGACGGCCACCGAGCCGCCGCGCAGCACCTTCCACCCCTCGGGCGCGCCTTCACCGGCGGAGCAGCCGCCCAGCACGGCGGCCGCGCCGATCACGCCCGCTACAACCCGAATGATCCTCTTTGCCCGCATGGCGCCAATCTAGGGTCAGCGCGCGGTGCGCAGCCGGTCAGCACGCCGCGCGAAGGTCGCCCCACCGCAAACAGCGCTCACCCCGACAAGGAGCCCGCCATGGGAGATCTGACCGGCAAGACGGCACTGGTGACCGGAGCCTCACGTGGCATCGGGCGCGCGATCGCCCGGCGCCTCGCCGCGGACGGCGCCCTCGTCGCGGTCCACTACGGCAGCAACGAGGGCGCCGCCAAGGAGACGGTCGACGGCATCCTGGCGGCCGGGGGCCGGGCCTTCACCCTGCAGGCCGAGCTGGGTGTCGAGGGCGACGTGGACAGGTTGGTGCACGCCCTCGAAGGCGGGCTGCGCGAACACACCGGCCAGGCACCCCGTTTGGACATCCTCGTCAACAACGCCGCGATCAACGCCACCGGCGGGCCGATCGAAGCGGAGTCACCGGAGCGCTTCGAACGGCTCTTCGCCGTCAACGTCCGCGCACCGTTCTTCCTCGTCCAGCGCGTTCTGCCACTGCTCCACGACGGCGGCCGCATCATCAACATCAGCTCGGCCGTCACGCGGGTCGCCCTTCCCGAGACGATCGCGTACAGCATGACGAAGGGCGCCCTCGACGTCCTCGGCCACACCCTGGCCAAGCACCTCGGCCCGCGCAACATCACCGTCAACACGGTGGCTCCCGCCACGGTCGACACCGACGCCAACGCCTTCTGGCTGCGCGACAACCCGGACGCACACGAGCTGGTCGCCGCGGACACCGCGCTCGGCCGCGTCGGCCTCCCCGACGACATCGCCGCCCCCGTCGCCTTCCTCGCCTCCGACGACGCCCGCTGGATCACCGGCCAGGTCCTCGACGCGACGGGCGGCTGCCGGCTCTGAGCTCCGAGCTCATGCGGGTGTCTGGCTGAGGGCAACAAAAAACGGGCCGGTTCGCAGGGGGGGGAGAGCGAACCGGCCCGAGGGGGGGAGTTACACCGTACCGCTTATGAGCGCGTGCTCAGCACCTCACGCGGCGGACGGTGTGAACGTAATCTCCACCCGGCGGTTCTGACGGCGACCCTCTTCGGATGAATTGTCCGCTATGGGATAGTCCTCGCCGTACCCGCGCACCTGAAAACTGTGGCTTGCGCCACCGGCGGATCCGAGCGCCTGGGCCAAAACCTTGTAAACGGCGTCGGCGCGTTGCTTCGACAACACGTCGCCGTGCTCACTGCTGCCCAGGTTGTCGGTGAACCCGAAGACCCGGATGGGTGACGAAACGTTCTTTGCGTTGATGTCGCCCCCAATGGCCTTGATCCGCGCCGCCGCGGCCGGTGACAGCACCGCGCTGTCGATGGCGAACAGCACCTCCGACTGCAGCGCGTACGTGATCGAGGAGTTGGACTCCTCATGCCGCTGCTCCGGCTGACTCGCACGCGTCGACGACTGGTCCGTGACCGCCACGATGTCCAGCACCTTCGCCGGCGCCAGCGTCGCCCCTTCCGGCAACTTCAGCCGCGGCGAGGTCGGATCGACCTTCACCGGCGCCGAAGGCGCCGCAGTAGAAGGCGAAGCCGACGGCCCACCGTCCGCCCGAGCCATCCCGACGGGCCCGGCGAAGGTGATCGTGACGACCGAAAGCGTGAGCACGGCAGCACCGGCGGCACGTCGCTTGGTACGGGGCATGATCGCTCACCCCTCCGAAATCTGGATCTTGGCGGGCGGCATGGTGGGGAGTTGGAACTCCACGGAGGTGGTGGCGGTGGGCGGGGCGGGGAACTGGGCGAAGATGGGACGGGTCTCCTTGGGCTGGATGAGGTTCAGCCCCATCGTGCAGAGGCACTTCCCTTCCGTGTCCCGGAGAACGTAATACCGCTTCTTCCCCACTTGATCGACGAGGACTGCTCCGGCAAGGGAGGACCCGGACGGGACGAGAGCCAACTCGGCGCCCTGCCAGCTCCCGGCAGTGAATGCCTCGACGCCATTGTTGGTGACGGTGCCGGAGACGGTGACAAATCCGCCTGCATCCCTGACAGCCGAGTTGATGGTGACGACGATGTCCTTCTCGCCCTTGATCTGCGCCAGCACCTGAGTGGGCGCCGGAGTCGTCGCGTTACCCCCGGACGAGGAACCCCCTTGGGGCGCAGCGGACTTGGTGGAGGGCTTGTTGTCAGAGGGCTTGTCGCCACCCCCTCCGCCGCAGCCGGCCAGTGTCAAGGCGGCGCCGGCTGCGAGAGCCACCGCCACCCCGGCCCGGCGGCCTACCGTGCTGCGTCGAATTCCCATTGCTCCCCGATCCTCGCTTCGCTCGGCCATCACTTGCTGAGGTGCACAGTGAAGAACATCGACAGATCCAGAACGAACCCGTTCTCTGTCACGTCGACACTGAGATCCTCTCCGTTGCACTTGAACCTGACGGCTTTTCCGTCCTTGCCGTTCAAGACGCAGCGCGCTTCGACAACAGCCGTGGCGTCGGCCTTCGCTCGGATGTTCTCGGTGCCGTCGATCACCGACTCACCCACGGTCCCGTTCGTGACGACAGTGACTCTGGAACCGGGCAGCCCCTCCGCCGGCACACAGCTGGTGGTCCTGGCATCGTTCTCCGAAGCCAGGGCAGAGGCGGCAGGGCATGCACCGGCCCCATCCATGCCGACCCCTCCGAGCAACTGGCCGAGCTCGACGAGGTCGCCCGCCGTCAAGGCGGCCAAGAATGGATCCTTGATCTCGTCACGGGTCTCCCGCGCAGCGGCCAGAGCCGCCGCGTCCGCGGCGGTCTGGGCGCTATTGCGCTTGGCGGACGCCTGGCCCACCGCGAAGAACGCGAACGCCAGGAAGAACAGGGCCGCCACAGCGACGATGTAGATGCCGAAGGTCTGCCCCTCGTCATGCCCGCGGCGCCTTACTTGCCGTTGCCGCCCGAGATCTTTCCGATCGCGTTGATGATGGCCGTGCGGATCGTGGTTCCGATATCCGTCGTCGCCAACGCGCCGATAATCACTGCGATCACCACCGCGATGCCGAGGTACTCGAACGACGTCTGCCCCCGGTCCGTCGCCTTCTCGCGCATCCAAATCTGCGTGACCACGAGCCGCCTTACTGCCCACCTGCTCATGTCTGATCGCCCCATCCTTTGTCACCTGACGAACGCCGACCACGCCCGATGCGACGGCCGGTCCCTCGTTCACACGCTCACTACGACCGCAGACCTCGACGTCACCCTTCACGGCGCACCGCCTCTCACCGGTCCGGTCCGTAGCGATCCGTTCTTGATTGCAGGTGCAAATATGGTTGCGTCTGCAAAGGTACACCCGAACCCCGTGCAACCGCAGCCCTTTACGCGCCAACTGGCGCATCCAATATGGCGGTTCCGTACATCGCACATGTGCGGAATCACCCATTCCCCATGATCTGGTTGAAGTTGATCTGGGAACCCATGATCGTGCCGGTGAGCAGCAGGATCATGGTCGCGGGCACAAGCAATGTGGTGATCACGCCTGTGGCTTTGGGAACTGCTCTCGCCGCTCGCCGACGGGCGTTCTGCGCTTCAGTCCTGCGCATGTCCTGGGCTATCTGCAGAAGGGTGCGGGCGATCGGTGCGCCCAGCTCTTCGCCTTGCTGCAGAGTGCTCACGAACTGGCTTACCTGATCGCTTCGATTTCGATTCCGCAATTGATCGAAAGCGTCGCGGCGGCTCACGCCCACATCCATCTGCCGCAGCGCGATACGGATCTCGTCCGACCACGGGCCCTTGTAGACCGTGTTGACGCGCTCCAGCGCCTGGCGGAAGCCGAGTCCCGCGCTCACCACCACCGCCAGCACGTCCAGGAAGTCGGGAAGCGTGCGCTCGATGTCGTCGCGGCGCTTGCGGACCGCGAGCCAGAGGCCCAGGTCGGCCCAGCCCCAGGCGTAGCCTGCAAGAACCAGTGCCAGGAACCAGTGGCCCTTGATCACCAGCACCAGCGCCGCCAGCCCGCCCAGCGCCCCGTACACCGCCCGCCGCGCCGCGTACCGTTCCACCGTCAACCCGTGCGGGTGTCCCGCGTGGTCGATCTTCATGCGCATTTTGGCGACGCGGGCGGGGCCCATCCAGCGCATCACCATCGGGGACCAGCGCATGCCGAGTTGGTCGACGGCGTTGCCGGTGCGGGTGGTTCGGGTGCGGCCTACTTCCAGGGCGAGCATCAGGTCGTCGGGGAGCTTGGCGTCGGAGCGCAGGAGGGCGATCGCGTGGACGACGCCTACCGCGCACAGTGCAAGGGCGAGAGCCAGCCCGAGACCGATCATCACCATCAGCAACTCACCGCCTTCATACGTCGATCCTTGACATCCGGCGGATCATCCAGAACCCCACCGCATAGAGACCCAGCGAGATCAGCACGCAGATGCGCCCGAGGTTGGAGCCGGTCATCGCGCTCAGTGAGCCCGGCATGATCTGGTTCAGCAGGAACAGCGAGCCGATGCCGATGACGGGGACGGCGTACGCGGTGACCGTGACCTGGGACATCTGGGTGCGGATCTCCCGCCGGGTCTCCTTGCGCTCCTCCAGGGTGACCGTCAGGTTGCGGAGCGACTCGACGACGGAGCCGCCCGCGCGGCTCGACAGGACGAGGGTGGAGACCAGGACGATGAGCTCGCGGCTGGGCAGGCGTTCCTGGAGTTCGGCCAGGGCTTCCTCGACGGAGTGGCCCATCGCCATCGCGTCGGCGACCTTCTTGAGCTCCTCGCCCGCCGGGGCCTCCAGCTCGTCCGCCGCCATGCCGACCGCCGTGCGCAGCGCGAGGCCGGCCTGGGTGGCGTTGGCCAGGACGCGCGCCAGTTCAGGCAGTTGGGCGATGAAGCGTTCGGTGCGGACCCGGCGGCGCCACTCCAGGAAGGAGTACGCGGACCAGAACGCGAGGATTCCGGCGATCGGGCCGAAGAAGGGGGCGAGGACGACGTCGGCGACGAGCCAGGCGCCGCCGACCAGGCCGACGGCCGCCGCGGTGAACTGGCCGGGGGTGAGGTCGGTGCCGGTGGCGGCGAGGCGGCCGGCGAGGCGCCCGCCCCAGCCGGTGGCGCGCACCCGGCGGTCCAGGGCGGCGAAGGGGACATGGCGGCCGGCGCCCGAGCCCAGCTCGCCCGCGAGGCGTTCGACGAGGGCGGCGCGTTCGGCGCGGCCGCCGGACCAGGCGTGCAGGCCCCAGACACCCAGCGTCAGGGCGAGCAGGGTGACGCCGATGACGATCAGCGGGAGCTGGTCGCTCACTTGGCCTCCCGGATGTCGAGTTCCAGTTCGCTGGAGCCGACGCCGTAGGCGGCCGGGATGTGTTCACCGGCCAGGTACAGCCGCTCGGCGAGCTCCCTGGGGAGGGGGTGGTGCTCGTACCAGCCGCGGACGATGCGGTCGGCACCGAGCGGCTCCGCGCGGAAGCGGGTCGCGCTGGTGAGCCGGAAGACATCGCGGCCGCGGGAGGAGAGCATGGCGATCTCGACGATGCGGCGGGTGCCGTCGACATGCCGGGTGAGCTGCACGAGCACGTCCACAGCGCTGTTGATCTGGTCGCGCAGCGCCTCGAAGGGGATCTTGACCTCGCTCATCGAGGCCAGCGTCTGCAGGCGCAGCACCGCGTCCTCGGCCGAGTTGGCGTGCACGGTAGCGAGCGAGCCGTCGTGGCCGGTGGACATCGCCTGGAGCATGTCGAGGGTCTCACCGCCGCGGACCTCGCCGACGATGATGCGGTCGGGGCGCATGCGCAGGGAGTTCCGCACGAGGTCGCGGATGGTGATGCGGCCCTCGCCCTCGACGTTCGGCGGCCGGGTCTCCAGCCGGATGACGTGGTCCTGCTGCAGCTGCAGCTCGGCGGCGTCCTCGACGGTGATGATGCGCTCGCCGTCCGGGATCAGCCCGGACAGCGCGTTGAGCAGCGTCGTCTTGCCGGAGCCGGTGCCCCCGCTGACGATGATGTTGCACTTCGCGCGGACCAGCGCGGAGAGCAGCATCAGCATGTGCTCGTCGAGGGTGCCGAGGGCTATCAGTTCCTGCAGGGTGTAGGCGCGCGGGAAGCGGCGGATGGTGAGCGTCGGGCCGCTCAGCGACAGCGGCGGGATGATGACGTTGACGCGCTCACCGCTCGGCAGGCGCGCGTCGACCATCGGATTGGACTCGTCGACCCGGCGGTTGACGGTCGAGACGATGCGCTCGATGGTCTGCAGCAGCTGCTCGGCGGACGAGAAGCGGACGGCCACCTGCTCGACCCGGCCGCCCCGCTCGACGTAGATCTTGTCCGGTCCGTTGACCATGATCTCGGTGATGGTCGGGTCCTCGAGGAGTGGTTCGAGGACGCCGAGACCGAGCGCCTCGTCCACGACGCGGCGGATGATGCCCGCGCGCTCCTTCGTCGACAGGACCGGGCCCTCGCGGCTGATGATGTGCCCGAGCACCCGCTCCAGCCGGGCCCGCCGCTCGGCGGTGGCGAGCGCCGACATCTCGGCGAGGTCGATCTCCTGGAGCAGCTTGGTGCGGTAGACGGCCACCATGTGGCCCTCTTGGGTCTGGGGGGTGGCCTCTTCCGTGACGGCGAGGCGGGCGCGCAGGCTCATGGCGTGGTGTCTTCTTTCGGCATGGTCGCGCTGCGCCGCACCGGACCGAAGATGCTCACGCCGGGGATGACGGACGGGATGTTGATGGTGGCGGTCTCGGTGACGGAGTCTCCGTCGTCGGAGGCGGGCGAGATGACGGTGCCGGCCCGCAGCCAGTCGCTCACCGCGTTGCGGCCCGCTTCCCCCGCGTCCGGGTGCGGGGCGCGCAGCGCCGCGGTGCGGGCGGCGGTACGGGCCGCGGTGCCGGCCTGGTTGACGGCGTAGGCGACGAAGCCGAGCTGGATTCCGGCGAGCGCGATGAGCAGCAGGATCGGCAGCACGCCGAGGAACTCCAGGGACGCCGAACCGCGTTCACGCCACCCAGGGGTTCTCCGCACCGTCATCGCTTCGCCTCCTCGTCCACCGTGGACGCGTGGCCGTGCACCGTCAGCGGGAAGTCGATCGCGCCCGGGAACAGGACGGGGACCTTGAGGTTGACGGTCACGGTGACCGTGCCGCCGTCCTTGCCGGTGACGATGCCCGCGCTGCCGCGCCACGCCTCCGGCAGGTCCCGCATCCCCGCCGCCGACGCGTCCTGGCCCACCGCCGCCGCCCGCGCCGCCTCGTCCGCCGCGTGGCCGGCGAGGGTGAACGTGTAGCCCGCGAGCACCGCCTGCCAGACCAGGATCAGGGTGATGAGGATGATCGGCGTCATGCCGAGGGTCTCCAGGATCACCTGGCCCCGGTCGTCGCGCAGGCCGCGCCTGCCGCGTCTGGCCGCCTTGGGCAGCGCGTGGCCGCCGACGGCGAGGCCGAGTTCGGCCGCCAGCGCCCACAGGCCCTGCTTGACCGTGGAACGGTTGTCGAGGTCGTGGAGGCGTCCGGCGTCGATGACGGACTGGAGTTCCTTGAACGCGGCGGGCACGACGGAGGCCGCGACCCTGGTGCCGGTGATGCGGGCGACGAGGGACGGCTGGATCTCGGTGCCGCGCGTGTAGCGGTTGACGACGGTCGTGGTGTCCTGCGGCTTGCGGATCTGCAGCCGGTCCCACATCCGCACCATGCGCTTGGCCGCCCGGACCGCGACGACGTCCGGGGTGGTGACCAGCAGCGCCGTGTCGGCGGTCTCGACGGCCACGGCGTTGGCCGTGGTCAGCTGGGTGCCGCAGTCGACGACGACCACTTCGTACCGCTGCCGCAGCGCGTGCAGGACCAGCCGCACCGACCGGTCCGTGACGTCCTCGCCGCGTTCGCCCTCGCCCGGGGCGAGCAGCAGGGCGGGCCCGGACTCGTGGACGTACATCGCGTCGTGCAGGACGCGCGACGAGATGTCGGCGATGTCGGCGAGGTCGGCCATCGAGCGGCGGAACTGGACGTCCAGGTACGAGGCGATGTCGCCGCCCTGCAGGTCCAGGTCGACGAGGGCGGTGGACCGGCCGGCGGCGTGCGCGGCCAGCGCGAGCTGGATGGCGGTGACGGTGGTGCCGACGCCGCCCTTCGCGCCGGCGACGGCGACGAGGGTGCCGCCGGCCACGGCGGGCAGCGCGCGCTGCGGGCTGAGGTGCCGGCGGACCCCGCCCGCCCAGGCGGCGGCCGCCTCGACGCGGGCGCCCAACTCGTCGTACGACAGCGGCAGTCCGATGACGCCGCGCGCTCCGGAGTCCATCGCGGCGGAGAGCACGGCCGGGCTCGGGTCGGCGGTGAGCAGGACGACGCCGACGGCCGGGAAGCGGAGTGCGACCTCCCGTATCAGTTCCAGCGCGGGCATCGGGGTGATGCCGTCGTGCACGATGACGACCTCGGGCAGCTCGTCGATCCCCGCCTCGGCCGCGCGGGCGAGGGTGTCGAGCAGCAGCGTGGAGTCGGGCAGCGCGGGGCCCGGCTCGGCGCCGGGCAGCTGGTGCAGCAGACCGGCCAGTGCGCGGGCGGCATCCGGGTCAGCGGTGCCGGACAGGATCCTCACGATCACCTCTTGCCTCCCGTGTCGCCCGCCAGGGTGTACGTGCGGTCGCCCGCGGCCGGGGCGCTGTCGTCGCCCGGGGCGATCAGCGCCAGCCGGACGTGCCGGGCGAAGGACTCGGAGAACGCGACGCGCTGGGCGTCGGCCGCGTCCAGGGCGAACGTGATCGGCACGCCCTGCGCGGCCTGCCGCTGGGAGTCCTGGCTCTTGTCGAACGCCTTGATCTCACCGACGTCGATGACCCGCGCCCCGGTGACGATGATCTTCGAGATGTCGGGGTCGGTGTCCTTCTTGCCCGCGAAGGTGGCGAAGATGTTGACCTTCGACCCCGGGGTGATCTTCCCGGCGACGCCGGTCTCCGCGTCGATCATGATGGCGATCTCCATCTGGCCGGACTGGAGCACCGGCCTCGCCGCGACCATGCCGGACTCCAGCAGGGAGCCGCGTTTCAGCGGGATCGCCGCGACCATCCCCTGGACGGTGGCGAGGTCGCGCACAGCGGTGTCGGGCAGCCACTTCTCCGGTATCCGGACCTTCTCCAACTGGCCGGACGTCACCGCCGTATAGGCCGGCACGTCCTTGGTCAGCTGGTACGCGGTGACCTTCGGGCCGACCTCCGACCGTGCGTTGCCGATGACCGTGACGACTCCCGCGAAGGCCGCCACCGCGCACAGCACGGAGACCACCAGGAGGACGACACCGCGTCGCTGACGTGAATTCATCGGCAGGCAGACCTATCGCTTATGGGGTTCGAGCTGGGGGCGGTTGGGGGTGGGCAGTTCCCGCGACGGCGGTTCCTGCCGCTGGTGCTGCGGCTGGTACTGCGGCGGGCGCTGCTGCTGCGGCCGGCGTAACGGCTGCTCCCGGGCCGCGACCTGCTGCGTACGGTCGGAGCGGTCCGAGGAGCGGTCCGAGGAGCGGTCGCCCCGGTCGGAACGGTCGCCGAGCCGCGTCGAGCAGAAGAGGCACTGGTCGCCGATCACCTCCAGGCCGCACCACGGGCAGGTGTCCCGGCGGACCGACGTGACCAGTTGGTACAGGATGCCGATGTCCGCGATGTACGCGGTGAACTCGACGAGCCGGCCGGTGCCCCACCAGCGCGCCGAACCCTCCGGCAGCGGCACCTCGCGGATGTGCTGGGTGCGCCAGGCGGCGGCGAGCGGGCCGGTGACCCAGCCCGCGTCGAGGCCGTGCCCGGCGACCGCGAGCTGGGTGAGGAAGCCCGGCCCCGGCGGGACGGCGTCAGGACCGGCCTCGGACAGCCCCGGCTCCGGGTGGGCCATGACGGCGAAGTGCCGCCCGGGGACGAGGGACTTGAAGTGCTTGCCGACGGTGACCGGCACCCGGTCGAGCTTGCTGACCGAGCCGAGCAGGGCGCCGGAGTACAGGTAGTACGAGAGCAGCCGGGCCGCGCCCGCGAGTACACCGGGGCCCAGGTCGGTACCGGCCAGCTGGCGCAACTGCTCCGCGAGCAGCGCGGCGGCCAGCGGCGGCAGATCGACGGGGACGATCGCCATCCGGTCCGCCTCGAGCGCGGCGCGCACGGTGTGCAGCCGGCGCCGGCCGGGGTCGGCGGGATCGGGCGAGGCGAGGGCGATGAGGTGCCCGTAGGCGTCGAGCGCGGCGGAGGTGCGCGCGACATGCTGCTCGAGCGGAAGCGCGAGATCGTCCGCTGTGACCGTTATGACGCTCGACATCCGCAGCCCTCCTGTCCTGCGCAAGGACCGTTCACCCGCCGGATCGCGTGCGCCAGCCTATCGATGTGTAGCGGAATGAGTGCGGAAAGTCGCGGATCAGGATCGGTAAACGCCTGGATGCGCCCCATGAACGAGTGGTGAAGGCCAGAGGTCTTGACAACCCGATTGGTCTGGACCAACTTGGTCACACGCAGGGCACGCCGCACGCCGCCCAACCCTCATGCGCATTTCCCGTCACCCCCCAACTCCTTGCCCCCAGGAGGCAGTCGTGGAACGTGCATCGCATGCTTATCGGAGACCGAAGGTCGCGCGAACGGCCCTCGCCACCGTAGGGGCCGCCTCGCTCGTGGCCGCCGGCTTCGCGATGGCCGACGTCGGGACCGCGCAGGCCGCCGACACCAACCTCGTCAGCAACGCCGGTTTCGAGAGCGGACTGTCCGGCTGGACGTGCACGGCGGGCAGCGGTGCGGCCGTCTCCAGCCCGGTGCACGGCGGGTCCTCGGCCCTCAAGGGCAGCCCGAGCGGCTCCGACAACGCCAAGTGTTCGCAGACCGTGAGCGTCAAGCCCAACTCCGCGTACTCGTTGAGCGCCTGGGTGCAGGGCTCGTACGTCTACCTCGGCGCGAGCGGCACCGGCACCTCGGACGTGTCGACCTGGACGCCGTCCGCCGGTTCGTACCAGCAGCTGAGCACCAAGTTCACGACCGGCGCGAGCACCACCTCGGTCACCGTCTACCTCAACGGCTGGTACGCGCAGCCCGCGTACTTCGCGGACGACGTCGTCCTGACCGGTCCCGGCGGCACTCCCACGACGCCCCCGACGACCCCGCCCACGACGCCGCCGACCACCCCGCCGACGACTCCCCCACCACACCCCCGACCACGCCTCCCACCACCCCGCCGACCACGCCCCCGGCCGGCAGCCTGCCCAAGCACGTCCTCACCGGGTACTGGCAGAACTTCAACAACGGCGCGACCGTCCAGACCATCGCCCAGGTGCAGAACCAGTACGACATCATCGCCGTCTCGTTCGCCGACGCGTCCGGCACGCCCGGCGGGGTCACCTTCAACCTGGACCCGGCGCTGAACTACTCCGTCGCCCAGTTCAAGGCCGACATCGCGGCGAAGCAGGCGGCCGGCAAGCGGGTCGTCATCTCCATCGGCGGCCAGAACGGCACCGTGTCGATCAACGACTCCGCCTCCGCCACCAACTTCGCCAACAGCGTCTACTCGCTGATGCAGACCTACGGGTTCAGCGGCGTCGACATCGACCTGGAGAACGGGCTCAACTCCACCTACATGTCGCAGGCGCTGCGCAGTCTGAGCAGCAAGGCGGGTTCCGGCCTCATCATCACGATGGCGCCGCAGACGATCGACATGCTCTCCCCGTCGAGCGACTACTTCGCCACCGCGCTCAAGATCAAGGACATCCTGACCGTCGTCAACACCCAGTACTACAACAGCGGTTCGATGAACGGCTGTGACGGCGGCGTCTACTCGCAGGGCTCCGTGGACTTCATCACCACGCAGGCCTGCACGGTCATCCAGGGCGGGCTCGACCCGTCCCAGGTCGGCCTCGGGCTCCCGGCCTCGACGAGCGGCGCCGGCTCCGGCTACGTCGACCCGTCGGTGGTCAACAACGCGATCGACTGCCTGACCAAGGGCACCGGCTGCGGCACCTTCAAGCCGGCCACCAAGTGGCCGACGCTCCGCGGTGCGATGACCTGGTCGACCAACTGGGACGCCAAGAACGGCAACCAGTGGTCCAACTCGGTCGGCGCCCACGTCCACGCCCTGCCGTAACGCCTGAATCACCCACCGCATGACTCACCGCGCCCCCCGGGACGGCTCACAGCCTCCCGGCGGGCGCGGTGTCATGCCGCGGCCGCCGCGGTGTGACGGCGTCTGCGCGACCACCACCGGTACCCCGCCAGTGCGCAGAGCCCCAGCGCCGCGGCGCCGCCCACCGCGGACCCCGCCTTCAGCCCCGGCGGGGTGAAGTCGCAGCTGATGGTGCGCGACGTGCCGTCCAGCGGGACCGACAGCAGGCCCAGGTGGTTGCCGGCCGGCCTGGCGGCGCCGCCGCCCGTCGAGCAGCTCCATCCCTCGATCGCCGGGGCGGCGATCACGGCGACACCCGTGCTGCCGGGCGGCAGCTCGGCGGTCAGACGGCTGCCGGACACCGACACCCGCGTCGCGCCGGTGGCCTTCAACTCGGCCACCCGGGCGGCGAGTTTCACCGGATCGAGGCAGCCGATCGGCTCCTTGGGCAGCGCACCGGCGCCCAGCGCTATCAGGTCCACCCGCACATCGCCGGAGGCCGGCACCGTTCCCATGGGCTGGACGGTCGCGCGGTTCTGCGGCGGGCGGGCGTCGAAGCGCACCCCGTCCGACACCCCGCGCAGCCCGCCCTGGCCGGCGAAGTCCGGTACCGAGAGGAACACTTCGCTGCCCGCCGGGCAGTGCGCCCGCAGCACCTGCGTGGGCCCGCTCTTCCCCGCCTCGCGCGCCCTGACCCCGTACTGGCCCTCCAGCGTCAGCTTCGGCACAGTGCCGTCGGCGTCGCGTATGTCGACCCGCGGAACCGTGTAGACGCTCGCACCGAGCAGCGCCTCCTGGTTGCGGAACGTGTTGTCGCCGTAGGACCGCGGTCCGCCGGCCGGGCGGACGGTCACCAGCGGGGGAACGTCCATCCGTGAGACCGACACCGTCGTCGTGTACGGGCCGCGCAGCGGGTGCCGGAACGGGTCCTGGTTGGAGTGCAGCCGGGCGCCGACCGAGAAGATGGCGTCCGTGACCGGGCCGTCGATACTGCGCGGCGACCGGCCGCGCGAGGAGTAGCCGCCGCCGAGCGCGGTCAGCGTGCTCGCCCAGACCTCCGAGGTGAGGCTGCTGTAGTACTGGGCGCCCTGCCCGCCGACGACCAGCGGATCGTTGCCGACCGTCTGCCAGAGACCGGGATCGGTGCGGTACGCGGGCCAGCCGTCGGACCGCGAGACCGCGGCGCTCTGCACGTCCTGCCGCTGGCTCCACGGCCCGTAGTCGTCGAGCCGCCCGAGCCGCGCCTTGTCGTAGGACGCCTCCGAGACCGCGGACTCCGCGACCTGCGCGCCCACCAGCAGCGCGGCGGCCAGCACCGGCGCCCAGCGGGCGGTGAGCCGCCGGGCCTCCACCGACCGCAGCAGCACCAGGCTGCCGAGCACGGCCGTCAGGGAGAGCGCCAGCAGCGGCACCGTCCAGGACTCCGTGACGACGCTGGTGCTCCCGATCGCGGTCACCAGCACGAGCAGCCCGACGCCGCCCAGCAGCGGCTTCAGCCGCGGCACGCCCTGCGCGAGGGACAGCCAGCCGGCGATGACCAGCACCCCGCAGAGCACGAACGTCTGCCGGTAGGAACTGCCGTTGGGCGTGGCGAACGCGTGCCAGGCCAGGTGGGTGGGCTTCCACTGCATGGACAGCAGGACGATGAGAACGAGCGCGCTCCAGCCGGCCCGCTCCCGCCGGGCGACCGCCGCGTTGAACGGCAGGGTCAGCGCGAGCAGCAGCGCGGCCGTGCCGACCCAGACGGCCGGGGTCCCGAAGGTGTACGTGCCGGGCAGCAACCGCGCCAGCACATCGGGCATCGCGGCCGGCGCGAACTCGTTGACGCGGCCGGGGTGCGCGAGCTTCGTCGCCTTGAACACGACGAGGATCAGCGGCGCCGCCAGCCCGATGCCGAGCAGCGTCGCCAGCACGGCCCGCCCCAGCACGGCGAGCTTGCGCCGAACGTCCTCCCGGCCGAGCAGCAGCCGCAGCAGCAGGACGAGCGCGGCGCCGATCGTCGCCATGTACGCCGTGTAGAAGTTGGCCGTCCAGGCGAGGGCGACGACCAGCGGCCCGAGCACCGGGCGCCGGTTCGTCAGCGCCCACTCGCCGACCAGGCACAGCAGCGGGAACGCGATGAGCCCGTCCAGCCACATGAGGTTGTACGACGCCTCGGCCATCGACCAGCCGCACAGCGCGTACGAGGCGCCGAGCGTCCCGGCCGTCCACCAGCGGCCCTTGCGGAGCGTCAGCAGCAGGAACGCCATCGCGGCGCCCGCCGACGCCATCTTCAGCACCGTGATCACGTACACCGCGAGGTCGATCTCGTCCCGCGGGAAGAGCCCGACCAGCAGCGCGAAGGGACTGCTCAGATACGTGCCGAAGTCGGGGAGGAAGCTGGAGCCGTACCCGGACTGCCAGTTGACCAGCAGCCCGCCGTCGGCCCTGCCGTGCAGCAGGTCCCACAGGTGCGCGTGGAACGGTACGAACTGGTTGCCCAGGTCGCTGACGCTCCGGCTGTGGCGTCCGAACGGAAAGGTCGTCGCGACGGCGTCGCCGACGCAGAACGCCAGGGCTGTGATCAGCGCGGCCAGGGCGGTGGCACGGCGGCGGATGTGCGGTGCTGGGGCGGTCCCCCGGTCCCCGGTCCCGGTGGTGGTGGTGCTGGTGTCGCTGGTGTCGCCGGCATCACTGGTGGCGCTGTCACCGGCCCCTTTCAGGGCGGCTTCCTTCGTCGGCATGGCTTCCTCCGAAGGGGACGCTAACCTGCCGGAAGCCCGGATGCGCCCCTTGACCCGAAGTGCCCGTTCACCCGACGCCTCTGCTTCAGTGGGTGTTCATCGCGCGTTCCGTCGGCGCGGGGAACCGAAGAACGCCGGGACGTCTCCGGTCAGCCGGTCCGCGGCGAATCCGACACTTCCGACCAGCGGAAAGTCCCCATCACGGCGTCGAAGAGCTCCACCATCAGATCGGCCAGCCGGGGCTCCGCCACGGCCGTCGGCGTCGAGAACGCGGCGGCCAGACAACGCCCCGGGACATCCGGGACGGGCAGCACGTAGTCCACCCGCCGGGCCTCGCCCACGACGTACTCCCGCCGCTCCTTCCTGCCGCCCACCGCGAGCTCCGACACGACGAACGACGCAGGGACCGGGGCGGCTCCGCCGCGCGGCCGTACGGGGAGGTAGAGGTCGAGCCCGGCGCCGTCCCGGCGCGCCCGGACGGCCAGCTCCCGCAGCCGGCCCTCCAGCCGGACCCGCACCTGGGCCACCGCGTCCCCGCGCGAACCGTCGAAGGCCGTCGTCACGATCCCCCGGATCGCGTCCTCGGTCCCCTCCCGCAACGGAATCCGCCCCCAGCCGGGCGGCAGCACCAGCCGGTATCCGCCAACCATCACAACTCACCCTGTTCCGTCTCCGGTTCATGCCTGTGACCTATGCCCGGACAGATCGTTCCACAGGCACACAACCCCACAGGAGTCCGGACACATGTCCAACACATGCACCAGCACTGCCGACTTGAAGGTCGACGGCCGCCTCCTCGACGCCTCGGAGCACTCCCTCAGCTCCATCCGCACCGCCCTCCAGCGCTGCCCCGCCACCCAGGACGCCCTCGCCCACGCCGTCGGCGCCCCCCGCATGGCCGAGGTCATGCACACCTTCGCCGACAACTGGAAGGACAACCGCAAGGAGACCCTCTGGAACCTCGGCCAGGTCCTCAACCTCGTCCGCGGGACGAAGGCGGCCTTCGCCGCCGTCGACCGCGACCTCGCCGCCCGAGCGAAGGGCTGAGCCCTCCCGATGCCCCACCGCCCCCGCGACTGGCACCCCCTGCGCACCGAGGACCGCTACGCCGACCCCACCCCCGGCTCCCCCGCCGACATCCGCACCGGCCGCCGGACCATGACCGACACCGCCATCGAGATCCGCACCCAGATCACCCGGCTCCGCGCCCTCGCCGACGGCACCGGCCTGAAGGGCGAGTACGCCGACGCCCTCCAGGACGGCGCGGACCGTCTGCGCGACAAGCTCGGCAAGGTCGCCGACCGCTACGAGGCCGTCGCCGTCAAGGTCTCCGCCTGGGCCGAAGCCGTCGAGGACGCCCAGCACCAGACCGTCGCCGCCTACCGCGCCGCCACCGCCGCGCACGACCTCATCACCCCGCTCGACGCCCTCCCCGAAGCCGATCTCACCCCCACCCAAAAGAGCGACCTCGACCACGCCCGCGCCTCACTCATCCGTGCACAGGCCGCCTTCGACGGCGCCGTCGGCGACTACGAGACCGACGCCCGCCGCCTCTCCGGCGCCATCGAGGACCTCCTCGACGACTCGCTGGAGGACTCGTGCTGGAGCTGGACCTCCAACCTCCTCGAACGGAACGCCGCCTGGATCAACGAAGCGCTCGAGATCATCGGCTGGATCGCCACCGTCGTGGCCATCGCCGCCGTCCTCATCGCCTGCGCCCCCACCGCCCCCGCCTGGCTCGCCCTCGCCGCGTCCTGGGCCATCGCCGGAGCCGAAGCCGCCACCTACGGCACCGCCCTCATCCACACCGCCCTGGCCGCCACCGGCAACGGCACGTGGGCCGACGTCGGCCTCGACATCGTCGCGATCCTCACGCTGCGCATGGGCAAAGCGGCGGAACAGGGGGTGACGGCGGGCGTGGACGCCACGCGGGTTGCCTCCCGGCAGGCGGCGAAGGACGCCGTGTCGGCGGCCCGGGCCGAACAGAGCGGGGCCCGGCAGGAGATCGCGCGCGAGCTGCGTAATCGGAGCATTTCGAAGCCGCGACGGCAGTTCCTGGAGGGCCAGTTGAAACGAATGAACGCGCGGGCCCGCGCGGCGGCGAAGTACCCGTCGCAGCACGAACCGGAGGTGTCGGCGGCCGACGTATTCAACGCAGGCGGATCACGAGAGTCCGCAGTTTCTCGAAAGATCAATGCGCATGAACTCGCGAAGCATGCTGACAACCCTGCGGTGCAGGAGGTGACACGGCGTGTCGAAGGCCACGCAGTGAGGAACCAGCAAGCATTCGTGGTGGGTTCAACAGCCGACCTGGCCGATAAGAGCCTCGGTAGCAGCGGCATCTTTGAGAGGAAGCCGAGCGTGACGTCTTACGACGACGCAAAGAACTCCTTTCGCTTTCAAACCAGTTGGCTCGATCCCGACATCGCGCCGCCGATCAACGCGGGAGCGAAGACATGAGCTGGGTCGATATCTACTACCCGTTGGACCGGTGGGCCGACATCACGCCGCCCGCTACCTGGTCCGACGATTCCTGGGGAACTCGGGACATGTGGGCCCGATCGACTGCCGAGACGGTCCTGCTGCTGCGTGGACAACCTCATAGCTGGCTAGCGAATCGGCGCTTGGTGAAGAGGCTTCTCCGGGCCTACGACGTCTACGCCAAGCAGCCGCTCGGAAAGCACACCTATATCCACCTGGGGAACCTGCGGCAACTGCCGCTACCTGTCACCGTCTCCTACGGCCCCGCCGAAGGCGATAAGCCCGGCGCGCTGCGGCGCCTAGTCCGCGCCCAGGACCCCGAACTCCTCCGTCCACCCCAGGTGGACACCTTCCACGCCGGCCACCTCGGCGAGGGCCTAAGAGCCCTGGGGCATGTCGAGCTCGACGACAACGACATCGTCGCCAACCTCTGGTACGCCTTCCGCGACGAGCACCACTCCGTAGACGTCGTCGTGTTCGCGTCGACCGGGGATCTCGTGCGGCTCGGGGAGGTGATGCCGGACATCGACGCGCTCGTGCACGGGATCAAGGTGCGGGCGGATGACGAGGACGGGTGGTGGGCGGGGGTTTCCGACGACATTCCCGTCGACGCCAAGTCCGACGCCGCCACCGACGCCGGCGGCAGCTGACAAGGGTGGCCGGCCCCGCCGGGCCGGCCACCCCCACGCGCGCCTAGATAACAAGGCTCAGCGAGGCGGCCACCGCGAAGCCCGCCACCGAGAGGACGGATTCGAGGACCGTCCAGGACTTGAGGGTGTCGCGTTCGGAGATGCCGAAGTACTTGGAGACCATCCAGAAGCCGCCGTCGTTGACGTGTGAGGCGAAGATGGAGCCGGCGGAGATCGCCATGATGACCAGGGCCAGGTGGGCCTGGGAGAAGTCGCCGGCGGAGAGCATGGGGGCGACGATTCCGGCGGTGGTGACGATGGCGACGGTCGCGGAGCCCTGGGCGACGCGGAGGACCACCGAGATCAGCCAGGCCAGGACGATGATCGGCAGGCCGGCGCTGTCGAAGGCGTCGGCGAGCGCCTGAGCGACCCCGCTGCCCTTGAGGACGGCGCCGAAGACACCGCCCGCGCCGACGACCAGCAGGATGTTGCCGACCGGCTTGAGCGAGGCCGTCGAGACGGTCTCGAGGGACTTGCGGGACCAGCCGCGGCGGATGCCGAGCAGGTAGTAGGCGAGGAAGAGCGCGATCATCAGGGCCACGAAGGGGTGGCCGAAGAACTCGATGACCGAGCGGCCGGTGCTGGGGTCCAGGGCGATGGAGGAGAACGTCGCGCACAGGATGAGGATGAGCGGGGTGCCGATGATGGCGAGGACCGTGCCGAGCGAGACGGGGGTCTCGACGGGGGTGACGCCCGCGGCCTGCTGCTCGGCGGCGACGGCGGCCTTGGCCTCGTCGGCGGCGTCGACCATGTCCTGCGGGACGGGGACGAAGATGCGGTTCCCGATCCAGGCGGCGTAGACCCAGGCGGCGATGACGGACGGGATGCCGACCGCGGCGCCCATCAGGATGACCCAGCCGAGCTGGACGTGCAGCAGGCCGGCCGCGGCGACCGGGCCCGGGTGCGGGGGCAGGAAGGCGTGGGTCATGGAGAGGCCCGCGAGCAGCGGCATCGCGTAGAGGACCATCGACTTGCCGCCGCGCTTGGCGGCGGCGTAGACGATCGGCGCGAGGACGAAGATGCCGACGTCGAAGAAGACCGGGATGCCGAAGATGAGGCCGGTCAGACCCATCGCGAGCGGGGCGCGCTTCTCGCCGAAGGCGTTGAGCAGGCGGGCCGAGAGGGCTTCGGCGCCGCCGGATATCTCCAGGATCGCGCCGAGCATCGTGCCGAGCGCGATGATGATCGCGATGTGGCCGAGGGTGCCGCCCATGCCGGTCTCGATGAGCGAGGTGGCGCTGGACTTCTGGACCGTGCCGAAGAGTTCGGTGACGGACAGGCCCGCGGCGAGGCCGACTGCTATGGAGACGCCGAGCAGGGCGACGAACGGCTGGACGCGCGCCTTGATGATGAGGACGAGCAGCAGGCCGATGCCGAGGGCGGCGACGGTCAGCAGTCCGGCCGTGCCGTGGATCAGCAGCAGGAGGCCGCCGGTGTGCATCGTCGGTGGTGGGTCTGCCGCGAGGGTGGCGAGCGATGAGAACACGTGGGGACTCCGTATTCGGGGGAGGGCAGGGGGGACCGCGGCACGGCGCCCGTGGTGCGGGCGCCGCGCCGTGCGGCGGCTGAGGGTTGGTGGTGCGGTGCTGCAAGGAGACCTGTGGTGTCAGGGGGTTCGGGGGGATGAAGGGTGGTGGGGGGATCGGGGGATCGTCAGCCGAGGACGGCCAGCGCGTCGATCTCGATCAGCAGGCCGGCGGGGAGGCCGACGTAGACGGTGGTGCGGGCCGACGGCGCTTCCTTGAGACCGGCGAAGTACTCGTTGTAGATCTCGTTGAACTCGGCGAAGTGCGCGGTGTCGGTGAGGTAGACCCGCGTCATGATGACGTCCTCCCAGGAGGAGCCGCCCTCTTCGAGGATCGCCTTGACGTTGGCGAACGTCTGGAGGGTCTGTTCGCGGAGCGTCGGGCCGGCGGGGGTCGGGGCCTGGCCGTCCACGGCGGGCAGGAAGCCGACCTGGCCGGCGACCTGGAGCAGGTTCCCCTTGCGCACGCCGTGCGAGAACCGGGCGGGCGGGGTGGTGTGGGTCGCCGGGGTGATGGCGGTCTTCTGGAGGGCGGACTCGTGGGTCCGGGAGTTGTCGCTCATGGGGTGTCCTTCGAAACGGTGTTTCCTGAGTACTCCCGGCTGATGGCCTCCGCGGTACGGAGGATCAGCGGGCGCAGTTTGAGCAGTTCGTCGGCGGTGACGACGACGTTCGGCGCGGAGACGGACATCGCCGCGGCGATCCTGCCGTCCGCGCCCCGGATGGGGGCGCCGACGCAGTTGATGGATTCCTCGTGGCCGCCGAGGTCGGTGGCCCAGCCCTGCTCGCGTACCCGCAGCAGCTCGGTGAGGAAGGCGGCCGCGTCGGGTGTCGACCTGGCCGTGTACTTGGGGTATTCGAGGCGCTCGGCGATGGAGCGGCGCTCGGCCTCGGGGAGGTCGGCCAGGAGCAGCTTGGCGACGGCGGCGACGGTGATCGCGACGGGCTTGCCGATCCGCGAGTACATCCGGACGGGGTAGCGGCTTTCGACCTTGTCGATGTAGACGACCTCGCCCTCCTCGTAGACCGCGAGGTGGATGGTGTGGCCGATCTTCTCGTTGAGGGCGAGGAGGTGCGGGTGGGCGATCTCCCGGACGTCCAGGGTCTCCATGGCCTGCTGGGCGAGGGCGAAGAGCCGGGCGCCGAGCCGGTAGCGCTGGTCCTCCTGGCGGTAGACCATGCCGTGTTCGTGCAGGGTGCGCAGCAGCCGGAGCGCTGTGGACTTGTGGACGTCGAGGCGGGTGGCGACCTGTTCGAGGTTGGCGGGCCCCTCCGCGAGCAGCGGCAGGATGCGCAGCGCGCGGTCGACTGTTTGGCTCATCTGTCCTTCTCCGTCCGTCCGGCCCGATCCGTCTGTCCGGCCCGATCCGTCTGTCCGAACCGATCCGACTGCCGGACCCGATGCGACTGCCCGACCGGTTCCGGCTGTCCGGCCGGTTCCGTGCCGCCAGCCCGATCCGTCCATCCGGGGCCCAGCCGCAGTGTCCCCCACGCGTCCTCTCCGAGGGCGACAAGGGCGTCGGCGTGGGCGCGCGCGGGCGGTGTGCCGAGGTCGCCGGGGACGGTGAGGGCGGCGGCGGCCATGACGTGCCCGTGGCGCAGCCGGTCGGCGAGGGGCAGGCCGCGGAGGGTGGCGGAGAGGAACCCGGCGGCGAAGGCGTCGCCCGCGCCGACGGGTTCGACGACGTCGACGGCGAGGGCGGGGACGAAGGTCGCGGTGTCACCCGTGAAGGCGGTGGCTCCCGTGCTGCCCTGCTTGACGACGAGGACGGCGGGCTCCGGGAGCGCGGTGCGGATGGCGGCCGCGTCGGCCAGGCCCCAGGCGTCCTGGGCCTCGTCCTCGCCGACGAAGACGATGTCGCAGCCGCGGGCGAGTTCGGCGAGCAGCCAGGGGTCGTCGCCGGTGCCCCAGAGGGCCGGGCGGAAGTTCACGTCGTAGGAGACGAGGGGCCGGCCCGGTTCACGGGTGACGAGCGAGCGCATCAGGGCGCGGCACTCGGGCGACAGCGCGGCGGTGATGCCGGACAGGTGCAGGATGCGGCCGGACCAGGCGTCGCGGCGGTGCACGGTCTCCGGGGACATGGCGGCGGCCGCGGAGCCGGCGCGGTAGTAGAGCACGGCGGTACGGTCCGCCAGCTGTTCCTTGAAGTAGATGCCGGTGGGGCGGTCGGCGTCGCGCTGGACGGCGGTGACGTCGACGCCGGTCGCGGCGACGGCGCGGAGCAGATGGTCGCCGAAGCCGTCGCCGCCGACCCGGCTGATCCAGCGGGCGCTGTGACCGGAGCGGGCGAGGGCGCAGGCGACGTTGGACTCGGCGCCGCCGATCCCGCGGTGGAAGGCGGGGACGTCGGCGAGGCTGCCGGGCTGCGAGGGCACGAAGGTGACCATGGATTCGCCAAGGCACGCTACGTCGAACTGCGGGCCGCTCGGGACTGCGGTCACGGTCGCTCTCGCTCCTCATGGGGCTGTCGGGTGGGCTTTCGGTCGGTTGCTGTCCGGGGTGTCGGACGGTTGCCGCCCGGGGTGTCGGACGGTCACTGTCCGGGCCGACGGACGGTCGCCGTCCGGGCCGGCCGGCGGGTGCTGTTCGGTTCGGGCGGTGCTTCACACACCGTTGACCCGGTGCTTGCCGGGATGTTAGACAGCAGGAAGCAAGACATGCAATGGACGTTGCACATGTTGCAACGCAAAGATCCGCGCAGAGATTCTCCAGGAGGTTCCATGGACGTCGCGAAGACGACCGAGCGGCTGCACGAGGAGCGGGTCGGCCACCGCTTCAAGGGCCTGCCGCCGGACGCCGCGGAGCTCACCCTCGGCGAGCTGGCGGCCGAGCGGCGCTCGCTCTTCGACGGCGGCTTCACCACTCCGGTGCTCACGCTGTCCGCCATGTCCCTGGAGCACAACCTCGCGCTGATGGAGAGCTACTCCGAGAAGTACGGCCTCGCCTTCGCCCCGCACGGCAAGACGTCCATGGCTCCGCAGCTCTTCGCCCGCCAACTCGCTTACGGCGCCTGGGGCATCACGGCCGCCGTCCCCACGCAGGTCCGGGTCTACCGCGCCTTCGGCGTCCAACGCATCTTCCTTGCAAACGAGTTGGTCGACGCCGCGGCGCTGCGCTGGCTCGCCGCCGAGCTCGCCGCCGACCCGGACTTCCGCTTCGCCTGCTACGTCGACTCCGTGCGCGGCGTGGAACTGATGGACGCGGCGCTGGCCGATGCCACCCGCCCCGTCGACGTCGTCGTGGAGCTGGGCGAGCAGGGCGGCAGGACCGGCGTACGCGGTGCCGCGGCCGCCACCGAGGTCGCCGACGCGGTCGGCGCAGCCCGCCATCTGCGGCTCGTCGGAGTCGCCGGGTACGAGGGCGAGATCCCCGTCAAGACCCAGGAGACCGTCCGGGACTGGCTGAACCGGCTCGTCGCCCTCACCCGGGACTTCGACGCCGCCGGGCGCTTCGCGGACGCCGACGAGATCATCCTCAGCGCGGGCGGCAGCGGCTGGTTCGACACGGTCGCCGAGGTGTTCCAGCCGGTCGGGGCGACGGACTTCTCGAAGCCGCTGCTCAAGCTGCTGCGCTCCGGCGCCTACATCACCCATGACGACGGCCACTACCGCGAGATCACCCCGTTCCACGACCGCATCCCCCAGGAGGGCGCCCTCCAGCCCGCGTTCCGGCTCTGGGCCCAGGTCGTCTCCAAGCCGGAAGGCGCGCTCGCCTTCCTCAACGCCGGCAAGCGCGACGCCTCCTTCGACCTCGGACTGCCGGAACCGCAGGTCGTCCGCGGCACCGACGGCGCGCTGCGGCCGGCCACCGGGCTGACGGTGACGGCCCTCTCCGACCAGCACGCGTTCGTCGCCATCGGGCCCGGCGCCGGTCTGGAGATCGGCGAATGGGTCGGCCTCGGCCTCTCCCACCCCTGCACGGCGTTCGACAAGTGGAAGCTGCTGCCGCTGGTCGAGGCGGACGGCACGGTCACGGACTACATCCGCACCTTCTTCTAAACCCTTCGAAGCCTTTGCGCCCTTTCGCCCAGTCCAGCAGGCCGAGCACAGGAAAGGCACCGGCATGGATCTCGTGTTCCGCGACGTGAGCGTCATCGACGGAAGCGGGGAGGCCGCCTACCGGGCCGACGTCGGCATCGACGGGGGCCGGATCTCCGCGATCCGGCGCGAGGACGCAGCGCGGTTCGGGGACATCCGGCTGACCGGAACCCGCGTCGTCGATGCCGGCGGCCTGGCCCTGGCCCCGGGGTTCATCGACATGCACGCGCACAGCGACCTGGCCCTGCTGCGGGACCCCGACCACTCCGCGAAGGCGGCGCAGGGTGTGACGCTGGAGGTGCTGGGGCAGGACGGGCTGTCGTACGCGCCGGTCGACGACCGCACCCTCGCCGAGGTCCGCGCGCAGATCACCGGCTGGAACGGCGACGGCTCGGACATCGACTTCGACTGGCGCAGCGTCGGCGAGTACCTGGACCGGCTCGACCGGGGCATCGCGGTGAACGCCGCCTATCTCGTCCCGCAGGGCACCGTCCGGATGCTGGCACTGGGCTGGGAGGACCGCCCGGCCACCGCGGCCGAGGTCACCACGATGAAGCGGCTGGTGGCGGAGGGACTGGAACAGGGCGCCGTCGGGCTGTCGTCCGGGCTGACGTACACGCCCGGGATGTACGCGTCGGACGCCGAACTCACCGAACTGTGCCGGGTGGTGGCGGCGTACGACGGCTACTACTGCCCGCACCACCGCTCGTACGGGGCGGGCGCGCTCCAGGCGTACGAGGAGATGGTGGCGCTGACCCGGGACGCCGGCTGCGCCCTGCACCTGGCGCACGCCACGATGAACTTCGGCGTGAACAAGGGAAAGGCGCCCGACCTGCTGGCCCTGCTGGACCGGGCCCTGGACGCCGGCTCCGACATCTCGCTCGACACCTACCCCTACCTCCCCGGCTGCACGACGCTCGCGGCGATGCTGCCGAGCTGGGCGACGGAGGGCGGCCCCGAGGCGACGCTCGCCCGGCTGCGGGACGACGTGACGGCGGAGAAGATCCGCCACGTCATGGAGGTCGACGGGGCGGACGGCTGTCATGGCGTGCCGATGGACTGGGCGACGATCGAGGTCTCCGGGGTGAGCGATCCCGGACTCGCGGGCTGCGTCGGCAAGACCATCGCGCGCAGCGCGGCCGAGCGCGGCGAGGAGCCGTTCGTGACGGCCCGGCGGCTGCTGATCGACGACCGGCTGGGGTCGACGATCCTGCAGCACGTCGGCCACGAGGAGAACGTCCGGGCGATCATGCGGCACCGGGTCCACACGGGTGGCAGCGACGGCATCCTGATGGGCTACAAGCCGCATCCGCGCGCGTACGGGACCTTCCCCGAGTACCTGGGGAAGTACGTGCGCGAGCTGGGCATCCTGTCCCTGGAGGAGTGCGTCGCCCACCTCACCTCCCGCCCCGCCGCCCGGCTGCGGCTGCCCGACCGCGGCCTGGTCCGCGAGGGCTACCGCGCGGACCTGACGCTCTTCGACCCGGCGACGGTGGCCGCCGGCTCCACCTTCGACGCCCCCCGCGTCCTCCCGACGGGCATCCCGCACGTCCTCATCGACGGCCGCTTCGTCATCGAGGACGGGCGGCGCACGGATGTCCTGGCGGGCCGCTCGGTGCGGCGGGAACGGTCCGTGGGGCTGTGACGGGCGCTTTCAGCCGGACCTGGCGGCGCGCTCGCGGCTGAGCTGGTGCAGGGCATAGGACACGTCCTCGAAGTTGGCGGTGACCTTTTCGACGCCCAGTGCGGACGCCTGCCTCTCCCGCGCCGGAGTGACCCGATCCGTGAAGAAAATCACCGGTCCGGTGTAGACAGCACTCCTCCGCAGCCGGGAGACGTACTCGAATCCCGCGTTGGCGTCGTCTCCACGCTGGACGTTGGAGATGAGCAGCGCCGGTTCGCGGACGGCGAGCTCAGCGGAGGCCAACCCCTCGTCGGCGACCTGCCACACCTCAGCTCCGAACCTGGTCAATCTGGCGGACTCCTCCACGTTGTTCTGCGGATGGTCGTCCAGCCAGATGACATACATCCCTGCGAACGGGATGTCGGGCGGCGGTTCCGGCTGCGCCGACGGCCGCTGATAGGCCGGTTGCTGATAGGGGATCGGGCCACCGTGCATGCCGTACTGCGGCATGTAGGACGCGTACGGGTCGTCGCTGTTGAGCGGCGGCGGCGGAGGTAGCTGCGTGAGGCTTCTTTCCGGTGCGCCCTGCCGCAACTGCCGCACCAGTTCCCTGGACTCCGGCAGCGCCATCAGCTCCCCGATCAGCGAGATGAACGCCGGATCGGCGGCCAGCCCCGGGAAGCCGACGGGCAGTTGCTGCTCCAGTTCGGGCAGCAGGCCCGGCCTCCACTCCGTCTGGCCGGGCGGCAGCGGCCGCACGTCATGGGCGATGAGGAAGGGATTGAAGTCGGACCGGTCGTCGGCCGGGCCGCGCAGCGCCCGCCGCAGCTCGGCGTACGTCCGGAACTCGGTGACCACATCCCCGTCCGGAGCCCCCGAAGGCGTCGTCATCATCCGGTAGAAGTCGGGATAGAAGTACTGGATGAGCAGCGTTCTGATCACGCCGCCCGGCCCGAAGTCCCGCCACATCGGGTTGAGGGTGGCTTCCAGGACGAAGCCGTTGACCAGCCGTTTGATGCGGCGCGGGTTGCGGGCCGAGCGTTCGATGAGGAGGTCGGTCAGGCTCGCGTCGAGGTAGCGGCTGATGCCGGCGGTCTCCGCGCACCAGCGGACGTACTCCTGGGTCCCCTCGCCGTCCGTCACCGGGATGCGGTAACTGGTCTGGAAGATTTTTTCCATGAACGCGGCGGCGGCGGGCGACATGTCGCGCAGCAGTCCGTTCGGGGCCATCGCGGAGCGGTCGCAGCCGATGACGAAGGCGAGGCCCGGCACGTCCAGATAGATCTTGGCCGCCTCGCAGACGGCGAGGACGGTCTCCTCCGAACAGCGGTCGAGGTCGTCGATGAAGACCACGAGCATCCGCTGGTCCTGGAGCCCGGGGCCGGCGTCCGCCCAGTCCCTGACGAGCTCTCCGATCACGTCGCGCATGTCGTTGCGGGTCTTCGCGTCGACGTTCATCGAGTTCCACAGCTCGTCGGTCATCGCGGCGATCCCCAGCGGGCCGGCGACCACCAGACTCAGCGCGCGCAGCACCCCGAGCAGCGAGCGGTGCCGGGTGATCCGGTGCAGGCCGCGGCGCAGCACCCGTTTGTCGAAGCCGGTGAGGACGGACTTGATCAGCCCTTCGAGGGCGTCGTCGCCGGTGGAGGTCCAGGCGTTGTACCAGACGGTCTGCACGCCGGGCGCCGCGCTCAGCCGGGCGTCGACCAGCCGCATCAGGCTGCTCTTGCCCATCCCCCAGCCGGCGTCGACCGCCAGGGTGAACGGTGTGGAGCCCCGTGAGGCGACGAGCAGTCCGGCCAGTTGTTCCGCGACGCGTCCCGCGCCCAGCAGATCGCGTCCGGTGGCGGACACCGGCTCGTCGTTGAGGAGGGAGTACGGCAGCCATGAGGAGTGCGGAGAGTAGGGCGACACCACCGTGCCAGTGTGGCAGGGCGGCCTCCGGCCGTCCCGACGTGGCGAAAAACACCGGGCGGGCAGCCGTACGCGCCCGTAAGGTGACGGGCATGCAGCAGGTGATCCAGTCCACGAAGCTCGCGAATGTCTGTTACGAGATCCGGGGCCCGGTCCTCGAAGAGGCGATGCGGCTCGAGGCGGCGGGCCACCGCATCCTCAAGCTCAACACCGGCAATCCGGCGCCCTTCGGTTTCGAGTGCCCGCCCGAAATCCTTGAGGACATGCTGCGCACCCTGGGCGACGCGCACGGCTACGGCGACGCGAAGGGCCTGCTCTCGGCGCGCCGGGCGGTGATGCAGCACTACCAGACGAAGGGCATCCCGCTGGATGTCGACGACGTCTACCTCGGCAACGGCGTCTCCGAGCTCATCCAGATGTCGATGCAGGCACTGCTCGACGACGGTGACGAGGTGCTGGTCCCGGCGCCCGACTATCCGCTGTGGACGGCCTCGGTCTCGCTGGCCGGCGGCACCGCGGTGCACTACCGCTGCGACGAGCAGGCCGACTGGATGCCGGACCTCGCCGACATCGAGCGCAAGGTCACCGACCGCACCAAGGCCATCGTCATCATCAACCCGAACAACCCGACGGGTGCGGTGTACGACGACGAGATGCTCCGCGGCCTCACGGACATCGCCCGCCGCCACAAGCTGATCGTCTGCTCCGACGAGATCTACGACAAGATCCTGTACGACGGCGCCACCCACACCCCGACCTCGGCCATCGCCCCCGACCTGCTGACGCTGACGTTCAACGGGCTGTCGAAGGCGTACCGGGTGGCGGGGTACCGCAGCGGCTGGATGGCGGTGTGCGGTCCCAAGTCCCACGCCTCCAGCTACATCGAGGGCCTGACGATCCTGGCCAACATGCGGCTGTGCGCCAACATGCCCGCCCAGCACGCGATCGCCACCGCGCTCGGCGGCCATCAGTCGATCAACAGCCTGATCCTGCCCGGCGGCCGGCTGCTCGCGCAGCGCGACGCCGCGTACGACGCGCTCACCCAGATCCCGGGCGTCACCTGCGTGAAGCCGAAGGGGGCGCTCTACCTCTTCCCCCGGCTCGACCCGAACGTCTACAAGATCAAGGACGACCGGCAGATGGTCCTCGATCTGCTGCGCGCCGAGAAGATCATGGTCGTGCACGGCACCGGCTTCAACTGGCACGAGCCGGACCACTTCCGCATCGTGACACTGCCGTACGCCGACGACCTGACGGAGGCGTGCGCGCGCATCGCCCGCTTCCTGGACGGCTACAGCCAGCCGTAACGCTCGCGCTGGCGGCAAGCCGGAAACGACCCGGGGGCCCGGTCACGACGTGAGTCGTGACCGGGCCCCCGGTCGTGAGGGTTGGCGTCGGTCCGCCTGACAGACGTTCTTGGTCGGGGTGCCTGCCGGGCGGCCGAGCCGCGCCATCGGGCGGCCCGCCCGCATCGCACATGCGGACGGGCTGCCCGAGTTCTCGTGGAGCCGACTGTCAGGTCAGCCGAGGCGGGCGACCAGCGCGCGGTATTCGTCCCACAGTTCCTTCGGCGTGTGGTCGCCGAAGGTCTCCAGGTGGGCGGGGATCAGGCCGGCCTCGTCGCGCCAGACGTCGAGGTCGACGGAGAGCAGCAGGTCCAGGTCCTCCTGCGAGATGTCGAGCCCCTCGGTGTCGAGGGCGCCCGCGGCCGGGAGGATGCCGATGGGCGTCTCGACGCCCCCGCCCTCGCCGTTGAGGCGCTCGACGATCCACTTCAGGACCCGGCTGTTCTCGCCGAAGCCCGGCCACACGAAGCGGCCGCCGGCGTCCTTGCGGAACCAGTTGACGTAGTAGATCTTCGGCAGCTTGGCGGCGTCGGCCTGCTGGCCGATCTTGATCCAGTGGCCGAAGTAGTCGCCCATGTTGTAGCCGCAGAACGGCAGCATGGCGAACGGGTCGCGGCGCAGCTCGCCGACCTTGCCCTCGGCGGCGGCGGTCTTCTCCGAGGCGATGTTGGAGCCGATGAAGACGCCGTGCTGCCAGTCGAAGGACTCCGTGACGAGCGGCACCGCGCTGGCGCGGCGGCCGCCGAAGAGGATCGCGGAGATCGGGACGCCCTTGGGGTCCTCCCACTCGGGCGCGATGGTCGGGCACTGCGAGGCCGGGACGGCGAACCGGGCGTTGGGGTGCGCGGCCGGGGTGCCGGACTCCGGCGTCCAGTCGTTGCCCTTCCAGTCGATGAGGTGGGCCGGCGGCTCGTCCGTCATGCCCTCCCACCAGACGTCGCCGTCGTCGGTCAGGGCGACGTTGGTGAAGACCGTGTTGGCGTACATGGTCTTCATGGCGTTGGCGTTGGTGTCGTCGCCGGTGCCGGGCGCGACGCCGAAGAAGCCGGCCTCGGGGTTGATCGCGTAGAGCTGGCCGTCCTCGCCGAAGCGCATCCAGGCGATGTCGTCACCGACGGTCTCGACGGTCCAGCCGGGGATGGTCGGCTGCAGCATCGCGAGGTTGGTCTTGCCGCAGGCGGAGGGGAACGCGGCCGCGATGTACTTGGCCTCGCCGGTCGGCGGGGTCAGCTTGAGGATCAGCATGTGCTCGGCGAGCCAGCCCTCGTCGCGGGCCATGACGGAGGCGATGCGCAGCGCGTAGCACTTCTTGCCGAGCAGGGCGTTGCCGCCGTAGCCGGAGCCGTAGGACCAGATCTCGCGCGTCTCGGGGAAGTGCGAGATGTACTTGGTGGTGCTGCACGGCCACGGCACGTCGGCCTGGCCCTCGGCGAGCGGCGCGCCGACGGAGTGCACGGCCTTGACGAAGAAGCCGTCCTCGCCGAGGTCGTCCAGGACGGCCTTGCCCATGCGGGTCATGGTGCGCATGGCGACGGCGACGTACGCGGAGTCGGTGATCTCGACACCGTTGGCGGAGAGCGGGGAGCCGACCGGGCCCATGCAGAACGGGACGACGTACATGGTGCGGCCCCGCATGGAGCCGCGGAACAGGCCCTGCTCGCCCGAGAAGATCTCGTGCATCTCCGCGGGGGCTTTCCAGCGGTTGGTCGGGCCGGCGTCCTGCTCACGCTCGGAGCAGATGAACGTACGGTCCTCGACCCGGGCCACGTCGGTGGGGTCGGAGGCGGCGTAGTAGGAGTTCGGGCGCTTGTTGGGGTCGAGCTGCTTGAAGGTGCCGTTCGCCACGAGGTCGTCACAGAGGCGCTGGTACTCGGCCTCCGAGCCGTCGCACCACACGATCTCGTCCGGCTGGGTGATTTCGGCGATCTCGCCGACCCAGGCGATCAGGTCCTTGTGATTGGTGGGAGCCGCAATTTCGCGCGCCACGATCGCTCCGTCCCGCCGAATTTGCACAGATTCGGCGTAAGATTTGAGGGTTTTGCGGACTCTAGTCCTGCTGTCCGCATGGTGGAACTACCTCGGCCCCTTGGGGGCTGCGACCCGGACGCCACGTGGCCGCTCATCCGGTGCCGACCTCACTCATATGAGTGTCGGGGGAGAAAACCCGATCTGTCCAGGGCGCGAAGGGTGAGCATCGCCACTTCCACCTGCCATACCTACGGTGCCGTAACCTACGGTCCCGTAGGTAGCATTGACGCTATGGACCCCGTCGAGGAGACTTCCGCTGTGTCTCAAGCCGTAGAAGAGCTCGACCCGCCCACCCTCTTGAAGCCGTTGCTCAGAGGGTGGATTCATGCCGGTATGTTCCCTGCGGTGCTGATCGCGGGAGTGGTGCTGACCGCCTTCGCGGAGAGCACCCGGGGCCGCATCGCCTGCGCCGTGTTCACCGTGACCGCCTGCGCGCTGTTCGGCGTGAGCGGCCTCTACCATCGCGGAAACTGGGGCCCGAGAGGTGAGGCGATCCTGCGTCGCCTGGACCACTCCAACATCTTCCTGATCATCGCGGGCAGCTACACGCCCCTCGCGATCCTGCTGCTCCCGCCGAACAAGGCGACCCCGCTGCTGTGGTTCGTCTGGGCGGGCGCGCTCGCCGGCATCGCCTTCCGCGTCTTCTGGGTCGGCGCGCCGCGCTGGCTCTACACCCCCTGCTACATCGCGCTCGGCTGGGCGGCCGTCTTCTTCCTCCCGGACTTCCTGCGCACCGGCGGTATCGCGGTGCTGGTCCTGGTGGTCGTCGGCGGACTGCTGTACAGCGCGGGCGGCGTCATCTACGGCCTCAAGCGGCCCAATCCGTCACCTCGCTGGTTCGGCTTCCACGAGGTGTTCCACTCCCTGACGCTGGCGGCCTTCGTCATCCACTACGTCGGGATCTCGCTGGTCGCGTACCAGCACGCGTAAGCGGGACGGGGTCTGGACTCCGGCTCATGCCCCGCTCAAGGCACCGCCCAACGACCCGCCCCAGACTCACGTCAGGCGCCCGCGACCGATCCGGTCGCGGGCGCCTTTGCGTACCCGGTTCCGCGTAGCCGATTCCACGTACCCGGCTCCGCGTCCCGGTGCACAGTGGCGCGCACATCTGAATATTGACAGGCCCCATCTTTTGCGAGTTACTGTCACTTGATAGCAACTCTTAAAGATTTGACGGAGGAGTGTCATGACCGCACAGCTCGACCCCCGGCGCTGGTGGGCGCTCGGCGCCATGGTCGCGAGCATGCTCGTGCTCGGCTTCGACATGACGATCCTGAACGTGGCACTGCCGACGATGGCCGGCCAGCTCGGCGCCACCACCGGCGAGCAGCAGTGGATGGCGGACGCCTACGTCGTCGTCTTCGCGGCCCTGATGCTCCCCGCCGGACTGCTCGGCGACCGCTTCGGCCGCCGCAGGATGCTGGTGACGGGCCTCGGGATCTTCCTCGCCGGCTCGCTCGTCGGCTCGCTGGCCACCAGCGTCGAACCGGTCATCGCGGCCCGCGCGGTCATGGGCATCGGCGGCGCGCTGGTGATGCCGCTCGCCCTCGCCGTACTGCCGTCGCTCTTCGCGCCCCAGGAGCGCACCAAGGCGGTCGGCATCGTCACCGCCGCCTCCGCGCTCGGGATGCCGCTCGGCCCGATCATCGGCGGCTTCCTGCTCAACCACTTCTGGTGGGGCTCGGTCTTCCTGATCAACGTCCCGATGGCCGCCCTCGGGATCATCGCCTGCGTCTTCCTGCTGCCAGAGACCCGCGACCCGGCGTCGCCCCGGGTCGACGCGGTCTCCACCGCGCTCACCGCGGCCGGTCTCGGCGCACTGATCTACGGGATCATCGAGGCGCCCGCCCGCGGCTGGTCCGACCCGGTCGTGGTGGGGATGCTGGCCGGGGCCGCCGTGCTGATCGCGGCCCTCGTCCTGCGCGAGCGCCGGATGGTCCGGCCCATGCTGGACATGACGCTGCTCGGCCACCGCCCGTTCCTGCTCAACACGCTCGCCGCGACCCTCGGCATGTTCATCTTCTCCGGGCTGATGTTCGTCCTCCCGCCGTATCTGACGGCGGTGCTCGGCAACGACGCCTTCGGCACCGGCCTGCGGCTGCTGCCGATGATGGGCGGCGTGATGTTCGCCGCCAAGGGCAGCGCCCCCCTCATCCAGCGGTTCGGGGCCCGCGCGGTGATCAGCGGCGGGCTGGTGGTGCTCGCCTTCGCGGCGTTCCTCGGCAGCCGCACCACGGTCGACACCGGCTACGGCTTCACCGCCCTGTGGCTGTCCATCGTGGGATTCGGCTTCGGCTTCGCGGTGGTCCCCGCCATGACGGCGGCGCTCAGCGCACTGCCCGCGGACCGGGCGGGCAGCGGCTCGGGACTGCTGAGCACCGTCCGGCAGGTGGGCGCCGCGATCGGGATCGCGCTGCTCGGCTCGCTGCTCGTCGGCGCCTACGCCGACCGGCTGCCGGCCGGGGCGCCGCACGCCGCCGCCGACTCCGTGGTCGCGGCCCACGTGGTGGCCGGCAGGCTCGGCGACACCCGCCTCGCGGCCGCGGCGGACGCCGCGTACGTGCACGGCATGTCGACGGTGCTGCTGGTCTGCGGCCTCACCGCCCTCGTGGCGGCACTGCTCACCGCGACGCTGCTCCCCAGGACCGGTGCCGACGCCGGCACCGGGTCCGGTGCCGGTGCCGGTGCCGGAACGGAAGGCGCGGCGGGTGCCGAGACGGTTACCGAGGCCGGTACCGCGGCGGGTGCCAAGGCCGGAAACGCATCCGGGGCCGTACCGCCGGTGGCCGCGCTGCCGGCCGATGCCGGACAATGACCGGCATGTCCGCACGTACGACGGCCGCCACGACCACCGCCCCCGCCGGCACGCTCTCCGGCGCTCCCACCGGCACGCCGAAGATCGGCCTGCGGGAGCGGAAGAAGATCCAGACCCGCCAGGCGATCCGCCGGGCCGCGTACCGGCTCTTCGACGAGCAGGGCTACGACGCCACGCCCGTCGACCGGATCGCCGAGGCCGCCGACGTCTCCCCCAGCACCGTCTTCCGGTACTTCCCCACCAAGGAGGACATCGTCCTCACGGACGAGTACGACCCGCTCATCGAGGCGGCGATCCGGGCCCGCCCGGCCGACGAGTCCCCGCTCCAGGCGATCCGGTACGCCTTCGTGGAATCGCTCCGTGCCATCTGCGAGGACCCGCAGGAGCGCGCGGACCTCAGCGCGCGGGCCAAACTGCTGCGGGACGTGCCGGCCGTCCGCGCCCGCTCGATGGAGAGCATGTCGGCGACCGGCCGGATCCTCGCCGGCGTCCTCGCCGAGCGCACCGGCCGCCCGGTGGACGACCTGGAACTGCGGATCTTCACCGGGGCGGTGCTCGGCGCCTTCCAGGAGGCCACCATGCACTGGGGCGAGCACGACCAGCAGGGCGAACTCCTGGACGTCGTCGAACGCACCCTGGACGTGCTGGAACGCGGCCTCACCCTCTAGAACCTGTCCGGCCGATCTTGAACGGCCGGACAGGCCCTAGGCGGTTTCACGCTCCGGCGGTGTTCCCCACCGACGCGGCCAGTGCGGCCGGATCGGTGGTCGGCGCGTCGCACACGAAGTGCCGGCAGACGTAGGCGGCCGGGCGGTCCCCGACCAGCGGCCGCTCGTGCAGCAGGGGGAACTCGTCGCTGCCGGGCGCACCGGGCGCCACCACGGCGCCGGGGGCGGTGGCCAGCAGCGCCGTCCGGTGCAGCGCCACGGTGGCCGGATCGTCGGCCGCTCCCACGACCGCGATCTCGCGGGGGCCGTCCAGAGCCGCCTCGGCGACGGCGAGCCCCCAGCCGATGAAGCGCGGTGCCCGCGGCGCCAGCGCCCCCACGACGCCCAGGGCGCGCTCCGCCGCTTCGCGGTGGGCGCTCGACCCGGTGTGGGCGGCGTAGGACAGCAGTGCCCCGGCGGCGGCCGTCCAGCCGGACGGGGTGGCGTTGTCGGTCGGGTCCTGCGGACGGCGGATGAGCGTCTCGGCGTCGTCGGCGGTGTCGTAGAGCGTGCCGTCGGGGGCGGCGAAGTGGTGCAGCACCGAGTCGAGGAACAGCCCCGCGAAGTCCAGCCAGACGCCCTCGGCGGTGACCGCGGCGAGCGCGAGGAAACCCTCGGCGACATCCGCGTAGTCCTCCAGCACCCCGGAGTTGTCACCCGCGACGCCGTCACGTGACGTGCGGGCGAGCCGACCGGAGTTGTCCATGTGGACCCGCACCAGCACATCGGCCGCGTCCAGGGCGGCCCAGACCAGGTCCGGGCGGTCGAAGTACGCGCCGGTCTCGGCGAGCGCCGCGATGGCCAGGCCGTTCCAGGCGGCGACGACCTTGTCGTCCCGGCCGGGCCGCGGCCGCTCCTCACGCGCCGCCAGCAGCCGCTCGCGGACCGACGCGACGCGGTCCGCGTCGCCGGGCGCGCCGTCCGCCGCCAGCTGCAGCACGGAGGCGCCCTCCTCGAAGGTGCCCTCCGGCGTCACGCCGAAGTGCGCCGCCGCGAACGCCGCGTCCTGCTCGCCGAGCGCCTCGCGCAGCTCCGCGGGCGTCCAGGCGTAGAACGCCCCCTCGGCGTGACTTCCATCGGCGCGATCACTGTCGGCGTCGAGCGCGGACGCGAACCCGCCCTCGTGCGTGCGCAGTTCGCGCACCATGAAGTCGGCGGTCTCCAGCGCGACACGGCGCGCGAGCTCCGAGCCGGTGGAGCGCCACAGGTGCGCGTAGACGCGGCACAGCAGCGCGTTGTCGTAGAGCATCTTCTCGAAGTGCGGCACGGTCCAGGTGCGGTCGACCGCGTACCGGGCGAAGCCGCCGCCCAGCTGGTCGTAGATGCCGCCGCGGGCCATCGCCTCGCAGCTGTCGGCCGCCATCCGCAGGGCGTCCTCGGAGCCGGTGCGGGCGTGGTGGCGGAGCAGGAACTCCACGGCCATGGACGGCGGGAACTTCGGCGCCCCGCCGAAGCCGCCGTTGTCGGCGTCGTACTCCCGGCCCAGGCCGGCCAGCGCGGCGTCCAGCTCCTTCGCGCCGGGCGTCGCCGACGCCCCGTAGGCGCTCTGCCGCTCGCCGAGGTCCTTGACGATCCGCGCGGCGACCTCGTCCACCTCGTCCCGGCGGTCCCGCCAAGCCGCCTGAACGCCCTCCAGCACCTGCTGGAACGAGGCCATGCCGTGGCGCGGCTCGGGCGGGAAGTACGTGCCGAAGTAGAACGGCTCGGCGTCCGGGGTCAGGAACACCGTCATGGGCCAGCCGCCCTGCCCGGTCGCCGCCTGCACCGCCTCCATGTAGACGGCGTCGACGTCCGGCCGCTCCTCGCGGTCCACCTTCACCGGCACGAAGTGCTCGTTGAGGTACGCCGCGACCGTCTCGTCCTCGAACGATTCGCGCGCCATCACATGACACCAGTGGCACGCGGAGTAGCCGACCGACAGCAGAACGGGCACCTTGCGCCGCCGCGCTTCCTCGAAAGCCTCCGGCATCCAGGGCCACCAGTCGACCGGATTGTCAGCGTGCTGAAGCAGATAAGGCGAGGTCGCACCAGCCAACCGGTTCATGCGACCCAGCCTCTCACAACGCCCGGCTCAGCCCGGAGAAGCCACCGCAGGCGCTGCCTCGCCCAGCCGATTTGCGCGTCTGCGCCATCGGCGCCAGAACAGAGAAGGAGAGGGCATCGCGCTCTTCCGAATCGCGCGGCCCGCCATCACAGCACAGTAGGCTGAGCCCAGCAGCGCTGGACCTGTCGGGGCTCCTCGAAGGAGGCACACCATGACCGCCGAGATGGTGGCGCCCGCGTGGATGCACACCCAGATCAGCGCGGAGCAGTACGACTCCTGGTCCGAGGAGCAGTGCGCCGGCATCGAGATCGTGGACGGAATGGTCGTTGTGAGCCCGAGCGCGTCCAAGCGGCACAACCGGCTGGCCCGAATCCTGGCCAATGCCCTGGACACCGCCGCGGGCCCGGACTGGAACGCCGACACAGACTTCGACGTCCGCCTTCAGGACGTTCCCCTGACCAACCGGCGCCCGGACGTCATCGTCTACCGGGCGGCGACCATCGACCTCACGCCCACCCGCCCTGAGCACGTGCTCCTGGTCGTCGAGGTCGTATCGCCCGGATCGGAGACCACCGACCGCATCGTGAAGGTGGATCAGTACGCCAAGGCCGGCATCCCCTTCTACTGGCGGCTCGAACAGACAGCTACTGGTGTCCCCATCATCTACACCTACGTTCTCGACCCCGCCACCAAGGCTTACAGGGACGGCGAGATGTTCACCGGCACGGTGAAGGCCACTGCACCCTTCTCCATCACGGTCGATCTTGGGGTCATGTAGGGGGCACCGAGAGGTCGTTCACCATCGATGCTTGACCGTAAGCACATGCATCGTGCTTCTTCGCAGTCCGATCGAGGCGTCTTCCATCTCCGGACCTGGTAAACCTCCCACCACGCCAACTCGTCAGGTAGGCGATGGTGCACGCGTGGGCGGCGTCAGCAGTGCGGCCAGCTGATCCCTTGCCCGCCACCCCTGATCGCACGCCAACGTTCAACGGGAACCCGGCCCACAGCGGCATGAATCCAGCCTCCGTAAAGGGCCTCGTCAACGATCTTCTCAAACGTGTGCCAGTCGGCTTGGTGCCCACAGGAGGCGCAGCGGTTGGGGTTGAACCCTCGCCCGCGCTGCCACGCCGGCCTGTCAGCCAACTGCTCGCGGAGGCCTGGCTCGCTGTCCGGCTCCGCCAGGATGTCGCGGGCCGTCTCAACCGCTTCGGGAAAGTCCGTGGTGGTGAACTCGTCGCCCCGCGGCCGGTGTGAGGGCAACAGCGCGAACACGCACGGAGGCCTGCACACCGGAGCCTTCTACCACCTCCAGCGACGAGGAGGACAAGGGGGAACCGGTCCAAGGCCAGACGGTCGGCAACCTGCCCTCAGCGCTCAAGGGAGTGGTGTCGGTGTCCTCCTCGGCAAGCTTCGAGGAAGCGTTCACCAAGATGCGCCTCAACGGGTACTCGCAACTGCCGGTGCTGAGCGGACCTCGGAATCTGCGGGGTGCCGTCACATGGGAATCCATCGCGCGAGCGCGCTACTCGGACCCCGAGGCCCCCTTCTCCGAGGCCATCGTCGCCGCCCACGCGGTCAGCTATGCCGAGCACCTGATCGACGTCCTGCCCGATCTGGAACGGTTCGGCTTCCTCCTGGTCAAGGACCAGACGAATCAGATCGCCGGCATCATCACCGTGGCCGACGTGGCCGCGGAATACGGCGCCACGGCCCGGCCGTTCCTGCTCATCGGCGACCTCGACCGACAACTGCGCCGGGTCATCTCGGAGGGTCTGGACCTGACGGAGGTGATCACCCTCTGCGATCCGGACGGGCGCCGGAAGCTCTCTGCCTTCGATCAGCTGTCCTACGGCGACTACCAGCAGATCTTGGGCAATCAGGAGCAGTGGGACAAGCTGGGCTGGCCGCTGGACCGCAAGTCCTTTATCGCACGCCTCGATGAACTGCGTGAGATCCGCAACGAGCTGATGCATTTCAACGACAAGGACAAGGCCGGAGACTCGGCGATACCGATGCTCCGCAACATGATCGAACTCCTGCGCGAGCACGGCGGCTAAGGCAAGGCGGTTGCCCGGCCTCGTCCGGGTGACCGCAACGACCGGTCGAAGCTCTGCGGGGCCGCGTGATCATCAGAGAGGTATGAGCACCGCCGACTACTGGGTTACGAGTTCACTGACACCAGTGGCAACTGCTGTAACCGACGCTGAGCAGCAGCGGTACCCCCCGCTCGCGGGCCTCGGCGAACGCCTCCGCGCCCCACGGCCACCGGTCCACAGGGTTGTCGGCGTGCTGCAGGAGGTAGGGAGAGGTGGAACGGCTGAGCCGATTGGCCATGTACCCACCCTCACACACGGTGTCGCTCCGCGACGTGTACGGCAGGACACTTGGGGCGGGCGGGCGACCGAGGGGGAGCTACGTTGAGAGAAGCGCCAGAGCCGGCGAAGCCGTCCGGGAGGGACCGGGCGGAGGTCGAGAGCCGGCTGAAGCTGGCCGTGGTCGAGGAGGCTCGCGGCAGTACGGCGGCGGACGCGGAGCGGCTGCTGCAGCGGGCGCTGGCCTCGCTGGACGAGATCATGGCGCAGGCGGCCGGGGAGTACGCGCTGTATCTGCGCGCCGCCGGCGGCGAGCCGGGCGGGCCGACGGGGCTCGCCGGGCGGTTCGGCCCTGAGACGGTGACCACCGCCGCGATCTTGGCGGGCGCGACCGGGGTGACCGCGTTCGCGGTGGACGCGATCGCCCACAACCTGTCGGCCGGGGTGTCGCTCATCACCGGAATCGCCGCGGGGACGGCAGGAGCGGTGGCCGTGGGGCTCAGGTCCCCTCGCCGTACCGGGCCCCCCGCGGCGACCGACGACCCGGCCCCGTACCGGCTGCGCTGGCTCGACGCGGTGGAGCAGCGCGGCATCCGGCCCTTCCTGGAGCAGCACCGGAGCCGGGCGACCGCCGAGTCCGCCGCCTCCCGGGCCGCCTCCCCCGCCGCGGCCAACGGCCGGCACCAGGTCCCGGCGCCGCGCCGCACCGACCGCAGTGCCGCCGCGCGGACCCGGGCCGTGCTGGAGCAGTCGTTCGGCCAGCTGCCGTCCGCTGACGGGCCGTTCGCCGGGCGCCGCAAGCAGGTCGCGCAGATCGCGCAGTGGGTGCACCAGGCGCGGGTGTCCACGGAGAGCAAGCCGACCGTCGTCGTCCTGCACGGACCGGCCGGCGCCGGGGCGACCACCCTCGCGGTGCGCGCCGCCCGCCAGCTGCGCGACCAGTTCCGCGGCTCGTGCGTGGTGGACCTGCGCGGCGGGGCCCTGGACGAAGGGCCGCTGCCGACCCGGGACGCGCTGCTGCACCTGCTGAACCGGCTCGGCGCGCCCCGTGAGCAGTTGCTGTTCCGGGAGCGCCCCAACCACGAGCAGCATCTGCGGCGGCTCGCCGACCAGTACCAGAAGCATCTGACGGGTACGCCGGTGACGATCGTGCTCGACGACGCCTCGGACGCGGAACAGGTGCGGATGCTGGTCCCCGAGCGGTCCGAGGCGCTGGTGCTGGTCACCGCCCGCGAGCCGCTCTCCCTGGACCTGCCGAACGCGTGGGTGCACAGCCTGCCCGTCGGCCCGCTCGGCGCCGCCGACACCCATGAGCTGCTGGGCGAGCTGGCCAGGACCGCGAAGGCGCCCGAGCCCACCTCGGTGGAGTCCGAGCGGCTGCGCGGCCTGTGCGACGGACTGCCGATCGCCCTGCGGATAGCCGGCGCGGCGCTGCAGGACCACGGCACGGCCGCCGGGCTCGCCGCCGACCTGGAGGCGTACGGCCCGCAGGAGGCCGTCGAGCGGATCCTCGCGCTGCGCTACCACGACCAGCCCGAGCCGTCCCGGCGGCTGCTGCGCCGGCTCGCGCTCGCCGGGCGGGCCAGCTTCGGCGCGGCGGCCGCCGCCGCGCTGCTGGCCACCGACGAGCAGGAGGCCGGCCGCAGGCTGGAGGAGCTGGCGCGGGCCGGACTGATCGAGCACATCCGCGGCAGCCGCTACCGGCCGCACGACCTCGTTCGCCGCTTCGCGCACGCGCGGCTGCTCGACGAGGAGGACCCGGCCGAGCGCGCCGCGGCACACGAGCGGCTGATCCGCAGCTACGCCGAGCTGGCCAACGCCGTGATCCGGCTCGTCGAGGGCAAGACGTCCACCCGGGCCGGGCGGTTCGGCGCGCACGGCTTCGCCTCGCTCGAAATGGCGCTGCGCTGGCTGGACGACGAGTCGAGCTTCATCACCGCCGCGCTGCGGCACGCCGAGGGCGTGGACCGCACCGTCGTGCAGGCCCTGCTCGGCGCGCTGTGCGACTACTGCCTGCTGCGCGGCGACCTGTACCGGCTCGGGGAGATCAGCGAGCTGGCGCAGGCGTCCAAGGCCGCCCCGGACGAGGAGCAGAACATCCTGGTGCGGTCGGTGCAGTGGCGCACCGGCATCGCGGCCCGGCAGCTCGGCGAACTCGACAAGGCGCGTTCCACCCTCAGCTCCGTCGTCGACCTGTACTTCGAGGCGCAGCATCCGGCGGGCGCCGCCCGCGCGCTCGGCAGCCTCGGCATCACCCTGCACCACCAGGGCAGCCTGCGGGAGGCGGAGAGCAAGCTCCGCGAGGCCCTGGAGCTGCAGGCGGCGCCGGAGCTCGGCGAGGACCGGGCCTGGACGCTGCACGCGCTGGCGGCCGTGCTGCGCGACATGGGCCGGCTCGGCAAGGCGCTGCCGCTGCTCCTGGAATCCCTCGAACTGCACCGGCAGAACGAGAGCGTCAGCGGGCAGGCCTGGGCCCATCTCCAGCTCGGGCAGGTCCATCTGCGGCTCGGCGCGGTCGACGAGGGCGAGGCCGAGCTGCGCAGTGCCGGCCAGTGCTACGCGCTGACCCGCGACCCGCGCGGCGCCGCCTGGACCCGCACCCAGCTCGCCCGCGCCACCCTGCAGCGCGGCAACGCCCAGGAGGCCGCCCGCGAACTGGACGAGGCACTCGTCCGCCACCGGGCCTGCGAGGACGCCCGCGGCGAGGCCTGGACGCTGTACTACCTGGGGCACGCGCTGGAGGAGTCCGGCAACAGCGACCAGGCGCTGCGCACCCTGGAGCGGGCCCGTTCCATGTTCAGCCGGATGCGGGACGTGTACGGGCTGGCCTGCGCCCGCCACCACTCGGCCCGGGTCACCCGCGACCAGCGGGCCGTCCGCACCGGCAACCTCCGCAACAGCGGCTTCGCCCGTCAGCTGCTCCAGGACGCCCGGCAGGACTTCCGGCGGATCGGCGTCGAGCACGGCGAGGCCTGGTCCTGCGTGGAGCTCGCGGTGATCGACGCCGGGAACAACCGTTTCGTCGAAGCCCTGACGCTGCTGGACGAGGCCCGTGAGCTCTTCCACGACCTCGGCGACCGGCGCGGCCAGGACTGGGCGGTGTTCCTCCGCTGCACCGTCCAGCCCCTGCTGTCCGAGGACGGCGCCGGGCAGGCCGCCGACACGCTGCGCGCCCTGCTGGCCGCGCACTACCCGGGCCGGGACCCGGATCTGGAGGAGTACGCCGAGGCCTACTCCGTCCTGCTGGAGCGCGGTACGGCCGCCTCCGGCGGCAGCTGGGAGGCGTGGCGGCTGGGCATGATGCCGGGCCGCTCCGCGCGCATGGTCATGGACCTGCTGCCGGCGGCACCCTGAGGGCGGCGGGCGGGAGCGGCAGGCCGGAGCGCCGGTCGGGCCGGTGTGCGGCCGGCCCGCCCGGCACCCGGGCGCGCTACGGAACCTGCTGGTCCGCGGACGCCTGGGCGCGCTACGGCGCCGGGTGTCCTGGGACTCCCGGGCGCGCTACGACGCCGGGTTGTCCTGGGACGCCTGGGCGGCCTGGGCCGCCTGCGCTTCCCGGTGCGCCCGCAGACCCCGCGACGGCTTCCGGGCCGCCCCCGCGGCGGGGTCCGGGGCCTCCTCGAAGTCGATCTTCTTGAACTGCTTGCCCATGTTCTTCATCAGCGCCCACAGCGACAGCGCGATCGCCGCGAAGATCACAAAGCCGATGAGACCGGGCGTCACCTTGTTGTTGTCCAGCTCCTGAGCGGCGAGCGGGACGTACTGGGTCAGTGCGTGGGAGGCAATCACGTACCCATTGTGCGCTAGGCGGTGCGGATGCCCGCGAAGAGGTCGTCCTCGGGCAGCGAGGTGTCCACGAGCGACTTGGCGAGCTCGTAGTCCTCGGTCGGCCAGACCTCCTGCTGGATCTCCATGGGGACGTGGAACCAGGCGCCGTCCGGGTCGATCTGGGTGGCGTGCGCGAGCAGCGCCTTGTCACGGATCTCGAAGAAGTCGGCGCAGGGCACGTGGGTGCTGATCTGCCGCTCGGGGCGGTCGAACTGCTTCCAGCGCTCCAGCCACTCGGCGTACGGGGACTCCAGGCCGCGGGAGAGCAGCGCCTCGTGCATGGCGACGGTGCGCGCCTTGTTGAAGCCCTGGTTGTAGTAGAGCTTCTGCGGCGTCCACGGCTCGCCGGCCTCGGGGTAGCGCTCCGGGTCGCCGGCCGCCTCGAAGGCGATCATGGAGATCTTGTGGGTCATGATGTGGTCGGGGTGCGGGTAACCGCCGTTCTCGTCGTAGGTGGTGATCACCTGCGGCTTGAACTCGCGGATCAGCTTCACCAGGGCGCCGGCGGCCTCCTCGACGTCCTGCACCGCGAAACAGCCGTCGGGCAGCGGCGGCAGCGGGTCGCCCTCGGGAAGACCGGAGTCGACGAAGCCGAGCCAGGACTGCTTGACGCCCAGGATCTCGCGGGCCTCGTCCATCTCCTTGGCGCGGACCTCGTGGATGTGCTCCTCGATATAAGGGTCACCCTGGAGCTTGGGGTTGAGCACCGAGCCGCGTTCTCCGCCGGTGCAGGTGGCGACCAGTACGTCCACCCCCTCGGACACGTACTTGGCCATGGTGGCCGCGCCCTTGCTCGACTCGTCGTCAGGGTGGGCGTGGACGGCCATCAGTCGCAGCTGCTCAGTCAAGGCTGGATCCTCTAGTCATCGGTAGTAGCCCCCTCGTTCCATGTAAAGGGCGCCTCCTATAGTGACCGAAGCGAGGGGGCAATTAATTCCATGGCCCCCACCGGAAGGAACGATCATGGCTGCGGTGCGCGAGGGGCTGCCCGAAGGGCGCTACGGACGCGGCGCCGATGCGCGGGCCGACCGGCGACTGAAGATCATCGGTGTGGTGCTGGGCGTGCTGGCACTGGGCGGGGTCGGCTGGTTCGGCTGGCATTCGGTCGCGGGCACGGACGTGAGCGGCGAGGTCATCAAGTCCCGGGCCGTCTCGGACCAGGCCGTGGAAATCCATCTGGAGGTCCGCAAGGACGCCGGAACGATCGCCGTGTGCACGCTGCGCTCGGTCGACAAGGACCACACTGAGGTGGGACGCATGGACGTGACCATGCGCGACCACAAGAAGCAGGTCGACACCGTGGTCACCATGCGGACCACGCACCGCGGGGAGACCGCTGAGCTGCTCGGCTGCAAGCCGGCGGACCAGGGCTGACCTGCTACGACGACACACTGACGATTTCCCGCTCCCGTGCGGGTGCCGGAATTGTTAGGCTCCAGGTTTCGCCCGGCCACGCGATGGCAAGGCACTTTGACGCAGTCCCATGTACCTACGAGGAGCACCAGTGACCCAGACCAGCGAGAGCGTCACCTGGCTGACCCAGGAGGCGTACGACCAGCTGAAGGCCGAGCTGGAGTACCTGTCGGGTCCGGCACGCGCTCTGATCATCGCCAAGATCGAGGAAGCCCGCCAGGAGGGCGACCTCAAGGAGAACGCCGGCTACCACGCGGCGCGCGAGGATCAGGGCAAGCAGGAGCTGCGGGTCCGCCAGCTGACCCAGCTGCTGGAGCGTGCCAAGGTCGGCGAGGCGCCGGCCGACACCGGCGTGGTCGCGCCCGGCATGGTCGTCACGATCGCCTTCGACGGCGACCCGGACGACACCATGACCTTCCTGGTGGGCTCGCGTGAGTACGTGAGCGACACCCTGGAGACGTACTCGCCGCAGTCCCCGCTGGGCAAGGGCGTGAGCGGCAAGAAGGCCGGCGAGGACGCCGTCTACGAGCTGCCGAACGGCAAGAAGTCCTCCGTCAAGATCCTCTCGGTCAAGCCGCACCGGGGCTGACCTTCACGGACACACCTTCCGGGGACACAGCTTCCGGGACGACGCAGAACGGGCTCCCCGCCGTGGGTACGGCGGGGAGCCCGTTCTGCGTTGCGGGCCGGTCAGCTCAGGCGGTCGCGGAGCGGTACTTGCGCACCGCCAGGGTGCGGAACACCACGAGGATCAGGACGGACCAGAGCAGCGACGCCCACACGGCGTGCTGCATCGGCCAGGCGCTGGACGTCGAGACGCCCGGGTTGCCGAACAGCTCCCGGCAGGCCTGCACCGTGGCGCTGAACGGGTTCCATTCGGCGATATGGGCCAGCCAGGGCGTCATGTTGCCGGTGTCCGCGAAGGCGTTGGAAATGAACGTCACGGGGAACAGCCAGATCAGACCGCCGGAGGTGGCCGCCTCCGGGGTGCGGACCGACAGGCCGATCAGCGCGCCGATCCAGGAGAAGGCGTAACCCAGCAGGAGCAGCAGCCCGAAGGCGCCGAGCATCTTGGGGATGCCCTCGTGGACGCGCCATCCGACGATCAGGGCGACGACGGCCAGCACGATGACGGTCAGCATCGTCTGCACCAGGTCGGCGAGGGTGCGTCCGGTGAGGACCGCGCCGCGCGACATGGGCAGGGACCGGAAGCGGTCGATGAGGCCCTTGTTCATGTCGTCGGCGATGCCCGCGCCGGCGCCCGCCGTGGCGAAGGTGACGGTCTGGGCGAAGATGCCCGCCATCAGGAATTCCTTGTACGTGGCGGGGTCGGTGCTGCCGCCGACCTTCATGGAGCCGCCGAACACGTAGGTGAACAGCACCACGAACATGATCGGCTGGATCAGCCCGAAAATGATCATCTCGGGGATGCGGGTCATCCGGATCAGATTGCGCTTGGCGATGACCAGCGAGTCCCGGACGGACTGCATGACCCCGCCGCCGGACCGGGGGGCCAGCGTGGTCGTGGGCTTCGCGTCGATGACGGCCATCACTTGGCCTCCTCTTCCGGTGCGGCGACCTCGGCCTCGTGGCCGGTCAGCGAGAGGAACACATCGTCCAGGGTCGGGCGGCGCAGCCCGATGTCGTCGATCTCGATGCCTTGGGCGTCGAGATCGCGGATGACCTCGGCGAGCAGCTTGGCACCGCCGTCGACCGGGACGGTGATCCGGCGGGTGTGGTCCTCGGTCTTGGTTTCGCCCTTGCCGAAGCCGCGCAGGATGCCCTCCGCGTCGGTGAGCCGGTCCCGCTCGTGGACGACGACCTCGACGCGTTCGCCGCCGGTCTGCGCCTTGAGCTGGTCGGAGGTGCCGCGGGCGATGACCTTGCCGTGGTCGATCACGCAGATGTCGTGCGCGAGCTGGTCGGCCTCTTCGAGGTACTGGGTGGTGAGCAGCAGGGTCGTGCCACCGGCCACCAGGTCCTGGATGACCTCCCACATGACCTGCCGGTTGCGCGGGTCCAGGCCGGTCGTGGGCTCGTCCATGAACATCACGGGCGGCTTGACGACGAGCGCCGCGGCGAGGTCCAGCCGGCGGCGCATGCCGCCGGAGTACGTCTTGGTGGGCCGGTCGGCCGCGTCCGCGAGGTTGAAGCGGTCCAGCAGTTCGGCCGCGCGGAGCTTCGCGTCACGGCTCTTCATCTGGTAGAGCTGGCCGACCATCTGGAGGTTCTCACGGCCGGTCAGATACTCGTCGACCGCCGCGAACTGGCCGGACAGGCCGATGTGGCGGCGGACTTCGTTGGGGTGCTTGAGCACGTCGATACCGGCGACGACGGCTTGGCCGCTGTCCGGTTGCAGCAGGGTGGTGAGCACCCGGACGGCAGTGGTCTTGCCGGCGCCGTTCGGGCCCAGCAGTCCCAGAACCGTGCCTTCCGGGACGTCGAAATCCACTCCGTCCAAAGCCCGTACGTCGCCGAAGGTCTTGACCAGACCTTCCGCGTAGATCGCGCCTGGCATGTGACTACTCCCAATCCGGGGACAGATCTCCGGTGTCGATGATCGCGAGGTTCGCGGGCGGCCGCGACCTGTTTTGGCCAACGTCCGGGCCCGCACACAGGAGTCCCAACGCGACACATCGCGAGCATGGCGCATGCGATATATCGCGTCAAGACCGAGGGTTGCCGAATCTTCGGGCACCGCGGCCCGGAGCGGACGTCAGATGACCATGTAGCCGGCGGCCAGCAGCGCGGCCTCGACCGCCTCGCAGTGCTCCGGCCCCTTGGTCTCCAGGTGCAGCTCGACCTCCGCCTCCGTGAGTCCGAGCCGCGGATCGGTCCGTACGTGGCTCACATCGAGGACGTTAGCGTCCGCCTCTGACAACACCCCCAGGAGCGTCGCCAGCGCACCCGGCCGGTCCGTCACCCGCAGCCGCAGCGACAGATAGCGACCCGCCGCGGCCATCCCGTGCCGGAGGATCCGCTGCATCAGCAGCGGGTCCACGTTCCCACCGGACAGCACCGCGACCACCGGGCCCTCGAAGGAGTCCGGATCGGACAGCAGCGCCGCCACCGGGCTCGCCCCGGCCGGTTCCACGACCATCTTCGCCCGCTCCAGGCACAGCAGCAGCGCGCTGGAAAGGGCGTCCTCGGAAACGGTACGGACCTCGTCGACCAGTTCGCGAATGATGGTGAACGGGATGTCGCCGGGCCGGCCGACCATGATCCCGTCGGCCATCGTCGCCACCGCGCCCAGCGCCACCGGCTCGCCCGCCGCCAGCGAGGGCGGGTACGACGCCGCGCCCGCCGCCTGCACACCGATCACCTTCACGTCCGGACGCAGCGCCTTCACCGCCAGCGCGACACCCGCGGCGAAGCCGCCGCCGCCGATGCCGACCACGATCGTCCGCACCTCGGGGCACTGCTCCAGGATCTCCAGACCCACCGTGCCCTGGCCCGCGATGATGTCCGGGTGGTCGAAGGGGTGGATGAAGACGGCGCCGGTCTCCTCCGCGTACGCCTTGGCGGCGCGCAGCGTCTCGTCCACCACCTGTCCGTGCATCCGCACCTCGGCCCCGTAGTCGCGGGTCGCCGCGATCTTCGGCAGCGGTGCGCCCACCGGCATGAAGACCGTGGACCGCACACCGAGCAGTGACGCGGCCAGCGCGACGCCCTGCGCATGGTTGCCGGCGCTCGCGGCGACGACCCCGGCGGATCGTTCCTCCTGCGTGAGGCCGGCGATCCGCACATACGCGCCGCGTACCTTGAACGAGCCGGTGCGCTGCAGGTTCTCGCACTTCAGATGGACCGGGGAGCCGATCAGACCGGTCAGGTACCGGCTGCCCTCCATCGGGGTCACCCGCGCCACCCCGGACAGCATCTTGTGCGCCCCGCGCACGTCGTCGAGCGTGATCGGGTGGTGTACCGCGGGCGCCGCTCTGTCCATGCGCCCAGTCTCCCAGTTCCGGTCCCGTGTCACCGCCGGAGCACGGTTTGTGCGGGATGGGTCTCATGGTGACCCTCTCCGCGTACTCTTCTCCCAACCTCCGCAGGACCGACAGAACGCGAGCTTCCGGCCATGCCCAATCCATCGGAGTCGCCCTCCTCTCCCCCCCTCGACGAGGAGGGGCCCACCGAACTCTTCGAGCGGCTCCAGCATCAGGTCGCTCTCTTCGCCCGGCGCGCGGAGCAGACCCGCCTCGGCGGTGTGGGCAAGGCCCGCAACTCCATGGACCGGGCCGCGTACCTGCTGCTCAACCGGCTCGACCGCGAAGGCCCGATGGGCGTCAAGGCACTCGCGGAGGGCATGGGCATCGACTCCTCCACCGTCACCCGCCAGGTCGCGCCGCTCGTCGACACCGGCCTCGTCAAGCGCACCTCGCACCCCGAGGACGGTCGTGCCGTCGTGCTCGCCCTCTCGCCGCGCGGCCTGGGCCGGCTGGAAGAGGTCCGCAGCTCGCGCAAGCAGCTGATGGCCCAGGTCACCGAGGGCTGGAGCGAGAACGAACGGGAGATGTTCTGCGATCTGCTCGGGCGCTTCAACCTGGCGCTGTCCGAGTGGCACGCGACGACGGTGCAGGCCGGACCGGCCGACGAGTAGGTCCCGCACGGCCGCCGGCAGCTCCCCGCCCGGCAGCTTGCCCGTCCCGCCCGGCGCATGATCCGGCCCGCCCGGCGCCTGATCCCGTCCCGTCAGGCGCTTGATCCCGTCCCGCTAGGCGCTTGATCCGGTCCTGCCCGGTCGCCGCGCGCACCCCGCACCCGCAGAACCCTTGACCTGAACCGCCTGCTTGACGTCCACTGGCGGCGTGGGCACGCGCCGGGCGGCAGCGGAGTACCAACGGGACGTCGAGTTTCAGGCGTTCACCGCAGGAGCGGCAGGACGGCTCCTGCACGCCGCCACCCTGCTCACCGGCGACCCGGCCGCCGCCGAAAAACTGCTGGGAACCGTCCTGTCGCACACGTACGCGAACTGGTTCCGTATGCGTTCCGAGGACCCGTACGACCAGGCCCGCACCGAGCTCGTACGGCGCTTCGCGTACCGGCCGTGGTGGCGCCGGCCGCACGGTGGAGCGCTGGACCGGCTCACCGCCCAGGAGCGGCTGGTGGTCGTTCTGCGGCTGTTCGAGGGCGTCGCCGAGGAACAGGCCGCCGCGCAGCTGGGACTGCCTGTGGAGCGCGTACGGGCCATCTGCAACCGTGCCACCGCCACCCTGCGCAGCCGCCCCGCGCCGGCTCCCGCCCGGTCGGTGACCGAGGCCCGTGCGGCGGCGGAGAAGGCCAGGCAACGGGCCGCGGCGAAGAACTCCCGCGAGAACCCGCCGGGGGGATCGGCGGGGGGATCGGCGTCCTCGCCCGGGGGTCCGTCGGACCCGTCCGGGGGTCCGTCGGGCACCACGGCCGAGAGCTCCTCCGCGGCCGACGAGATCCAGGGAGCGGCGTCATGATGCCCCCGGACCGCAAGGAGGAGGAGGTCCGCCGGGTCCTCGACACCCCGCACCCGTACGTCCCCGCCGACCTGGCGGAACGGGCCGCCGAGCGCGGCCGCCGCATACTGCGGCGGCGGCGCGTCGTGCACCAGCTGCTGTGGCTGCTGCTCGTCGCGGCGATCGTGACGGGTGTGGTGTTCGCGGTGCTGGAGTGGCCCGACCCGCAGCCGCTGGACACGACGCCGCCGGTGGACACCTGGTAGCGGCTCAGCCGGCCACCAGGTGCCCACGGCGACGGATCACACGGATCAGACGGATCACGCGGATCGGACGGATCGGACGGATCAGCCGAGCGCCTGGGTCAGGTCCGCCAGCAGGTCGTCGACCGACTCGATGCCCACCGAGAGCCGTACGAGGTCCGCCGGGACCTCCAGCGCGGAGCCCACCACCGAGGCGTGCGTCATGCGGCCCGGGTGCTCGATCAGCGACTCGACGCCGCCGAGCGACTCACCCAGCGTGAACAGGCCCGCGCGGTTGCAGACCGCGACGGCCGCCTCCTCGCCGCCCTTCACCTGGAACGAGATCATGCCGCCGAACGCCTTCATCTGCTTCGCCGCGATCTCGTGCCCCGGGTGCTCGGCCAGCCCCGGGTAGAGCACCCGCGACACCTTCGGGTGCGACTGGAGCAGCTCCGCGATCCGGGTGGCGTTGGCGCTGTGCCGGTCCATGCGCACCGCCAGCGTCTTGATGCCGCGCATGACGAGCCAGGCGTCGAACGGCCCGGCGATCGCGCCCATCGCGTTCTGGTGGTAGGCCAGCTCGTCGCCGAGCGCCGCGTCACCGGTGATCAGCGCGCCGCCGACGACGTCGGAGTGCCCGCCCATGTACTTCGTCGTCGAGTGCAGGACGACATCCGCGCCGAGCGCGAGCGGCTGCTGCAGGTACGGGCTCGCGAACGTGTTGTCCACCACCAGCCGCACGCCGGTGCCAGCGCCGCGGGCGATCTCCGCCAGCGCCGCGATGTCCGTGATGCCGAGCAGCGGGTTCGACGGGGTCTCGACCCAGATCGCCTTGGTGTTCGGCCGCAGCTGCGCCCGCACGGCCGCCGGGTCGGACGTGTCGGCCACCGACCACTGGACACCCCAGCGCTCGACGACCTTGGCGAACAGGCGGAACGTGCCGCCGTACGCGTCGTTCGGGATCACCACGTGGTCGCCGGGCGACAGGATGGTGCGCAGCAGGCAGTCCTCCGCCGCCAGCCCGGACGCGAAGGCCAGCCCGCGCCGGCCGCCTTCCAGCGCCGCGAGGTTCTCCTCCAGCGCGGATCTGGTCGGGTTGGCGGAGCGGCTGTACTCGTAGCCGCCGCGCAGCCCGCCCACTCCGTCCTGCTTGTACGTCGACACCTGGTAGATCGGCGTCACCACGGCGCCGGTCTGCGCGTCGGCCGCCTGACCGGCGTGGATCGCGAGGGTTTCGAAATTCTGGTGCTGCTGGTCGTGGTCGCTCATTCCGCCGAGGGTAGTCGCCCCGACCCGTTAACCGCCTGGTCCGGGTGGTACCCCGCGCCGTATGATCCCGCTTCGGTTCGAACTTTTGTCCTGTGGGGGGACCTTCTTCAATGGGCGCAACCTTGCGCGCGCTGCGCGCTCTCGTGCTGCTCGCGGGCTTCTACGTGCTGAGCGCCGGTCTGCTGGCCCTGCTGGCCGGCCTGGCCGTTCTCATCGTCGCTGAACCCGTCCACAGGCAGCATCCCGCGGTCATCCTCACCAAGCTGCTCATGGTGCCCGTGATCCTGCTGGCCGTCCCGATCATTCGCGGAGTGTTCATGTTCCGCGCCGCCACGGGTGACCAGGGGCCCGCGGGGCTGACCGTCGACGACCGGCAGCAGCCGGAGCTGTGGGCCGAGGTGCGCGCCCTCGCGCGGCAGGCCGCGCGCCCCACCATTTCCTCGCCCACAGCACGGCGCTGCAGTACTGGTGCGCGAAGTGGCACGGCTCGCAGGAGCTGGCGAACCGGTTCGCCGCCGAGGCCGCCGCGGGTGCTCCCCCCGGCAGCCTGCTCTCGGCGCTGCCGCTGATCAGCTGGTACGAGCACCGCGAGAGCGTCGCGAAGCGGGCCGAATACCGTTCGGCGTTCATGATCGCCCGTGTCGACGCCCTGCTGGCCGATGTGGCCGCCGCCCCGGCCGCCCACCCCCAGCTGCCCGACGCCCGGCACCTGCTCGCGTACTTCCTCTACCGGCAGGGACGCTTCCAGGAGTCCGCCGAGCAGTTCCGGCTGGTCGACGGCTATGTCGGTGCCCTCCCCTGGCGTTACCAGGTGGATTCCGCGGAGTTCTTCGTCGTCGTCCGGAACCAGGCGATCAAGAAGGCGCTCAAGCGGGCGAAGTGACCGGCGTACGGAATCCTGCGGCCCGCTCAGGCGTTCCCTGATAGCGAGCCGACCCCGGAGGAGTAACCCCCCATGTTCCTGAACCGTCACAAGAACCACCTGCCCTCCGCCGACGAGGCCCTCAGGGGCCGCACGGAGCCGGAATTCGACGTGGCCGCGCGGCACACCGTGCTGGGCAAGCAGCTGACCGGCCCGTATCCCGCCGATCTGGCGGTCGTGGACTTCGGGATGGGCTGTTTCTGGGGCGCCGAGCGCAAGTTCTGGCAGACCCCGGGCGTCTGGACCACCCTCGTCGGCTACCAGGGCGGCCACACCCCGAACCCCACGTACGACGAGGTCTGCAGCGGTCTCACCGCCCACACCGAGGCCGTCCGGGTCGTCTACGACCCCGCGCTGGTGTCCTTCGCCGAGCTGCTGAAGGTCTTCTGGGAGTCGCACAACCCCACCCAGGGCAACCGCCAGGGCAACGACTCCGGCACCCAGTACCGCTCCGCGGTCTACACCCACTCCGCGGACCAGCTCACCGGCGCCCAGGCCTCCCGCGACGCCTACCAGCAGATCCTCACCAAGGCCGGCTACGGCGACATCACCACCGAGATCCTCCCGGCCGGCCCCTTCTACCCCGCCGAGCCCTACCACCAGCAGTACCTCGACAAGAACCCCGACGGCTACTGCGGCATCGGCGGCACCGGCGTGAACCTGGACTCCCCCTCAGAAACCAACTGGGGCCGCTCCTGCCCGACGGGCATCGCCCCGGCCGGCGGCTGACTCCGGACCTCGTCAGTCCGCGATGCCCAGATCGGCGCGCATCAGGTGCTGGAGTTCGGTGAGCTTGGGTTCTGCCGCGCGCAGGTGGTCGAGGGCCGACTCGGCGGTCTCGCCCGGGGCGGCCATGCCGCGGTCGAGGCGTTTGGCCGCGGCATCGGCCTGTGCGAGCACCGCGTTGAGCTCTCGGGAGGCCGCGAGTACGCGTTGCGGGACGATCATCTGGGCCTCGGCGTAACGGTCCCGGTAGTCGCGGCGGGTCTCCTCGACGAGGGTGCGCTCCTCCTGGGTGTAGACGCCGTCGCGGATCCGGTGCAGGGCGTCCTTGAGCAGGGTGTGGAACTGCCGGGACGCGCGGTTCATCGCGGTGTACGCGTCGCGCCGCTCCTCGAAACCGCGCCGCCTTTCGGCGGCCGCCGCGTCCTCGGCCCGCTGGCGAGCGGCGGACCGCTGGGCGACCAACGGTGAGAGGAGCGTGCCCAGTACGCCCACCACGGCAGTGACCATTGCGGCTATCGCGACACCCATGGGTGGACCCTAGCGGGGTGGTGGGGCCGGGCTCTCCTGCGCCCGGCCCCACCACCCCGCCCGCCATCCGGCTATCTCGCCGGGACCCGTTCCGTCACCGTGACCTGGCCCTTGCGGATGGTGGCCAGGCGGGGGGCGCGTTTGGCGATGGCGGAGTCGTGGGTGACGAGGATGAAGGTCAGGCCGCGTTCTCTCCAGAGGCCTTCGAGGAGGCCCATGATGTCGTCGCGGGTGGCCTCGTCGAGGTTGCCGGTCGGCTCGTCGGCGAGGAGGACCTTGGGCTTCTTGACGAGGGCGCGGGCGATGGCGACGCGCTGCTGCTGACCGCCGGAGAGCTCGGAGGGCAGGTGGCTCAGGCGCTCTTCGAGGCCGACGGACGCCAGGGCCTCGACGGCGAGGCGGCGGCGTTCCGCGGTCTTGATACCCATGGGGACGAGGGCGGTCTCGACGTTCTCCTGGGCGGTGAGCGTCGGGATGAGGTTGAAGCTCTGGAAGATGAAGCCGATGTTCTCGGCGCGCATCCTGGTGAGCTTGGCCTCGCCGAGCCGGGCGAGGTCGACGCCGTCGAACTCCACCGAGCCCTCGGTCGGGCGGTCGAGGGCGCCGAGCATCTGCAGCAGGGTGGACTTGCCGCCGCCGGTGGGGCCCTGGATGACGAGCTGGTCGCCGTCCTCGATGGTGAGATCGACGCCCCGCAGGGCCTCGACGGTGTCCTTGCCGCGTCGGTAGCGCTTGGTGACGCCGGTCAGCTGGTACATGGTCAACTCCCTTGAGACTGAAGGTGGGTGGCTATTCGACGCGGCGCAGGGCGTCCGCCGGGCGGAGCCTGGAGGCGCGCCAGCCGCCGAAGGTGCCGGCGATGAGGCCGCCGGCGACGGCCAGGCCGACCGACAGGCCGATGGTGCCGAGGCTGACGGGAGCGGTCAGCGCGATGTCCAGCGCCTTCGTCGCGGCCTGCCGGCCGGGCCCGCCGCCGAAGCCGCCGCCACCACCGCCACCGGAGGCGACCGACGCGGTCAGCGTCGGGCTGATGGCGGTGATGAGGTACGCGCCGCCGAGGCCGAGCGCGATACCGAGGGCGCCGCCGATGAGGCCGTTGACCAGGGCCTCGCCCATCACCTGACCGGTGACCCGGCGGCTCTTCCAGCCCAGCGCCTTGAGCGTGCCGAACTCCCGCACCCGCCGGCTGACGGCGGAGGAGGTGAGCAGTCCCGCGACCAGGAACGCGGCGATCAGCACGGCGATGGAGAGCCACTTGCCGAGGTTCGTCGCCAGGTCGGACGCGGTGGAGAGCGAACCGGAGACCGTGGAGGCGAGATCGGCGGAGGTGGTGACCGTCGTGCCCGGGACGTTCTTCTGGATGGCGGACTTGACGCCGTCGATCTGCTGCGAGTCCGTGGCCTTCACATAGACCGTGGTGACCTTGTCCTTGGCGCCGGCCAGCGTCTGGGCCTGCGTCAGCGGGATGTAGACGTTGGCGGCGGCGTCGCCGCTGTCGGCGGTCGCGATGCCGATGACCTGGTACTTGACGGCCTTGATGGTGAGCGTGCCACCCACCGCCAGCTTGTTCTCCTTGGCGTAGGAGCTGTCGAGGACGGCCACGGCGGCGTTGGACTGCGCGCTCGTGAAGGACGTACCCGAGGTGATCTTCGAGGAGGTCAGCGGCCCGAGCGCCGGCTTGGCGACGTCCACGCCGTAGACCGAGTAGTTGTTGACGTCGAACTGCGCGCCACCGCCCTGCACCTCACCGGGCGGCTGCGCGCCGCCACCACCACCACGCCCGCCGCCGGTGGTCTGGCCCTGCTTGAACTGCCCCCGGTCGAACTGCCCGCTCACCTTCAGCACCCGCAGGCTCAGCCCGCCGACCGCGTCGTCCACCCCCTTCTGGCCGGCGACCTGGGACACGACCGTGGTGGGCAGCGACTCAAATCCCTGCACCATCACCTGGTCGCTGCTCTGCTCCTTGGAGTCCGTGGTGGCACCGAAGTTGAACTTCGGACGCCCGGTGGCCCCGGTGCTCCCCTGCGCGGCGGCGGCCTTGGTGACCGTCATGTCGGTCCCGAGGCCGTACAGGGACTGCAGCACCTTCCCCTGCGCCACCTGCATCCCCGCCGAGGCCGAGTTGACGGTGATGACCAGCCCGATGCCGAGGGCCAGCCCCAGCGCGATGACCAGCGCGGCTTTTCTGCGACGCCGCAGCTCACGCCTGAGATATGTGAAGAACATGCGATTCCTCGCCGTTGCCACCCCGGCCAGGATGCGGGGGGATGAATGGGGACGGCGGAAGTACGAGTGGATCGGAGGTCCCTCGTACTCCCGCTGCGCCGTCACGGTAGGAACCAGCGGTGATGAACGGGTGAGGCCGGACTGAGAGCCGGATGAGAAAGGTCAGCGGGCGCCGAGCAGATGGTCCATCGCCAGCTGGTCGAGCTGCTCGAACGCCATGCCCTTCACCGCCGCCGCCTCGACGTCGAAGTCCTCGAACGCCGCCCGGTCTCCCAGCAGATCGCTCAGCGTCTCGCCCTCCCCCAGCGTCGGCCGGGCCAGCTCGTCCAGCCGCGACGCCCTGAGCGCCTCCTGGACGACCGGATCGGCACGGAACGCGGCGGCGCGCTCCTTCAGCAGCAGGTAGTTGCGCATGCACCCGGCGGCCGAGGCCCAGACGCCGTCGGAGTCCTCGGTACGCGGCGGCTTGAAGTCGAAGTGCCGGGGCCCCTCGTAACCGGCGGTCTCCAGCAGATCGACGAGCCAGAACGCGTCCCGCAGGTTGCCCGCCCCGAAGCGCAGGTCCTGGTCGTACTTGATGCCGGTCTGGCCGTTGAGGTCGATGTGGAAGAGCTTGCCGTGCCACAGCGCCTGCGCGATGCCGTGCGTGAAGTTGAGCCCGGCCATCTGCTCGTGCCCGGTCTCGGGGTTCACCCCGACCATCTCCGGGTGCTCCAGCTCGTTGATGAACGCGAGCGCGTGCCCCACGGTCGGCAGCAGGATGTCGCCGCGCGGCTCGTTCGGCTTGGGCTCCACGGCGAACCGCAGGTCGTACCCCTGCCCCAGCACGTACTCGCCGAGCAGGTCGAACGCCTCCTTCATCCGGTCCAGCGCGACCCGCACGTCCTTGGCCGCCCCGGACTCGGCCCCTTCCCGGCCGCCCCACGCGACATAGACCTGCGCCCCGAGCTCGACGGCCAGATCGATGTTGCGGATCGTCTTGCGCAGCGCGTACCGCCGTACGTCACGGTCGTTGGACGTGAAGGCGCCGTCCTTGAAGACCGGGTGCGTGAAGAGATTGGTGGTGGCCATGGGCACCACCAGCCCGGTCGCGTCGAGGGCCTGCCGGAACCGCTTGATGTGCGTTTCGCGCTCGATCTCCGTGGCACCGAACGGGATGAGGTCGTCGTCGTGGAACGTCACGCCGTACGCGCCCAGCTCGGCGAGCCGGGTGACGGACTCGACCGGGTCGAGGGCGGGACGGCTGGCGTCACCGAACGGGTCGCGGCCCTGCCAGCCGACCGTCCAGAGGCCGAAAGTGAACTTGTGCTCGGGGGTGGGGGTGAGACTCATGGCGCCGGCTCCTATTCGTAAGACCGTTGAACAAATTAGTATGCGAGGGCCGCGATGGGAAGAGAAGGGGTCGCTCAATGGAACCGACGGTCGTGATCGGGGTGGACAGCTCCACCCAGTCGACGAAGGCACTGGCGGTCCGGGTGGACACCGGCGAGGTACTGGCGCGGGCCAGATCGCCCCACACGGTCAGCGAGGGCGGACGGCGCGAAACAGACCCGGAAGTCTGGTGGCAAGCGCTCAGAACAACCCTGACGCAGCTACAGGCGCACACCCCCGCAGCAATCTCCATCGGAGGCCAGCAACACGGCCTGGTCACCCTCGACGCATCCGGCAAGGCCCTGCGCCCGGCCCTCCTCTGGAACGACGTGCGATCAGCTCCCCAAGCGGAAGCACTCGTCGCACAGTTCGGGGCGAAGCACTGGGCCGAGCGCTTCGGCTCGGTACCCGGTGCCAGCTTCACCGTCGCGAAATGGGCCTGGCTGCGCGAGAACGAACCGGCCGTCGCCGCCGCGACGGCCGGAGTGCGCCTGCCGCACGACTTCCTCACCGAGCGGCTGACGGGCCAGGCGGTCACGGACCGCGGCGACGTCTCAGGGACCGGCTGGTGGGCCTCGGACACCGAGACCTACGACAACGCCGTCCTCACCACGGTCGGCCTCGACGAAGCCCTCCTCCCCCGCGTACTGGCCCCAGGAGAACCCGCCGGCACGACACTCCCCGGCCGCCCCCTCCCACCCGGCATCCCGGTCGCCTCCGGTACCGGCGACAACGCGGCGGCCGCCCTGGGCCTCGGCCTGACACCCGGCCGCGCGGCCCTCAGCCTGGGCACGTCGGGAACCGTCTACACCCCCTCCACCAACCGCCCCACCGACCCCACGGGAACGGTCGCCGGCTTCGCGGGGGCGCACGGCGGCTGGCTGCCGCTCGCCTGCACCCTGAACTGCACGCAAGCCGTGGACAAGATCGCCGGCCTGCTCAGCCTCACCAGAGAGGCCGTGGAACCCAACCGAACGATCACCCTCCTCCCCTTCCTCGACGGCGAGCGCACCCCCAACCTCCCCCTCGCCTCGGGCACCCTCACCGGCCTGCGCCACGACACCACCCCCGGCCAGATCCTGCAGGCCGCCTACGACGGCGCCACGTACACCCTGCTCGCCGCCCTGGACCTGGTCCTGGCCGTCGACGACCGGCCCTCCGACGAACCCCTCCTCCTGATCGGCGGCGGCGCCCGCGGCACCGCCTGGCGGCAGACCGTCCGCCGGCTGTCCGGACGGGCGGTCCAGATCCCCGACGCGGACGACCTCGTCGCCCTGGGCGCCGCCGCGCAGGCGGCCGCCCTCCTCACCGGGGAAACACCCACCGACATCGCCGCCCGCTGGGGCACGTCGGCGGGCCCGGTCTACGATCCGATCGAACGCGACGAAACCACGCTGGAAACCCTGAGAGCGGCACTCGGCACCACCTGAAGCACGGGCCGCAGTTTCACCCCCGGGCCCGACCCCCACGGGTGGCTCGAACGCGAGGGGGACGGGCCCGCAGGGGCAGGGTTTCGAAATGCTGCCGAGCTATTTGTGGGCCGCCAGGCCCGTAAATAGTCGATTTCGAAACCCTGCCCCGGAGGGACCGGCCCCCGCCCGTCCAAGCCGCCCGCACCCCACCGATAGGAGCCACCGTGGCCAAGGGCACCGGCCCCGGCCCCCAAGCCGCACTGCGCCGCCGCAACCTCTCCGCCGTCGTGCACGCCGTAGCCGCCGGCGACAACATGTCCCGGGCAGCCGTCGCCGCCGAGGTAGGCCTCACCCGGGCCACCGTCTCGACGCTCGTCGACGAACTCATCGCGGCGGGCCTCGTCACCGAGCTGGGCGCGCAGCGCCCCGGCACCGTGGGCCGTCCCGGCACCGCACTGGCGCTCAGCCCGCGCGGCCCCGCCGGGATCGGCGCCGAAGTCGGCGTGGACCACCTCGCGGCCTGCGTCGTCGACCTGCGCGGCACCGTACGGGCCCGCGCGACGGTCGAGGCCCGCAACCGCGGCCGGGCCGCCGCGCAGACGCTCGGCGAGCTGGACGGACTGGTCCGGCAGGTGACGGAGGAAGCGGTGGCGCTCGGGCTGCGCCCGGCGGGGCTGACCGTCGCGGTCCCCGGCCTGGTGGGAAGGGACCAGCACACGGTGCTGCGGGCACCGAACCTCGGCTGGAAGAACGAACGCACCGACCTGACCGTGGAGAACGAGGCGAACCTCGGAGCACTGGCAGAACTGTGGCTGGCAGGCAGGGGAGAGACGATCCCCGGCACCCGCACCCCCCAAGGCGCCGCCGCCCAAGCCCCCCTCACCGACTTCATCCACGTCTCGGCAGAGATCGGCATCGGCGCGGCCCTCGTCATCAACGGCAGCCTCTTCCGCGGAGCGCGCGGCTTCGCCGGCGAGCTCGGGCACGTCCCGGTCTACCCCGACGGCCCCCGCTGCTCCTGCGGCGCCCGCGGCTGTCTGGAGCAGTACGCGGGCGAGGAGGCGGTGCTGCGCGCGGCCGGCATCGCCCCGGAGCTGCCGGGGCGTCTCAAGGCGCTGCGGACGGCGGCCTCGGACGACGACGCGCCCGCGCTGGCGGCCCTGGAGGCCGCCGGCCGGGCGCTCGGGATCGCGCTGAGCGGCGCCGTGAACCTGCTCGACCCGCAGGCGGTGGTCCTCGGCGGCCCGCTCTCCGAGCTGGCCCCATGGCTGCTGCCGGGCGTACGGCGGGAGCTGGGCCGGCGGGTCACGGGCGGCGGCGCGCTGGTGGTCGAGTCACGGCTGGGCCGGGACGGGGTACTGCTGGGCGCGGCGTACAGCGCGGTGCGGGCGGTCCTGGACGACCCGTCCGAATGGACGGCCCGCTAGAGAGGGACCCTCCGGGCCCCGGGCCCCGGGCCGGGGACCCGAAGGACCCCCGGCCCAAGCCCGGCCGCCGACAGAAGTGCGGGCCGCAGGCTCAGACCGCCGACCCCGCCGTCCAGGCGCTCCACGTCATGTTCCACCCGTTGAGCCCGTTGTCCGGCTTGATCGTCTTGTCGGGCGAGTTCTTCATCACGACCACGTCGCCGATCAGCGACTGGTCGAAGAACCAGGCACCCAGCGTGTCCGGGTCGTTGGCGCCCTTGGTGTCACTCAGGCCGATGCAGCCGTGGCTGGTGTTGGCCGAGCCGAAGATCGCCTTGCTGCCCCAGTAGTTGCCGTGGATGAACGTGCCCGAGGAGCTCAGCCGCATGGCGTGCGGCACGTCGGCGATGTCGTACTCACCCTTGAAGCCGACCGAGTCGCCGTTCATCCGCGTCTGCTTGTACTTCTCGGAGATCACCATCTGACCGTTGTAGGTCGGGTGGTCGGCGGAGCCTGCCGATATCGGGATGCTCTTGATCGTCTTGCCGTCGCGGACGACCGTCATCGTCTTGGTGGTGGCGTCGACCGTCGAGACCTGGGACCGGCCGACGGTGAAGTTGACGTCCTTGTTCTGGACGCCGTAGACGCCGTTGGAACCCTCGACACCGTCGAGCTTCAGCTTGACGCTGACGTTCGAGCCGGCCTTCCAGTACTCCTGCGGACGGAAGTCCAGCCGGGTGGAGTCGAACCAGTGGCCCACGACCGTCTGGCCGCTGCTGGACGCCACCTTGATCGCCGACTCGACGGCCTTCTTGTTGGTGACGGCCTTGTCGAACTTGATCGACACCGGCATGCCGACGCCGACCGTGGAGCCGTCCTCCGGCGTGAAGTAGCCGATGAAGCTGTTGCTCGCGGAGACCGTGCCGAAGGTGGAGGTCTCGGTGACGACGCGGCCCTTCGCGTCCTGCGCGGTGGCCGCGACCTTGTACTTCTTGCCGCGGTCGAGGGAGGCGTCCGGCTTCCAGCTGCTGCCGTCGGTGGCTATCGCACCCGTGACGGCCTTGCCGCTCACGACCTCGGTCATGACGACCGCGGTGAGTTTGCCGTCGGTCACGGCGATCTTGGTGCCGCTGCTGATGCTCGCGTTGCTGGTCCCCGTCTTCGGGGTGATGGCGATCTTGGCGTCCGAGGAGACCTCGGCGGCCGCCGCGTCGACGTCCGCCTGCGTCTTGCCCTTGTCCGTCGCGGCGGCGCCCTTGTCCGTCGCGGCACCGCCCTTGTCCGAGCCGCTGCCGCCGCACGCGGTCAGCGCGACCGCGCCGCCGAGCACGACCGCGACGGCCGCCAGGCCGGTGCGGCGCCTGCGCCGCGAGCGCGTGCGCTGGTCGGGCGTCATGCCGTTGACGGGGCCGGTTGCGGTGCCGGGGTCGGGCGACTTCACACAAATCTCCAATGCCTGCGGGCGCACGTTCCCTGCTCGCGTTCCCGCGAGTCCTGCCCGCGTCCCCGCGAGCGACGGATCCGGACGAGATGGATCCGGAAACGAGCCTCATCCATAACCAGAGGAACATGAAGGGCCGAAGGTCCGTTCCCTTTGTCCGGAAAGTGTGTCGAGGCACACGTGCGGAACCCCGGGCCGCGAACGGCCCGGGGTCGGGGAAAAGTGCAGGTCAGACCGGCATCAGGCCGGAGCCGGACCAGGACCGGCCCGGTTCGGGTAGGGATCGGCCCGCTGCGGGCCGGGACCGGCCCGGGGTCAGGCCGTCGTGGTGGCCTCCTCGACGTCCTCCTCGGCGGCATCGTCGTCGTCGTACATGTCCCACTCCTCGGAGTCGGGGTCGTACTCGGTGTGCGCGCAGGACCACGAGGCCTGCACGAGTTCGATCCCGGGGACCGTCGTCACCAGGTCGAACGGGTCGATCAGATAGGCCAGCGCCTCGGACTCGTCCTGCTTCACGGCCGCCTCGGCGTGCGTCCGCTCCTCGGCGGGCATCTCCGCGTCGGCGGCGATGTGCTCCAGCGCGGCGGCGGTCATTTCCTGCTGTCCGGTGACCTCGAGAACGAGCTCGACCTGGAGTCGTACATAGCGCGGGCCGCTCTCGCCACGGGGAATCTCAGTAGTGCTCATGCGACGGAGCGTAAACGCCGGAGCGCCAGCTTCCCACCAGGCACACCAGGTCACTAACATCGGCGTCTACGGTCAAGTCGCCGCACCCAATGGGGGATCCGTTGACCTCACCTCTGGCTTCTCCACGCCCGTTCGTCGCCGCCGCCGCGGCTTCCGTACTGGCAGCGCTGTATTTCGTGCCGTCCGCCACCGCCAGCCCGGATCATGCCCCCGCTTCGCAGGTCAAGGCACCCGTGACGGGATCAGGACCGACGACTTCGACGACCGGGACGCTCCATCTCGCGGCCACCGGCCAGGTGCACACCACGCCCTATCTGATCGGCGGGGCCGCGTTCCTCGTCGGCGGTGCGGGGCTGGTGCTGAACGCGGGGCGCCGCTCCCGCGCGCAGGCGCTCTGAAGCACTGAGGGACGCACACCCGCGGGTGTGCGCCCCTCGTCTTCCCTCGTCTTCGTCACGCTCAGCAGTCGCGCGGCGTCCGCCGCCGGCACCGCTGATCCGGCGTCAGGCGGGCTGCCCCGTCACCGATTCGGCGGCGGGGCTGCCATGTCACCGATCCGGCGTCAGGCCAGCGGCCCGGTCACCGATTCGGCGGCCGCGTTGAGCTTTCCGGCCCGGACGAACGCGTACGCGGCCTCCAGGTCGGGCGACAGGAAACGGTCCGGGCCGACACCGTCGATGCCCGCCTCACGGACCGCCGCCACGATCGCCCGGGTGGCCGGGGCGGGCCGCAGACCGCCCGCGGTCAGCTTCTCGCGCATCTCGATGGCGCGGGTCGCGGCGAACAGCTCGACCGCGATGATCCGCGCCAGGTTGTCGACCGCGGTGCGCAGCTTGCGGGCCGCGGACCAGCCCATCGAGACGTGGTCCTCCTGCATCGCGGACGACGGGATGGAGTCCACCGATGCCGGTACGGCCAGCCGCTTCATCTCGCTGACCAGCGCGGCCTGCGTGTACTGAGCGATCATCAGGCCGGAGTCCACGCCCGGGTCGTCGGCGAGGAACGCCGGCAGCCCGTGCGACCGCGACTTGTCGAGCAGCCGGTCGGTGCGCCGCTCGGCGATGCTGCCGAGGTCGGCGGCGGCGATCGCCAGGAAGTCCAGGACGTACGCCACGGGCGCGCCGTGGAAGTTGCCGTTGGACTCCACCCGGCCGTCGGGCAGCACCACGGGGTTGTCGACGGCGGAGATCAGCTCGCGGTCGGCCACCAGCCGGGCGTGCGCCAGGGTGTCCCGGCCGGCGCCCGCGACCTGCGGCGCGCAGCGGATCGAGTAGGCGTCCTGGACGCGCGGGGCGTCGTCCTGGTGGTGCCCCGTGAAGCCGGAGCCCTCCAGTACGCGGCGCATGTTCTCGGCGCTCGCAGCCTGGCCCGGGTGCGGGCGGATGGCGTGCAGTTCGGGCGCGAGGACGCGCTCGGTGCCGAGCAGCGCCTCGAGCGAGAGCGCGGCGGTGATGTCGGCCGCGGTGAAGAGCTGCGCGAGGTCCGCGCACGCCATCACCAGCATGCCGAGCATGCCGTCGGTGCCGTTGATGAGGGCCAGGCCCTCCTTCTCGCGCAGCTCCACCGGCTCGATGCCGGCCTCGGCGAGCAGCTCGCCGGCCGGACGAATCGTTCCGTCAGGGCCTTCGGCCACGCCTTCGCCCATCAGCACCTGCGCGCAGTGCGCGAGCGGTGCGAGGTCGCCGGAACAGCCGAGCGAGCCGTACTCGTGCACGACGGGGGTGATCCCGGCGTTCAGGATCGCCGCCATCGTCTCGGCGACGACGGGGCGCACGCCGGTGCGGCCGGACGCGAGCGTCTTCAGCCGCAGGAACATCAGGCCGCGCACGACCTCGCGCTCGACGCTCGGGCCCATGCCGGCGGCGTGCGAGCGCACCAGGGAGCGCTGCAGCTGCGCGCGCAGCTCCGGGCTGATGTGGCGGACGGCCAGCGCGCCGAAGCCCGTGGACACGCCGTAGACCGGCTCGGGCTTGGCCGCCAGCGCCTCGATGACCTGCCGCGACGCGGCGATCCCGGTCAGTGCCTGCTGCGACAGTTCGACCTTCGCGCCGCCGCGAGCCACGGCCAGGACGTCGTCCGCGCTCGCGCCGTCGGCGCCGATGACCACGTTATGCATATTCATATTCACGCACCCTAGAGAGTGAATCGCCGCCTGTCACTCCTTACCTTCGCCGACGATCTTCGACCGCCCGCCCCGGCGATCTTCGCGGGCCCCGCCCGGCGACCGCTCGGGGCCGGGCACAGCACGGGAACAGCAGGGGACCGGGGCCCGTGGACAGGCCCGCCCGTCACGACCCGTGGCGCCCGCGAATCCGTCGGCGCTCGCCCTCGGGGGCGGGCGGCTGGTCCGCGAGGCGTACGACGGGGTCGTCGGGGCCGCCGCGCCCCGCGACGACCGGCGTGGTCGACCGCAGCGCCTTGGCCCGGTACTGGGCGGCGTCCGCGAGGCGGAAGAGCCGTCGGGCGGTCCGCACCGGCCCGATCGGGTCGCCCGTCGAGGCGACACCGCAGGCGACGCCTTCGCCCACCTCCAGCTCGGTGGCCCGCCGGCACAGCTCGTCCGCCGCGCCCACCACCTCGTCCGGGCTCTGACCGACCGCGACGAGGCAGAACTCGTCGCCGCCGAGCCGGGCCGCCAGGCTGCCGGGCAGCAGCGCGCCGCACAGCGACAGGACGGAGCCGAAACGTTCGAGCAGCTGGTCCCCGACGGCGTGCCCGAGCCGGTCGTTCACCTTCTTCAGACCGTTCAGATCGCACACCACGAGGCTCACCACGGCCCCCGAGACCCGGTGCAGCTCCAGCGCCTCGTCGAGCCGGACGTCGACGGCGCGCCGGTTCCCGAGCCCGGTCAGCGGATCGGTGAAGGCCAGCCGCTGGACCTCGGCGAGCCGTTCGGTCTGCGAGATCCCGGCCGCGATCACGGCGGCCAGCACCGTCGCGAAGTCCGCGTCCGCCCGGTCGAAGACCGGCTCGCCCGCGCCCCGCGCCACGTACAGCTCGCCCCAGGCACGCCCGTGCAGCACGATCGGCGCGACGACGCAGCAGCCGCGCCCGCGCCGCCGCAGGGCGGCGACCCGCTGGTGGCAGTACGCGCCCGGCCCCTGCGGACCGTCCTCGGCCGTCTCGACCCAGGCGTGCGGCTCCCCGCCGCCGGCCCATTTCCCGTGCAGGAACTCGACGATCTCCGGGAAGTCGTTCACGGGGTAGGTCTCGTCCAGCGGCTCCGGGTCCTCGCCGGGCGCCAGGTCGCCGTCGTTGACGAGCACCCGGAGCTGGCCCGATCCCCGTTCCCACGACGACAGTGCCGCGAACGAGCCGCCCATCGCGAGCCGCGCCCTGGTGGCGGCCGCCCGCACCGCCTCGTGCGGGTCCTGGGCGGCCGCCATCGCCTGCGCCAACTCCACGACCGCTCGCAGCCGTCGATCGGCCGTCCCGTCACCCATCCCACCAGGTTAAGAACAAATGTCGCACTTGGGGCTGTTTGACTACTCCCGAAGCGGATTTCCTGGCCCCCGCGTCACTCCCCCGGCCAGTCCGGCGTCCGCTTCTCGTTGAACGCCGCCACGCCCTCGGCCCGGTCGCCCGAGAAGGCCACCGTCCGCCACGCCGCGTCCTCGACGTCGAGACCGGCCCGCAGATCCAGTCCGTGCCCCAGCCGCAGCGCCCGCTTCGCGGCCCGCAGACCCACCGGCGAGTTGGCGGCCATGCGCTCCGCGAGCGCCAGCGCGTCCGCGCGGTCCTCGCCCGCGGCGGCCAGGATGTCGACGAGGCCCAGCTCGCGGGCCTCCTCGGCCGCCACCCGCCGCGCCGTGAAGATCAGCTCGGCGGCGCGTGCCGCACCCACCCGGCGCGGCAGCAGCTGGGTGCCGCCACCGCCGGGGATCACGCCCACCGACACCTCCGGCAGCCCCACCACCGCGGTGGCGTCCGCCACGATCACGTCGCAGGACAGCGCCAGCTCGAAGCCGCCACCGAGCGCGAAGCCGTGCACCGCGGCGATCGACGGCATCGGCAGCTCCAGCACCGCGGTGTACGCGGCGCGGGTGTGCGGCCGCTGCCGGCCGAGGTCGGCGTCCGTGAAGGAGTTGCGCTCCTTCAGGTCCGCGCCGACGCAGAACGCGCGCTCGTGCGTGGACGTCAGCACCACGGCGCTGACCGTCCGGTCGGCGGCGAGCGCGGCACACGCCGCCGCCACGCTCCCGGCCATCTCCGTCGAGATGGCGTTCATCGCCTTGGGGCGATCCAGCACCAACTCCGCGACGCGCGCGCCGTGCCGCCGCACCGCGACCCATTCCCCGAACCGCACTTCAGACTCCGTCATGCCCCGGATCATGCCAGCCGCGCCCGCCGCGCGGCAGGGGAGGTGGGGTCAGCCGCGGCGGGTCAGCAGCCACGGCTCGACGACGCCGAGCCCACGCACCGGGCGGCGCCACATCGGCTGCAGGGCGAAGCGGTACTTGTCGTCCTCGGAGGCGTCGACCTCGGAGACGGGGGCGTCGCCCGCCGCGCCGAGCGCCTGCGCGAAGTCACCGTCGACGAGGACGGCGTCCCGTGGCGCTATCGACGTCAGACGGCTCGCGAGGTTCACGGTGGTGCCGAAGACATCGCCCATCCGGGTCGTCACGGTCCCGAAGGCCATCCCGACGCGCAGCGCGGGCATGGACTCGTCGCCGGTCATCGTCTCGATGAGGCGCAGCCCGATCTCGGCGGCGGTGCCGGGGTCGTCGGCGACGTACAGCACCTCGTCGCCGAGCGTCTTGATCAGGCGCCCGCCGTGCGCGGCGACCTGGTCGGCGCAGGTGGTCTCGAAGGCCTCGACGAGCTCGCCGAGTTCCTCCTCCTCCAGCCGCCGGGTGAGCCGGGTGAAGCCGACGAGGTCGGCGAAGCCCACGGCCAGCCGGCGGTCCACGGCCTCCTCGTCGTCGGACTGGACGACGCGGCTGGTGGCGGCGGCCAGCTGGCGCCGCCAGACGTAGATGAGGAACTCCTCCAGCTCGGGCAGGAGCAGTTCGACGAGCGGGTAGGCGACCTCGGCCCGCGTCATGCCGGGCTCGGGCGGCTCGGTGAGCCCTTCGAGGAAGGAGTCGGTCTGCCAGTCGGCGAGCCGGGCGGTGGTCTGGCCGGTGGAGCGGGCGACCTGAATGGCCATCGACTCGCTCAGCAGCCCGGCCTCGACGAGTCCGGCGAGGCGGCGCAGCGCCAGCACGTCGGCCTCGGTGAGGGCCTTCGCCTGGCCGATGTCGGCGAAGCCCATGGCGCGCCAGAAGCGGGAGGCGAGATCCATGGAGACGCCGGCGGTGCGGGCCGCCTGGAAGGGCGTGTACTGGCGGCCGGCGCCGAGGATCAGGTGTTCGAGGCGCAGCGCGAGCGGGTGCTCGGCGGGATCGGTGGAATCCGCGCCGTTACCGGGATCGGCGGGCGTCCCGGGGTCGGCGGAGCCGGCCGGCCTGGCCGGCTGATCGGGGTCGACCCCGTCCGGGTCCGGGCCGGTGCCCGGATCCGTCGCGTACGGGGGAAGGTCCGCGTCGTCCACGCTCACCCTCCGCCCCCTGTCAGATCCCTGCGCAATGCCCGTCCGAGCCCTTCCGATCATCAAGCCGACGCGCCGCCTCAACGATACGGCAGGTGTGCCGTAGCTCACGTCACCTGCCCGTGCCTACGTCAGCGGGTCTTCGGCGGGCCCCCGCGGACGACCCGCTGACGGGCGATGCGCAAGGGAGGACCGGGATCCGGACGGGCCGCCGGGACCGCCCCGGGGCCCGGCGCTACGCGCGGCGGACGTGGACGACGTCCCCGGCGCCGACCGCCTGCTCGCCGTCCGCGGTGGCGAGCACCAGCCGGCCGTCGTCGTCCACGCCGACCGCGGTGCCGACCAGCTCGCGGCCGCCGGGCAGCTCGGCGCGGACCTCGCGGCCCAGCGTGGCGCAGCCGGCCGCGTACGTCTGCTGGAGGCGGGAGGCGGCCGGGTCGCCGGCGGCCGCGCGCCACTCGCCGTACCAGTCGGCGAGGGAGCGCAGCACGGCGCGCAGCAGCGGGTCGCGGTCGGTGCCCTTGGCGCCGGCGAGGGCGAGGGAGCCCGCGGCGGGGACGGGCAGTTCCTCGGTGCGCAGCGACACGTTGACGCCGATGCCGATGACGACTCCGTCGGTGCCGGCGCGCTCGGCGAGGATGCCGCCGGTCTTGCGCTCCTCGCCGTCGATGGTGACCAGCAGGTCGTTGGGCCATTTGAGTGCCGTGTCGACGCCGGCCGCCCGGGACAGCGCGGTGGCGGTCGCGACGCCGGCGAGCAGCGGCAGCCAGCCCCAGCGCTCCACCGGTACGTCGGCGGGCCGCAGCAGCACCGAGAAGAACAGGCCGGAGCGCGGCGGCGCCGACCACTGGCGGTCGAGCCGGCCGCGGCCCGCGGTCTGTTCCTCCGCGACGAGTACGGCGCCTTCCGGGGCACCGGCGTTGGCGCGTTGTGCGAGGTCGCTGTTGGTGGAACCAGTGGCCTCGACGACGTCGAGGGACGTCCAGGGGCTGTCCGGCGCGATGACCGCCCGGCGCAGCGCGGCTTCGCCGAGAGGGGGGCGCTCCAGGTCGGACCAGCGGTTGGGAGTCGTCATCCGCCCAGATTAGGAGAAGACCTGTGAGCGGAGTGTGTCCAACGCCGCACTGCTCGAGAAGCAGTCGCGCCGTTACGCTACGAAACAGCGTTACTCGCCAGTCAAGTAGGACCCGACAGGACCCACGAGAGCAGGAGAGCCGCCTCCATGGCCGAGCCGGAGCACGACATCCACACCACCGCGGGCAAGCTCGCGGATTTGCGCCGCCGTATGGAAGAGGCGACGCACGCCGGCTCCGAGCGCGCGGTGGAGAAGCAGCACGCCAAGGGCAAGCTGACCGCCCGGGAGCGGATCGAACTGCTCCTCGACGAGGACTCGTTCGTCGAACTGGACGAGCTCGCCCGGCACCGGTCGACCAACTTCGACCTGGAGAAGAACCGGCCCTACGGCGATGGTGTCGTCACGGGTTACGGCACGGTCGAGGGCCGCCCGGTGGCGGTCTTCTCCCAGGACTTCACCGTCTTCGGCGGCGCCCTGGGCGAGGTCTACGGCGAGAAGATCGTCAAGGTCATGGACTGGGCGATGAAGACCGGCTGCCCGGTCATCGGCATCAACGACTCCGGCGGCGCCCGCATCCAGGAGGGTGTGGCCTCGCTCGGCATGTACGGCGAGATCTTCCGCCGCAACACCCACGCCTCCGGTGTGATCCCGCAGATCTCGCTGATCGTGGGCCCGTGCGCGGGCGGCGCGGTGTACTCGCCGGCCATCACGGACTTCGTGGTGATGGTCGACCAGACCTCGCACATGTTCATCACGGGACCCGACGTCATCAAGACGGTGACCGGCGAGGACGTCGCCATGGAGGAGCTGGGCGGCGCCCGCACCCACAACACGACGTCCGGCAACGCGCACCACATGGCGGGTGACGAGAAGGACGCCATCGAGTACGTGAAGGCGCTGCTGTCGTACCTGCCGTCCAACAACCTGGCGGAGGCCCCGGCCTACCCGGTCGAGGCGGACCTGGCGACCAGCGCCGAGGACCTGGAGCTGGACGCGCTGATCCCGGACTCCGCGAACCAGCCGTACGACATGCACAAGGTCATCGAGCACGTGCTCGACGACGGCGAGTTCCTGGAGACGCAGGCGCTGTTCGCGCCGAACATCGTCGCGGGCCTCGGCCGGATCGAGGGGCGGCCGGTCGGCATCATCGCCAACCAGCCGATGCAGTTCGCGGGCTGTCTGGACATCGACGCGTCGGAGAAGGCCGCCCGCTTCGTCCGTACCTGCGACAGCTTCAACATCCCGGTCATCACCTTCGTGGACGTACCCGGCTTCCTGCCCGGCACCGACCAGGAGTGGAACGGCATCATCCGGCGCGGCGCCAAGCTGATCTACGCCTACGCGGAGGCGACGGTCCCGCTGATCACCGTCATCACCCGTAAGGCGTACGGCGGCGCCTACGACGTGATGGGCTCCAAGCACCTGGGCGCGGACCTGAACCTGGCGTGGCCGACCGCGCAGATCGCCGTCATGGGCGCGCAGGGCGCGGTGAACATCCTGCACCGCCGCACGCTGGCGGAGGCCAAGACGCCGGAGGCGGTCGAGGAGCTGCGCCAGCAGCTGATCACCGACTACGAGGACACGCTGCTGAACCCGTACGTGGCGGCCGAGCGCGGTTACGTCGACGCGGTGATCATGCCGTCCGAGACCCGCTCGCACCTGGTCAAGGCGCTGCGGACGCTGCGCAACAAGCGCGAGAGCCTGCCGCCGAAGAAGCACGGCAACATCCCCCTGTAAGGAGCCGTCCCGTGGTGATCAAGGTAGAGCGGGGAAATCCGACCCCGGAGGAGCTTGCCGCCGTCGTGGCACTGGTCCAGGCGCGGGCCGCCGCGACGGCGGGCAGCGCCGACGGCCCGCGGCAGACGGAGCATTGGGCCGACCCGGCCCACAATGTGCCCCGCCCGGTCCCCGGCCCGGGTCCCGGCGCGTGGCGCACGTCCTTCTGGCCGCGCTGAACGGGCCGAGCAGCCGAACAACCCACACAAATAGTCACCTCCCGGCCCGCGCTTGAGTATCCGTACTCAGGCGCGGGCCTTTTCCCGGGCGCAACCTGGAAGACATGTTGTGGTCGGACCGCGACCGGCGCGACGAACCGCCGGAGGACATGCGGCAGGTGCAGGCGATGCTGCGGCGCGCGATGCTCGTGATCGCGCTGACCATTCCCCTGCTGATGCTGCTCGTCGGCTGGCACAGCTGACCGCCCGGCAGTGTCCCGCCCCGGCACCGGAGCGGCCGCGGCCCGAATTACGATGGCCCGATGAGCACCCCTCGCCCCCTCGTCCTGGCCTCCGCCTCCCCCGCCCGTCTCAACCTGCTGCGGCAGGCGGGACTCGATCCCCGGGTCGTGGTCAGCGGGGTCGACGAGGACGCGCTGACGGCCGCGAACCCGGCGGAGCTGGCGCGGGTGCTGGCCGAGGCGAAGGCGGCGGCGGTCGCGGCCGGCCTGACCGGCGGCGAGCTGGTGATCGGCTGCGACTCCGTCCTGGAACTGGACGGCGAGGCGCTGGGCAAGCCGGCGGACGCCGCGGAGGCGACCGCCCGGTGGATGTCGATGCGCGGCCGGTCGGGCGTACTGCGGACGGGTCACTGCGTCATCGACACCGCGAACGGCAAGCAGGTGTCGGTGACCGCGTCGACGACGGTGCGCTTCGGCTCGCCGGACGACGCCGAGATCGCCGCCTACGTCGCGAGCGGCGAGCCGCTGTACGTCGCGGGCGCGTTCACCCTGGACGGCCGCTCGGCCCCGTTCGTCGACGGCATCGACGGGGACCCGGGCAACGTCATCGGGCTGTCCCTGCCGACGCTGCGGCGGCTGCTGGGCGACCTGGACGTGCGGATCACCGACCTCTGGACGGCGTAGCCCCCGGTTTCCGCCCGCCCCCGCCGGTAACGTCCTAGGCTGCGGCCGGAGCGGTCGGCGGCGGGACCTCGTTGCCGTTGCTCCCGGCGGCGGGCGCGCCGTCCTCGGTGTCCGGGTACAGCAGCAGAGTGCCGACGAGGAGCGCCAGGACGAGCATCATGAAGACGAAGGCGGCCCAGCCGACGAGGCCGACCACCAGCGCACCCAGCAGGCCGTGAACGACCGCGCACACGATGAGCAGGATCTGCCCGAACCTGCCGGGCGGCCGGCCACGCAGCGCTACCCGCGCCGGGATGAGGGCACAGCCGATGAGGAAGAGCCCGAACAGGGCACCGCCGACCCAGGTGCCGATGGCCATGCCGTCGGAGTCGAGCCCCGCGACGGACATGTTCTGGTTGCGCACGGCGAGGCCGAGCACCACATGGACGAACGCGATGCCGAACGCCTCAAGGACGAGCACTACAGCCGTGGTCGCGGCCAGACCTCTGCGCACCTTTCCCCCTTCAACCTGCAACCGTTACCCCGGGTATCACGCATCGCGAACGCTACTAACGGGTACGCCGCGCGGCAAGGTCCATGACCCCACCACCCTTTCGGGGTGGCGGACCAGCAAAGATTCCACCCCCTATTCGTGGAGAACCCACAAAGGATCCGGCATCCTGCCCTTGGTCACGCAGAGAGACATGGGCCACACCAAGGCCCCTGGGGCACCTGGACGAATGGGGTCGTACCGTGGATTTAGCAGGCACTCGGGCGCTCGACCGGCGCTCGAATCACCCTCCGTGTGGGCAAGCTCACCTGTAGGGGTGACTCGGCATGAAGTGTCGTCAGTAACTAAACTCGGCTTGTTTCAAGGAGGGAGCCATCGTGCGCAAGGTGCTCATCGCCAACCGCGGTGAAATTGCAGTCCGCGTCGCCCGCGCCTGCCGGGATGCCGGGATCGCCAGCGTAGCCATCTACGCAGACCCGGATCGGGACGCGCTGCATGTCCGCGCGGCCGACGAGGCCTACGCGTTGGGCGGTGACACCCCGGCGTCCAGCTATCTGGACTACGCCAAGGTGCTGGCCGCCGCAGCCGAATCAGGGGCGGACTCGATCCACCCCGGGTACGGATTCCTGTCCGAGAACGCCGAGTTCGCCCAGGCGGTGCTGGACGCCGGGCTGACCTGGATCGGACCGCCGCCGCAGGCGATCCGCGATCTCGGTGACAAGGTGGCGGCCCGTCATATCGCGCTGCGTGCCGGTGCCCCGCTCGTCGCGGGTACCCCGGACCCGGTCGCGGGCCCGGACGAGGTCGTCGCGTTCGCCCAGCAGCACGGCCTGCCGGTCGCCATCAAGGCCGCCTTCGGCGGTGGTGGGCGTGGTCTGAAGGTCGCGCGCACCATCGAGGAGATCCCGGAGCTGTTCGACTCCGCGGTCCGCGAGGCGGTCGCCGCCTTCGGGCGCGGCGAGTGCTTCGTCGAGCGCTACCTGGACCGGCCGCGGCACGTCGAGACGCAGTGCCTGGCCGACAGCCACGGCAACGTCGTGGTCGTCTCCACCCGTGACTGCTCGCTGCAGCGCCGCCACCAGAAGCTGGTGGAGGAGGCTCCGGCGCCGTTCCTGACCGATGAGCAGAACGCCGAGCTGTACCGGGCGTCCAAGGCCATCCTCAAGGAGGCCGGCTACATCGGCGCGGGCACCGTGGAGTTCCTGGTGGCCGTGGACGGCACGATCTCCTTCCTGGAGGTCAACACCCGTCTGCAGGTCGAGCACCCGGTCACCGAGGAGGTCTCCGGTATCGACCTGGTCCGGGAGATGTTCCGGATCGCGGACGGCGAGGAGCTCGGCTACGGCGACCCGGTGCTGCGGGGTCACTCGATCGAGTTCCGTATCAACGGCGAGGACCCGGGTCGCGGCTTCCTGCCCGCTCCCGGCACCGTCACCACCTTCCAGCCCCCGTCGGGCCCCGGTGTGCGGCTGGACGCGGGCGTCGAGTCCGGCTCGGTCATCGGCCCGGCCTGGGACTCGCTGCTCGCCAAGCTGATCGTGACCGGGGCGACGCGGCAGCAGGCGCTGCAGCGTGCGGCCCGTGCGCTGGCGGAGTTCCGCGTCGAGGGCATGGCCACGGCCATCCCGTTCCACCGCGCGGTCGTGGCCGACCCGGCGTTCGCCCCCGAGCTGGGCGGATCCACCGAGCCGTTCACCGTCCACACCCGGTGGATCGAGACGGAGTTCCAGAACACCATCACGGCGTTCGCGCCGGTCGGTGGCGAGGACGACGAGGCCCCGGCCCGCGAGACGGTGGTCGTCGAGGTCGGCGGCAAGCGCCTGGAGGTCTCCCTCCCGGCGTCGCTCGGTGTCGCGTCCATGCCGGTCGGCCTGAACAAGAAGGCGCCGCGCCGCGCCACCACCAAGAAGGCCGGTTCGGCCGCTTCCGGTGACTCCCTGGCATCCCCGATGCAGGGCACCATCGTCAAGGTCGCGGTCGAGGAGGGCCAGGAGGTCAACGAGGGCGACCTCGTCGTCGTCCTGGAGGCCATGAAGATGGAGCAGCCGCTCAACGCGCACCGCTCCGGCACCATCAAGGGCCTGACGGCCGAGGTCGGCTCCTCGGTCACCTCGGGCGCGCTGATCTGCGAGATCAAGGACTGATCCCAGGACGGATCTCCGGTCAGGTGAACTGACGATGCCGGGCGGGCCCGATCGGGCCCGCCCGGCATTTCGCTGTTCCGGCACCCTCAGCGTTTCGAGGGCGCCCGGACGGCCAGGACGAGCAGCAGCGCCAGGCCGGTGAAGACGGCGGCCGCCGCGAAGGCGGCGGTGGCGCCCGCCGTGAAGACCTCCCCGGCACCCCCGCCGGCGTGCCGGGCCGCGGTGCCGAAGACCGTGACGAGGATCGACAGGCCCAGGCTGCCGCCGATCTGCTGCATCGTCTGCAGCAGTCCGGACGCCGAACCGGCGTCGCGCGGCTGGACGCCCGTCAGGATGAGGGTGTTGAGCGGCATCATCGTGAAGCCGACACCCACCCCGATGAGGGCCAGCGGCCCGAGCAGCGCGCCCGCGTATCCGGTGCCCGCGTCGAGCTGCGAGAGCCACAGCGTCCCGCTGAGCGAGAGCAGGGCGCCGGCCGACGCGACGCGCTTGGCGCCGAAGCGGGCCAGCGCGCGCGGGGCGGTGCGGGCGGCCACGAAGAGCGGGGCGGCCAGCGGGAGGAAGGCGAAGCCGGTCCGCAGCGGGCTGTAGCCCAGTACGCCCTGCAGGAACTGGGTGGAGAAGTAGAAGACCCCGAACATGCCCGCCGGGATGAGCAGCATGCAGCCGTAGGCGAGGGCCCGGTTGCGGTCCGCGAACAGCCGCAGCACGACCAGCGGCCGCTCGGCCCGTACCTCGTTGACGAGGAACGCGGCGAGCAGCGCGGCCGCCGCGCCGAAGGTGGTCAGCGCCCGGGTGTCGCCCCAGCCCTGGTCGGCGACGCGGATGAACGCGTAGACGAGCGAGGCCATGCCGAGGGTGCCGGTGAGCGCCCCGGCGACGTCGAACCGGCCGCCGGGGTGGCGGGCCGTCTCGGCGACGTAGCGCGGGGCCAGCGCGGCGATGGCGAGCCCGACCGGGATGTTGATGAAGAACACCCAGCGCCAGGAACCCCATTCGGTGAGCATCCCGCCGACGATGAGGCCGACGGCGGAGCCGGCGCCGGAGATCGCGGAGAACACGCTGAGCGCGCGGTTGCGCTCGGTGCCCTCGGTGAAGGTGGTGGTCAACAGGGCGAGGGTGCTGGGCGCGGCCAGTGCGGCGGCGGCTCCCTGGGCGCCGCGGGAGACGAGCAGCAGCGTCGCGTCGGTGGCGAATCCGCCGGCCACCGAGGCGGCGGTGAAGGCCAGCACGCCGATGATCAGGGCGCGGCGGCGGCCGATGAGGTCGCCGATCCGGCTGCCGAGCAGCAGCAGACCGCCGAACGCGAGGATGTAGACGTTCAGGATCCAGGACATGCCAGTGGAGGAGAAGCCCAGGTCGGCGCCTATGCCCGGCAGGGCGACGTTCACCACGGTCGCATCCAGCAGCAGCATCAGCTGGGTGCCGACGATGGCGGAGAGAGCGAGTAACGGGTGGTGCCGCCGGGTCGGGGCGGGGGCGGTGAGTGGAGCCGTGCTCAAGGATGTGGACATGCTGAGTAGACCTCCCGAGAGGCAGAAACGGAGGGTGCCTCCGCAAACTATACGGAGGACGCCTCCGGTTCTACAATGCCATTCTGGGATCCTGGATTTCCGGGATCGGACCTTGGGAGGCGAGTGGCGATGCGGGCAGACGCGCAGCGCAACTACGACCGGTTGCTGGCCGAGGCCCGACAGGCCTTCATCGTGCACGGCACCGACGCGTCGCTGGAGGACATCGCACGCCACGCGGGCGTCGGCATCGGCACCCTCTACCGGCACTTCCCCGACCGCTACGCGCTGATGAACGCGGTCTTCGAGCAGGAGGTCGAGCTGCTGACCGTGCGCGCGGACGAACTGCTGACGGCGGACTCACCGACCGACGCGCTCGTCCGGTGGCTGCGGATGGTCGCCGTCCACTCCACCATGTACCGCGGCCTGGCGGCCGCCATCATGGCCGCGGGCGACGCGAAGATGGTCGCGTGCAAGGTGCCGCTGCGCGCGGCGGGCGGGGCGCTGCTGGAGCGCGCCCAGCGGGCCGGTGAGGTACGTACGGACGCGACCATCGCCGACCTGCTCAAGCTGACGAACGCCATCGTGCTGGTGGCCGAGAAGGACCCGGAACGTCAGGCGATCTTCGACCGGCTGATGGACCTGACCCTGCACGGCCTGCGCACCCCGGCAGGAGTCACCGCGCAGGCGTGACGCCACGGCTCCCGTGACCAGGACTCTCCGCGACCCACTCCGTTCCGCGACCCGGGCCTTTCACGACCCGGGTCCAGGGTCCGTCGGGATCTCTCCCCGCGGCGTCCCTAACGGCGCCGCAGGTCGGCGATCCTGGCTGCCTGCTGGTCGGCCGCGATCGGCGTCGCGCTGCGCAGCGGCGGCTGTCCCGGGTGCGGGTGCCTCCGGGGCGCGGGCATCGGCATCTCGCGGCGCGGCCGGCCGGCCGCGATGGCGTCGGCCCCCATCAGGGACGCGACGGCGACCTGCACTCCACGGTCCGCGAGGGCCTGGAGCTCGGTCGCGCTGCGGTCGTCACCCGGCGGCGGTTCGTCCGTCACCAGATGCGTGATCAGATCGGTGGGCACGGTCTGGAACATGGTGTCCGCGCCCAGTTTCGTATGGTCGGCCAGGACGACGACCTCCGCCGCCGCCTGCACCAGCGCCCGGTCCACGCTCGCGGAGAGCATGTTGGACGTCGACAGACCGCGCTCCGCGGTCAGTCCCGCGCCGGACAGGAAGGCCCGCGACACCCGCAGTCCCTGGAGGGACTGTTCGGCGCCGCTGCCGACCAGGCCGTAGTTGGAGCCGCGCAGAGTGCCGCCGGTCATGACGACCTCGACCCGGTTCGCGTGTGCCAGCGCCTGCGCCACCAGCAGGGAGTTGGTGACGACGGTCAGTCCCGGGATCCGCGCGAGCCGGCGGGCCAGCTCCTGCGTGGTGGTCCCGGCGCCGACCACGATGGCCTCGCCCTCTTCGACGAGACTCGCCGCGAGATCGGCGATGGCCGTCTTCTCCGCGGTCGCTAGATGGGATTTCTGCGGAAAACCGGACTCCCTGGTGAAGCCACCCGGCAAAACCGCACCGCCGTGCCGGCGGTCGAGCAGTCCTTCGGCCTCCAGAGCGCGCACGTCCCGCCGTACGGTCACTTCGGAGGTCTGGACGACACGGGCGAGCTCACGGAGCGAAACCGCTCCGTTGGCCCGCACCATTTCGAGGATCAATTGGCGACGTTCTGCAGCGAACACGAAACTGACAGTAACGCCAACGACCGTCTGCTTTCAGCACTTTGCGCCACTTAACCGAAGTCGTGCACAAAAGAGACCATCGGGTGGTAGAGCCTTTACGGCTCCACCACCCGGTTACCGTCCGGTCATCTCCCGGCCGCAACCCACGCCCGGAACCCCGCGCCCGACGGCTAGGGTCTGTCGTCTGGATCTCCGTGGGGGAAGGAGCGGTGTCCGGTGCGTGCAGCTGCAAGGCGGAGGAGGGAGGCGACGCGGAGCGTCGTCGACCGACGACAACGCGGCAGATGTGCGTGCTGGACACCGCGACGCCGCGGAGATCCAGACGACAGACCCTAGAGCTCGCTCGCGGTCTTGCGGGTGTGCAGCTGGCGCGCCACCTCGGCGATCGAGCCCGACAGGGACGGGTAGACGGTGAACGCGTTCGCGATCTGCTCGACGGTCAGGTTGTTGTCGACCGCGATCGAGATCGGGTGGATCAGCTCGCTGGCGCGCGGCGACACGACGACGCCCCCGACGACGATCCCGGTGCCCGGCCGGCAGAACAGCTTCACGAAGCCGTCCCTGATGCCCTGCATCTTGGCGCGCGGGTTGCGCAGCAGCGGCAGCTTGACGCAGCGGGCGTCGATCCGGCCGCTGTCGACGTCGGCCTGGGTGTAGCCGACGGTGGCGATCTCCGGGTCCGTGAAGACGTTCGAGGAGACCGTCTTGAGGTTGAGCGGCGCGACCGCGTCGCCCAGGAAGTGGTACATCGCGATCCGGCCCTGCATGGCGGCGACCGAGGCGAGGGCGAAGACGCCGGTGACGTCACCGGCCGCGTACACGCCGGGCGCGGAGGTGCGGGAGACCTTGTCGGTCCAGATGTGGCCGGAGTCCTTGAGTTTGACGCCCGCCTCCTCCAGACCCATTCCGGTGGTGTTCGGGATGGCGCCCACCGCCATCAGGCAGTGCGAGCCGGTGATGACCCGGCCGTCCGCCAGGGTGACCTCCACCCGGTCGCCGACCCGCTTGGCGGACTCGGCGCGCGAGCGCGCCATCACGTTCATGCCGCGGCGCCGGAAGACGTCCTCCAGGACGGCGGCGGCGTCCGGGTCCTCGCCCGGCAGCACGCGGTCGCGCGAGGAGACAAGCGTCACCTTCGAGCCGAGCGCCTGGTACGCGCCGGCGAACTCCGCGCCGGTCACACCGGAGCCCACCACGATGAGCTCCTCGGGGAGCTCGTCCAGGTCGTAGACCTGCGTCCAGTTCAGGATCCGCTCGCCGTCCGGCAGCGCGTCCGCCAGCTCGCGCGGGCGGGCGCCGGTCGCGATGAGCACCGCGTCGGCCGTCAGCGTCTCCGACGTGCCGTCCGCCGCCTCGACGACGACACACCGGGTGCCACCTGCGGTCTGGCAGCCCTCCAGCCGGCCGCGGCCGCGCATCACCCGTGCGCCCGCACGGGTGACGGAGGCGGTGATGTCGTGCGACTGGGCGAGCGCCAGGCGCTTCACCCGCCGGTTCACCTTGCCCAGGTCCACGCCCACCACACGCGCCGCCTGCTCCAGCGGCGGGGTGTCGTCCGCGACGATGATGCCCAGCTCTTCGTACGAGGAGTCGAAGGTGGTCATCACCTCGGCGGTGGCAATCAAAGTCTTCGACGGGACGCAGTCGGTGAGTACCGACGCCCCGCCCAGACCGTCGCAGTCGACGACGGTCACCTCCGCGCCGAGCTGCGAGGCAACGAGCGCTGCCTCATATCCGCCGGGTCCGCCGCCAATGATCACGATCCGAGTCACGTACCCCATTGTCCCGCACGCGCCAAGCGTTCACTTACAGGGGGCTCACCTCCCTCCCGTACTCTCGTCCTCATGTCGCTCTACGCCGCCTACGCAGGCAACCTCGACGCGCGGCTCATGACCCGCCGCGCCCCCACTCCCCGTTGCGCGGCACCGGCTGGCTGGACGGCTGGCGGCTCACCTTCGGCGGTGAGCAGATGGGCTGGGAAGGTGCCCTGGCGACCCTGGTGGAGGACCCGCTGCGGCAGGTCTTCGTGGGGCTGTACGACATCGCGCCGATCGACGAGGAGTCGATGGACCGCTGGGAGGGCGTACCGCTCAGCATCTACCGGCGTACGACCGTTCGGGTGCACACCCTGGACGGCGAGGTCGCCGCCTGGACGTATGTGCTGAACGACTACGAGGGCGGGCTGCCGAACGCCCGCTACCTCGGTGAGATCGCGGACGCCGCGGAGTCGTGCGGCGCGCCCCACGACTACGTGATGGAGCTGCGCAAGCGCCCCTGCTGAACCGCCGGCACCGCGGCCCGCCACCCGTCCCGGCGGTGTCCTAACCTCCCGCCGGCGCGGTCGTCAATCAGCGGATCATCCGAAATTCCGAGGACGCTCCGCTGGGACGTCTACGCGCGTAGGCCGGAACCGGATACCCTCGTGCGCGTGAACGCTTCTGTTAATCCCGACCCGTACGGCGCCGCCGATGCCGCCGCCGCCCGCCTGCGCGAGCTCACCGGCGCCGAGACCCATGACGTCGCCCTCGTCATGGGCTCGGGCTGGGTCCCCGCCGCCGACCAGCTCGGCACCGCCGACGCCGAATTCCCGATCACCGAGCTCCCCGGCTTCCCGCCCCCCGCCGTGGCCGGCCACTCGGGCAAGGTCCGCTCGGTCATGATCGGCGGCGTCCGCGCCCTGGTCTTCCTCGGCCGCAACCACCTCTACGAGGGCCGCGGTGTCGCCACCGTCGTGCACGGTGTCCGCACCGCCGTCGCCGCGGGCTGCAAGACCGTCGTCCTCACCAACGGCTGCGGCGGACTGCGCCCGCACTTCCGCCCCGGCCAGCCGGTCCTGATCAGCGACCACATCAACATGACGGCGACCTCGCCGATCGTGGGCGCCAACTTCGTGGACCTCACCGACCTGTACTCCCCGCGGCTGCGCGCGCTGTGCAAGGAGGTGGACGACACCCTCGAGGAGGGCGTCTACGTCCAGCTGCCCGGCCCGCACTACGAGACCCCCGCGGAGATCGGCATGGTCCGCGCCATCGGCGGTGACCTCGTCGGCATGTCCACCACGCTGGAGGCCATCGCCGCCCGCGAGGCCGGCGCCGAGGTGCTCGGCATCTCCCTCGTCACCAACCTGGCGGCGGGCATGACCGGCGCGCCGCTCAACCACGAAGAGGTCCTCGAAGCCGGCCGCGAGTCCGCCACGCGGATGGGCAGCCTGCTGGGCCAGGTCCTCGGCCGCCTGTAGGACTGCGTCCGGCTTTGGGCCGGCGGATGCTCTCGGGTGCCTGGCCTGCCAGGCACCCGAGAGCATCCGCCGCGCGGAACAATCCGCAGACGGCTCCCGATCAGGAGCTCCTGTGACTACTCCCCCTCGCCAACGAGGGGCTTCTCACTCGGCCCCGCGGAGCCTCATGACGGCCAAGCCCTGACCGCTTCCGCTGAGGGAAGGCCGGCAACCATACCTGCAACGCTGCGGCACTCCGGGTCGCAGGAATCAAGAGTCGCTTCAGCTCCGGCGTGTCAGCCGGGGAACCCAGCGAAGGAGTTCTGATGGGAATCGACAAGCCCCAACTGCTGCAGCAGGCACGCACCTGGCTCGGCGAGGACCCGGACCCGGACACCCGGGCGGAGCTGGAGGCGCTCCTGACGGCGGTGGAGGCCGGTGACGAGGCAGCTGCGGCCGGGCTGGAGGAGCGGTTCTCCGGGACGCTCCAGTTCGGCACCGCCGGGCTGCGCGGCGAGGTCGGGGCCGGCCCGATGCGGATGAACCGCTCGGTGGTGATCCGGGCGGCCGCGGGCCTCGCGGGCTATCTGAAGGCGCAGGGGCAGACCGGCGGCCTCGTCGTCATCGGCTACGACGCGCGCCACAAGTCGTACGACTTCGCGCGCGACACGGCGGCCGTGATGACCGGCGCGGGCCTGCGGGCGGCGCTGCTGCCCCGCCCGCTGCCCACCCCTGTCCTCGCCTTCGCCATAAGGCACCTCGGCTCGGTGGCCGGCGTCATGGTGACCGCGAGCCACAACCCCCCGCAGGACAACGGCTACAAGGTCTACCTCGGCGACGGCTCCCAGATCGTGCCGCCCGCCGACGCGGAGATCGCCGACCAGATCGAGGCGGTCGGCGCGCTCGCCGACGTACCGCTGGCCGCGGACGGCTGGGAGGTCCTCGGCGACGACGTCATCGACGCTTACCTGACCCGGGCGGCCGGCGTCGTGGCGCCGGGCGGCCCGCGCGACGTGTCCGTCGTCTACACACCGCTGCACGGGGTGGGCCGCGAGGTCCTGATGGCGGCCTTCGCGCGCGCCGGCTTCCCGGCCCCGACGCCCGTCGCCGAGCAGGCGGAGCCCGACCCGGACTTCCCGACGGTGGCCTTCCCCAACCCGGAGGAGCCGGGGGCGATGGACCTGTCGTTCAAGGCCGCGCAGTCCCTCGGCCCGGACATCGTCATCGCCAACGACCCGGACGCCGACCGCTGCGCCGTCGCCGTCCCGGACCGCTCCTCGGCGTCCGGCTGGCGGATGCTGCGCGGTGACGAGGTCGGCGCGCTGCTCGCCGTCCACCTGGTGAACAAGCACGCGACGGGCACCTTCGCCGCGTCCATCGTGTCGTCCTCGCTGCTCTCCAAGATCGCCGCCGCGGCCGGGCTGCCCTACGAGGACACCCTCACCGGCTTCAAGTGGATCGCCCGCGTCGACGGCCTGCGCTACGGCTACGAGGAAGCGCTGGGCTACTGCGTCGACCCCGCCGGCGTCCGCGACAAGGACGGCATCACCGCCGCCCTGCTCATCGCCGAGCTGGCCGCGTCCCTCAAGGAGCACGGCCGCACCCTCGACGACCTCCTGGACGACCTGGCCCTCGACCACGGCCTGCACGCCACCGACCAGCTCTCCGCGCGCGTCGCCGACCTCTCCCTCATCGCGGACGCCATGACGCGGCTGCGCGAGAAGCCCCCGACGGTCCTCGCGGGCCTCACCGTCGCCTCCGCCGAAGACCTCGCCGAGGGCAGCGAGCAGCTCCCGCCCACCGACGGCCTCCGCTACACCCTGGCCGGCGACACGGCCTCCGGCGTCGAGTCGGCCCGGGTGATCGTGCGCCCGAGCGGCACCGAGCCCAAGATCAAGTGCTACCTCGAGGTCGTCGTCCCCGTCACCACCCTCACCGAGGCCCGCACCACCGCGGACACGGTCCTCGCCGCCCTCAAGAAGGACCTGGCGGCCGCCGCCGGCATCTGAGGATCAGCCGAACCGGCCGTTGACGTAGTCGGTGGTGCGCGGGTCCTGCGGGTCGCTGAACATGGCGTCCGTGGGACCGTGCTCCACGATGACGCCCGGCGTGCCCTGCTCGGCGAGGAAGAACGCGCAGGTATCCGACACCCGCGCGGCCTGCTGCATGTTGTGGGTGACGATCACGATGGTGACCTCCGACGAGAGGTCCGCGATCGTCTCCTCGATGCGGCGGGTCGACGTGGGGTCGAGCGCCGAACACGGCTCGTCCATCAGCAGCACCCGCGGCCGCACCGCCAACGACCGCGCGATGCACAACCGCTGCTGCTGCCCCCCGGACAGCGCGCCACCGGGCTGCCGCAGCCGGTCCTTGACCTCCTTCCAGAGCCCCGCCCGCGTCAGACACTCCTCGACCAGATCGTCCCGCCCGGCCCGGGTGGACTTGATCCCACCGAGCTTCAGCCCGGCGAGCACGTTGTCGTAGATCGACATCGCGGGGAACGGGTTCGGCTTCTGGAACACCATCCCGATCTGCCGGCGAGCACTGGTGATGCGGCGCCCCCGGTCGTAGATGTCCTCCCCGTCGAGCAGCACCTGCCCGGCGAGCGAGGCGGACCCGATCAGCTCGTGCATCCGGTTCAGCACCCGCAGGAACGTCGACTTGCCGCAGCCGGAGGGCCCGATGAGGGCGGTGACCTGGCGCGCGGGCATGGTCAGCGAGACCCGGTCGAGCACCTTGTGATCGCCGAACCAGGCGGAAACAGCGTCGGCCTGCAGCGTGGCAGCGCCTTCCTCCCCGCTCTCACTGAGAACCGGAAGTACCTCGGTATCAGTCATCGTGCAGAACTCCGTTCTCAGAGCAGATTGGGCAACAGACAGGTCGCGGCCCCGGACGCGGCGACCCCGAGGGCGGTGAGCACGGGCATTGCAGTGATCCAGGTCTGCCAACGCCCCCAGCGGCGATGCGTCCACACGGTGAGCAACGCGGCCGCCAGCAGCGCCTGCGACCACAGATAGACCGACAACCAGGCGCCGTTCTCGGTCCCGAGCGGCTTCTCGGCGGCATCGATCCAGCCCGCCCGCCGCGGCCGGGGCGGACTCGGCTGCGTCTCCGACACCAGATCCGCATCGACCCGAACCACCCCGGACGGCGTATACGCACCCCCGGTCGCGGTGATCAACGTCAGCCGCCCCTTGCCCGCACCCAGAACCGCGGGCAGCGGATCACCGTCCCCGCGGACCCCCGTGACGCGGTACTCGGCGGTGGCCTGACCGGTCGTCACCTTGATCACCGCACCCACCGGCAGCCGGGCAACCTCGTTGAACGGCCCCCCGTACCCCCACGCCCGCCCCATGATCTGGCTGGTGCCCGCCTGCCCGGGAAACGGAGTATCTCTCCGGTGCCCCGGCCCCGACCGCAGCACACCCGACGTGGTCCCCTCGAAGACCACCTGCCTCAGCCCGAGCGCCGGAATCCGCAACAACGCCATGGGCGCCCCCGCTTCCAACGGCTTACCGTCGAACGTGGTCTGCCCCACCGGCGCGGTACCCATGGCGAGCTCCGCGCGCAGATCGTCGTACGCGGTCCGCTGATCACGCGCATGCTGCAGGTGCCCCACGATCGTCAGATTGGCGGCGAAGCCCAGCAGCAACGCCGCGAGAACACACAACGCGGCACCCGCCAACGCGATACCGGGCGCGGGAGCCGGCCGTTCGGCGACGGGCTCCGGGGACCGCACAGGGGGCGGGGCGGGAGGGGCGAGCACGGTCACGGGGATGCGCTCCAAGTGGTCGAGAAAGGGCGGGTCTAGCCCGCCGCAGGGCTTGAACGAGAGGGGGACGGGCCCGGAGGAGTGGGGTTCGAAATGCTGCCGAGCTATTTGTGAGCCGCCAGGCTCGTCAATAGTCGATTTCGAACCCCACTCCGGAGGGACTGGTCCCCGACGATCAACGGTGCCGAGGAGAACCGAACGTCAACAACCCACTCCGCCGCGCATGCCGCACGAACACGACACCCGCCACAGCCAGCACACCCGCAGCCACCCCCAGCGGCAGCGCCGCCCCGGCACCGGTATGCGCGAGACTCCCGTTACCACCAGCAGTCCCGCCGCCGGAACTACCGGCACCGCCGGACCCCCGCCCGCACCCCCGTCACCGGAAGTCCCCCCGGACGTCGTGTCACCCGTCGTCCCGGACGCCGTAGGCGAACCCGTATCCGTAGCCGTGGGCGACCCCGTGTCCGTGGGCGACGGAACCCCGGTGTCAGTGGGGGTCGGAGACCCCGTATCCGTATCCGACGGCGTCGGCGACTGCGTCGCACCCGTGATCGTGTACGTCACCACAGCAGACGTCGACGCCACGAACGCCGCCGGATCCGCCGGCGTGAACCGTGCCGTCAGGTCATGCGCGCCCGCGGCCAGCGCGGACGTCTTCACCGTGGCCTGCCCGGCGACCACGTCCGCCTCCCCCACCCCCGTCGCGCCGACGAAGAACGCGAGCTTGCCGACGGCCCCCGCCGGGTCGACGGCGCCCGTCAGCGTCACCTCGGCGCCCGCGGCGGCGGTGCCCGCCGGGCTCGCCGTCAGGGTGGTGGCGGTGGGTACGGCCTGGGACTTCACCGTCCAGGTGTCACCGGTGCTGGTGATGGTGGTGGAGAAGCCGGCGGGCGCCGCGTCCCCGGTGCCGTTCCAGCAGGTGACGCGCAGCTCGTGGTCACCGTCGGCGACCGGCGCGCCGATGACGTCCGCCAGGGTTCCGCCGATCGCGTCGTAGGTGAGGGTGAACGGCCCGGTGTCGAAACCGCCGGACTCCCGGGCGCCGGGGATGGTCACGGCGGAGCCGTCCGGCATGACGAACTGGAGGGCCGCCGACGCGCCGAAGCCCGCCGGGCAGCCCGCGGAGGTCCGCAGGGACGTCAGGAACGGGTCGGCGGTGAGGTCGCCGCCGGCCGGCGTCGGCGCGAACGTCCCGGCGCTGTCACCGGTCCCGGCGTGCGCCGACGGAGCCGCGCCGAACAGGGCGGCCGCGGCCGCGAGGAGGACCGCCGCCAGCGCGAACAAGGCGGCCGGGACTTTCCGTGGTGCGATGACGATCATGGTGGCGATCCCCCCAAGGGATGTACCGCGGTCAGGACGGAAGCCGGGCGCCTGTGAGGCGCCCGGCCGTCGAACGGGGTGTCAGGTCGAGTCAGGTCAGGTCAGCTCCGGTACAAGGTCACTTCTCGCCCTTGACCGTGGTCGCGCCGCAAGCGGTGCCGAGCGAGCCGAAGCCGTAGTTCTGGATGACGGTGGTCTGGGCGCAGACCTTCGACGTCGTGCCGACGAAGGTGGAGGAGATGAGCGCGTCCGTGAGCTTCGCGGTCGGGACGACGTTGTAGACGTCGCGCACGATCGGGAAGGAGGTGTTCAGGACGCCCGAGGTGGTCGGGGCCACGCCGTTGACGTTGCGCAGTACGGACGAACCGCGACGGTTCGGCACGTTCGGCAGGCTCTTGCCCTGCGCGATGTACTGGGCGATCGAGTACGGCATGATCTGGCTGTTGTTGGTAAGGGCCAGGCCGTTGTTCTCCTGGATCGTGCCGTTGACGCACGAGCCGATCGTGGCGTCGGTCAGGCCGAGGGTGTTCAGCCAGAACTTCCGCGTGCCGGAACCGGTCTGCGGCAGCAGCGGCTGGAGCGTCACGCCGTTGAGCGACGTCAGCGTGCACTTGTAGATATCGGTCAGCTGGGTCTTGGTGAGGTTCGTCGGCAGGGCGCTGAAGGAGCGCGTGGCGTAGGTGACGCCGTCCTTCGCGAACGGGATGAAGGTCAGGTCCGTGGTGCTGGTGTCCGACGGGCCGCTCGAGGAGCGCGCGAAGTCGAGGCAGCCGGTGCTGTTGTCCACGGCGTTGTTCAGGGCGGCGATACCGGCCCCGGAACCGTCGGGGCGGGCGAGGGTGTCACAGCCCACCGCACGCGTCTTGATGGGGGAGGTTCCGGTCGCGTCGTAAGAGGCGATGATCTTGCCGCTCGCGTTCGTGACGACGTCGCCGAGACCGTTCACCACGTCCTGGGTGGTGTCGGAACCGACTCCGGCGAGCTGCCGGTACTCGCCGGCCGGCGGGTTGGCCGCGGCGGGGATGGCCATGGCGGCGAGGCTGATGGCGGCAGTCGCGGTGATGAAGCCGATACGAGCGCGGGACTTGACGTTCACTTCTGTTCTCCTCCGAATAAACGGATACCGAATGGACGTTCAAGCAAAATCCGGACTTTCGTGCTGCCGACCCGTCGGCCGGCCACCGCAAACAATTCCCGAATTTCGTTGCGGTGGCCACCAATTGGGGCGGATGAAAAGGTTACGGGAGGGTTTCCAAGGCACCCCTTAGGGGATTCGGCGCAGAAAATGCGATTCCCGGAACTCGCCCGCCATTCCCACCAGGCACCACGGATGCCCCGGGCTGCCACGGCCGGACCGGGGCCTCAGGACCGCCGGCGCCACACCCCCCACTTGAGCATCGCCGGGCCGGCCAGCGCCGAGCCGCCGCCCGCGACGAGGACGGCCAGCAGCACCCAGCGGATGGCGCCGAGCACCGCGCCCGGCGTGGAGCCGGTGGCGCGGACGACGCTCTGCTTCTGCGGATCGATGTGCTTGGCGGGGTTCACGGGCGGGGTGGCGGACGCCGGCGGCCCGCCGGACGTGCCGCCGGTGCCGCCGCCGGGACCGCCGGTCGTCGCTCCGCCGCTGCCGCCGGACGAGCTCCCGTGCGCGCCGCCCGCGGCTCCCGCGCCGGCCGTGGTGCCGCCGTCCGCCCCCGACGGGTCCTTCGCCTTCTCCAGGGCGGTGGCGGCGGCGAGCGCCTGGGTGCGCAGCGCCTGCGGCATGGGCGCGTAGCCGGGCGGCAGCTGGCCCGCCGACACGCCGGGCGTCTGGCCGGGCCCCGCCGCGTACCGCATGAGCCGGCTGTACGCCGCGCGGTCCGCGGCGGGCCGGCCGGTCGAGGCGGCGGCGTACGTGACGGTGGTCAGCGGGTACGCCCCGCCCCTGGCGCTCGCGGGGTCGGGGGTCAGCACCCCGGGGACGGCCGACGGCCGCATCGTGCCGACGCCCTTGGCGAGGGCGTCGTTCGTCGGCTTCACGAACGTGCCGTCCGCGGTGCGCAGCGCGGCGGTCCGCAGTCCGTACCGGGCCGCGGAGGCGGAGTCGACGAGGGCGATGACGGCGCGGTCGCCGGGCTTGGAGGCCTGGCTGACCAGCTTCGCCTTGTGGGCGTTGCTGTCGAGCTCGGCGACGATCGTCCGCCCGGTGTTGCCGCGCCGGGTGCGCTGGGCGCTGTCGTGCATGTCCTGGGTGTACGGGTCCAGGTCGGTGATCCCGTACTGGAGCGGGTCGTTCGGGGGTACGGAGAGCGCGGGCGACAGCGTCGGGTCGGACTTGGGGAAGTCGGTCAGACCGGTGTCCTTGTCCAGGGTGAGGCTGCCGAAATACGGATTGATCTTCGCGCCCCATGGATCCGGCTTCCCCGCGAGGAAGTCCCTGGCCTCCGGGTCCGACCGCAGCCACTGCCAGACCAGGCGCGCGGTGTCGGACTCGTCCAGCGGCACCAGCAGGGAAAGCGGCCTGGCCGCGTCGACCGCCCAGTTCTTGTACTGCGGATTGAGGGCGATGAATTCCGGGTCGTTGCGCAGTGACGCCGGATTCTTCGCCACATGTGCGGGCGGCTGCGCCAATTGCCAGCCGGGCACATCACGGATATAGGAATGCGTGAGCATCTTCGCCACGAGCCGCGGCGTCAGTCTCATTTCCTGCAGTTCGCCTGAGCCCGGCGTCTCGATGTAGAACCCGAGGGTGAGGCCGGAGACCGCGACCGGCGCGTGCACGACCGGTGGCCCGCCTTCCGCGGCCTCCACCGGGTCGAGGGTGAACGCCAGACCGGGGGCGTCGGCGGCGGTCGCCGTCACCTGACGGCGGGCGTAGGGCTCACCGCTCTGGCTGAACCCGAACGTCGTGCCGGTGCTCTGGCAGAGCGTGGGCTGCCAGGACGTGAGGGCGTCCGTCACCATCTCCGAGCCGATGGTGCGGGACTCGGGCTGGCCGATCGGGCAGTAGGAGCCGGTGGCCAGGAAGTCCAGCCGGAAGACGAGCCGTTGCTCCCAGCTGGTGGTGGAGAGCCCGGAGGAGTCGATCTTGTCCCCGGCGTTCGCCGTCGTGCCGTCCGCGTCGTGCGCTCCGCGCGGCACGACGACCAGCCAGCAGTGCCGCGGGCCGGCGGCCGTGGCGTCGCCGCAGCCGAGGTGGGGCGCCTGGACGACGGTCTGCGCCTCGAAGACCGACTCCCCGGTGCCGTCGGCTCCGACGCGGACGAAAGGCTGCTCGTTGGTGTCGATCGGCCCGAAGTAGGTGAAGTCCGTGGACGACTTGGTCGGCTTTCCCTTGACCGGCCGGAACGGCACGAAGGGGTTGTCGAAGGGGTGCGCCGGGTCCAGGACGTAGGTCTTCTCGCCGGGGTCGACCTGGTCGGGCAGCGCGCGCTGGCTGGCCCACCGGCCGCCGGTGCCGCCGATGCCCGAGGCGCCGAACTCGCAGTTCTCCCGGTCGGGCCCGTTCTGGCCGTCGCCCCAGCACTGCATGATCTGCAGGTAGTTGGAGGTGAACTCGGTGTCGGTGGTCGGCGCGCCGCCGGTCCAGGTCACCCGGACGCCCTGTGCCCGCAGCTTCTTCGTCTGGTGGACGGTGACCTTCAGGGCGGAGAAGTCGTCGTAGCGGCCCTTGCCGCCGGAGAGCGTGACGGCCGACTCCTCGCCGTCGGCGGCGCTGGCCCGGGACGTGGTGACGGGCAGCGGCAGCAGGGCGATGACGAGGGCCGCGAGGAGGGCGGCGACGCCCAGCACCCGCCGGCTCATGCACCGGTTCATCAGCCGGATCGCGGGCCCGTTCCTGCTGGTACGGCTGCTGGTACGGCTGCTCATGCGTCCGCTCCCTTGCGCGGGATGCGGGCAGCCCGGCCGCCGCGGGCTCCCAGCGCGCGGGCGGCGATCGGCGGGCCGACGACCACGCCGAGCAGCAGGATCGCGGAGAGGGCCATCAGCGTGGTGCGCAGCGCGCCCTGCCCGTCCGCGGCGAGGGAGACGGGGTTGCCCGCCACGGTCGCGTCACCGCCACCGCCGCTGTCGGCCGGCAGCTGCTCCCCGGTGTCCGGGTCGATGGCCGTGGCGCCGGTGGTGCCGGTCGTCGCGCCCGCCGTCGTGGCACCGGCGGTGGTCCCGCCCGCCGCGGTACCGCCCGCCGTACCGCCGAACGTGCCGGCCGTCGTCCCGCCGGTGACGCCGGACGAACCGCCGGACGAGCTGCCGCCGTTGGCGCCGGCCTTCACCGGCGTCTGCTGGTTCTTGGCGCCCGCCGTGCCCGTCGAGCACTGCTTCGTCCCCCGCTGGTCGCAGGGCTGCGGGTACGGGGCGTTCTTGGCGAGGGTGTTGGAGCCGTCGGCGGAGAAGGTGGGGTTGCGGCAGCCCTTGATGTCGACGTTCTTCGCCTCGACGCCGGGGATCCGGCGGACCTGTGAGAGCCCGGCCTGCACCAGGTTGATGGGCAGCGGCGAGTAGCCGAGCTGGTCGGCCTGCTGCTGCCCCTCGCAGAGGAAGTAGTAGGCGAAGGCCCCGAGCGTTCTGCCCTTGTCCTCGGTGAACGGCGCTTCGTTCGTGGTCGGGACGATCATGTAGCTGTAGCTGGACAGCGGGTACGCCCGGCGGTCACCGGAGCGGTAGACGTTGTCGAGGATCTGCGTCAGATAGTCCGTGGAGTTCTTGTCGTCGTTGATCCGGGCGGACATCAGGCCCACCGCGACGCTGGAGGCCGTCGGCTCGACGTAGTAGCCGCTGCTGTTGAGCAGCTTGGCGACGGGGAAGCCGGTCTTGATCGCGTACGAGTACTCGACGTACGTGATCGCGCCCTCCGCCTGGGGCTGCCGGACGTAGCCGGAGACGCCGAGCGAACCGGACTGCGCGGTGAACCCGGAGCCGGGGATGACCGGGTAGTACGACGTCAGGCCGCACGGCGTCGGCTTTCCGGCGCGACGGCAGTAGTCGTTCCACAGGCCGCTCTGCTCCTTGGCCATCCAGGTGCTGAACTGCGCGGTGGTGCCGGAGCCGTCGGAGCGGACGACGGGGATGACGCGGCGCGCCGGGAGCGTCAGGCCGGGGTTGTCGGCCGCGACCTCGGGCGCGTTCCACATGGTGATCTTCCCGGTGAAGATCTTGGTGAGCACCGCGCCGGACAGCCGCAGGTTGGTGACCCGCTTGCCGCCGATCTTGAGGTTGTACATGAAGGAGGTGCCGCCCGCCACGATCGGCATATAGGCGTAGCCGCGCTTCGGCGGCGCCTCCTTCACGCCGAACTCGGTGAGTCCGTACGGGATCTCCGAGACGCCGAAGTCCGAGACCCCGTTCTTGAACTGCTCGCGCCCGACGGACGATCCGACCGCTGCGTAGTTCACCGTCATGCCGTACTGGGTGACGTTGCGGCGCCACTGGTCCAGCGCGTTGGAGCTCCAGGTCGACCCCGCCCCGCTGATCTTGGTGTACGAGTCGGCGTGCGCGGCGGGAGCCGCGGGCAGCTCGACGGCGAGCAGCACGCAGAGGAGCGCGAGGAACGCGGCGACGGCGCGGATGCGATACGCACCGCGCGCGGACATGGGTACGGGTACGGGTGCGGGTATCACGAGGCACTCCTGGTCGGGGCGGATGCACGGGAGCCGGAGTCGATCCGTTTCGCGGCCTGTTCGTCGGCCTGTTCGTCGGCCTGTTTCTCGGCCCGTGCGGCGAACCGGGCCGCGTCGCGGCGCGAGGCCAGCACGCGGCGGTGTTCCTGGCGGCGGGTCAGCCGGCCGGGGCCGCGCCCGCCGATCACCCGGGCGGCGACGAACAGCAGCAGGACGAGCGCCATCAGCACCGCGGCCGTGCCGAATCCGCGGGCGATCATCGTCGGCTCGGGCGACTTGATGAACTCGAACGTGGCCAGCGGCAGCGAGATCTGCGGCCCCGACAGCGGATCGGTGTTGGTGACGGCGGTGAAGCCGGCGGTGAGCAGCACCGGCGAGGTCTCGCCGATGCCGCGCGCGGTGCCGAGGATCACGGAGGTGGTGAGCCCGGATCTGGCGGTGGGCAGCACCACGTGCCACACCGTCCGCCAGCGCGAGGTGCCGAGCGCGTACGCGGCTTCGCGCAGCGGGCCCGGCACCAGCCGGATGACGACGTCGGCGGCGCGGATGATGATCGGCAGCATCATCACGGAGAGCGCGAGGGCGGCGGCCAGTCCTGAGCGGTCGAGACCGAGGGTGAGGATCGCGGTCGCGTAGATGAACAGGCCCGCGACGATCGACGGCAGGGCCGTCATCGCCTCCACGATGGTCCGCACGAAGCGGGCGAACCGGCCCGGCACCTCGTTGAGGAACACCGCGCACAGCAGCCCGGTCGGGACGGTGACCACCAGCGCGATCCCGATCTGTTCCAGCGTGCCGGTGATCGCGTGCAGGATGCCGCCCGCCGACAGCGGGTCGAGCGGCCCGGCCGACGCCATGTCCTGCGTGTAGAAGTTCAGGTGCGGCAGCGCCTTGCGGCCCTCCCACAGGGTGTAGACGACGACGAAGGCGAGCGCGGCGAGCATCAGCAGGCCCAGGCTCTGGGCCAGGACGGCCGCCACCCGGTCGCGGACGGCGGGACCGTCCTCGTCGAAGGAGACCAGCAGCGCGTACAGCCCGAGGAAGAGCCCGTACGCGATCAGCGTGAAGCCGAGCCCGCCGCTGAACGGCAGCAGCCGGGTGAAGAGCAGCGCGGTGATACTCAGCGAGGCCGCCGCGGCGCCCAGCACCGCGTACACATCGGTGGCGCGCAGCAGCGCGAGCCGGCGGCGCGGCTCGCGGGGGCTCTCGGCGGCGGGAGGCGTCGGGGGAAGGGTGGTGCGCGGGGAGTTCCGGGCACTCATGGCGCTGTCTCCGCGCGGCGGGGCGACGAGGGTCATCGGGCCTTCCTCAGGAGTCGCTGGCCGCGCCGGAGCGGCTGCGGGCGACGATCGACGATGCGGCGAAGTTGACGACGAGGGTCATCAGGAAGAGCGCGAGGCCCGCGGCCATCAGCGCGGACATGCCGAACTCGCTGGCCTCGCCGTACCGCAGGGCGATCAGCGAGGAGACGGAGCTGGAACCGTTCTGCAGGATGTGCGGCTGGACGGCGAAGACCGGCGAGATGATCAGGTACACGCCGATGGTCTCGCCGAGCGCCCGGCCCAGGCCCAGCATCGTGCCGCCGATCATGCCGCCCTTGCCGAAGGGCAGCACGACGCTGCGGATCATGCCCCAGCGCGTCGCACCCAGCGCGTAGGCGCCCTCCCGCTCCCCGACCGGCGCCTGCGAGAAGACCTCACGCATCACCGAGCAGGCGATCGGCGCGACCATCAGCGCGACGACGATGCCCGCGACGAACGTGGAGGAGGTGTAGACGGTGGCGGTCGCGAGCGGATCCGACGGGTCGGCGCCGTCGACCTTGAACAGCGGGAACCAGCCGAAGTACCGGGCGATCCAGCGCGCCGTGCCCAGCACGTGCCCCTGGAGGAAGAACAGCCCCCACAGCCCGTAGACCACCGAGGGCACGGCGGCCATCAGGTCGACCAGACTGATCAGCGTCTGCCGCAGCCGGGGCGGCGAGTACTCGCAGATGTAGAGCGCCGTGCCGATGGCGAGCGGTACGGCGAAGCAGATCGCGACGAGCGCGATGAGCACGGTGCCGGTGAGGACGGCCGCGATGCCGAAGTTCCCGGCGTCGGGCTCCCACGCCTCGGTGGTGAGGAACGAGAAGCCGGCCTTCGACAGCGCTTGCCACGCCCGGTAGAGCAGGAACCCGCCGACCAGCAGCATCACCGCCAGCACGAACCCCCCACCGCCCCGGGCCACCGCGCGGAAGACACGGTCGGGCAGCCCGGGATCCGCGTGCAGCCGCCTCGGTACATCCTCGGCGGCGGCTGCCGCGGGTGGTCGGTCATGCGGTTCCGTTGTCACATGGCTGACGTTCACGGGGTGCGGTGGACGCGTGCGCAAGCCGATGTGAACGAGGGGCCCCGTAGAGGCAACTTCGGTTCACCCGGCGCCACTTACCGAACTTCGACCCCTTCGGAGGCGTCCTCCGTGGGGTGCGCGGATGTCTCCGCGGCACCGATCTCGGAAAGCAGCGCGCGGAAGCGGTCGTAGGCGGTCTGACAGGTCGAGTGCCGCTCGTAGGCCCGCGACGAGACGGCCACCGGCTGCCCGTCCGCACCGCGCAGCCGCCACACCCAGCCGTTGCTGTCGGCGGCGTGCTGCACTCCCCCGGGCAGCCCCTCCGACCCGGCGCACAACCGCTGGAACGCCCGCAGGCACTCCCCGTAGTCCGGGTAAGCGGTTGCGCCGACCGCCACCGTCCGCCCGTTCTGGGCGGTGAGCCGCCAGGAGTGAAATCCCTCGTCGTCGATGTCTATCCGACAGCGCGCACCGACCCCGGCCGCGCCCCCCATGTCCCCTGCTGCCATCCCCCACCCCTGCTGGCCGTCTCAAGGAAGGCTGCATATGCGGCAGACATGCAGCACACGCAATGTAATGAGACTGCGCAGACAAAGGGCGTACTCACAGGAGCACCACAGCATGCCTTCACCACGAAGTTGCCCCTCGTTCACCCCACCCGAGCAAGCGCTCTCCGCCGCCCGGTTCAGCGGATCCCGGAGCGGACCCGCTGACGAAGCCGCTCGTCGGCAAGGGTCAGCGCGTCACGCCAAGCGAAGTCGGTCACCTCTTCGACCTGGAGTTCCCTCACATCGGCCGCGGTACGGAAGAGGAACCGGAAGTCGATGTGCTGGTGGCCGGGTTCACCTTTGGCGTCGTTGGCCGGGATCGGATGAGTGTCGATATGAACGGGCCGGCCGCTGACCGAGGTGACCGATTCCCTGGCGATACCCGTCTCTTCGGTGAGTTCCCGCAGTGCCGCGTCATGCAGCGTGGCGTCCTGCGGTTCGAGGTGGCCGCCGGGCAGCAGTCACTTGTCCAGAGCCAGGTGGTGAATGTGCAGGACCTCACCGCCCTGGTTGAGGAGAACCGCGCCGGCCGTGGCATGCCCGCGGAACTCCTTGCGGCTGCTGAGGTCGGCCCCGTCGTCGAGCAGCCCGAGCACGACGGACAGCGCGTCCTTCTCCTCAGGATGTGCGTCGAGGTACGCGTCGACTGTGGCGCGGATGTGTTCGGACGTGATGGCCAAGTCGATCACCTGTTGAAGTAGTTGAGCCAGATCGCCGCGATGGCGGCGCGGTCGGTCGCGCTGACCTCGTGCATACCGGATTCGAGGTCACCGCGGGTGAGCATCCTGATGGCCGCCAGGATCTCGGCCTGTACCAGGAAGATGAAAGGCCCCACGCTGGCGCCGTGCAGAAAGTTGACGGCGTTGCCGCCGTTGGCCAGATAGAAGTAGTGGCCCGTGGTCCGGTAGCGGGTCACGTGCTCGCTCACCGTCGCTCGTGTGTAGACGTCCGGTAGTCCGAGCAGTTCCAGTTCATCCTCACTGCTGGTCACGGTGGCGACGTACGCTCCATTGCGCAAATGCGGGAAGTCCTCCCCGCGTAACGAGATCGCGCCCGTGGCGCAGAGCACCAGCACTGCCCCGTTCAGCGCGCTCTCACGGTCCCGGGCGACGGCGAAGCCCTGAGAAAGCGCCTGGGTCCGTCGGACAGGGTCGATGTCGAAGACGGTCACATGAACGCCCTTGGACTGCAGCAGGCGGGCAATGCTTGATCCGAGCTTGCCGAACCCGATCACGAGGGCCGGCCGCCCGTGCAGGATGTCGCCGCGCCCGCGCATCACCGCCTCGGTGGAGAAGACCACGGACTGGCCGACGAGGAAGTCTTCGGGGTCCTTCAACGGTGAGCGGGCGACCGAGACGACCGGGCACGGCAGTTTGGCCAGATCCTCGTACCTCCGGTGTCCGTTCTCGGTGTCCTCGATCACCCCGACGAGACGACCGGAGAAGCGCTCCTGGAGATGCGGAATCGTCGGAGCGAAGTAACCACCGACATCAAGGAGCGCGACCGTCTCTCCTGCGGCCCGTGACTCGAAGTACTCCAGCGCGCTGTCGGCGACCGCGAACACTTCTCGGGAGAGAACGTCACAGGCGAAGCTCCGCTCCACCTCTCGCCGGGCCGAATGATTCACGGACTTCGGCTTGGGCAGCACAGCACGTAACCGGGACATCGCGCCCACCGCCCGCACGAACGCGGGCCTCTCGGGCAGCAGGTGCGTCACCAGGAAGGACGTCGCCAAGTCGTCCGGGGCGAACCGGGCGGCAATCTTGGCGAAGTAGGCGTCCAGGCGAGCTCGTTCGAAGGATTCCATGGCAGCCTCGATCAATTCGGGTGGGGTGGGTACGAGCTGGATACGTCGCCGGGGCAGAGCGTCAGGCTCGGGTACGCGGTCAGGCGTCCTATGCGGATCGGCCGCAGTCGTCGCCCGTCGGCTCCGCCGTGGATTCGGCCCTGAATCGCGACCAGACGACCTTGCCGATCGGTTCGTGCTCCTCGACGCCCCAACCGTCCGACAGCTCATCCACGATGTGCAGCCCCCGCCCGGAGACATCCGTACCGATGGAACGCCGAAGGTGCGGCACTGTCTTGCTGCTGTCGTGGACCTCAATGCGGACCCATCCGCCGACAGCGGCCACTCTCACGAGGAATCCGCGGCCGGGGGCAGCACCATGCGTGAGGGCATTGGAGGCGAGCTCCGACACACAGAGCCGCACATCGTCGGTTCGTCCTGTCAGGCCCCAGGCCACCAGAGTTGTGGTGGCGAAGTCGCGGGCTATGGCGATCGATGCCGGCACAGCGTCGAAGAATCGTTGCGCAGTCCCCGACGGGACGGGCTCGGAATGCATTGGGTCCATCGATCCCCCTGCAGCAGTGCCTCGCAAGGGTGTTGCGAAGCTCACAGCAAACCTTAAGGCGAATCGACTTAAGGTTGCAAGATGTCAGCAACCCCGCCTCCACGGTCCCTGGCGATACGTTGGAGGTCCGCCGATGGAAGGGATGGCCCTTGACGAACGAGGAATGGGAGAGCGAATCCACGCGGTACTTGACCCCTCGCGGGCAGGGCCGGTCGGACGCGTGGACGGAGGAGGCCGCAGAGAACAACCGTCGCGGTGGGCAGCGACTTCTCTCCGCGGGGATGGTCGTACCTCCACCTGAAGTCGCCCGGGCCCTGCGCCTCCCGGAGGGCGAGCAGGTGGTCGTACGACGACGCCTGATCCTGCTCGATGGCCTGCCCGTGGAGCTCGCGGACTCGTACTACCCGGCCCGCATCGCGGCCGGCACCGAGCTCGCCGAGCAGAAGAAAGTGCCTGGAGGAGCGGTCACGCTGCTCGCCCGGCTCGGCCACGTGGCGGGCCGCGTCGAGGAAGCGGTCACCGCACGTATGCCCACCGAAGCGGAACGGGAAGCTCTTCAACTCGGCGAACAGGACCCGGTGATCCTCCTGTCGCGGCTTATCCTCTCCGGTGACGATCAACCGATGGAGGCCTGCGTGATGACCATGACCGCAAGCGATCGCGTGCTGCGCTACCGGCTCCGGCTCGGCTGACGCATGCCCCACTGGAACGACACCCGGCCCGCCCATCAGCAGATCGCCGCGGAGCTGCGCGACCGGATCATGGCGCGCCGTTTGGAGCCGGGCAGCAAGCTGCCCTCCACGCAACAGCTGATGACCGAGTTCGGCGTGGTCGGCACGACCGTCCAGAAGGCGCTCCAGATCCTGAAGGCCGAGGGCTTCGCCGTCGGGCAGCCCGGAAGAGGGGTCTTCGTCCGCGAGCGGCCGAACCACACCATCGTCCCGGCCTCGTACATCGCCCCGTCGGAGAGCGGCGCGCCGTATCGGTGGATGGAGCGGGCGGCGGCCCGTTCGCGGACCGGAGCGACCCGGATTCTCGATGTCGCGGAGGTTCCGGCCCCACACGATGTCGCCGAAGCGCTCGGGCTGGCGGACGGCGGGACCGCCGTACTCCGGTCCCGGCTCATGCTGCTCGACGACGAGCCGGCGGAGCTCGTGCGCTCCTATTACCCGGTCGAACTGGCCCGCGGCACTCGTCTCACCGACCGCCGGCGCATCCCCGGTGGATCACCGACGCTCCTCGCCGAGCTGGGGCTTCCACCCCGGGAGTTCGTCGACCGGGTCTCGGCGCGTCCCCCGACGTCCGAGGAGTTCACCGTGCTGGAGCTGCCGGCCGAGGTGTGCGTGCTGCGCACTTTCCGGGTCGTCCACTCCGACGGGGGCCGGCCCATCGAGGTCTCCGTGATGGTGAAGGCAGGCCACCTGTACGAGCTCGAATACCGCCTGCCCGTGCTCTGACCACCGGCCATCGGAACGACCCGGGGTCAGCCGATGGCGAGGAGGACGGCCAGGACGATGGCGCCGGTCACGATCGGGGCGATGACCTCGTAGGCCCAGCGGACGCTGACCTCGCCCTGGGCGCCGGGCTTGGCGGCGTTGGTTTCGGCGAGGTCGCGGAGTTCGTCGACGGCCTGGTCGGACCAGGCGCGGGCCGGGACCTCCGGGGCGTTGAGGAGGGAGGACTGCCGGGCCGTCGCGGTGGCGGCGCGGGCGGTCTGGCGGGCTACGCGCTTGCGGGCGCGCAGGGAGACCGGGATCGCCCAGAGCTGGAAGCGCTGACCGCCCGCGACGACCTCGGTGGAGTAGCCGGCCCGCAGGTGTTCCACGGCCGCCCACGGCACGGTGATCGTCCGGAACGGGTTGCGGATGCGGAGCCGTTCCTCGCCCGCGTAGACGGCGGGCCGGATCGTGAAGGCCGCCAGCAGGGGCAGCGCCGCCAGGAGCCCGGCGAGGGTCAGCCACGGGGTGCGTCCCGAGCCGTGGAACACCGCGTCGCCGCCGAGCCACAGGGACAGCGCGATCAGCAGCACGCCGGTGACGATGCCGGCCACCGACCGGTAGGAGCGGTCGTCGTACTTCGGCCGGTCGGGCTGCGGGGTCGGCGTGGGGTCGTCGGAACTCGTCATAAGGCCCGATTCTGCCTGACGGGTGCCGCGCGACCGGTCGCGCACAGGTTGCGGTACGGCATCGGGATAGATCGGTACGGCATCGGCGTGGATCGGGGAGGACTGAGCGGCGGAAGGAAATGGGGACGGCCACCCTGCCCGACACCGGTAGGAAAGGGGCCGGCCACCCCGTCCGGCCGCCCCCTCCGCCCTTGCGGCGCGGGCCCTGTGGGTCCGCAGCCCCCATGACCGGCACCGCGGGCCGAGGCGCCCGCCCGCCCCACCCAGGACGGCCCCGGGTGTGGCGAACGCATCAGGGGGGTGGTGGTGACAGGTCGCTACGCGCGTAGATATGCTCATGTGGTGACCATGCCCACTGTTCCCGCTTTCGGCCCAGAAGCCGCGGCCCGGCTGGCGACGATGGCGGACGTGACCGCCTCGGACACCGCACTCCGCCGCTTCCTCCACGGACTGCCCGGTGTCGATGCCGTCGGCCTCGAAGCCCGCGCCGCCATGCTCGGCACCCGTTCGATCAAGACGACGGCGAAGTCCTACGCCATCGACCTGGCGATCTCCATGATCGATCTGACCACGCTCGAAGGCGCGGACACCCCCGGCAAGGTCCGGGCTCTGTGCGCCAAGGGCATCCATCCGGATCCCACCGACCGCACGGCCCCCAAGGTCGCCGCGATCTGTGTCTACCCGGACATGGTGAAGACCGCGAAGGAGGCACTGCACGGAACCGGCATCAACGTCGCCTCCGTCGCCACCGCCTTCCCGGCCGGCCGCACCGCGCTGCCGGTGAAGCTCGCCGACACCGCTGACGCGGTGGCCGCGGGCGCGGACGAGATCGACATGGTCATCGACCGTGGCGCCTTCCTCTCCGGCCACTACCTGCAGGTCTTCGAGGAGATCCGCGCCGTCAAGACCGCCTGCCGGCGGCCGGACGGATCGACCGCCCACCTCAAGGTGATCTTCGAGAACGGCGAGCTGGCGACGTACGACAACATCCGCCGCTGCTCCTGGCTCGCGATGCTCGCGGGCGCCGACTTCATCAAGACCTCGACGGGCAAGGTCGCCGTCAACGCGACCCCGCCGAACACGCTGCTGATGCTGGAGGCCGTCCGCGACTTCCGCGACGCGGTGGGTGTACAAGTGGGAGTGAAGCCGGCCGGCGGCATCCGCACCACGAAGGACGCCATCAAGTACCTGGTGATGGTCAACGAGACGCTCGGCGAGGAGTGGCTGTCCCCGCACTGGTTCCGATTCGGTGCGTCCAGCCTGCTCAACGATCTGTTGATGCAGCGCCAGAAGCTCAGCACCGGGCGTTACTCCGGTCCCGACTACGTGACGGTGGACTGACCGACATGGCATTTGAATACGCACCCGCACCCGAGTCCCGCGCGGTCGTCGACATCGCGCCGTCGTACGGGCTCTTCATCGACGGCCAGTTCTCCGATGCCGCCGCCGGCAAGGTCTTCAAGACCGTCTCGCCCTCCTCCGAGGAGGTCCTCTCCGAGGTCGCCCAGGCCGGGGCCGAGGACGTGGACCGGGCGGTGAAGGCGGCCCGCAAGGCGTTCGAGAAGTGGTCCGCGCTGCCCGGCGCCGAGCGCGCCAAGTACCTGTTCCGGATCGCCCGCATCGTCCAGGAGCGCTCCCGCGAGCTGGCCGTGCTGGAGTCGCTGGACAACGGCAAGCCGATCCGCGAGACCCGCGACACCGACCTGCCGCTCGTCGCCGCGCACTTCTTCTACTACGCGGGCTGGGCCGACAAGCTCGGCCACGCCGGCTACGGCGCCGACCCGCGCCCGCTGGGCGTGGCCGGCCAGGTCATCCCGTGGAACTTCCCGCTGCTGATGCTCGCGTGGAAGATCGCCCCGGCGCTCGCCGCGGGCAACACGGTGGTGCTCAAGCCCGCCGAGACGACCCCGCTCAGCGCCCTGTTCTTCGCGGACATCTGCCGCCAGGCCGGGCTGCCCAAGGGTGTCGTCAACATCATCACGGGCGACGGCGCCACCGGCGCGGCGCTCGTGGAGCACCCGGACATCAACAAGGTCGCCTTCACCGGCTCCACCGAGGTCGGCAAGGCCATCGCCCGGTCCATCGCCGGCACGGACAAGAAGGTCACGCTGGAGCTGGGCGGCAAGGCCGCCAACATCGTCTTCGACGACGCGCCGGTCGACCAGGCCGTCGAGGGCATCGTCAACGGCATCTTCTTCAACCAGGGGCACGTCTGCTGCGCCGGCTCCCGCCTCCTGGTCCAGGAGTCCGTGGCCGAGGAGGTGCTGGACGCGCTCAAGCGCCGGATGCAGACGCTGCGCGTCGGCGACCCGCTGGACAAGAACACCGACATCGGCGCCATCAACTCCGCCGAGCAGCTGGCCCGCATCACCGAGCTCACCGAGGCCGGCGAGGCCGAGGGCGCCGATCGCTGGGCCCCGGCCTGCGACCTGCCGTCCGCCGGCTTCTGGTTCCGCCCGACGCTCTTCACGAACGTCACCCAGGCGCACCGGATCGCCCGCGAGGAGATCTTCGGCCCGGTGCTGTCCGTGCTGACGTTCCGCACCCCGGCCGAGGCCGTCGAGAAGGCCAACAACACGCAGTACGGCCTGTCGGCCGGCATCTGGACGGAGAAGGGCTCGCGCATCCTGTGGATGGCGAACCAGCTCCGCGCGGGCGTCGTCTGGGCCAACACGTTCAACAAGTTCGACCCGACCTCGCCCTTCGGCGGCTACAAGGAATCGGGCTTCGGCCGCGAAGGCGGCCGTCACGGCCTGGAGGCGTACCTCGATGTCTGAGAAGTCCGAGAAGTCCGAGAAGACTGAGAAGTCCGAGCGGCTCAGCGTTTTCAAGACGTACAAGCTTTACGTCGGGGGCAAGTTCCCCCGCAGCGAGAGCGGGCGGGTGTACGAGGTGACCGACTCCAAGGGCAACTGGCTCGCGAACGCGCCGCTGTCGTCGCGCAAGGACGCGCGGGACGCGGTCGTCGCCGCCCGCAAGGCGTTCGGCGGCTGGTCGGGCGCGACCGCGTACAACCGCGGCCAGGTGCTCTACCGCGTCGCCGAGATGCTGGACGGACGGCGCGAGCAGTTCGCCACCGAGGTCGCGGCCGCCGAGGGCATCTCCAAGGCCAAGGCCGTGGCGCAGGTGGACGCGGCCGTCGACCGCTGGGTCTGGTACGCGGGCTGGACCGACAAGATCGGCCAGATCGTCGGCTCGGCGAACCCCGTCGCCGGACCGTTCTTCAACCTCTCCACCCCGGAGCCGACCGGCGTCGTGGTCGTCCTCGCCCCCAGGCGTCGTCGTTCCTCGGTCTGGTCTCGGTGATCGCCCCGGCCATCGCCACCGGCAACACGGTGATCGTCGTGGCGAGCGAGAAGTCGCCGCTGCCCGCGCTGGCGCTGGGCGAGGTGCTCGCCACCTCGGACCTGCCCGGTGGTGTCGTCAACATCCTGTCCGGGCGGACGGCGGAGATCTCCCCGTCGCTCGCCTCGCACCAGGACGTCAACGCGATCGACCTGACGGGCGCGGACGACGGCCTGGCGAAGGATCTGCAGATCGCGGCGGCCGACAACATGAAGCGCGTCCTGCGCCCCCGCGGCGCGAAGGACGGCGACTGGTCCGCCGACCCCGGCCTGGACCGCCTCAAGGCGTTCCTGGAGACGAAGACCGTCTGGCACCCGATCGGCGTCTGACCGGCCTGCGATCAACCCCGGACGGAGACCTCGCTCACGCCGGTGCTCACGCTCGTGTGAGCAAGGTCTCCGCCCACCGGCACCCCTCGCGGGGCAGGCTTGACCCGCGGGGGGTGTTGCGTTTCAGGTACCTGTCCACCGCGCCGCCGCGTCCCCCCGCGTCAGTGCGCCACCGTCGGAGGATCCCTGTGTGGGACGGCTTCACCGGGGTTCTTCCCTATGTCGCCTTCAGCGCGTTCCTGTGCTTCCTGGTGCCGTCCGTCCCGGTGTGGCTCGGGCGCCGCAAGGTCCGCGCGGTCGCCGCGGGCCGGCCGATACGGATCCGCAGCCGGCTGCGCGTCGACGAGCCGCCGTCCGCATCCCCTGACACCCGCCCGTCCAGCACGTCCGAGCGCGGCGAGCTGGTGGTGCTGCCCGGCGGGCCGCTGTACTTCCTGTCGCCGGACGGCCCGCCGCTCGAACTGCCGCCCGGCGGCACCCTCGAACGCACCCTCTATGCCCGCGCCGGCTCCGCGCCCGGCTCGGGCCGCCGGATCGTGCGGACCGCGCTCGTCCACCGCACCCCGTCGGGCGGCAGCCTGCGCGTCGAGACCGCCCGCGGCGACAGCCGCGCCCTGCGGGCCGCCCTCCAGGCGCCCGCCACCGGCCGGCCGGCCCCGCGCGCCCTGCCGGCCCGGCTGCCGGTCTGGTGCGCCGTCCTGGCCGTCCTGGCGCTGCTCGGTGCCGTGCCGGTGGCCTCGATCGCCGTGTTCGGCCAGCGGGTCACCGCCCATGTCACGTCGAACACCGGGGACGACTACTGCGGGGTCGGCTGGGCCGACCCCTGGGACGGCTCCCGCAGGGACGCCGAGGTCGACTGCATCCGGGCGGACGACGGGCACTACCGGCGCGGCGAGCCCATCGACGTCGTCGCCCTGCCCCGGCCGCTGCGCGGCAACGCCTTCGACACCGACAGCCTGCCGATCCTCGGGGTGCTCTGCGCCGCCGAACTGCTGGTGAGCGCGCTGGGGTTCGGGCTCTCGCAGCTGCGCTGGAGCCGCCACTGGCGGCCCTCGGAGGCCGTCCCCGCCACCGTCACGAAGCCCGAGCGGCCCGAACGGCCGTCCACCGACCCGGTGCTGTCACTGGCCCGGCCCCTCGACCGGCTGCTGGCCCGCCGTCTCCATCTGCCGCCGGACTTCCACGACTCGCCCTGGTGGCGGGTTTCCGTACTGCGGAAGCTGGCCATCCGTGACGGCGTCTCGTTCGGCGGTCTGACGCTCCTCGGCCTGGCCCTGGTGCTGCTGCGCGACCTGGGGACCCACGACAGCGACGCCACCGTCTGGATCGTCGTGACGGCGCTCACCGCCCTGGGGGCAGCCGCGCGCGTCGTGCACCGCGCCGTGCAGGCCACCCGCGTCGTCCGCACCCTGCTGCGCGCCGTCCGCTCCGGCGACCCGCAGGAGGTCCGCTACGCCCTGCTGTACGTCGCGGAGGCCGCCGACACCAGCTGTCTGTGCCCGGAGGACGCCGACGGCCGGCGCGCGGAAGTGGCCGTCGCGACGGCCTCGATCGGCATCGCGATCCCGGCCGCGGCCGTGCCGAAGGCCAGAACCGGAACGGAAGCGGCGACCGGACCCGGCCCGCAGGGGGCGGCGTACGTGGAGGAGGGTTCCTCAGCCGGGCAGGAGCCCGGACAGCTGGCCCACGAGCGGCAGCTCTGACACCGAGTCCCCCTGGGAGAGCGGCCCGGTCACGGCGCCCGTCGACACCGGCTTGAAGTCCGCCACCTGCGGGGCGACCACGTTGTCCAGCGGGTCCGTGCCGGTGTTCGCCAGCGGGTTGATCGTCAGGTGCTTGACCGGGCCCAGCGCGTACCCCAGGGCCGAATCGGAGCCCACCGTCGAGCCGACGGCCGAATCGGAGCCGAGGGCCGAGTCGGTGAGGGCCGGCGCCGAGCTGGCCGACGCCGAGCCGCTCGCCGCGAGGGCGGCGGCCGCCGCGGCCACGGTGACGGTGGCCGCGGTGCGCAGCAGGGAGTTCAGCTTCGGACGGGCGTGCTTCGGCATGGCCACCTGCTTGGCATAGAAGTGCGGTGATCTGCTGGAACTCTGGTGGAACACGGCACGGGGACGTGTCCCGGCGACACTTCACGGCGCGGCACCGCGAAGGATCGCCATTCGACTACACAAGGTAGTTGGACGAGTGCACAGCGTCCAAACCTCCGACCAGGGGGTCACCCGGTCGGCGCAATGCCGCACACTGTTCTCTCGTGAGTTCCTCTCCGTCCACCGCGCGTGTGATCCTGCTGGCCGGCCCTTCCGGGTCCGGCAAGTCGTCCCTGGCCGCCCGTACCGGACTGCCGGTGCTGCACCTCGACGACTTCTACAAGGAGGCCGACGACCCGACCCTCCCCCAGCTGGCGCACGGCGCCGGCACGGACTGGGACTCGGCGCTGTCCTGGGACGCGGACGCGGCGGTGACGGCGATCGGCACGCTGTGCGCGACCGGGAGCGCCTCGGTGCCCGAGTACGACATCGCGTCGAGCTCCATCACCGGCGAGATCCACGTCGAACTGACCGGCTCCCCCCTCTTCGTCGCCGAGGGCATCTTCGCGGCCGACATCACCGACCGGTGCCGCGAACTGGGGCTGCTGGCGGACACCCTGTGCCTGCGCGGCCGTCCGGCCGTCACGGCCTGGCGGCGGTTCCGGCGTGATCTGGCCGAGGGCCGCAAGTCGGTGACGGTCCTGCTCCGCAGGGGCTGGCGGCTGATGCGCGGCGAGCGGGCGATCGTGGCCCGGCAGACGGCCCTGGGCGCCTACCCGTGCGGCCAGGACGAGGCACTGCGCCGGATCACGGCGCTGCCGTTGTCCGCACCGCGCGGGGCGGACCGGCCGACCGACATACCGGTGGACGCGTAACCGACCAGGCAAAGAACAGGTGCGGGACCACGCAGTCCCCCCGGACTGCCCAGCCCCGCACCCACCGCGCTCCCCCGACCGCGGCTTTTCCCCCGTACCCCCCGGTTTTTCCCCCGCTCCCCGTTCCCCCGTATCCCCCGTTCCCCCCGCTTCCCCGTTCCCCCCACCGGTCCCCCGACCGGCGTTCTGTGGACGGTCCGGATCGTCAGGCCACCAGCTCGCCGAACGACTCCTCCTCGTCGCGGCCGAAGCTCAGCGCCTCGTCCTCGCGCATCCGGCGCAGCGAGCGCCAGATGCTGCTCTTCACCGTGCCGACGCTGATGCCGAGGATGTCGGCGATCTCCGGGTCGGTGCGGCCTTCGTAGTAGCGGAGCACCAGCATGGTGCGCTGGGTCTCGGGAACCTTGGCCAGCGCCTGCCACAGCACGGCGCGCAGTTCGGTGCCGCCCATCGCGTCCGACTCGCCGACCGTCTCCGGCAGTTCCTCGGTCGGGTACTCGTTGAGCTTGCGGCGGCGCCAGGCGCTGATGTGCAGGTTGGTCATGGTGCGGCGCAGGTAACCGCCGACGGCCGCCTTGTCGCTGATCCGGTCCCAGGCGCGGTAGGTGGAGAACAGGGCGCTCTGCAGCAGGTCCTCGGCCTCGTAACGGTCACCGGTCAGGTGGTAAGCGGTGGCGTAGAGGGAGGCGCGGCGCTCCTTGACGTAGGCGGTGAACTCCGCCTCCGCCAGGCTGTCGTGCCGCGGTGCCGGAATGGTGGCCGTGGCCGTGGCGGCCGGTGCACCGGCGCCGCCCTCGATCGCCGTCATGTACGGCGGCCGGTTGCGGGTCACCTGGCCGGTGCTCTGTGCCGTCTGTCGTCCGGTGCCGCGAGCGCACCCCCGTCCGTTCGCGGCACCGGACTTCCCGTCGTTCCGGCCGGCGGTGTGCTGGCGCGGCTGAAGGACTGCGGTGGTGGTGGTGCTGTGCAGTGCGTTCATGTCGCGCCCCCGTCGGTGGAACCGTCTTGGTGATATTCGGCGTCGGTCTCCGTGTGGATGCCGCTGCCTTAGGTCCATAAGACTGCCGGGCCAGTTTCATGGCGCTGTCCGCCGAGTGTCACAGGCCCGTCACAGAGACTTCCGGTACACGCAGAGTGAGCCGGAGGCCGATCCTTGAGGTGAGATCCCCCCGTGCTCGATACATGGGCTTCCGGTAGGTCACAATGACCGGCGTGCCTTTCCTGTTGCTTATCGAGGATGACGACGCCATCCGTACCGGCCTCGAACTCGGCCTGTCCCGCCAGGGCCACCGTGTGGTTGCCGCGGCGACGGGCGAGGACGGCCTGAAGCTGCTCAAGGAGCAGCGCCCCGACCTGATCGTGCTGGATGTGATGCTGCCGGGCATCGACGGTTTCGAGGTCTGCCGCCGGATCCGCCGCACCGACCAGCTGCCGATCATCCTGCTGACCGCCCGCAGCGACGACATCGACGTCGTGGTGGGGCTGGAGTCGGGGGCCGACGACTACGTCATCAAGCCCGTCCAGCCCCGGGTGCTCGACGCCCGCATCCGCGCCGTGCTGCGCCGCGGTGAGCGCGACAGCACGGACTCCGCGGCCTTCGGCTCCATCGTGATCGACCGTTCGGCGATGACGGTGACGAAGGACGGCGAGGATCTGCAGCTGACGCCGACCGAGCTGCGGCTGCTGCTGGAGCTGAGCCGCCGGCCCGGCCAGGCCCTGTCCCGACAGCAGTTGCTGCGGCTGGTGTGGGAGCACGACTACCTCGGTGACTCGCGGCTGGTCGACGCCTGTGTGCAGCGGCTGCGCGCGAAGATCGAGGACGTTCCGTCGTCACCGACCCTCATCCGTACGGTCCGCGGTGTCGGATACCGCCTGGACACGCCGCAGTGACGGACCGGTTCTTCGGCTGGGCCACCGGCCTGCTGCGCTGGACCAGCCTGCGGCTGCGGCTGGTCGCGGTGTTCGCCGCGGTGGCGCTGACCGCCGCGGTGTCGGCCTCCGGGATCGCGTACTGGCTGAACCGTGACGCGGTGCTGACCCGTGCGCAGAACTCCGCGCTCAACGACTTCCGCGACTCGCTGCAGCGCAACGCGGCCTCGCTGCCGGTCAACCCGCCGTGCGAGGGGCTGAAGGACGCCGCCGACGAGATGGGCGGCCCGGGCAGCTACGCGGTGCTGCTCATCGACAGGACCCCGGACAACGGGCCGTGCGCGGCGCCCTCCAGCCGGGACGTCTTCACCCTGGACGATGTGCCGAAGGCGCTGCAGGACGCGGTGAACACCCGGCACAAGCAACAGGACAACAAGTACCACCTGCACTGGCTGCGGATCTCGCTGCACGGCACGCCGTACCTGGTGGCCGGCGCGAAGATCATGGACGACGGCCCGACCGGCTACATGCTCAAGTCGCTGGACGCCGAACGCAAGGACCTCAACTCGCTGGCCTGGTCGCTGGGGATCGCCACGATGCTCGCGCTGATCGGCTCCGCCCTGCTGGCCCAGGCGGCCGCCTCCACGGTGCTGCGGCCCGTCCAGCGGCTCGGCGTCGCGGCGCAGCAGCTCGGCGAGGGACAGCTCGGCACCCGGCTCAAGGTGTCGGGCACGGACGAGCTGGCGGAGCTGTCCAGGACGTTCAACAAGGCGGCGGAGGCCCTGGAGACGCGGGTGGAGGAGCTGAGCGCGCGGGAGGCGTCGAGCCGCCGCTTCGTCGCCGACATGTCGCACGAGCTGCGCACCCCACTCACCGCGATCACCGCCGTCACGGAGGTGCTGGAGGACGAGGCCGACTCCCTCGACCCGATGATCGCGCCAGCCGTGCGCCTGGTGGTCAGCGAGACCCGCCGGCTCAACGAGCTGGTGGAGAACCTGATGGAGGTCACCCGCTTCGACGCGGGCACCGCACGGCTGCTGCTCGACGAGGTCGACGTGGCCGACATGGTGACCGCATGCATGGACGCGCGGGCCTGGCTGGACTCCGTCGAGCTGGACGCGCCGCGCGGCATCTTCGTGCGCCTCGACCCGCGCCGGCTCGATGTGATCATGGCGAATCTGATCGGCAACGCCCTCAAGCACGGCGGCTCCCCGGTCCGGGTGTCGGTGCGGACCGCCGAGGACCAGCTGGTCATCACCGTCGCGGACAACGGTCCCGGCATCCCCGAGGACGTGCTGCCGCACGTCTTCGACCGTTTCTACAAGGCGGACGCGTCCCGCGCCCGTTCGGAGGGCAGCGGGCTCGGCCTGTCGATCGCGATGGAGAACGCGCACATCCACGACGGCGACATCACCGCCGCGAACGCGCCGGGCGGCGGCGCCGTCTTCACCCTGTACCTGCCGGTGCGGCCCGCCGAGGCACTGCCCGACGGCGACGAGGACGGCCGACCGTGACGACCATGACGTCCCTCCTGAGGAACGGCGTCCGCTCCTCGCGGGCCCGTACGATCCGCACCGCCGCGCTGCTCGCGGCGCTCATCACCGCCACCGCCTGCGGCTGCGGCATCCGGACGACCACCGTGCCGGTGGACGCGGGACCCGCGCCCACCCGGGTGTCGTGCGCCGTGCCCCCGGCGACCGTCCCGCCGGAGACGCCCGGCGCCACCGTCGTGAAGGTGTACCTGGTGTGCAGCGCGCTGGCCGCGCAGGTCACCCGGACCGTCACCACCTCCGACATCAGCGGGGCGCGCCCCGCTCCGGTGAGCCGGCTGGCCGCCGCCCATGAGCTGCTCGGCCAGCTGCAGCGCCGGCCGTCGGCCGGGGAGGCGGAGGCCGGGTTCGCCACCGAGGTGCCCGGCAACCTGGGCATCACCGGCCCCAGGCCGGGTGATCCGAAGGACGCGCTGCGGCTGAACCTGTCGCTGGACGAACTGCCGTCCTTCGCGCTGGCCCAGCTGGTGTGCACCTTCACGGCCGCGCCCGGTGTCGGCCTCGCGGACCGCTCCGTACTGCTCGGCGGTCCGGATGCCGCGGACCCCGTCAAGCGCTACCTCTGCACGTCCGCACTGCGCACCAGGCCGGACGCGGCGGACACGGCGGGAACCGTCGTCAAGTGAATGGCGTCATTCCCCTCGTGCAGCCTGAAGCTCCGATCCTGAAGGCACGCGCGATGGGCCTGGTGCTCACCGCCGTGCATCTGTCCCTCGTCGGATGGCTGATGCTCAGGCCGCACTACGTTCCCTGGGTGTCGGCGCCCAATCTGCGACCCTTCGGCACCATCCACGCCGACCTGGCCATGAGCCCGTTCGAGGCCGCCCGGCGGATCCTCGCGGGGCTGCTGCTGCTCGCCCCGCTCGGTGTCCTGCTGCCGATGACGGGCGGCCGGATCCGCACCCCCGGGATCGGCTCCTTCGCCCGCACGGTCTTCGCCGGGCTGATGGTGTCGCTGTCCGTGGAGTTCCTGCAGACGGTGGTGCCGGGCCAGATCTTCGACATCGACGCGCTGCTGCTGAACACCGCGGGCGTCGCGCTGGCGTATCTGGCGGTCGTCCCCGCGGCCCGGCGGCTGCTGCGCCGCCGCGGGTTCGGTGCGCTCACCCGGAGCGGACCCCGGGCCCGGCCTCAGGGATCGTCCCCGACGACTCCCAGGGTCGGGATCGCCCCGTAGAGCGATGATTCGACGGGGTATGTACTCGTAGCGTTGGAGACATCGGAACACCGGAACCGTCCGGCATCCGACCTTCCGACAGGAGTACGAGATGAGCAGCCTCGCCCGCCCCAGCCACGGCCGCATGATCGGTGGCGTCTGCGCCGCGCTGGCCAACCGGTTCGGCACCTCCGCCACGACGATGCGGGTGATCTTCCTGCTGTCGTGCCTGCTTCCCGGCCCGCAGTTCCTGCTGTACATCGCCCTGTGGGTGATGCTCCCGGCGGAGAAGTCCGCTACCGCCGCTTGGTGACCGGCGCGCCCAGCTTCTTCAGCTGCGCGGTCACCACCGCGGCCGGCACGTCGTAGCTCTTCGCCAGGGTGACGTCCGCGCCGCGGAAGATGCTGACGGTCGAGCCGGTACGGATCACGACGAAGTCCTGCCGTGCGCCGCTGCCGCCCGCCGCGAAGCCGAGCGCGAACCGCAGATCGTCGTCGCCCAGCTTGAGCGCGGGGCGCGGGGCGACCGCCACAGGCACACCGGTGACGCCCCCGATGACCGGCTTGAACCCCGCCGCGCACGCGTGCACCGCGGTCCGCAGGGCCGTGACCGCCTTCTGCGCTCCCCCGCCGCCGTAGCCGGAGAGCGTGACGGTGACGCCAGCGCCGGGCATCTTCTGGCCGGCCGGGGCGAGCGCCCTCGGGACGGTCTCCTTGGCACCGGCCGGCGGACGCCCGGAGAGCAGATCGGCGAGCGGCTGGCACGCGCGCTTGTCGGCCACCGTCGCGTCGGCCGCCGCACCTGCGGCGTCGCCCGCGGTCACCGTGAAGCCCGGCACGTCCCCCGGCACGAGCGCCGTCCGCTCCAGCGCGGTGCGCGCGGGCAGCGCGGCCGGCGTGGTGGCGCCGGGCCCGGTGGAGGCCCCGGCCGTGTCGCCGCCGGCCGATCCGCTGCAGGCCGTGACGAGCAACAGCGGTGCGAGCAGCGCGAACCCGGCGATCTTCTGGGGAATGTGCACGCGCGGAGCGTAGCAAGAGCGACGGACCGTACTCCGCCGGGAAGGCAGGGTACGGCCCGTCGCCGCGTCACGATGCGCTGAGCGGTCGCTGGTCGGTCCGCGGCTGGGCACCGCGGGGTGGGTGTGGAGGGTCAGCCGAGCAGGCCGCCGGGCAGCGCGTTGCTGGAGATCGGGCCGGTCGGCAGCTGCTTGCCCCCGACCGGCAGACCGCCGAGGAGGCCGCCGACCGGGTCCTTCTGGGCCTCCGGCAGCGTGGAGCCGCTTCCGGTGAGCACCGTCTTGGTGGACTCGGTGGCCGTGCTGAGACCGGGCAGGGCGTCGGTGACCTGGCCGGTCGGCAGCTGGCCGGCCAGCTGGCCCACCGTGCCCAGGGCGTCGACGGCGGGGAGGGCGGCGGCCGAGGCGGAGCCTGCGGCAGCGGCGGCGAAGGCGACGCCGAGAGCGGCGGCACCAAGGGTCTTCATGGTTCGGGTCGTCATGGCTCCGGAACGTAGTCATGACATCACGAAGGGTGCAAGCGGGGAAAATATGTACGGGCGTGGCCGTAACCCGGGGGTCACGGCCACGCCCGAAGGTTTCCCGATCAGCCCTGCGGCGTGGCAGAACCGCTGGCCAGCGCCGGTGTGGCGGCGGCCTGCTGGAACAGCCACTCCGCCTTCAGTTCGGCGTATCCGGGCTTGATTACGTCATTGATCATCGCGAGACGTTCATCGAAAGGGATGAATGCTGATTTCATCGCATTGACCGTAAACCACTGCAGGTCATCGAGGGAGTACGCGAAAGCCTCGACCAGGTGCTCGAACTCACGGCTCATGCTCGTGCCGCTCATCAGCCGGTTGTCGGTGTTCACCGTGACCCGGAAGTGCAGCCGGCGCAGCAACCCGATGGGGTGCTCGGCGTACGAGGCGGCGGCCGCCGTCTGCAGGTTGGACGACGGGCACATCTCCAGCGGGATCCGCTTGTCGCGGACGTAGCTGGCGAGCGGGCCCAGCTTGACCGCACCGTCCTCGGCGACCTGGATGTCGTCGATGATGCGCACCCCGTGCCCGAGCCGGTCGGCGCCGCACCACTGCAGCGCCTGCCAGATCGACGGCAGCCCGAAGGCCTCGCCGGCGTGGATCGTGAAGTGGTTGTTCTCCCGCTTGAGGTACTCGAAGGCGTCCAGGTGCCGGGTGGGCGGGAAGCCCGCCTCGGCGCCCGCGATGTCGAAGCCGACGACGCCGTGGTCCCGGTAGCGGTTGGCGAGTTCGGCGATCTCCAGCGAGCGGGCCGCGTGCCGCATCGCGGTCAGCAGCGCGCCGACGCGGATGCGGTTGCCGTCCTCACGGGCCCGGCGCTCGCCCTCACGGAAGCCCTCGTTGACCGCTTCGACGACCTCTTCGAGGGTCAGTCCGGCTTCGAGGTGCTGCTCGGGGGCGTAGCGGATCTCCGCGTACACGACACCGTCGGCCGCGAGGTCCTCGGCACACTCGGCGGCGACCCGCACCAGCGCCTCGCGGGTCTGCATGACCGCGCAGGTGTGGGCGAACGTCTCCAGGTACCGCTCCAGGGAGCCGGAGTCGGCGGCCTCGCGGAACCAGGTGCCGAGCTTGTCCGGATCGGACTCGGGGAGACCGGTGTATCCGGTTTCGCGGGCGAGATCGACGATCGTGCCGGGGCGCAGCCCGCCGTCGAGGTGGTCATGGAGGAGCACCTTGGGCGCGCGACGGATCTGGTCCGGGGTCGGGGTGCTCGTTTTCTGGCTCTGCATTCACGAACGATACCGCCTACGCGCGTAGATCACCTCCCGGGACGGATTATTTTCCGCACGGACATGTAGCGCACACCCTTCCGTCTGCCATCGTTGGGCCATGGCTTCGCAAGCATTAACGGCGCGGGGTGCCCGGCTCGGCCGGCCGGTCGCGCCGGGACTCGTTCCCGCCCCACGGCGCGAGACCGCGGAGACGGTCCGCGCCGTCGTCCTCGTCCTCCCCGGCGGCGACGCCACCAGCACCCGCCGCCGCTCCCCCCTCGCCGCCGCCCTCATGTGGCCGCTCGCCCGCCACCTGGTGCGCGAGGGCCGGGCCGACGGTCTCGCCGCCCATGTCGTCCACTACCGCTACCGCGGCTGGAACGGCGGCAACGCCCACCCGGCGGAGGACGCCACATGGGCCGTCGGCGAGATCGTCCGCCGCTACGGCGATGTCCCGGTCTGCCTCGTCGGCATGGACATGGGCGCCCGCGCGGCCCTGCACGCGGCGGGCCACCCCGCCGTCAACTCCGTTGTGGCGCTGTCCCCTTGGCTGCCGCCCGGCGAGGAACCCGATCCGGTGAAACAGCTCATCGGCCGCCAGGTCCTCATAGCCCACGGCACCGACGACTTCGCCACCGATCCCGAGCTCTCCTACCTCCTCGCGGAACGCGCCAAGAAGGTCAACCGCGACGTCTGCCGCTTCGAGGTCCACACCGACGGCCACACCCTCCACCAACACCGCGCCGAAATCTTCGCCCTCACCACCGACTTCACCCTGGGCGCCCTCCTCGACCGCCCCTTCGCCCGCCCCATCGCGGACGCACTGGCGGCTCCACCGCCGCTGGGCCTGCGCATGCCACTCGCCTCCGGCTTCGGCCAGTCCCTCCGGGCGTGAGCGTTCACGCCTGGGGATCTGCCACGTCAACGTAGTTCTTGATCTCCCGCTCCACCTGCCGCAGCATCGCGCCGATCTCCGCAGTCGCCGCCCTCCGCGCGGCCCGCTCCTCGGACTCCGCGAAGATCCGCTCGCATTCATGCAACCGAGCTACACGGGCGGGGTAGCGGTTGATCGCCACCCACACCCCCCACTTCCGCAGGAAGGCATGCATGGGCGCCAGGCTGGAAGTCTGGATCGCCGTCTCCCAGGCGGTCCGCATTTCCCCTTCGAACTGGACCCCGTTGGGCAGACTGAGGTGATTCACTGCCACCCTCAGTGAAGCCTCCGTCAGTGGCGGCAGCGGGATGAGCGGCTCGTCATCCTCTGGGTATTGCGCGGTCACAGGTCCTCCTTCACAAGAGCCCAGCCGACGAAGCGACCAGAGCCTGACTTGCCGTTGCACGCTACCCGCCGAGGGTTCCGCACAGAGGCTCCGCGCCGCTGGGACTGCGGATGCCGCTGGCGTCAGGGCTCGGACAGTCCCTTCGGGCCTGACGCCTTCGCGCCGGGCCGCAGGGGCACGAGTGGTCGTGACGTGAGGGGGACGGGTCCGCAGGGGTGGGGTTTCGAAATGCTGCCGAGCTATTTGTGGGCGGCCACGCCCGTAAATAGTCGATTTCGAAGCCCCGCCCCGGAGGACCCGGCCCCCGCACCCCCCACCTACCGCGGCAGGAGCTGGCCCCGGCGCGACAGCAGGAACTTCTTGAACGCCGCCACCGGCGCCGTGTCCGGATGGCCGTCCAGCCACGCCACCCCGATGTACCGCACCGCGCGCGGCGCCGACACCGTCAGCTCGACCACGCCCGGCCGCGGCACCGCGGGCGGCGGCAGCAGCGCCACGCCCAGCCCCGCCGCCACCAACCCCCGCAGCGTCTCCGCCTCCTCGCCCTCGAACGCGAGCCGCGGCACGAAGCCCGCCTCGGCGCAGAGGTCGTCGGTGATCCGGCGCAGTCCGTAGCCCGGTTCGAGGGCGACGAACAGATCGCCCGCGGCCTCGTCGAGCCGGACCCGCTTGCGCGTCGCCAGCCGGTGGTCGGCGGGGACCACCAGCCGCAGCCGCTGCTCGTCGAGCCGCCGGACCACCAGGTCCGGGGCGTCGGGCGGCGGCGACGTCAGGCACAGGTCCAGCTCGCCGGCGCGCAGCCGCTCCAGCATCGCCTCCGCGTAGTTCTGCACCAGCTGGAACTGCACGCGCGGATAGTCCGCCCGGAAACCCCGCAGCAGGGACGGGACGGTCTCGGACCCGAGCGTGTGCAGAAAGCCGAACGCGACCTTGCCCGTGTGCGGATCGGCGTCCACCCGTACCGCCTCGGCGGACCGCTCCACCTCGCCGAGCGCGCGCTCGGCCGACGCCAGGAACGTGTGACCCGCGCGGGTCAGCTGGACGTTGCGGCCCCGGCGGGCGAACAGCGCGACCCCCAGATCCTGTTCCAGCCGGACCATGGCACGGCTCAACGTCGACTGCGGCATCCCGAGTTGCTGCGCGGCGCGCGTCACATGCTCATGCCGCGCCACAGCGGCGAACTGCGCGAGGCGGGGCGCCAGCACCGCCGCCCAGGACTCGCCGTCCAGGTCCGCGACGGTCGGCACCGCGACCGGCGGCCGCCCTGTTACGGAAGTGTCTTTTCCGTTGCGGGGCGATGACATCGACCCCGCTGACCTCTGCTCATGCGTCACAGCATCAATACTGCACCGTTTGTGCATTGGACGCATAAAAGTGGCGGTCCTAGATTCAAGGCATGCCTCCCGCCGATACGGAGGCGTCCGCCGCACAGCGCGCGGGCGCCTCTGCTCCGCCGTCCCCCGACACCACCGCCAAGCTCAGCCCCGGCAGCCCCGGCTACCGCCGCGCCAACTTCGCGCTCTTCGCCGCCGGTCTGGCCACGTTCGCGCTCCTGTACTCCACGCAGGCGCTGCTTCCCGCGATCTCCACCGACCTCGCGCTGACCCCCGCCCAGGCGAGCCTCACGGTCACCGCCACCACCGCCGCGCTCGCCATCGCGCTGCTGCCGGTGAGCGCGCTCAGCGAGAAGTACGGCCGTACGGCGGTCATGACCGCGTCCGTCTTCAGCGCGGCCCTCCTGGCCCTCGTGATCCCGTTCGCCCCGGACCTCACCACGCTCGTCGCGCTGCGCGCCGTACAGGGCGTAGCCCTCGCCGGCCTCCCCGCGACCGCCATGGCGTACCTCGCCGAGGAGATCCACCCCAAGGCGGTGGCCTCCGCGATCGGCCTGTACGTGGCGGGCAACAGCATCGGCGGCATGAGCTCGCGGGTGTTCTCCGGAGCGGTCTCCCAGGCACTCGGCTGGCGCACCGCGCTCTTCGTCGTCGGCCTCATCGCGCTCGCCTGCGCGGTCGCGTTCCGCCTCCTGGTCCCGCCGGCCCGGAACTTCCAGCCCGGCCCGGTCAACCCGGCCGCCCTCCTCCGCACCGTCACCGGCCACCTCGGCAACGCGCTGCTGCGCAGGCTCTACGCGATCGGCCTGCTCTTCATGGCCGTGTTCGGCGCGGTCTACACGGTCCTGGGGTACCGCCTGATGGCCGAGCCGTTCGGGCTCTCGCAGACCGCGGTCGGCCTGATCTTCCTCGTCTACCTGGTCGGGACGGCGGCATCGGCGGGCTCCGGCGTGCTCCTTGGCCGGGTCGGCCGGCGGGGGGCGCTGTACGTGGCGGTGAGTTTGGCGGCGGCCGGGCTTCTGCTGACTCTGTCGACGTCGCTGGTTCTCGTTCTGGCCGGGCTGGTGCTGATCACCGGTGGTTTCTTCACCGGCCACGCCGTGGCGTCGTCCTCCGTGAGCCGGACGGCGACGACGGGCCGGGCGCAGGCCTCGGCGCTGTACCTGACGGCGTACTACATAGGGAACAGCGTGGGCGGAACGGTGGGCGCGTCCGCGTTCCACGCGGCGGGCTGGGACGGAACGGTGGCTCTGAGTCTTTCGGCGCTGGTGGGGGTGGCGGGGATCACCCTGTACGCGACGCGGCGCGCTGTGCTTACTGCTCGGGCCGGTGGTGGGTCGGGCGCCGGGCCTTCCGGTGCAGGGGTCCGAAATCGACTATTTACGAGCCTGGCGGCTCACAAATAGCTCGGCAGCATTTCGGACCCCTACACCTCCAGCCCCGTCCCCCTTCCGTCCAAGCCACAGCGTCGGCTGAGCCCGGCACTCAGCCGACCGGGAACGATCCGGTCTCCAGCGTGATCCCGAACGGCGCGGGCAGCTCGATCGGATCGCCGAACTTCACCGCAAGGTCTCATCGGGGGTGCGTGCCGTCGGTGGTGAGCTGGGCCCAGACGAGTTTGCCGACGCCCTGGCGGGTGTTCACGCCCCAGCATCCGCGGGTGAGCTCCTGCACCAGCGCGAGGCCGCGGCCCCATTCGTCGTCCTCGGACGGCTGCCGCATCTCCGGGCGCTTCCCGTTCGCGTCATGCACCTCGATGCGCACGCCGCCCGCCAGTCGAATGACCCGCGTCTCGACCCGCCGCCCCGGCACCCGCCCGTGCACCACGGCATTCGTCATCAGTTCGGAGATGACGAGCACAGCCGGTTCGACGAGGCCTGCCAGCCCCCAGTCGTTGAGCGTTTCCTCCAGCAGGTGCCGGGCCTGGCCGACCGAGCGGGGTGAGGGCGCCCACCGCGTCGTCACCACGGCCGTTTCGCGGCTGCGCGGTACTTGTTGCATCGTCGTGCCTCCGTCATCCCGGAGCCGTTACTCTCGGCGAAGTCGTGCGTGCTCTATGTGAGCAACCGCATGCAAGCGTGGCACTCCCGGCGCTACGGTGATAGCGCTCCAGCGGAATTCTGCCGTCAACTTTTCGCGTGAACTTGCTTGTCCTACCAGGGAGTTCACACCCCACGACGACATCTCCCGCTGTGGCGCAGAAGGTTCCTTGCACGCGCGGAACCTTCCCCCACACACTGGAACACTGCGCGGAGGAGAAGCAGATGATCACAGACGTGGAGGCGGCAACGCCCGCTCTCTGCCGTCTCCAGTTAGGCAGCGAACTGCGCCAACTGCGGCTGGCCGCCGGCCTCAAGGGTGCCCAAGTGGTCAAGAAGCTGATCTGGAGCCCGTCGAAGCTCACCCGGCTCGAAACCGGGGAGAATTCGTCCGTCGAGACCCCTGATGTCATGGCCCTGTGCGAGATCTACGGAGCGGATCCGGAGACCCGGGCCCGGCTGCAGGGATACGCGGGCGTCACGAAGACGAAGAAGGACTGGTGGCTGACGCCGGAGTACCGGCCGGTCATCGGCCCCGGCTTCAAGGCGTTTCTGGACCTTGAGGCCACGGCGACCGCGCTCCAGAACTACGAGTCCGAGTTCGTCCCCGGTCTGCTCCAGACCGAGGCGTATGTGCGCGTGATCCACCAACGGGCCCACCAGGGGCGCTCCACCGAGGACATCGACCGTTTGGTGACCGTCCGGACCACCCGGCAGGCCGTTCTCAGCCGCCAGGGCTCGCCCCTGAAGTTCACCGCGATCATCAACGAGGCGGTGTTGCACCGACAGGTGGGCGATCCGCCCGTCATGCGTGATCAGCTGCGCCACATCATCGACGTGGCGGAGTCCCGGCCCAACGTGAACGTGCAGGTCGTCCCGTTCCGCGCTGGCGCCCACCCGGGAATGAACGGGTCGTTCTTCGTCATCCAGTTCCCCGAGCGGCTCGCGCTCAAGCCGATGGTCTACCTGGAAAACCTGGCGGACGCGTGGGTCAAGCGCGGCGATAGTGATGTCGAACGGTACGGAGACGCGTTCTCCGACCTCCGAGCCCTTGCCCCGGGACCACAGGAGTCCCTGAGCATGATCAAGGAAGCGATCAAGGAGCATTGATACCGATGACGACCAAGGCTGAAGCCCTCAACAGCGCCAACTGGTTCACGTCGAGTTACAGCAACGACCAGGGCGGCGCATGCGTCGAGGGCGCCCGCCTCGCTGACGGCTCGATGGCCGTCCGCGACTCCAAGGACCCGCACGGGCCCGCGCTCGTCTTCACCGCAGACGCCTGGCGGTCGTTCGCGGCCGCAGTCGGGTACGGCGAGTTCCCAGACGCCTGAGTACGGACGGAGGGGGACGGGGGCGGAGGGGGTGGGTTTCGAAATGCTGCCGAGCTATTTGTGGGCCGCCAGGCCCACAAATAGTCGATTTCGAAACCCACCCCCGGAGTCACCGGCCCCCGGCCGGTCCACGCACCCGCAGGTCAGGCGATCCGGTCCAGAACAATCGGCTTGGGCTCGAACGTCGCGCCCGGCGCACCCACCAAAATGCCCCCGTGCAGCGCCTCCAGCGCGTACGCGAACTTCTCCGGCGTGTCCGTGTGCAGCGTCATGAGGGGCTGGCCCGCCACGACGGAGTCGCCCGGCTTCGCATGAAGCTCAACGCCCGCGCCGAGCTGCACCACGTCCTCCTTGCGCGCGCGGCCCGCACCGAGGCGCCACGCCGCGATGCCGACGGCGTACGCGTCGAGGATCTCCAACACACCGCTCGTCGAGGCGTGCACGACGTGCTGTTCCCGCGCCACCGGCAACGTGGCGTCGGGGTCGCCGCCCTGGGCGGCGATCATGCGGCGCCAGACGTCCATCGCGGAGCCGTCCGCGAGGGCCTTCGCCGGGTCGGCGTCGGGGAGACCCGCCGCGTCGAGCATCTCGCGCGCCAGCGCCAGCGTCAGTTCGACAACATCCGCCGGGCCCCCGCCCGCCAGCACCTCGACCGACTCCCGCACCTCCAACGCGTTACCGGCCGTGAGGCCAAGCGGCGTGGACATGTCCGTCAGCAGCGCGACGGTGCGCACGCCGTGGTCCGTGCCCAGGCCGACCATGGTGGAGGCGAGCTCACGCGCGTCCTCGATCGTCTTCATGAAGGCGCCGGTGCCCACCTTCACGTCGAGCACGAGCGACCCCGTGCCCTCGGCGATCTTCTTCGACATGATCGAGGAGGCGATGAGCGGGATCGCCTCGACGGTGCCGGTGACGTCGCGCAGCGCGTACAGCTTCTTGTCCGCGGGGGCGAGGCCGTCGCCCGCGGCGCAGATGACCGCGCCGGTGCCGCGCAGCACGTCGAGCATCTCGGCGTTGGAGAGCGACGCGCGCCAGCCCGGGATGGACTCCAGCTTGTCGAGGGTGCCGCCGGTGTGGCCCAGGCCGCGGCCGGAGAGCTGCGGGACGGCCGCGCCGCAGGCTGCCACGAGCGGGGCCAGCGGCAGCGTGATCTTGTCGCCGACGCCGCCGGTGGAGTGCTTGTCGGAGGTGGGGCGCGGGAGCGAGGAGAAGTCCATCCGCTCACCGGAGTTGATCATCGCGGCGGTCCAGCGGGCGATCTCGGCGCGGTCCATGCCGTTGAGGAGGATCGCCATGGCGAGCGCGGACATCTGCTCGTCGGCCACGGCACCGCGCGTGTACGCGTCGATGACCCAGTCGATCTGCTCGTCGCTGAGGCGGCCGCGGTCGCGCTTGGTGCGGATGACGGAAATGACGTCCATGAGGGGTTTCCTTAGCGGTTCAGGTCTTCGGAGCCGAAGGCGTCCGGCAGGACTTCGCTCATCGGGACGACGCCGCGCGGCGTGTCGACGAGGAGGCCGGGGCCGCCGTTCTCCCACAGCAGCTGGCGGCACCGGCCGCACGGCATCAGCAGGTTGCCGCGCAGGTCCACGCAGGTGAAGGCGGTGAGCTTGCCGCCGCCGGAGGCGTGCAGCGCGGAGATCAGTCCGCATTCGGCGCAGAGCGCGACGCCGTAGGCCGCGTTCTCGACGTTGCAGCCGACGACGACACGGCCGTCGTCGACGAGGGCGGCCGCGCCGACCGGGAAGTGCGAGTACGGGGCGTAGGCCCGGGACATGATGTCCCGGGCCTGCTTCCGCAGGCCCTCCCAGTCGACGGAGTCGACGGTCCCGGAGCCGGCGCCGGCACTCGAGCCGGCGCCGGCAGCGTCGAAGCCCTCGGCAGGAGGATTCGTCACTTGCCCTGGCCCTTCCGGTACGGCTGGCCGTCGGCCGCCGGCATCCGCAGTCGCTGCGAGGCGAGTGCGAGCACCAGCAGGGTGACGATGTACGGCGTGGCACCGACGAGCTGGTCGGGCACCGTGTCCGTGAGGGAGTACCAGACCACCAGCAGCAGGGCGACGGCGCCGCCCACCACGGCCGGCAGGTACTTCTTCTGGTAGAGCCGCCAGGCGGCCAGCGCGGCCAGGCCGACCGCGAGGGCGAGCAGCAGGGCGTGCACGGTCTCGCCGCCGTTGCGCAGCTGGAGGCTGTCGGAGTAGCCGAACAGGCCCGCGCCCATGGCGAGCCCGCCGGGCCGCCAGTTGCCGAAGATCATGGCGGCGAGGCCGATGTAGCCGCGGCCGCCGGTCTGGCCCTCGTTGTAGATGTGCGAGGGGACGATGGCGAGGAACGCGCCGCCGAGGCCGGCGAGGCCGCCGGAGGCGATGACCGCCAGGTACTTGTACTTGTAGACGTTGACGCCCAGCGACTCGGCGGCGATCGGGTTCTCACCGCAGGAGCGCAGCCGCAGACCGAACGCGGTCCGCCACAGGACGAAGAACGTGGCCACGAAGAGCGCCGCGGCCAGGAGGGTGAGCGACGACAGGTCCGTGACGAGGCCGCCGATGATCCCGGCGATGTCCGAGATCAGGAACCAGTGGTGGCCTTCGAGGGTGTGCATCCAGTCGGAGAGGCCGGGGACGGTGAACGACTTGATGTCGTCCATCGGCGGCGACTGCTTGGGACTGCCACCCGCGGCCGCGGCCTTGCCCATGCTGAACCAGATCTTGGCCAGGTACTGGGTGGTGCCCAGCGCCAGGATGTTGATCGCCACACCGGAGACGATGTGGTCGACGCCGAAGGTCACGGTCACGACGGCGTGGATCAGGCCGCCGGCCGCGCCACCGAGGATGCCGGCGAGGACGGCGAGCCACGGGTTGGTCTGCCAGCCCGCCCATGCCCCGAAGAACATGCCGAGCATCATCATGCCCTCGAGGCCGATGTTGACCACGCCGGCCCGTTCCGACCACAGGCCGCCGAGGCCGGCGAGGCCGATCGGCACGGCCATGGTCAGGGCGCCGGAGATCTGTCCTGAGGACGTCATGTCGTTGGCGCCGGTGATGGCGCGGACGGCGGAGATGAGGACCAGCGCGCCCGCGATGATCAGCAGCACACGGGAGAACGTGAGCTTGGCGCGGATCTTCGCCGCGGGGCTCTTGGCGGTCTTGCCGGGGGTAGCCGTGGCGCTCACGCTGCCGCCTCCTGCTTGCTCTTACGGGCCTGGGCGGCGAGTTCTTCGCCGACCTTCTGTTGCTGGCGTTTGATGCCGTAGCGGCGGACGACCTCGTAGGCGACGACGACGCAGAGCACGATGATGCCCTGCATGACGCCGACGATCTCCTTGTCGTAGTCCTCGAACTCCAGCTTGTTGGAGGCGATTTCCAACCAGCCCCACAGCAGCGCGGCCAGCGCGATGCCGATCGGGTGGTTCCGGCCGAGCAGCGCCACGGCGATACCGGTGAAGCCGATACCGGCCGGGAACTCGGTGCTGAACTGGTGCGCGTCGTTGAGCAGCACCGGCATGCCGACGAGCCCGGCGATGGCGCCCGACAACAGCATGCTGGTGATGATCATGCGCTTGACGTCGACCCCGCTGGCCCCGGCCGCGGACTCCGACTGGCCGACCGTCCGCAGGTCGAAGCCGAAGCGGGTGCGGGAGAGGCCGAACCAGTAGAGGACGCCGACCAGGGCGGCGATGACGATGAAGCCCCAGATCGTGCCGTCCGTGCCCATGTCGAAGCCGAAGAAGTGGCCCGAGGAGGGGAGTTCCTTGGTGGAGACCGAGTTGGTGTCCGCGTGCAGCTGGGCGAGCCGGCCGGGGATCATGAAGTAGCCGATCACCGCGGTGGCGATGGCGTTCAGCATGATCGTGGTGATGACCTCGCTGACCCCGCGGGTCACCTTGAGCACACCCGCGATGCCCGCCCACATCGCACCGACGAGCATCGCGGTGAGGATGATCAGCGGGATCTGGATGAAGGAGGGCAGGTTCACCGCGCCGCCGACGACGGCCGCGAAGAAGGCCGCGAGGCGGTACTGGCCGTCGACGCCGATGTTGAACAGGTTCATCCGGAAGCCGATGGCCACCGCGATGCCGGCGAGGTAGTACGGCGTCGCCTTGTTGAGGATGAAGACCTGGCTGTCGCTCGTCAGGCCCTTGTCGAACATCACGTTGAACGCGTGGAACGGTTCCTTGCCGGTGGCCAGGAGCACGAGCGCGGTGAGGACGAAGGCGGCGACGATCGCGAGTACGGGCGCGGCCAGGCCGAGGATCAGCCGATCCTTGTCGAACTTCTTCATCGGTCCTCTCCTTCGGCGTCCGTGTGCTCGAGGTGGCCGGAAGCGGCGCCGGTCATGGCGGAACCCAGCTCCTCAGGAGTGATCGTGGCGGGGTCGGCGTCGGCGACCAGGCGGCCGCGGTACATCACCCGCAGGGTGTCGGACAGGCCGATCAGCTCGTCCAGGTCGGCGGAGATCAGCAGCACGGCGAGGCCCTCGCGGCGGGCCTGCCGGATCTGGTCCCAGATCTGCGCCTGCGCGCCGACGTCCACACCACGGGTCGGGTGCGCGGCGATCAGCAGCTTGGGCAGGTGGCTCATCTCGCGGCCGACGATCAGCTTCTGCTGGTTGCCGCCGGAGAGGGAGGCCGCGGTGACCTCGATGCCGGGCGTACGGACGTCGTACTCCTTGACGATCCGTTCGGTGTCGCGGCGGGCCGCGGTCAGATCCAGCAGCGCGCCGCGGCTGTTGGGCTTCTCGGTGACGTGGCCGAGGATGCGGTTCTCCCACAGCGTGCCTTCGAGGAGCAGGCCGTGCCGGTGGCGGTCCTCGGGGATGTACCCGATGCCGTCCTCGCGCCGCTTGCGGGTGGGGGCGGTGGAGATGTCGGCGCCGTCCAGGGTGATCACCCCGGCGTCGGGGGTCCGCATCCCCATGATGGCCTCGACCAGTTCGGCCTGGCCGTTGCCCTCGACCCCGGCGATGCCGAGCACTTCGCCCTTGTGGATCGTCAGGCCGACGTCGCCGAGCACGGTGCGCTCGACGCCCTCGGCGTCGACGGCGGCCAGCTTCAGCCCCTTGACCTCCAGCAGGACCTCGCTGGTCACCGTGGACTCGCGGGTCTCCGGCGACGGCAGTTCACTGCCGACCATGAGCTCGGCGAGCTGCTTGACGGTGACCGACTTCGGGTCGGCGTCGCCGACCGTCGTGCCGCGGCGGATGACCGTGATCGCGTCGGCGACCGAGAGCACCTCGCCCAGCTTGTGCGAGATGAAGATGATGGTCAGGCCCTCGGACTTGAGCCCGCGGAGGTTGGCGAAGAGCGCTTCGACCTCCTGCGGCACGAGGACCGCGGTCGGCTCGTCCAGGATCAGGGTGCGGGCGCCGCGGTAGAGGACCTTGAGGATCTCCACGCGCTGCCGGTCGGCGACTCCGAGGTCCTCGACGAGGAGGTCGGGGCGGACGCCGAGGCCGTAGGCGTCGGAGAGCTCCATGATCTTGGCGCGGGCCTTGCCGCCGATGCCGTGCAACTGCTCGGCGCCGAGAACGATGTTCTCCAGCACGGTGAGGTTGTCGGCCAGCATGAAGTGCTGGTGCACCATGCCGATGCCGAGCCGGATGGCGTCGGCCGGGGTGTGCAGGTCGGCCTTCTCGCCGTCGAGGGTGATGGTCCCCTCGTCGGGGCGCTGCATCCCGTAAAGGATCTTCATGAGGGTCGACTTGCCCGCGCCGTTCTCGCCGACCAGGGCGTGGACGGTGCCACGGAGCACGGTGATGTCGATGTCGCGGTTGGCGACGACGCCGGGGAAGCGTTTGGTGATGCCGCGGAGTTCGACGGCGGGGGGACTGCTGGACGCGTTGATGACGCACTCTCCTCGCGGGGCAGAGCGGAGCGATGGGGGTGAACGTATCGCGAGGATCGGACTCTACGCGCGTAGCGGCGCCAGATCCACAGTTGTCGCGGGATACATACGGCACGGTGGCCGCACAAGGCACGAGGCCCGGCAGGGAACGTCACGCTCCCTCGCCGGGCCTCGCGTCGGTGATCAGCTGGTCGGAGTCGTCCGGACCGTCAGCGTGCCGTCGGTGATCTTCTTCTTCGCGGCGTCGAGCTGGGCCTGGATGTCGTCGATGTAGCCACCGGAGGTGGCCAGGCCGACGCCACCCGCCTTGAGGTTGTAGATGTGCGTGCCGGTCAGCGGCTTGCCGTCCTTGACGCTCTTGATGACCTCGTAGACCGCACCGTCGACGTTCTTGACGGCGGAGGTCAGGATCGCGGTCTTCCACTGCGCCAGGCCCTTGTCCTGGTACTGGTCGCCGTCGACACCGATCGCCCAGGTGCCCTTCTTGCCCGCGACGGCCTCGATGGCGCCGGCGCCGGAGCTGCCCGCGGCCGCGTAGATCACGTCGATGCCACGGTCGAGCATGCCCTTGGCCTTGGCCTTGCCCTCAGCCGGCTTCGCGAAGCCGGAGAAGTCGCCGCCCTGGGTGATGTACTCGATGTCGACCGAGACGTCGGGCTTGGTGTCCTTGACGCCCTGCTGGTAGCCGGCCGCGAACTTCTTGATCAGCGTGGTGTCCACGCCGCCGATGAAGCCGACCTTGTTGGTCTTGGTCTTCAGCGCCGCGGCGACACCCGCGAGGTAGGAGCTCTGCTCCTCGGTGAAGTTGATGCTGTCGACGTTCGCGCCCTCGACCACGGAGTCGACGATCGCGAAGGTCGTCTTCGGGAACTTCTTCGAGACGGCCTTCACCGAGTCGGCATAGGCGAAGCCGACACCGATGACCGGGTTGTAGCCCGCACCGGCGAGGTCGTTGAGCTTCTGCTCGCGGTCCGCCTCGGTGTCGGTGTTCTTGGCGGTGAGCTCCTTGCTGCCCAGGCTGAACTCGGCCTTGGCCTTGTCCAGGCCCTTGGCCGCGGAGTCGTTGAAGGAGTGGTCGCCTCGGCCGCCGACGTCGTAGGCGATGCCTACGCCCTTGTCCTTGCTGTCGTCGGAGCTGCTGCTGCCACACGCGGTGGCAGTGAGGGCGAGGGCCGCGGACGCGACTCCCGCGGCAACGATCTTGGTAACCCGGCGCACGAGGGTCCCCTTCATTCGAAAGCGCCCCGTCCGGCGCTGGCTAAGCGGGAGCTTAACGCGCGTAGATGTCAGGTAAAGGCTGAATGAAGACCTGTTATCGGATCGACGCATTTCGGCCAGGTGAACCACCCGTGAGCGTCACGCCACCCACCGTCAGACCAGCAGCGCAGCCCCTGCGAGCAGCTCCGCGCCGATCACGACCGGGTCCTCGGCGTCCTCGGATTCACCCGGATGGACGCCGTGTCGCGGCGACCCGTCGGCGGGTCGCAGACCGAGCCGGGCGAGCGCGCCCGGCACCTGCTCCAGGTACCAGGCGAAGTCCGCGCAGCCGAGGCTCTGGCCGGTGTCCTCGACGGCGTGCGCACCGCGGCTCAGCGTCATCGCCTCGCGCAGCAGCTCCGTCGACTCCACCTCGTTGACGACCGGGGGGACGACGCGCTGGTAGCGGATCTCGCACTTCGCGCGGTACATGCCGGCCACCTGGTCGATCACCTCGTGCACCAGGTCGGGCGCGTCGTTCCAGGCCGCCAGGTCCAGGCAGCGGACGGTGCCCTCCAGCTCCGCGTGCTGCGGGATCACGTTGCAGGCGTGGCCGGCCTCGATGCGGTCCCACACGACCCGGACGCCGGAACGCGGGTCCATCCGGCGGGCCAGCACGGCCGGCAGCTCGGTGGCCATCTTGGCGGTGGCCATCACCAGGTCGGTGGTCAGATGCGGGCGGGCGCTGTGGCCGCCCGCGCCGTCGAGCTTCAGGACCAGCCGGCCGACGGCCGCGGTGATCGGGCCCTGTCGCAGGCCGATCCGTCCGGCGTCGGTGTCCGGGTCGCCGTGCACGGCGAGGATCCGGCCGACGCCCGCCAGCACCTCCGCCTCGATGGCGCCGAGCGCGCCGCCCGGGGCCGCCCCGTCCGCGGGCTGCAGGATCAGCCGCACCGTGCGCGGCAGCCGGCCCTCGCGTTCCAGGGCGGCGAGCGCCAGAGCGGCGCCGAGCAGCACCGCGTCGATGTCGCTGTGCAGTGCGAGGCGGGGGCGCGCGGGGTCGGTGGCGCCGATGTCACAGACGATTCCGGTCCCGCCGGGCAGTGCCCGCGGCCGTAGACCGTCCTGCTCCAGCCGGGCCAGCACGGCCGCGGCGGCGGCCCCGGCGTCGTGGGAGTCCGGCCGGCCCGTTGCGGGGCGGCGGCTCAAGTCCCTGCGGAACGCGATCAGTTCAGCACGCAGCCCGGCGGGCAGCGCGCCGGATGGCACTGCGGGTGAGTCGTTCACCTCCGACAGCGTAGGCCCCATGGGAGATCCTCCAGCGTTGATCGAGAGAAATTCATTCCTGTTGAAGGAGAAGAAATCACCCGATCGGCGCATACCCAATCCCTCTGGGGGGTATCACGGCCTCTTGGGCCTTCACCACCCATCCCATCCTCGCTCAACGATCCATCGATCGCGAGGCAACGGCTCCGGCGCAGGGGGTGTCCCGTGCCACACCGGGGTCCGGTGGCCCGGAGCGTAGGGGCGGGGCATCGCGGCCCGCTGGATCCGCCGGGCGGATCCGGGCCCGGGGCGGGCCCCTATGCCGTCGCCGTGGCGGAGGTCGGGCCGTCGCCGTGGCCGAGGTCAGGCCGTCGCCGTGGCGGAGGTCAGGCCGTGCAGGTCTCTGGCGGTGCCGGTGATGCCGGAGAGGAAGCCCTGCGCGCGGGGTGAGGCGGTGTGGGTGAGCCAGCCGTCGTCGATGTCGCGGACGACGACCTTGACCCCGGTGCCGGCCAGCGCGAGCGGCAGCGTGTGGACGACCGTGGAGGGGAAGCTGAGCACGGTGTGCCCGATCGGTCCCCGGCGTGCGACGAGTTCCAGCGGCAGGTCGGGGCGGACGATCTCCAGTCCGGTCTCGACGGCGAGCCGGTGCAGCTTGGCCGTGTCCTCGCGGCGGTGCGCGAAGTAGCGGGTGGCGCCGTGGGATTCGGCGAGGGCGGCGACCGCCGCGAGGTAGCGGTCGAGGTCGACGACCCCGGTCTCGACGAGGGACGTGCCGATGATGTCGGTGCCGGCGGTGATGCGCGGCGGTCCGAAGCGCGACCGCGTCCACGCGAACCGGTTGGCGCGCAGCGCCATCCCGGCCGGCGGTGTCGCGGGCATCGCGCTGAAGAGTTCGACGGTGCGGCGGCGGCCGGGGGTCAGCCGGCGGCGGGCGGCCGAGGCGAAGATCGCGAAGGCGGCGTCGACGGGCGACCGGCGGCCGGCGCGGTGCCAGCGCACCAGACGGCCGCCCCGGCTCAGGATCTCGGTGAACTCCATGGTGGCGGTGCCGTCGTCGACGACGGTGATCTCCCGGGTCCGGCACAGCGGCAGCAGCACCTGCACCAGCCGGGAGAACGGATCGCCGATGACGAGGTGGCGTACGCGCAGCAGCAGCGGCGCCAGGGTCATGGCGGTGCGCAGCAGGCCGAGCCGGTTGCTGCGGGCCTCGAACCAGCGGACGGTGACGCCGTCGTCCCGGGCGAGCTCCGCCATGCGGCGCAGCTGCCCGCGGCTCATCGGGTCGCGGGGCGAGAGCACCACGACGGTGAGCGGGCCGGTGACCGGGCCGCCGCCCGGGGCGGCAGGTGCCGCCCCGGGACGCGATGCGGCGACCGCGGTCGGGGGGTGTATGTGCGACCACTCCAGGACGTTGAGGAGTTGGACAGGGGACTCGACCAGTGCGAGCGGTCCCCGGCCGGATGCGGGCGCGGTCATCCCGGTGCTCCTCGTTCTCATGGTTCGCGGTGCCCTCGGGTCATGGGGGCGTGCGCGGGGCCCGGCCGCGTGGGCCGGGGTGGCGCGGTCCGTCAGACGGAGGCGGTGGCGCGGTCCGCGCCGGACGCCTCGGCCTCGGCGACGACGCCGGGGACGCGGCGGAGCTTCTTCATCGGGCCGAGCTCGCCCTCGTAGACCTTCTTGACGCCGTCGCCGAGCGAGGTCTCGATGATGCGGATGTCGCGGACGAGGCGCTCCAGGCCCTGGGACTCGACGGAGGCGGCCTGGTCGGAGCCCCACATGGCGCGGTCCAGGGTGATGTGGCGCTCGATGAAGACCGCGCCGAGGGCGACGGCGGCCAGCGTCGTCTGGAGGCCGACCTCGTGGCCGGAGTAGCCGACGGGCACGTTCGGGTACTCGGCCTGCAGGGTGTTGATCATGCGCAGGTTGAGCTCTTCGTGCTTCGCCGGGTACGTGGACGTGGCGTGGCACATCACGATGTTGTCGCTGCCGAGCACCTCGACGGCGTGCCGGATCTGCTTCGGGGTGGACATCCCGGTGGAGAGGATGATCGTCCGGCCGGTGGCGCGCAGCGCGCGCAGCAGGTCGTCGTCGGTGAGGCAGGCGGAGGCGACCTTGTGGGCCGGGAGGTCGAACTTCTCCAGGAACGCGACGGACTCGACGTCCCACGGGGACGCGAACCAGTCGATGCCGCGCTTGCGGCAGTAGTCGGAGATGGCGTTGTAGTCGTTCTCGTCGAACTCGACGCGGTGCCGGTAGTCGATGTACGTCATGCGGCCCCAGGGGGTGTCGCGCTCGATCTCCCACTGGTCGCGCGGGGTGCAGACCTCGGGGGTGCGCTTCTGGAACTTCACGGCGTCGCAGCCGGCCGCGACCGCGGCGTCGATGAGCGCGAAGGCGTTCTCCAGGTCACCGTTGTGGTTGATGCCGATCTCGCCGGTGACGTAGACGGGCTGCCCGGTGCCGATGTAACGGGTGCCGACCGGACGGAGGTTCTTCGGGGTCAGGGGGGTGCTGGTCACTGGGAGAGGTCCTTTGCGGAGAGAGGTGCTGAGGGGACTGCTGTGAGGGGTGCGTAAGGAGGGTCGGTAGGAGGGGCGGCCAGATTCGGGCCGAGGATCCACCCGGCGATCTCGCGGATCGCGCCGCGGCCGCCCGGGGTGGAGGTGATGAAGCGGGCCGAGGCCCGTACGACGTCGTGGGCGTTGGCCACGGCGACGGGCCAGCCGGCGAGCGCGAAGCAGGGAAGGTCGTTGACGTCGTTGCCGACGTACAGGACCCGCTCGGGGGCGATCGTCTGCTCCTCGCACCACTGCTTGAGGGCGAGGTCCTTGCGGGCGATGCCGTGGAGGACGGGCACCTGGAGCTTCCTGGCCCGTGCCGCGACGACCGGGTTGGTCTCCGAGGACAGGATCAGTACGGGCAGCCCGGCGCGGCGCAGTGCCGCGATGCCGAGGCCGTCGCCGCGGTGCACCGCGACGGTCTCCCGTCCCTGGGCGTCGACCAGCACCGTGTCGTCGGTCTGGGTGCCGTCGAAGTCGAGTACCACCGCGTCGATGTCGCCGAGGGTGGGGGTGGAGCCGGCGTCGAGGAGCGGCGCGAGGGCGCGGGCCCGGACGAGGTCGTCCGGCTCGTCGATCTCCAGGACACGGGCCGGATCGGTGCGCACCAGCGCGGTGCGGCCGAAGAACCGGTGGCCGGCGGCGCGGAAGCCGGGGGCGCGCATGGCGTACGCGGCGCCGGTCTCCAGCAGGTCCTGGGGTCGGTCCTGGCGGCGCGGGCGGGTGGCCTTGTCGTGGTTGACGCCGTGGCCGCCGTCGGCACCGTCCCCTTCGCGCCAGACGAAGCCGTGGAAGGGGGCGACGGTGTGCGCGGTGTCGGCGCCGTCCTCGATGACGGCGGCGGCGACGCCGTCGACCTCCTCGCGGGTGAGGAAGGGGCTGGTGCACTGCACGAGCAGGACGACGTCGACGGCGCCGCCGCGCATCGCCTCGTAGGCGTCCATCGCGTGCAGGACGGCGGCCTCGCTGCTCGCCGTGTCGCCCGCGATGGCCGCGGGCCGCAGGACGACCTCGGCGCCGGCGGCGCGGGCCGCCTCGGCGATGGCGGGGTCGTCGGTGGACACGGCCACGTCGGTGACGAGCCGCGCCGCGAGGCATTCGCGCACCGCCCGGGTCACCAGCGGGACGCCGCCGACGGGCGCGAGGTTCTTGCCGGGGACGCCCTTGGAGCCGCCCCGGGCGGGGATGACGGCGAGGACGCGGGCGCCCGCGGGGACGGGAGTGGGCGCGGACAGTGGGGTGGTCACGGGTGCTCCGGTCGGTCGGTTCGTCACAGCTGGCCCCAGCGGCGGATGACGGGCGCGACGCGCTGCACGCCCTGCCGGTAGGCGGTACGTGCGGAGTTGCGCGCCGCGTCCCGCAGCACCCGGCGCAGGGCGCTGGGCTCCCGCTCGGCGACCGCGCCGGGCAGCGGCTCGCCCTTGGCGTCGAGGCCGTGCCGGGCCAGCACGCCGGGCAGATAGCCGGGGGCGGTCAGCAGGGTGTAGTACGGCGCGGGCGGCGGCAGTTCGCCGGCCGCGGCAAGGGTGGTGACGCGCTCACGCAGGGCCCCGAAGGGGTCCTGCGCGGCGACCCCCTGGGCGGCGAGCCAGTCGGCGTCGGCCCGCGGGACGTGGCCCTCGTCGAGCTGGTCCCAGGAGGCGAAGCAGCCCGAGCCGAGGAAGTGGTGGTTGCCGAGGGCCTCGCGGATGCCGAGGTCGGTCAGGACGGCGGTGGGGATGGAGCGGTGCAGGGACTCCAGGGCCGCGGTGGAGCTGACGGTCACCAGGAGGTCGGTGCGGTCCAGCACCTCGCCCATGTGCCCGTAGACCAGCCGCAGGTTGTCGGGCGGGCCGAGCTTGGCGACGAGCTTCTGGTACGGGTGCTCCTCGATGTGCGTGGTGTGCTCGCCGGGCTTGCTGCGCAGCTTGACCAGCACCTCGCGCTCCGGGTGCCGCCGGGCGTGCTCCACCGCGCGGCGGGCCAGGTAGGTGCGGTCGGTGCGCCCTTCGGGTGCGGACGGCTGCACGGCGAAGGTGACGGTGAACGGCCGTTCGTCGGACGGCCGGTAGGGCGCGCCCTCCAGGAACGGCAGCGCGGTCTCGACGATGCCAGCGGTGTCCGCGCCGACACCCGCGTAGGTGTCGCGGAACCGCCGGGCGTCGTGCGCGCTGTTGGCGAGCACCACATCGGCGCCGGCCCGCAGCAGCAGGCCGTCGGCGAGCTTCTCGTAGACCACGCCGACGTATCCGGTGACGACCACCGGACGGTGGGCGCTGCCCTCCCAGGCGCGGGCCAGTCCGTGCAGCATGGCCTGGACGGTGCCGCCGACACAGGCGAGTACGACGACGTCACAGCCGCCCCCGGCGGCCCGGCCGTGGCCGGCCTCGGTCAGGAACTCGGCGGCGGTGACCTCGCGCATCGACTCCGCGGGTATGCCGATCTCGGCGAGCTGGCGGCTCGTCGGAGTGGCCCGGCCACGGAGCAGACGGGCATCGAGCCGGACATCGGGTGAAATACGGCGCGCTGTCAGCGCACCCCATTTCCAACGGGTGTCCGAATCGGCGAGAACGGTGATCCGCAACGGATCGGAAGAACTTTTCTGCACGACGCAGACGCTAGGAATCCGTTCCGAGCAGCGTTCCAACGTTGAGCCAACGGACGGTAAACAGCGTGCCGCGAATTGCCCAACCATGCTTAAGGGGCGGCTGCTTCATGGTCCCGACATGTGCCGTTCACCCGAGGGTCCGCGCAATGTCGGCCGCCGAGTCCGGTCGGCCCCTAACGTTCAGCAGGTGGTCAAGCTCTCCGTCATTGTGCCGTTTTACAACGTGCAGGCATTCGCACCCGACATGCTCCAAAGTCTTCGTGCGAACTCCCGTCCGGATTTCGAATTCATCCTGGTCGACGACCGTTCTACGGATGACACACCGAAAATCCTGGAGCGGGCGACACGCACCCTTCCCGGCTCCGTTCTCGTGGCGCGCGAGACCAATGGCGGCCTGGCCACCGCCCGCAACACCGGAATCGACGTGGCGCGCGGCGAGTTCCTCACCTTCCTCGACGGCGACGACTGGCTGGCCCCCGGCTATCTGTCCCAGCTGCTCGCGGCCATCGAGGAGCTCGGTACCGACTTCGTCCGTACCGACCATGTGCAGTGCACCGACCGGGTCCGCGTCATCACGCATGTGCCGCACGGCCGTCGCGGGGTGGTGCTGAACCCGCGCGAGGCGATCCTGCCCGCCGCCCGGCCGACCTCCGTCGACTATCCCTTCGCCTGGGCCGGGATCTACCACCGCCGGCTCGCCGACGCGGGGCTGCTGCACTTCCCCGACGGGCTGCGGACCGCCGAGGACCGGCCGTGGATCTGGCGGCTGCACCGGGAGGCGGCGTCCTTCGCGGTGGTGGGCCTGCTCGGGGTCTTCTACCGGCGCGGCATCGCCACCTCGCTCACCCAGATCGGCGATGTACGCCAGCTGGACTTCATCCGCTCCTTCGACCAGGTGCTCGCCGAGACCGCCGCCGACCGGGACGCGGACCGCTTCCTGCCGAAGGCGGTCCGCACCTACTGCGCGATCATCGCCCACCACCTCAACTCCATCGAACGCTTCGAACCGCAGGTCGCACGCCAGTTGAAGACGATGAGCGCCGCCGCCCTGAAGCGGATGCCGCAGGACATCCTCATGGAGGCGCTGGACTCGATGGGTGTCGACCGCAGCGTCCCGCTCCGCCGCCTGCGAAGGCGGCTCGCCTCCTCGACCGGGACGGTGGCCGCCTGATGGCCCGCGCACGCACCCAGATCCATGTGGCGTCGACGCTGTACGGCGCCGCCACCATCGCGGCCGCCCTGGACGCCGGGCTGTTCGGCCCCGCGGACCGGCGGCTGCTGCTGATCAGCAACAACTCCGCCGTTCCGGAGACCACGCCCGCCGTCGACGAGGCCCCCGGCTTCGGTGCGCTGCGCGGCAGGTTCGACCGGGTGCTGTCGTGGAACGAGACCATCGCGCCGATGCACCCCAGCGACTGGGCGCCGCGGCCGGAGGACGTCCCGATGTGGGAGCGGTATCTGCGGATGCTGTGGGACCTCGGTGACGACGATGTGGCACTGATCGTCGAGTCGATTCAGGTCAAGCCCGCCGCCGCGCTGGTCCGGCTCTTCCCGGCCGCGCCGATCGAGGTCTACGCGGACGGCCTGATGTCGTACGGCCCGACCCGCGACAAGCTCGAACCGCTGGTGACCACCCGCATCAACCAGCTGCTGCACCTCGACCTGGTGACCGGACTGCGGCCGCTGCTGCTGACCGAGTACGGCATCGAACCGCGGATCGTGCCCGCCGCGGAGTTCACCAAGGTGCTGGCGGAACTCGCCGACGCGAGCGGCGGGCAGGACGAGGCCGAGCTGTCCGCGGTCCCCGAGGACGCGGCGCTGCTGCTCGGCCAGTACCTGTCCGCGCTGGGGATCCTCACGGCCGCCGAGGAGGAGGAGCTGCACCTGCGGATGCTGCGCGGCGCGGCGGCCCTCGGGCACCGGCGGATCGTCTTCAAGCCGCACCCCATCGCGCCCGCGCACTGGTCGGAGCCGCTGGAGCGGGAAGCCGCCGCCCTCGGTGTGGAGCTGACCGTGCTGGACTCCCCCGTGCTGGCCGAGGTGCTGTACCAGCGGGCCCGTCCGGCGCTGGTGGTCGGCTGCTACTCGACGGCGCTGCTCACCGCCTCGGCGTTCTACGGGATCCCGGTGGCGCGGACCGGTACCGAGATGCTGCTGGAGCGGCTGTCGCCGTACCAGAACAGCAATCGCGTCCCGGTGACCATCGTCGACTCCCTGCTGCCCGATCTCGACGACGCCGAAGCCGTCCGCACCTGGTCCCCGCCGGCCCCCGAACGGATCGCCGGGGACCTCACGCCGCTGCTGCGCGCCGTCGGGTTCTGCATGCGGGCCGAGCTGTACCCGGAGCTGCGCGAGGAGACCGTCGCCTATCTGTCGAAGCAGCTGAACGCCCGTACCTGGCGGTACTTCAAGCGCCGCCGGCTCGCTTCGCTGGCCCTGCCGGGCGTGGTCCCGGCGCAGCTGGCGTTCCTGCCCCGCAATCCCCTGCTCCGTCGCGTCGCCCGCCGCGCACGCGCCTTGAAGAAGGCTGCCATCGGATGAGTCTCCAGCTCCAGCAGGTCACCGCTCAGGACCCCGCACCGGACGCGGTGGCGGCCGCCGCACCGCGGGCCGGCCGGCTGCGGGCGCTCGACGGGCTGCGGCTCGTGGCCGCGCTCATGGTGTGCTTCTACCACTACGCGGGGCGCGGCGGTGATGCCTGGAAGGCCTGGGGGCAGACGCCCGCACTGGTCTTCCCCGAGCTGTCGAAGGTGGCCGTCTACGGGCCGCTCGGCGTCCAGATCTTCTTCGTCATCAGTGGGTTCGTCATCTGCATGAGCGGCTGGGGGCGCACCCTCAAGGGCTTCGCGGTCTCCCGGGCGACCCGGCTGTACCCGGCCTACTGGGCGGCCGTCCTGCTGGTCACCGCCGTGTTCGCGCTGCCCGGCGTCGTCTGGAAGACGGTGTCGCCGAGCGATCTGCTCACCAACATGACGATGCTGCAGATGCCGGTCGGGGCGGACCGGGTGCTCGGTGTGTGCTGGACCCTGTGGGCGGAACTGCGCTTCTATCTGCTGTTCGCGCTGGCCGTCGTGTGGCCGGGCGCCACCCGCCGCCGGGTGCTGGCGTTCTGCGGGCTGTGGACGGTGGGCGCGGTGCTCGCCGACGCGTCGGGCGAGGCGTTCCTCAAGACCGTGCTGATGCCGGAGTACGCGCCGTTCTTCATCGGCGGCATCGGGATCTACCTGGTCTACCGGTTCGGCAACGACCCGCTGTCCTGGGGTGTCGTCGCGGTCGGCTGGCTGTTCGGCCAGCACTACGCCGTCAAGGGGCTGATACCGAACGCGCATGCCGCGCACGTCTTCCAGCACCGCTCCGAGTCGGTGATCATCCTCATCGTGACCCTCGGCTTCGCGGCGGTGGCGGCGGTCACCCTGCTGCCCCGGGTCACGGGCGTCGACTGGCGCTGGCTGACGACGGCGGGAATCCTGACCTATCCCTTCTACCTGGTCCATGAACACCTGGGCTGGGTCGTCATCTTCCAGCTGCACCAGCGCCTGCACATGCCGTCGTACGCGGTACTGCCGCTCACCGGCGCGTCGATGCTGGTGCTGGCGTGGCTGTTGCACCGGTTTGTCGAACGTCCGCTGGCGCCCCGGCTCAAGCGCTTTCTGACGATGGTCCCGAAAGCTCCCGTCCGCTGACCGCGCCCTGATGGATATGCCCAAGTACCGGTAGGGCGTGGGGTCTTGGAGCTCGGGCCCGACCGGTACACGCTGTCCGCATGGCACTCAACAGCGTCCAGGACGTGGACGTACTCATCGCCGGAGCAGGCCCCACCGGTCTGGCGCTCGCGGTCGACCTGGCCCGCCGGGGGATATCCGCCCGCCTCGTCGAACAGTCGGACCGGCTCTTTCCGGGATCCCGCGGCAAGGGCTTGCAGCCGCGCACCCTGGAGGTGCTCGACGACCTCGGCGTGATCGACGCCGTCATCGCGTCCGGCGGACCGTACCCGCTGATGATGGGCTGGCAGGACGACCGGCGGCTCGGCGAGTGGGACCTGCTGGAGCGCTTCGCGCCGACGCCGAGGTCCCCGTACGGCGAGGTCTGGATGCTCACCCAGTGGCGCACCCAGGAGATCCTCCACGAGCGGCTGCGGGAACTCGGCGGCGGCGTCGAGTTCGGGACCGCGCTCACCGGCATCACCCAGGACGATGACGGGGTCGACGCGGCGCTGGCCCTTCCCGACGGCACGGCGGGCACCGTCCGGGCCCGCTTCCTGGTGGCCGCCGACGGCGGGCGCGGCACCGGCCGCCGGGCGCTCGGCGTCGGGATGACCGGCGAGACCATCGACCCGCACCCGATCCTGATCGCCGATCTGCTCCTCGGCGGCATCGACCGCGACCACTGGCACGTCTGGCCCAAGGCGGCGGGCGGCACCGTCATGCTGTGCCCGCTGGCCGGCACCGACCACTTCCAGCTGCTCGCCCAGTACACGGACTCCGGCACCGAGCCGGACGGCTCCGTCGAGGGGATCCGCGCGCTCATCGCCGCCCGGACCCCGATCGGCGCCGAGCAGGTCCACGAGGTGCTCTGGTCCTCCGCGTTCCACCCCAGCGCGGCCATGGCCGACCGGTTCCGCGTCGGCCGGGTGTTCCTCGCCGGCGACGCCGCGCACATTCACTCGCCGGCCGGCGGGCAGGGCCTGAACACCAGCGTCCAGGACGCGTACAACCTGGGCTGGAAGCTCGGCCAGGTGCTGCGGCACGGTGCGGGGCACGGGCTCCTCGACAGCTACGAGGAGGAGCGGCTGCCGATCGCCGCCGACGTCCTGGGCCTCAGCACCCGGCTGCACGGCGCGACCCGTGACGGCGACGACACCGGCGCCCGGCAGCGCGGCACCGACACCCACGGCCTGGAGCTGAACTACCGCGGCGGGCCGCTCACCCGGGAACTCCGGCCCGCCGCACTCCCCGGGGGAACGCTGCCCGAGGAGGCGCCGCGCGCGGGCGACCGGGCCCCGGACGCGCCGCTGGCCGGCGGCGGCCGGCTCTTCGACCTGTTCCGCGGCCCGCACTTCACCCTGCTCGCCCTGGGGACCGCCCAGCTGCCGCCCGGCCTGGGGGCGGACCCGGAGGCGGACCCGGGCCTGGTGCACGCGCACCGGATCGACGACGCCCCGGAGCACGGCGCGAACAGCGCGTACGCGGTCTACGGCGACGGCCTGTTCGTCGTCCGTCCCGACGGCTATCTCGGCCTGGCCACCGAGGATCCGGCCGATGTGGCCGGGTACCTCGCCCGCTTCACCGGCTGACCCTGCGGTGAAATGGGTCACGATCCGCCATAAAGGTGAGTTTGCCCCTGTACAGCGGGCGAAAGGCCCCCGCATCCTGGGCAGCTGCGGGGGGCTTCTCATCGGCGGACGACAGGACTGGCAATGGCGGAGATCGCAGCGGCGCGTACCGGTACCGGCGGGCCCCAGGAGGGCCGGAAGATCGTCGAGCACATCGTCGGCTGGACGCTCTGCATCGTCGTGGCGATGCTGATCACGCAGCTCCACCTGCTCTGACCGGCGGCCGGTCCGCTGAGCACGGCCGGCCGGCCGGCTCAGAACGCGTCGGTCGGGACGTACGTCCCCCAGACCTCGCGCAGCGCGTTGCAGACCTCCCCGACCGTGGCCCGCGCGCGCAGCGCGTCCTTCATCGGGTACAGGACGTTGTCCGTGCCCCGGGCCGCCTCCTGCAGCTCCGCCAGCGCCGTGTCGACGGCGCCCTGGTCCCGGGTGGAGCGCAGCGTCGCCAGCCGCGCGGCCTGCTGGGCCTCGATGGCCGGGTCGACGCGCAGCGGGTCGTACGGATCCTCCTCGTCGAGCTGGAAGCGGTTCATGCCGACCACCACGCGTTCGCCCGCGTCCTGCTCCAGGGCGATGCGGTACGCGCTGCGCTCGATCTCGCCCTTCTGGAAGCCGTGCTCGATCGCGTTGACGGCGCCGCCCAGGTCCTCGACCTTCCGCATCAGGTCCAGCGCGAGGGCCTCGACCTCGTCGGTCATCGTCTCGACCACGTAGGAGCCCGCGAACGGGTCGACGGTCGCGGTCACATCGGTCTCGTAGGCGAGCACCTGCTGGGTGCGCAGCGCCAGCCGGGCCGACTTGTCGGTGGGCAGCGCGATGGCCTCGTCGAAGGAGTTGGTGTGCAGCGACTGCGTGCCGCCGAGCACCGCCGCCAGGCCCTGGATGGCGACGCGGACGAGGTTGACCTCGGGCTGCTGCGCGGTGAGCTGCACGCCGGCGGTCTGGGTGTGGAAGCGCAGCATCTGCGACTTGGGGTTCTTCGCGCCGAACTCGTCCCGCATCACCCGCGCCCAGATCCGGCGGGCGGCGCGGAACTTCGCGACCTCTTCGAGGATGGTCGTGCGCGAGACGAAGAAGAACGACAGGCGGGGCGCGAAGTCGTCCACGTCCATGCCCGCGGCGACGGCGGTGCGGACGTACTCGATGCCGTCGGCGAGCGTGAAGGCGATCTCCTGCGCGGGCGAGGCGCCGGCCTCGGCCATGTGGTAGCCGGAGATCGAGATCGTGTTCCACTTCGGGATCTCGGTGCGGCAGTACTTGAAGATGTCGGCGATCAGCCGCAGCGACGGCTTCGGCGGGAAGATGTACGTGCCGCGCGCGATGTACTCCTTGAGCACGTCGTTCTGGATGGTGCCGGTCAGCCGGTCGGCCGGGACGCCCTGCTCCTCGCCGACGAGCTGGTACATCAGCAGCAGCAGCGCGGCGGGTGCGTTGATCGTCATCGACGTGGACACCTTGTCCAGCGGGATGTTCCCGAAGAGCACCTTCATGTCGTCGACGGAGTCGATGGCGACGCCGACCTTGCCGACCTCGCCGCTGGAGATCTTCGCGTCCGAGTCGTGGCCCATCTGCGTCGGCAGGTCGAAGGCGACGGACAGGCCCATCGTGCCGTTGGCGATCAGCTGCTGATAGCGGGCGTTGGACTCGACCGCCGTGCCGAACCCGGCGTACTGCCGCATGGTCCAGGGCCGGCCGGTGTACATGGACGGGTAGACGCCGCGGGTGAACGGGTACGCGCCCGGCTCGCCGAGCTTCTCCGCGGGATCCCAGCCGTCGAGCGCCGCGGGCCCGTAGACCGGCTCGATGGGCAGTCCACTCTCGGTGGACCGGGCGGTGTCCGTCTCGCGCGCCATGGTTCACGCCTCCGCATCAGTGTCGCATTACTGGTGGGTAATATCCTGTCTCCGGCACGGACTGTAGTTGCGGGCATGCGAGCCGTGGAGGGGCCCGGGCTGGGACCTTCCTCACAGTCCGGTCTCTCCGATGTCACGAAACAGTCTTGCTCCGGATCCGTGCAACTGCACGGGCGGGTGGAGTGTCTAGCCGGGTAACTGCAGATTCTGGGGGGCAAAGGGTGACTGTCTTGCGTACGAAGAGAACTCCGATAGCGATCGTGGTGGCCGCTCTGGCGGCAGCGGCTCTGGTGGGCTGCGGCCCGCAGGACAAGCCCACCTCGGGCGCCAAGCCGACGCCTGCCGCGTCGACCACCGCGAGTCCCACCGACTCCGCGAGCCCGAGTGACTCACCCTCGCCCTCGGCGTCGAGCTCGACATCGGCCTCGCCCTCCACGACCCCCAGCGCTTCCGCGACCACGTCCAAGCCCCCGGTCGTGCCCGCCGTCATGAAGCAGGGCTCCACCGGCACGCAGGTCCGTGAGCTGCAGGCCCGGCTGGGCCAGCTCAACCTGTTCAGCCGTACGCCCACCGGCACCTACGGCTCGGTCACCGCGAACGCCGTGAACGACTTCCAGGAGCGTTACGGCCTGCCGATGACCGGCAGTGTCTCCGCGCAGACCTGGACCAAGCTGCGCGGCGTGACCAAGCAGCCGACGCACGCGGCGATGTACCCGCCCACCACCCAGCCGGCCAGCGCCAAGCTCGACCCGCGCTGCATGACCGGCCGCGTGCTGTGCATCAGCAAGACCTCCCGGTCGCTGTCCTGGGTGATCGACGGCAAGGTGCAGACCACGATGGACGTGCGCTTCGGCTCCCAGTACACCCCGACCCGCGAGGGCCAGTTCAAGGTGGACTTCAAGAGCCGTGACCACGTCTCGACGATCTACCACACGTCCATGCCGTACGCGATGTTCTTCAGTGGCGGCCAGGCCGTGCACTACTCGTCCGACTTCGCGGCCCGCGGCTACGCCGGCGCCTCCCACGGCTGTGTGAACGTGCGCGACAAGGCCGCCATCGCCTCCCTCTTCAACCAGGTCAAGGCCGGCGACAAGGTCGTCGTCTACTGGTGACCCCGGGCCGGCCTGACGTGAGGTCCGTCCACAGGACCTAGTGGCCGCCGTCCACGACGGGCTCTGTTCCGGATATCCGGGACAGGGCCCGTCGGCATGCCCGGAGCAGTTTCTCGTCGGCGCACACATCGAGCGTGCCGTAGTGGTCGCCCTCGTTGTTGTGCCGGCGGACGGCCGCCAGTTCGTCGCGCAGCAGCGGGGCGGCGCCGGCCGCGGCCGGACCCAGCTCCGCGAGACAGCCGGCGATGACCGCGCGGGTGTGCACGTTCTCCGCCCAGGCGGACCGCAGGACCGGCAGCACAGGACCGGCCTCGCCGGAGACCCGCCACAGCGCGACCGCGGCGTCCACCCGCATCCACACCGCGGGGTCCGCGAGCAGCTCCCGCAGCCGCGGCGCCGCACCGGCCGCCGCGGGGCCCAGCTCGCCGAGCGCCTCGGCCGCCGAACGCCGGGTGTGCGGGCTGTCGCTGTCCAGGTGCGCGAGCAGCACCGGCAGGACCGCGGGGTTCCGCTCGATCGCCCAGAGCGCGGACGCGGCCTCCAGCGCGATACAGGAGCCGGGGTCGGCCACCAGCGCGCGCAGATCGGGCAGCGCGTCGCGGGCCGCGTCCCCGAACCGGGCGAGCGCGCGGATCGCCGAGCACAGCAGCCAGTCCCGGCGGGCCTTCGGCGCCCCGCGCAGAATCCGCAGCACCTCGGGGAACGCCTCGGCGGCCGCGATGGCTGCCACTCCCCTGAGCAGCGGCTCCGCCTGGTCGTACGCCTCCTCGTCGTTCAGCGTCACCTCGGCGAGCCGGCGGCGCAGCAGGGGTGCGAGCGGCACCGCCGCCGCGCCCAGGTGCTCGATGGCGAACCCCAGGTCCTGGGGTATGTCGGGCCGGTCAAGGGCCGAGGCCAGCGCGGGCAGCGCCCGCGGGTCGCCCAGCCGGGCGAGGGTCTTGACCATGCCGCCGAGGCTCGGCCGCCCCTGCGACCACTCCTGGACCCAGCTCCCGGGATCCGCCGCGACCGCCGCGGCGAGGGCGTCGGCGGCGGGTGCGGCCAGTTCGTACAGGTTCTCCAGCACCGAGGCGGCCCCGTCGCGCAACCGCTCCTCGGGGTCGGCGAGCTGCTGCCCGAGCAGCACGACCAGCTCCTCGTACGGGCCGCGCCAGCCGCGCACCAGGCCGCCGCTCATCCACACGGCGTCGATCCGCCGGCCCCAGTCCGGGCTGCGCAACTGGTCGATGACGAGCGCGAGGCGGTCGGCGACCCGGTCGTCGAGCGCGGTGTGCAGCGTACGGAGCAGGTCGGCGGCCCAGGGCGCGGAGCGGCCCGCCTCGGCCCGCTCGCGCAGCTCCCGCAGATGGCCGACGAAGGTGGCGGGCACCTGGCGCTCGGCGGACACCTCCAGGGAGGGCCGGCTGCCCGCCTCCTCGCCGCGCACCGCGCGGAGCAGGGCGACGGCGGTCGGCACGATGTCCGCCGGCAGCCGTTCGGGCGCGCAGCGGGCGAGTTGGGCGAGCGCGGCCAGCCGCAGCCCCGGGTCGGCGGAGAGCGACCGGCCGTCGGACGAGCGGTCGGCGGGGCCGTCGACGCGGTTGCCGGCGAGCCGGACCAGCCAGTCGGCGGCCTCGGCGGCCGGGCCGCCCGGCCGCAGCGCGAGAGTGCCGACGGCCTCGACGAGGGCCAGCCGGGTCTCCGTGTCCCGCTCCACCGGCAGCCGGTCGCGCAGGACGTCGAGTATCCGCGCGGTCTCCCCGTGCAGCGCGCCGAGCGCCACCGGGACCGCGCGCCGCACATCGGGATCGGGGTCCGCGACGAGCTCGGTGAAGACTTCCGCCTGGGCCCGGACGGCGGTGACGGCCATCGCGTAGTTGGCCCGCCAGGCGGCCGCCTCCCCGTCCTCGGCGGCCGCGGCCCCCTCGGCGTCCAGCAGGCCGAGGATGTCCCCGTCGTCCAGGGCGTCCGCCGCGTCGCCCCGCCCGCCGGAACCGGCGACGGGAGCGTTTCCGGAACCGTCCCCCAGCGCGCTCCACGAACCTCCCGCGACCGGGCCCCCGGCCTCGATCACGATCTCGTCCAGGTACTCCTCCGCGACCTCGTCGCCGCCCCCGATGCTGGTCAGCAGGACGACGATCCGGCCCCGGTCCCGCACCGCCGGATCCGCCACCAGCTCGAAGAGAAAGGGAATGCAGGCGAGCGTCGAGTCGTACACATCGCCCTGGTGATGAACGGCCCCGTACATCGCGTCGAGGGCGGCCTCCCGCTCCCCCGCGTCCGTAGAGGCCAGCCCCCGCAGAAGTTCGGGGACCTCCTCCGCCGATCCGTAGGCATGCCCCATAGCCGCCCAGTCGATCTCGTACAGTCCTGCCAACATGGCGTACCTCCCCCGGTTTTGCTCTCCCAACCGAGTCTGCACCACGGCACGGACATTCGGCCGGGAGTTATCGGCCGTCCGGCAGGACCCGCCACCGGCCGCCGCCGACCGCCACCGGCCACTTCCGGCCACCGCCGTGGAACGCCCGGCGGGCGCGGCCGGGTAGGGGGAATGCACCCGGCCGCGCCCTGGGCGCGGACCCACCCGGCACGGGGAGCACCGGGGTCCGCCGGGCCGATGACCAGTCGACCCATTACTTAAAGCGTCAACCAGCTGGAAAGTGTCACCGGCCTCCTCCGGGCCCGCAGGTCAGACGGTCCGGAGACGCGGGAATACGGTTGCCGCAGAACCGGCGGAACCTAGGGCCTAGTCGTGCCGGCCGTCGCCCTTGCCGTGACCGCCGCTCGTGCCACCCGACTTGCCGCCGTCAGCGTTTCCGGCACCGCCGGATCCGGACAGGTAGGCGGCGGCCAGTACCCGCGCGCAGTACTTCGGTACGTCCCGCTTGCTGCCCGCCGCCGCCACCAGCCGGTCGGACGACGCGTCGTCCAGCCGTCCGCCCGCCTTGATGTAGGCACGGCACAACTCCACGTTCTGCCGGTCGCGTTCCCCGTGCGTCCCCTGGGGTGCGAGCGAGTGGGAGGACGGCGGCGGCGTCGCGGACGGGTTCGCGGGCGAGGCCGGCCGGCCGGGGGACGGAGTCGTCCCGTGCCCCGGTTCCGACGACGCGCCCTTTCCGGGCGGCGAGTCCGCCGTCCCGCCGGTGAGCGGTGAGGACCCGCCGTCCGGGCCCGCGGTGCCGGAGCCGTCCGGCGTGGCGGAGCGCGGGGTGCCGTCGTGCACCGGCGCGGAACCGACGTTGTCGCCGTCGAACGGCAGCGGCAGGAGGCCGGGACTCGCGGCGAGTACCGCGGCGCACAGGGCCATGGCGACCACCAGCGCGCCGGCCGACGCCTTCAGGGACTTCGGCGCCCCCGCCGTCCTTACGGTCCGCCCGGCCCTGGCGGTCAGTGCCGGGCCCGGCACGGTGCCCGGCCGGCCCAGCCGGACCACCGACAGGAAATCGGAGTCCCCTGAACCCTGCTCGGCACCAGCGCCGGAACCTTCCAGGGGGCCCGCCTCCGGAGCCGCGTCGCAGCGCGTCAGGAATGCGGCGACCGCCGCCTCCTCGCGCTCCGGATCGGCCGCCGCCGGCGCGGCTGCGGCCGTCAGCAGCCGGGCCAGCCGGGCCGCCGCGGCACCGCCGGACATGACGGACTCGCCGCGCAGGAGCCGCTCCGCGGCCTCCTCGTCGAGCCAGTCGTCGTCACGATGTCCGTCGCATCGCCGGTTTTCCGTCATCTCATATCCTCAAAGCGTCTTCGCCGCCGAAAACGTCACACCCGCGGTGCGGCTCTCGTCGTCCAGCAGTTCCGCGAGCCGGCGCAGCCCCCGGTGGGTGGCCATCCGCACCGACCCGGCGCGCTTGCCCAGCACCTGCGCCGCGGTGCTGGCGTCCAGCCCCATGACGACCCGCAGCAGGACCGCCTCGGCCTGTTCGCGCGGCAGTGTCGCGATGGCCGCGAGCGCGCGGTCGGTGGCCACCGCGTCCAGGGCCTCGCCCGCGGTGTCGGTGTGGGCCGGCATGTGCAGCAGGGCGTCGACACCGGCCGCGGTGACCGGCCGGCGGCTGCGCGCCCGCAGGTGGTCCAGCGCCCGGTTGCGGGCGATCCGAGCGGCCCAGCCGCGCACCGCGTCGCCGTCGCCGCTGAAGCCCGGCAGGTCGCGGGCGATCTGCAGCCACGCCTCCGACGCCACGTCCTCGGCCTCCGCCGGTCCGACCAGGGTCCTCACGTACTGCAGCAGTTGTGGCTGCACCGCCCGGTACAGCACCCGGAACGCGGCGTCGTCGCCCTCCTGCGCGGCACTGACCGCGGTCCCCAGATCCACCGCTCGCTCCACCCCCTCGAACACCCGCACCATCCTGCCCCATCGCCGCGGTGACACTTCCGGCGCCCGCGACGCTGTAATAGACGGCGGCCGGGGACGCTCCTGTGGGGGGAGGCGGCCCCCGGCCGTCTCAGCTCGTGCCCCCACACCGATGGAGCCCACCGATGCCCCTGGCCCGTCTCCCCGACGGCCTTCCGCCCGGCCGGTTCCTGCCCGGTGACTCCCCCGGGTTGTGGCTCTCCTACGAACCCGTCGTCGCTCCCGGCCGGCTCTGGGCCCGCTTCCAGGCACAGCAGGACGAAACGGGCTGGTGCCCGGTCCTCATGGCCTGGCCGTGCGCGACGGGCCGCGGCCACCGCACCGAGGACATCGACGGCGTGGACGTCGAAGCCACGATGACTGATTCCTGGCGGTCGTACCAGGATTTGCGCTCATTGCGGCCGCCGCATCCGGCGATCGACGAGGTCCGGCCCGCGGACGTCGCCCTGCTGCTCGACGACCCGGGCCCGCCGTTCACCCGCTGGCCCGGCCTCGCCCGCACCTCCCCCGCGCACCCGGGGCCCCCGCCGGACGCGGTCGCCCGCCAGACGGTGGGTCAGATGCTGCACTACTTCACCACCCGCTTCATCGCGCACATCGCGCTGGTCCCGACCCGCCGCAGCGCCGACGTCCCGGCCCTCCTCGGGTGGGAGTCCGACGCGCCCGCCCTGGAGTTCTCCGCGCTGCTGCGCACCTGGGAGACGCGGTTCGGCGCCCGCGTCATCGGCTTCGAGGGCTCCTCCGTCTTCCTCTCCGTCGCCTCCCCGCCGCTGACGTCGGAGCACGCCGCGCACGTCGCCCTCGAACACGTCCTCACCGGCGCCTCCCACCTCAACGACGGCACCTTCCCCTTCCCCGACTACGCGGAGGCGCTGAGAGGTGAGCGGCTGTGGTCCTTCTGGTGGGACTGACAACGGGAGAACCTGTCAGCCCACTTTGTCGGCCAGCGCCTTGAAGGCCGGCCAGGAGAGGGGCGGCGTCCCGGGGTACCAGAGCTTCTGCGCCACCGCGTTCAGCGGGAGCCGGATGCCCCGCGCCACCTCGTCCTGCGACTGCGCGTCCGCCTGGTCGCACCAGACGGCGAACCGGCCGCCGAGCACCCGGTCGGGCGTCGCCAGCGAGGGGGCGACCGCGCTGGTGCCGCGCAGGACGGCGGGGGTCCACTCCTTGTAGATGCGCTCGCCGGTCGGATAGGTGAAGTCGTTCGGCTCGCCGAGCACGTAGTAGAGGTACTCGTCGTTGAGGTTGACGACCTTGCGGCCGGCGTCGAGGTACTCCTGCGGCTCGCGGGCGCCCAGCTCCTTCCCCGTCCAGTACTCGACCTCGCGGTCGCGGTCGGGCACGGCGCGCGGGGTGGAGATGAATCCGTCGTTCCACGCCTTGGTCCGCTTGCCGAACTTCTTCGCCACCGCCTCGCGGTCGTTGAGCCAGCGGGTCGTCGCCTCCGCGACGGTCCCGCCCGGCGGGACGAGCTGCGGGTACGAGGTCTCCGGGTCGCTGACGACCAGCGCCTGGTACTCGTCGCCGCCCAGGTGCCAGTACGGGCCGGGGAAGAGCGGCGCGAACTCCCGGGTCAGATCGTCGACCATGCGGGCCGAGGCGGCCTTCGAGATGTCGATCGCCCCGGGCAGCGCCCTGCCGGAGGCGTTGAACAGCTGAAGGTCCGGGTGCGCCCTGATGACGGCGCCGAGGTGCCCGGGGCTGTCGATCTCCGGGATGACGGTGACGTGGCGCTGCGCGGCGAGGTCGATGATCGCTCTGAGGTCCGCCTTGCTGAGATGGTCCCGCGACACGATCTCCGGGTGGCTGCTGCTCTCGATGCGGAAGCCCTGGTCGTCGCTGAAGTGCAGATGCAGCTGGTTGAGTTTGAGGTCGCCGAGCTGCCGGATCCGGTCCTCGATCCAGTCGCGGGTGAAGGGCTTGCGCGCGATGTCGAGCAGCAGGCCGCGCTGCGGCCGGTCCGGGGCGTCCTTGATGACGCCTTCGGGCATCCCGGTGCCGGCGCGCAGCGTCTGCAGGAGGGTGCGGGTGCCGTAGAACGCCCCCGCGTCGGTGGGCGCGTCGATGGTGACCTGCCCGTTCCGTGCGGTGAGGACGTACGACTCGTTCACGTCGGCGGCGTTCTTCGTGGTCCCGGCGCCGGGACCGTCGATCCGCAGCGTGATGTCCCCGGTCCCGGCCGGCCCGTCCCCGTCGCCCTTGGCGTCGTCGAACCCGAACGGGACCTGCAGCTGTCCGGCGAGCAGCCGCGCCTCGTCCTCGGCGGCGCTGCCGCGGCCGGCGCGGACCCGGGTGCCCGGACCGAGGTGGAAGACGCCGGATCCGGCCGGCTGGAAATCCCGCACCGAGGGGATGACCGGCAGTGTCCGGGGCGCCGGTGCCTCGTTGGGTGTGCCGACGGCCGGTGTGAGTGCGGCGAGCGACAACGCCAGCCCTGCCCAGATTTTCCCCATACCGGACGTTATGGCAGATCATCCCCGTTCGCTCGTCCACTTCGTGACATATTTCGATCCCGTACGGGTGAAATCCACTCATCCGTCGGACGGAGTCGAACAAGCCCCACTAACGTGTAACGCTTCCCCGCTTTTCCGACAGGAGTTCAGCGCTGTTCCCCGACACTCCGGCCCAGGGGCCCGTCCTCGCCGCCGGGCTCGCCCGGCTCAACGAGGCCCCCTTCGGCGCTGCGGAAGCCGCCCTGCGCGACTGCTGCGGAAGCCACCGCTGGGCCCGCCGGATGGCCCTGCACCGCCCGTACCCGGATCTTGAGTCGCTACTCGCGGCGGCCGACGAGGCGGCGTACGACCTCACCCCCGGCGACCTCTCCGAGGCGCTGGCCTGCGAGGCGGCCACCCCGCTGCCGCACCGCGGCGGCCTGGCCACGCACACCGCACTGAGCGCCGCGCAGGCCGCGTACGAGAACAAGTTCGGCAACGTCTTCGTCATCGCCCTCAAGGGCGACGACCCGGCCAGCCTCCTCAACCAGGTGCTGACCGGAATCCGCGCCCGGCTGGCGAACGACGAGGACGAGGAACGGGTCGTCACCGCCGACGAGCTGCGCCGCATCACCCGGGCGCGGCTCGCCCGGCTGGTCGCGGAACGATCGAACGCGCAGAGCACGGCGGAACTGCACCGCTAGCTCCGCGGAACACCACCTCCGCAGGCGTCTGCGCCCGTACGCCCACCGGCCTTTGACCCTTACGTCCGGTCGCCCGTTCATTCGTAGGTTCCCCCAGACGTTCACCCAGTCGTGCGGGATCAATCACACCTGGCCTACCCGGGCATACGGAGCCGACAACGCGTCGCTACGATGGCCAGGGCCGGTGGACCGTACCCGGCCGGGCCCGTCCGACACCGAAGCCGGCTGGCCCCAAACCGCTCCCGGAGGGTTTTCCGTGCCGGCAGGAACGCTGTACCGCGGCCGGGAAGGCATGTGGTCATGGGTGGCTCATCGAGTCACCGGTGTCCTCATTTTCTTCTTCCTGTTCGTCCATGTCCTCGACACCGCACTCGTGCGGGTCTCCCCCGAGGACTACGACAAGGTCGTCGCGACCTATAAGACCTGGCCTGTCAGCCTGCTGGAGTACGGCCTCGTAGCGGCCATCCTCTTCCACGCTCTCAACGGGCTGCGCATCATCGCCGTCGACTTCTGGTCCAAGGGCCCGAAGTACCAGAAGCAGATGCTGTGGTCCGTCCTCGGCGTCTGGATCGTGCTGATGATCGGGGCCATCTACCCGGTTCTCGGGCACGCCGCACGCATTCTGTTCGGGAGCTGAGCATGTCTACTGACTCCGTGGAGCTCAGCTCCTCCAGCACCTCGTTCGACCCGGACAACCCGGCGCCGCTCATCGAGGCGCCGCGCGCCCGCACCAAGCGCTCTCCGCGTGCCACCCGCACCAACTTCGAGCTGTACGGCTGGCTGTTCATGCGCCTGTCCGGTGTCGTGCTCGTCGTCCTGGTGCTGGGCCACCTGCTGATCCAGCTGGTCCTCGACGGCGGCGTGACCAAGGTCGGCTTCGCCTTCGTGGCCGGCCGCTGGGCCTCGCCGTTCTGGCAGGGCTGGGACCTGGTCATGCTGTGGCTGGCCATGCTGCACGGCGGCAACGGTCTGCGCACCGTCATCAACGACTACGCCGAGCAGGCGAACACCCGGTTCTGGCTGAAGACGCTGCTGTTCACCGCAACGGCGTTCACGATCGTGCTCGGCACGCTGGTGATCTTCACCTTCGACCCGAACATCCGCTAGGCCAGGGACGGACAGGGAAACAACCCCATGCAGATCCACAAGTACGACACCGTCATCGTCGGCGCCGGCGGCGCCGGAATGCGCGCGGCCATCGAGTCGACGAAGCGCAGCCGCACCGCCGTGCTGACGAAGCTCTACCCGACCCGCTCCCACACCGGCGCCGCCCAGGGCGGCATGGCCGCCGCCCTCGCGAACGTCGAGGAGGACAACTGGGAGTGGCACACCTTCGACACGGTCAAGGGTGGCGACTACCTGGTCGACCAGGACGCCGCCGAGATCCTGGCGAAGGAGGCCATCGACGCGGTCCTCGACCTCGAGCGGATGGGCCTGCCCTTCAACCGGACGCCCGAGGGCAAGATCGACCAGCGCCGGTTCGGCGGGCACACCCGCAGCCACGGCGAGGCCGCCGTGCGCCGCGCCTGCTACGCGTCGGACCGCACCGGCCACATGATCCTCCAGACGCTCTACCAGAACTGCGTCAAGGAGGGTGTGGAGTTCTTCAACGAGTTCTACGTCCTGGACCTGCTCCTCACCGAGGTCGACGGGGTCCAGCGGACCGCCGGCGTCGTCGCGTACGAGCTGGCCACCGGCGAGATCCACATCTTCCAGGCGAAGGCCGTCATCTTCGCCTCCGGCGGCACCGGCAAGTTCTTCAAGGTGACCTCCAACGCGCACACCCTGACCGGTGACGGCCAGGCCGTCGCGTACCGGCGCGGGCTGCCGCTGGAGGACATGGAGTTCTTCCAGTTCCACCCGACGGGCATCTGGCGCATGGGCATCCTCCTCACCGAGGGCGCCCGCGGCGAGGGCGGCATCCTCCGCAACAAGGACGGTGAGCGCTTCATGGAGAAGTACGCGCCCGTCATGAAGGACCTCGCCTCCCGCGACGTCGTCTCGCGCTCCATCTACACCGAGATCCGTGAGGGCCGCGGCTGCGGTCCCGAGGGCGACCACGTCTACCTCGACCTCACGCACCTCCCGCCGGAGCAGCTGGACGCCAAGCTGCCCGACATCACCGAGTTCGCGCGGACGTACCTCGGCATCGAGCCCTACACGGACCCGATCCCGATCCAGCCGACCGCGCACTACGCCATGGGCGGCATCCCCACCAACGTCCAGGGCGAGGTGCTGAGCGACAACACCACCGTCGTCCCGGGCCTGTACGCCGCGGGCGAGGTCGCCTGCGTCTCGGTGCACGGCGCCAACCGCCTCGGCACCAACTCGCTGCTCGACATCAACGTCTTCGGGCGCAGGTCGGGCATCGCGGCCGCCGAGTACTCGGCGACCACGGACCACATCGAGCTGCCGGCGGACCCGGCCTCCCGGGTCGTCGCCCAGGTCGAGGGCCTGCGCAACAACACCGGCACCGAGCGGGTCGCGGACATCCGCAAGGAACTGCAGGAGTGCATGGACACCAACGTGATGGTGTTCCGTACCGAGCAGACGATCAAGACGGCCGTCGAGACGATCGGCGCCCTGCGCGAGCGCTACAAGAACGTGTCCGTCCAGGACAAGGGCAAGCGCTTCAACACCGACCTGCTGGAAGCCATCGAGCTGGGCAACCTGCTCGACCTGGCCGAGGTCATGGCCGTGTCCGCGCTGGCGCGCAAGGAGTCCCGCGGCGGTCACTACCGCGAGGACTACCCCACCCGCGACGACGTCAACTTCCAGCGGCACACCATGGCGTACCGCGAGACGGACTCCGCCGGCAACGAGTCGATCCGTCTCGACTACAAGCCGGTCGTGGTGACCCGCTACCAGCCGATGGAGCGTAAGTACTGATGAGCACCCCGACGCTCGACAAGTCCTCCGGACACTCGGAGGCCCTGGACGCCGCCGAGGCCGCCGCCGGTCACCTGATCACGGTCACGATGCGGATCCGCCGGTTCAACCCGGAGGTCTCCGACGCGGTCGATTGGGTCGACTACCAGTTCCCGATCGATCCCAAGGAGCGCGTCCTGGACGCCCTCCACAAGATCAAGTGGGAGCTGGACGGCACGCTGACGTTCCGGCGTTCCTGCGCCCACGGCATCTGCGGTTCGGACGCCATGCGCATCAACGGCCGCAACCGGCTGGCGTGCAAGACCCTGATCAAGGACCTCAACCCGGAGAAGCCGATCACGGTCGAGCCCATCAAGGGCCTGACGGTCCTGAAGGACCTGATCGTCGACATGGACCCGTTCTTCCAGGCCTACCGCGACGTCATGCCCTTCCTGATCACCAAGGGCAACGAGCCGACGCGCGAGCGTCTGCAGTCCGCCGAGGACCGTGAGCGCTTCGACGACACCACCAAGTGCATCCTGTGCGCCGCGTGCACGTCGTCGTGCCCGGTGTTCTGGAACGACGGCCAGTACTTCGGCCCGGCCGCGATCGTCAACGCGCACCGCTTCATCTTCGACTCGCGCGACGAGGGCGGTGAGCAGCGGCTGGAGATCCTGAACGACAAGGACGGCGTCTGGCGCTGCCGCACGACGTTCAACTGCACCGACGCATGCCCCCGCGGCATCGAGGTCACGAAGGCCATCCAGGAAGTGAAGCGCGCGCTCATCACGCGCCGTTTCTAGGACGTCCCGCAGCTGAGGGCCCTCTCCGCCACGGCGGACGGGGCCCTCGGCCGTTCCCGCTCGCGGTTACTCCCACTCCCAGCGCAGCGCCTGGAAACCGGGCTGCGGGTCCTCGACGGAGAACAGCGCCCGGCCCGACGCGCTGATCCAGACCGGTTCGACCGCGGGCAACGGGCCGCCGCCGGTGGTACCGACGCAGCGGTGGCTGCGGAACGGGACGGCGTCCGGGTGGAACTGCACTTCGAGCGTGTAGAGCCGGACGGGCACCGGAAAGCCGCGCCCGCACTCGGTGGTGCGGGCGCCCACGGTCGGCATGCGGTAGGTGTACTCGACGACCTCGGTCTCACCCTTGCCGAGCACCCGGTCCAGCAGCAGTTCGGCGACGACCAGTGGTACAGAGCCGTCGATCCGGACCCGGCCGGGGCGGGCGTTGCGCACCCCGGTGAGGACGGGCAGCTCCCGGGCCGGGTCGTCGCCGCGGGTGATGATCATGCAGCGGTCCACCCGCTCGCGCTCGGCCCGCAGGACCATGGTCGTCGTCCAGGTCCGCTCGCAGCCGTTCGCGTCGATCTCGTACCGGTCGTGCACCGCCAGCCGGGCGAGCCCGTCGTCGGTGGAGCCCATCTCGCCGAGCAGTCCCGGCAGGCTCTCGTACTCCTGCCAGAGGCGGGCGGCGTCGAGGTTGGCGGGCGGGCGGTTGACCCAGCGGCCGCGCGGGCGCTGCGGTCCGAGCAGGGAGACCAGGGAGTCGGAGGGGAGGGCGAGCAGCTCCTCCAACAGGCGTACGGCCTGCCGGGACTGGGGGCGCTCGGGCCGGCTGCGGCCGCGGCGCCAGTAACTGAGCGTGGTGACGCTCACCTGGACGCCCCGGGTGTCGAGCCGGTGCCGGATACGTTCCATGCTGAGTCCGCTGGCCCGGACGGCGGCGTCGAGGGCGGCTTCGAAGGGGCCGGTGCGCAGCGCATCGGCGATTTCTGGAGGCAGCGGTCTATAGGTCACAGGGGGTGGTCATCCGTCCTGCGTGCCGGGTGTGGGGGAGGCACATGTTAGCGACCGGCCGGGAAACGGCCGGTGACGCGCATCACGCTGTGAACAGTCTTACCCAAAGATTTAGCGTTCACAGACGTTGCACAGCTTGTGGGAGATGCTTTAACGAGTTGTTGTAACTCCCGCAATTAAACAGAGTTGGGAGTCCGTTGCCCCGGGTCATCGGCCGCCGCCATGCTCCCTGGCCATGAAACGATCTGTACTCGCCAGCACCCTCACCCTCGCGGTCAGCGGGCTCCTGATAGCCGGGGCGGGCACCCCCGCCAGCGCCGCGAAGAACCCCCGGCCCATCCCGCCGAAGGCGAGCGAAGCTCAGGCACTGCGCGACGCGAACTCCGCCGTCGCGGCTCACCCGCAGCTGGTCAAGGCCGGCGCTCACGACGTGTTCACGTCACGCGACGTGACCGTCGACGCCGACGGCTCGCGCCATGTGCACCTCGACCGCACCTACCAGGGCCTGCCGGTCCTGGGCGGCGACGTCGTCGTCCACTCGGCTCCTGACGGCACCGCGCGCGACGCCTCGCTGACGCTGGCGGCGCCGCTGAACCTGTCGGTCACGCCGAAGATCACCGCCAAGCAGGCCATCGCCACGGCCGCCAAGAAGTTCAAGGGCGTCAAGCACGGCAGCACGGCCCAGCTGGTGGTCGACGCCACCACGGCCACGCCGACGCTGGTCTGGCAGGTCGTCACCAACGGCACCGCCCCCGACCAGTCGCCGAGCCACCTGCACGTCCTGGTGAACGCGCAGACCGGCGCCGCCGGCCAGTCGTGGAACAGCTTCATCAGCACGGTCGCCGCGGGCCGGACCCAGGCGACCGCGCCCGCCACGTCCGTCGCGGGCGCCGCCGCCTCCGGCACCGGTCACGGCTACCAGGTCGGCGACGTCACGCTGGGCACCACCAGCGTCAGCGGCGGCTACCAGCTGCTGGACCCGACCCGCGGTAACGGGGAGACGCGGGACGCCCAGAACAAGACCGTCCTCAACGACTCGCCGCCGGCCGGCTGGGGCGCCGCGTTCACCGACACCGACAACGTCTGGGGCGACGGCACCCTCAACAACCGCGCCACCGTCGCCGTCGACGCCCACTACGGCATCCAGGCCACGTGGGACTACTACAAGAACGTCCACGGCCGCAACGGCATCAAGAACGACGGTGTCGGCGCCCGCTCCTTCGTCCACTACGGCGTCAACTACGGCAACGCCGGCTGGGACGACGACAGCTTCTCCATGATCTACGGCGACGGCGAGGTGGGCGACAAGCCGTTCACCGAGCTGGACGTGGCCGGCCACGAGATGAGCCACGGCGTCACCGCCGCGACCGCCGGCCTGAACTACTTCGGCGACGCGGGCGGCCTCAACGAGTCCACCAGCGACATCTTCGGCACCCTGGTCGAGTTCAACGCCAACAACCCGGCGGACAAGCCCGACTACCTCATCGGCGAGAAGATCAGCTCCACGCCGCTGCGGTACATGGACGACCCGAAGAAGGACGGCGTCTCGCAGTCCTGCTGGACCACCGGCACCAAGAACCTCGACCCGCACTACTCGTCGGGCGTCGGCAACCACTTCTTCTACCTGCTGGCCGTCGGCTCCGGCTCCTCCTCGTACGGCAACAGCCCGACCTGCGGCGGCGCTCCGGCCGTCACCGGCATCGGCAACGCCGACGCGGGCAAGATCTGGTACCGCGCGCTCTCCACGTACATGACGGCCGCCACCGACTACCCGGGCGCCCGCACCGCGAGCATCAAGGCCGCCAAGGACCTCTTCGGCGGCACCAGCGCGCAGTGCGCCGCGGTCGAGAAGGCCTGGACGGCAGCCGCCGTCGCCGCGACCTCCACCACCTGCGGCGGCACCGGCACCAACCCGCCGACCGGCACCAACCTGCTGGCCAACCCGGGCTTCGAGTCGGGCGCGACCAGCTGGACGCAGACCAGCGGCGTGATCACCAACGCCACCGGCGCCCACGCCGGCTCGTACTTCGCCAAGCTGGACGGCTACGGCACCACGCACACCGACACCCTGTCCCAGTCGGTGACGGTCTCCGCCACGGCGGCGGCCCCGAAGCTCAGCTTCTGGCTCGGCATCACCACCAAGGAGTCCGGCTCCACGGTCTACGACACCCTGAAGGCCCAGGTCGTCTCCGGCACCACGACGACCACGCTGGCCACGTACTCCAACGCCACCCCCGGCGGCTACGCCCAGCGCACGCTCGACCTCTCCGCCTTCAAGGGCAAGACGGTCACCATCAAGTTCGTCGGTGCCGAGGACTCCTCCCTCGCCACCAGCTTCCTGATCGACGACACCGCCGTCACCAACGGCTGACCCACCTGCCCCCCACGGGGTGGCGGCCCGGACGGAACGGCATAGGCCTTCCGCCCGGGCCGCCGCCGTTTCCGCGTCCGGCGGGCGGGCGGGCGAGCGGCGGGCACCTGACGAACGGCGCGTTCAGTGCTCCGGGTCGTTCTCCGCTCGGTCGGCGAAGACCGCGCGGGCGGCGGCGATGGCGTTGAGGGCGGCGGGGAAGCCTGCGTAGCCGGCCATCTGGGTGATGATCTCGACGGTCTCGTCCTCGGTGCCGCCGACGTTGAGGAAGCCGTGGATGTGGACGCGGAGTTGGGGGTCGGCGGTGCTCAGGGCGGTGCACATGGCGACGCTGGCGAGTTCGCGGGACTTGAGGTCGAGGCCGGTGCGGGAGTAGATGTCGCCGAAGGCGTACTCGATCAGGTAGCGGGCCAGGTCGGGGGCGATGTCCTCGAGGGAGGCGACGACCGCCTCGCCGGCGTGGCCGTCGATGCGGGCCAGCGCCTCCAGGCCGCGCTCGTAGCGGGTGGTGCCCGGCTCGCTGGGGGTGGCCGGGGCGACGGGGCCGGCGTCCGTGTCGCCGGGCTCCTTGCGCGCGGCGAACGCCTCGCGGGCGACCGTGAGGGCGTTGAGGGCGGCCGGGAAGCCGGCGTAGACGCTGGCGTGGATGAAGGTCTCCACGATCTCCCGCCGGCTGATGCCGATGTTGAGCGCGCCGTCGACGTGGAAGCGCAGCTGCGGGGCCGCGTTGCCCATCGCGGCGAGCGCCGAGATGGTGGCCAGCTGGCGCTGCGGGAGGGTCAGGCCGGGGCGGGAGATGATGTCGCCGTAGCCGAACTCGACGGTGAACCGGGCCAGGTCGGGGGCGATGTCGGCGAGGCTGTCGAGGACGGCGGGCCGCTCGGTGCCGGCGATCTGCTGCAGTACCGCGAGGCCGCGCGCGTAGCGCTCGGAGGGGGCGTCGGCGGCGGTGTTCTTGTCTGTGGTGGCCATGGCATCGAACGTACGGGTTGGAGTGAGCTCTAACGCAAGCTTTGTACGTCCTCCGCCGCCAGCAGGATCCGGCGGAGCAGGTCGGACAGCGTCCGGCGTTCGTCGGCGTCGAGCGCGCCGAGCAGCCGGTACTCCTCGTGGCCGAGCACGTCCATCGAACCGAGCCAGGTCGCCCGGCCCTCCTCGGTCAGTTCGATGTCGACCCGGCGGCGGTCCGTCGCGGAGGGGGTGCGGCGGACGAAACCGCGATGGGCGAGCGTGTCGAGCCGGCCGGTGACGGAGGCGGGCGCCATGTCCAGGTCGTTGGCGAGCTCGGAGGGGCTGGCCTTGCCGCCGCGGCCCGCGAGCGCGTGCAGGGTCTCGAACTCGTGCCGCTGGAGGTCGTAGTCGGCGAGCGACTGGTCCCGGAAGCGGCGCAGGTGGTGGGCGATCATCTTCATCCGGGTGACCGCGCCCTCGATGTCGGGGTCGAGGTCGGGGAGGACGGGCAGCCAGCGCTCGACGTGCTCGTCGGTCCGGTCCCGGCCGCGGTCCTGGCCGCCACCGCCACCGCCACTGCCACTGCCGTCGCTAGGGCTCATGCCGTCACTCTACGCCCGTTCCGTCGGCATCGAATTATTCGTTGACGAAAGGTTCGGCACCGAAATACATTCTCCGCGTGACCCTACCGACGCCCGCGCCACCCACGCACCCCCTCCGGCTGCCCGCCTTCCGCCTGCTCTTCATCGGCCGCACCCTGTCCGCCCTCGGCGACGCCGTCGTCCCCGCCGCGCTGGCCATCGCCATCACCCGGGCCACCGACGGATCGGCCACCGCGCTCGCCGTCGTCCTCGGCTGCTCGATGGTCCCGAAACTGCTGCTGCTCCCCCTCGGCGGCGTGTTCGGCGACCGCTTCGACGTCCGCAAGGTCGCCCTGGCCACCGACCTCGTCCGGTGCGCCGCCCAGCTCTTCGTCGGCGCCGAACTCATCGGCAGCGACCCGCAGCTGCTCCACATAGCCGCCGCCGAGGTGGTCGGCGGCATCGCCTCCGCGTTCGCCATGCCGACCGCCTCACCGCTGATCACCGGCACCACCGAAGGACCGGAACGGCAGAAGGCCAACTCCCTGATGGCCGCGGCCCGCAACGCCGCCTTCTTCGGCGGGCCCGGCGTCGCCGGGCTGCTGGTGTTCACCGCGGGGCCCGGCTGGGCCTTCGTGCTGGACGCGGCGACCTTCGCGGCCAGCGCGGCGCTGCTGACCGCGATCCGCGTCCGGCGCACGCCCATCCCCCGCCGCTCGATGCGCGCCGACCTGGTCGAGGGCTGGTCCGAGGTGCGGTCCCGTGACTGGTACTGGACGAGTCTGATCGCGCACGCCACCTGGAACGGCGCCGCCGCGGTCCTCGCCACCCTCGGACCGATCGTCGCCCGCGACCGGCTCGGCGGGGACGACGTCTGGATCTACCTGCTCCAGGCGGGTACCGCGGGCCTGGTCGTCGGGTCCCTGCTGGCGAGCCGCGCCAAGCTCTCCCGCCCCGTCCTGGTGGCCAACCTCGGCCTCGCGACGTACGCACTGCCGCTGATCCTGCTCGCGCTGGCCGCGCCCGCCCCGCTGCTCATCGCCTCCTACGGCCTCGCCCTCTGCGCGCTCGGCTTCCTCAACCCGGTCTGGGAGACCACCGTCCAGCAGGCCGTCCCGGCCGGGGTGCTGGCCCGCGTCACGTCCTACGACTGGCTGCTCTCGCTGGCCGCGATGCCGGTCGGCTACGCCGCCGCGCCGCTCGCCGCCAACGCGTGGGGAACGGCGACCCCGCTGGCGGTCGCGGCCGGACTGGTGGCGGCCGCCTGCCTGGGGACGGCGCTGGTGCCGGGGGTGCGGCGGGTCGGCCGGACGCCCGTAGCCGCCACGCCACCGGTCCCCTCGACCGCCGGCCGGGCCTGAGCGGGCTCTAACGTCCCGGAACCGCGTCGCTCTCCACCACGAGTTCGGCCGGCCGGGCCGACGGGAGGGTGACATGGACCGTGAGGCCGGTGCCCGGGGCCGTGTCGAGGCGGACCGAGCCGTGATGGGCGTCGACGGCGGCCTGCACGATCGACATGCCGAGGCCGGCGCCACCGGTGTCCCGGGCCCGGTCGGGGTCGGCGCGGAAGAACCGGTCGAAGGCGCGGGCGGCGTCCTGCGGGGAGAGGCCGGGACCGGAGTCGGTGATCCGCAGCAGGACGTCCTCGTCCCGGCGGACGACCTCCACGGTCACCGGGGAGTCCGCGGGGGTGTGCACACGGACGTTGCTGAGCAGGTTGCCGAGGATCTGCCGCAACTGCGCCTCGTCCCCCAGCACTTCCACACAGCCCGGCAGCACCAACGCGACGGGCCGCTGCGGCTGCTGCATGGCGAGATCGGCGATACCGTCCCTGACCAGCTGCGAGAGGTCGACGGGGCGCGGCGCGAGCGCCGGCCGGTCCTCCAGCCGGGCGAGGGCGAGGAGTTCGTCGACGAGGCGGCTCATCCGCAGCGCCTCGGCGGAGACCCGGGTCAGGGCACGGTCCTTCTCGTCGGGGTCGAGCATGCCCTTCTCGTAGAGCTGGAGGTAGCCGCGCACCGAGGCGAGCGGCGTGCGCAGCTCGTGGGAGGCGTCGGCGAGGAACTGGCGGAGCTGGGCGGTGGCGCGCTCGCTGCTGGTGAGCGCCGTCTCGATCTGCTGGAGCATGGCGTTGAGGGCCGCGCTGAGCTGCTCGACCTCGGTGCTGCCGTGCGAGGCGGTGGCGATCCGCCGGGAGAGGTCGCCCTCGGAGATGGCGGAGGCCGTCTCGACCATGTCCTCCAGCGGTTGCAGCCGCCGGCGGGCGGCGGTCAGCGAGCCCATGGCGAGCAGGCCGAGCAGCACGACGCTGTCGATGACCTCGACGATGAAGAGATGGCCGACCGCGCGCCGCACCCCGTTGAGCCGCATCCCCTTGACGACCATGGTGCCGTCGCCGAGCCGGGAGACCACCACCCGGTAGTAGCTGCCGCCGCTGTGCACGGTCGCGGCGTCCTTGGAGTCCGCGAGGGCCTTCGGGTCCGGCATGGCCGCCGCGAGACTGCGGCGCTCGTCGCCGAGGTTCGCCACGTTGCCCTCGCACACCGTGGAGATCCGGCCGTGCGAGTCGAGTACCAGGAAGAGGTCCTGGTCGAAGGCCTGGGCGACGACCTTGTTCCCGTCGTTGGTCTGCAGCATGCCGGCCATCGTGCACAGCTGCTGCAGCCCGCCACTGGTGAACGGCGTGGAGGACAGCGCCCTCTGGGAGGTCTTCAGCGAGTCGTCTATCTCGCCGATCAGCATGGTGTACATGCCGATGAGGCTGGCGGAGCCCGCCATCACCAGGCCGATGGCGAGGAAGGTGACATTGGCCATCGTGAAGCGCCCGCGCAGCGAGCGGGGGCGCGGCCAGAAACAGCGTTTGCCGTCCGGGCGCGGCTTTCCGCCGCCCCGTCCAGCGCCCCGTCCACCACCGATTCCAGCGCCGGTTCCACCGTCGTACGTGCCGTATCCGCGCCGCGATCCGGCGGCGCCCGCGCCGAACCCGAACGTCCCGAACCCGAGCCTCATGCCAGCGCCCGCAGCCCGTAGCCGATGCCGCGGCGGGTCTCGATCAGCGGCGGCCCGAGCCGGTCGAGCTTGCGCCGCAGGTAGCTGATGTACGTCTCGACGACGGTCGATTCGACGACCGTGTCGTACTGCCAGACGTGCTGCAGCAGTTGCTCCTTGGTGACGATCCGCCCGGCGTTGCGCAGCAGGTGCCGCAGCAGGTTGTACTCGGTGGGGGTCAGATCGACGGGCTCGCCGGCGCGGCGGACGGTGAACGTCGTCTCGTCCATCTCCAGGTCACCGTGGCGCAGCACCGGGTCGACGGCCTCCGGTTCGCGCCGGGTCCTGCGCAGCACGGCGTGCACCCGGGCGACGACCTCGTCCACACCGAACGGCTTGGTGATGTAGTCGTCGCCGCCGAGGGCGAGCCCGCCCACGACGTCGCGCGGCGCGTCCCGGGCGGTCACGAAGATCACCGCGAGGTCGTCGCGTTCGGCGCGCAGCGTGCGGCAGACCTCCCAGCCGTTGCCGTCCGGCAGCATCACGTCGAGCAGCACCAGATCGGGCCGGTGCTCGCGGGCGGCGATGACGGCCTGCCGGCCGGTGGCGGCGGTGTACACCGTAAAGCCGTGGTATTTCAGGGTAATTCGGAGAATGTCCGCGATGCCCGGCTCATCCTCGACAATCAGCACGGTGGCCGGGCTCTCTGGGTTCTCCATGACTCGATTATCAGCAGGGATGCCCCACAGACCCACTGGAGACAACTTGGGAGTTCCCTGAGAGATCCCGATTCACCTTGTGAACGCCCGGTCCTGACACAGAGGCTGAACAGACTGCGGGAGATCCAACTCCGGCGGTGGACGTCGGCAGCGAGTGAAGGAGCTGGGACCGTGGCCTCATTGGCACGATGGTGCTTTAGGCGCAAGTGGCTGGTGATCGGGTTGTGGGTGCTCGTCATGGCCGGCTTCGGCGGCGCGGGCGGCGCCGCCGGGAGCGCCTACGCCAACGTCTTCGAGCTGCCGGGTACCGAGTCCGCGCAGGTTCTGAAGCTGATGGACAAGGCCTTCCCCGCTCAGGCCGGTGAGACCGACAACGTCGTCTGGCACGTGGACCAGGGCTCCGTGCGGGACGCCGCGGTCCAGCAGAAGATGACCGCGACCCTGCAGAAGATCAAGAGCGGCGTCGCGGACGTCGGCACGATCGCGAGCCCGTACGCGCCCGAGGGCGCCGCGAAGATCAGCAAGGACGGCAGGACCGCCTACGCGGCCATCACCTTCACCAAGCTCGGCAACGAGCTGGACAAGGAGGAGGTGAAGAAGCTGGTCGACATCGTGCACGACGCGGGGGGCAGCGGCCTGGAGGTCGAGGCCGGCGGCCAGGCGATCCAGATGGCGGAACAGCCTCCGCAGGGGCTGAGCGAGCTGGTCGGTGTCGCGGCCGCGGCCGTCGTCCTCTTCCTCGCGCTCGGTTCGGTCTTCGGCATGCTGATGCCGATCATCACCGCGCTGTTCGCCATCTTCACCGCCTCGTCCGCGATCCTGCTGCTCAGCCACGGCATGGCGGTCGCCGACTTCGCACCGGTGCTGGCCATGCTCGTGGGCCTGGGCGTCGGGATCGACTACGCGCTGTTCATCGTCACCCGGCACCGCAAGGGCATCCTGCGCGGGCTGACCCCGGAGGAGGCCGCCGTGACGGCGGTCAACACCTCGGGGCGCGCCGTGCTGTTCGCGGGCGGCACGGTCTGCATCGCGCTGCTCGGCATGTTCGCGATGGGCCTGAGCTTCCTCAACGGCGTCGCCATCGCCGCCTCGCTGACCGTCGTCCTGAGCGTGGCCGCGGCCATCACCCTGCTGCCCGCGATGCTCGGCGTCCTCGGCAACCGCGTGCTCTCCCGCCGCCAGCGGCGCAAGCTGGCCGCCAACGGCCCGGAGGCGAAGCTGGCCACCGGCGCCGCCGCCCGCTGGTCGTCGTTCGTGGAGCGGCACCCGCGGGTGCTCTCCGTGATCGCGATCGCGATGATGGCCACGCTGGCCGTGCCGGTGCTCTCCCTGCGTCTCGGCTCCTCCGACCAGGGCAACAACAAGGACACGACGACGACCCGCAAGGCGTACGACCTCCTCGCCGACGGGTTCGGTGCGGGCTTCAACGGCCCGCTGACGATCCTCGCCGAAGTGAAGTCGGACACCGACAAGGCCGCCGTGCAGACCCTGGTCGGCAAGCTCAACGCGACCAAGGGCATCACCTTCGCCGCCGCGCTGCCGATGCAGCCGGGCGCCGACATCGCCGTCATCCAGGCGGTGCCGGACACGTCACCACAGGACAAGGCGACCTCGGACCTGATCGACCGGCTCCGCTCCGACGTCGTACCGGCCGCCGAAAAGGGCAGCACGATGCAGGCGTACGTCGGCGGCCAGACGGCGATGTACAAGGACTTCGCCTCGGTGCTGATGGGCAAGCTGCCGGTCTTCGTCGCGGTGATCATCGCGCTGGGCTTCGTCCTGCTGATGATCGCCTTCCGCAGCATCGTCGTTCCCCTGACGGCCGCGGTGATGAACCTGGCCGCCGCCGCCGCGTCCTTCGGCGTCCTGGTCGCGGCCTATCAGTGGGGCTGGGGCGGTGATCTGCTGCTCGCCAGCCGCGAGGGGCCGATCGAGGCCTTCCTCCCGGTGATCATGCTGTCGCTGCTCTTCGGCCTCTCCATGGACTACCAGGTCTTCCTGGTCAGCCGGATGCACGAGGAGTGGGTGCACACCAAGGACAACGCGCGGGCGGTACGGGTCGGCCTGGCCGAGACCAGCCGGGTGATCAACTCGGCGGCCGTCATCATGATCTGCGTCTTCGTCGCCTTCGTCCTCAACGGGGAACGCGTCATCGCGATGTTCGGCGTCGGCCTCGCGGGGGCGGTCGCGCTCGACGCGTTCATCCTGCGGACCGTGCTCGTCCCCTCGCTGATGCACCTGTTCGGCAACGCCAACTGGTGGCTGCCGGAGTGGCTCGACAAGCGGCTGCCGCACCTGGCGGTCGAAGGCGCGCCGGACGAAGCCCCCGACGCTGCCCCCGACGCTCCGGCAGCGGGTGTCGTCGTCCCGCTGCAGAAGGCCGGCGGCCCGTCCGTGCGCGGCACGGTCCGCGGGTCCTCAGGGCTGCCGATCCCGCGCTCGGAGCTCACCCTGATCGCCGCCGACGGCCGCCAGGTCGGCCGGATCACGGCGGAGGACGACGGTACGTACAGCCTGCCGACGCCCGGCAGCGGTTCGTACGTCCTGGTCGCCAACGCCGACGGGCACCACCCGCAGACGGCGAGCGTCATGACGTCCGACCGGCCGGTCGAGTGCGATCTTCGGCTCAGCGGCACCGGGACCCTCACCGGCACGGTGCGCACCGCGAACGGCGAACCCGTCGACGACGCGCGGGTCGTGCTCCAGGACGCGGACGGCAAGGAGGTCGGCGTCGTCCACACGGGCAAGGACGGCGGCTACGCCTTCGCCAACCTCTACCCGGGCCGCTACACCCTGCTGACGATGGGCTACCCGCCCTTCCCGGCCACGGTCACGGTGGGCAGTGGTGAGGACGGCGACGGCGACGACAACCTCGACCTGGAGCTGAGCCACTCGCGCGACTGAGCGGCTCCTCTCCCCTCTCGCCCAACCTCTCCGCCGAACGCCGGGCGGGCCTGATTCCTCAGGCCCGCCCGGCGTTTTCCGTTGCGCTGGAACTTGTGGTTGAACACGTTCAAAAAGAGGTCTAGAGTCATGTCCGTCAGAAGTTTTGAACACGTTCAAGTCTCTCGCAAAGGGATGGACCATGGACCTCACGGTCGTCGCGTACGTCGTCTACCTGCTCATCAGCATCGGGCTGACCATCTGGGTCGCGCGCACCCTCAGCACCAACGGGCGGGTCTTCCTCGCCGATGTGCTGCACGGCAACGAGAAGCTCGCCGACGCCGTCAACCACCTTCTGGTGGTGGGCTTCTACCTCGTCAACTTCGGATTCGTCGCCCTCTACCTCAAGGCCGCCGACGCGGTCGAGGACGCCCGCGGGCTCTTCGAGGCACTGTCGGTCAAGCTCGGGGTCGTCCTGCTCGTCCTCGGTGTCCTGCACCTCGGCAACGTCTTCATCCTCAACAAGATGCGCCGCCGGGGCATCATGGACAAGGAGCAGATCCCGCCGGTGCCGCCGCAGGGCTGGGCCACCCCCGCCACCCCGGCGCTCTGAACACCATGACCGCCGACGCCACGCACGCCGCGGGTGCCGCCCCTCAGGGGGCGGCGGTACCCGCACCGGCCCACCGGGACCCCCGCGTCCCGGTCCGCCGGCTGACCGTCCTGTACGACGCCGACTGCAGGCTCTGCACCTTCGTACGCGGCTGGCTCGCACGCCAGCGCCAGCTCGTCCCGCTGGACCTCGTCCCGGCCTGCTCCCCCGAGGCGCGCGGCCGGTACCCGGACCTCGACCACGCCTCGACCCTGAGCCGGATCACCGTCATCGGGGACCAGGGGCAGCTCTACACGGGCGACGCCGCCTGGATCGTCATCCTGTGGGCGCTCGCCGAGTACCGGCCGATGGCGCACCGCTTCAGCACCCCGGTCGGGGCGCCGCTCGCCCGTGCCGCGGTCCTGGCGGCCGCCAAGTACCGGGCGGCGACAACCCCGTACGCCGGCTGGGGCACCGCCCCGGACGACCGGGCCCCGGGCCCCGGTCCCGGTCCCGCCCAGAACGGCTGGGGACCGGCCAGGACCGCCTGGGCACCGCCCCGGACGGGCTGGGAGCGGGCCCAGTACCCCAGCACCGGAAGGCCGGTCATGCCGGCCCACGAGGACTGCGGCGATGCGTGTCGGCACGGCGGTTAGGCTCACCCTCGTGGAAGAAACTGACCGCCGCCCGTCCGACGACGCCGCCCCGGCCGCCGAACTGCCAGGCGGCCGGGCGCGACCGAAGACCGACAAGAGCGAGCTGACCCGGGCGCTCATCCTGGACACCGCGATGCGGATGTTCCAGGAACGGGGCTACAACAAGACGACGATGCGGGCGATCGCGACCGAGGCCGGGGTGTCGGTCGGCAACGCCTACTACTACTTCGCGTCGAAGGAATACCTGATCCAGGGCTTCTACGACCGGATGACACACGAGCACGCAGCCGACGCCCACGCCAAGATGGCCGGCGTCACCGACTTCTCCAAGCGCCTGGAGATCGCCCTCACCTCGTGGGTGGACTGCGCGGCGCCGTACCACGAGTTCGCGTCGCAGTTCTTCCGCACGGCGGCCGACCCGGACAGCCCGCTCAGCCCGTTCTCGAACGAGTCGCACCCGGCCCGCGCCACCGCCGTCGCCATCTTCGACGAGGTGCTGAACGGCTCGGACCTGGCCCCCAAGCTCGACGCCGAACTGGCCGAACTCCTCCCGGACCTGCTGTGGCTGCACCTCATGATCGTGGTGCTGTACTGGGTCTTCGACCGCACCGACGACACCGAACGCACCCGGAACTTCGTCAAGCGGTGCACCCCGCTGGTGGCGAAGGTCGTCAGCCTCTCCCGCTACCGGGTGTTCCGGCCGCTGGTCAGGGACGCCAAGGGACTCATCCACGACTTCATCCTGCCGACGTTCATCTCGGCCCAGAAGCCGTCGGGCGGGGGCGGGGACGCGAAGTCGTCCGGTATGGCCGGCGCCGAGGCTCCCGCGGCCGTGGAACCCGTCGCGAAGGCCCCCGTCAAGCGGGCGGCGAAGCGCGCCGCGAAGCGCGCGTCACGCGCGCAGTGACACCAGCTTCACGATGGTGATGTCCGACGGCGCCCCGACCCGCACCGGCGGGCCCCAGGCGCCCGCGCCGCGGGTCACGTACAACTGGGTGTCGCCGTACCGGTCGAGACCCGCCACCGTGGGGTTCGCCAGCTCCGCGATGTAGTTGCCCGGCCAGAGCTGGCCGCCGTGCGTGTGTCCGGAGAGCTGCAGGTCCACGCCGTGCTTCACCGCTTCGTGGATCATCACCGGCTGGTGCGCCAGCAGGACGGCGGCCCGGGTGCGGTCCCGGTCGCCGAGCGCCTTGCCGTAGTCCGGCGCGGCGTGGTGGTCCGCGCCGGAGATGTCGTTGACACCCGCGAGATCGAAGCCGGGCAGCTCCACACGGGCGTTCTCCAGCGGGTGCACGCCCAGTTCCCGGACGAAGTCGACCCACGGCGCCGCGCCCGAGAAGTACTCGTGGTTGCCGGTGACGAAGTACGAGCCGTGCCGGGACCGCAGCTGGGCGAGCGGCTCGGCGGCCGGCCCCAGATCGGCCACGGTCCCGTCGACCAGGTCGCCGACGATCGCCACCAGGTCGGGGCGGGCGCCGTTGATCGTGTCGACGATCCGCTGGGTGTGCGCCCGCCCCAGGATCGGGCCGAGGTGGATGTCGCTGACCACCGCGATCCGGTAACCGTCCGCCCGTGCGGGCAGCTTCGCGAGCGGCACGGTCACGTTCTTCAGCCGGGGGCCGCGCAGGACGCCGTACATGCCGTAGCCGACGGTCCCGGCGGCCGCGGCACCGGCCGCGACGGCGACGGTGCGGGCGACGAACTGCCGCCGGGTGGCGGCGGCGGGGTCTTCGGTTGCCGCGGGGACCGGCGGTGGAGCGGTCGGCGGGGATGCGGCCGAAGTTGCCGTCGCTTCCGGTGCTGGTGCCGTCGCCGTTGCCGTTGCCGGAACTGCTACCGGAACGGCTTCCTCCGGATTCCCCCGGGTCGCCGCCCGGCGGTCGAGTGCGCGCCGCAGCAGGGGCCGTACCGCCTCGCCCACCAGCAGCGCGAAGGTCAGATAGATCAGCACCGCGAGCCACAGGTAGCCCGGCCAGGCCAGCCACCGTTCGCCCGCCAGCGGCAGTGCACGGCCGCCGATCAGCGCGCCCAGGCTGATCAGCGGGAGGACGAAGGCGAGCACCGTCCCGATCCGCCGGTACCAGCCGCGGGGCGCCGACACATCGCGGACCAGGCGCCGCCACAGGTAGCGGTGCAGGACGGCGAAGAGCGCCAGGACGGCCAGCCCGCCCAGGACGAAGACGACGACCACTAAACGGCGGCCGTGTCGGAGGGGTGCCGCTCGGCCCCGGCGGCGGTACCGGCATCGGTCCCTGCCGGGGTCCCGGCGGCTTCGCGCTTCAGGACCCGCAGCGACCGCAGCCCGAGCGCGCCGATCGCCGTTCCCAGCAGGAACGAGGTGATCGCGAGCGTCAGATGCACCCAGAAGTACGCGGTCGGGGAGCCGTTGTCGAAGGCGAGCCCGCTGACGTCCTTCCACAGGTTCTTGACGAAAGTGGTCCAGACGATCCAGGACCACACACCGAACGCGACCAGGAACCAGGAGACGGGGCGGTTGAGCTTCATACCTCCAGTATGGAGACTCCCGCACGGCAACGGCCGACGGGGTCCGGATGGTTCCACGTCGGGGGCGTGCGAATCCTCACTCGTCCGCAGGACAACCGAAGGGCGCGCGTTCCGCCACCAGGACTGTACGTTCGCCTGGTGTCCAAGCCTGCACCCGTCTTCCGCCGTTCCCTGCTGGCCCTGTGCGCCGCCGCACTCGTGTCCGGCCCGCTCCTCGCGTCCCCTGCCCACGCGGACGGCAGAACGAAGGAGCCGGTGCCTCCGGCCACCATGTCGAAGGTCGGCGGCGACCGGCTCGGGGTGCCCGGCACCCAGGTGCAGCCGGACGCCGGCACCCCGCCGCTGCCGAAAATCACCGCGCGTTCGTGGATCGTCGCGGACGCGAAGACCGGTGAGGTGCTCGCCGCGCACAACGCGCACTGGCAACTGGCGCCCGCCAGCACCCTGAAGATGCTGTTCGCCGACACCGTGCTGCCCCGGTTCGAGAAGACCCAGCTGCACACGGTCGCCGACTCCGACCTGAGCGGCATGGGCGAGGGCAGCAGCCTCGTCGGCATCAAGGAGAAGCTCAGCTACACGGTCCACGACCTGTGGCTCGGGGTCTTCCTGCACTCGGGCAACGACGCCGTGCACGTCCTCGCCACGATGAACGGCGGCGTCGACAAGACCGTGCAGGAGATGAACGCCCAGGCCAAGGAGTTGCAGGCCGACGACACCCATGTCGTGTCGCCCGACGGGTACGACATGCCGGGCCAGGTCAGCAGCGCCTACGACCTCACGCTCTTCGCCCGGTCGGGGCTGAAGAACCCGGACTTCCGCGAGTACTGCGCGACGGGCAGCGCCCAGTTCCCCGGCGACTACACGAAGGACAAGGCGGGCAAGCCGACGAAGGTGCGCGGCACGTTCGGCATACAGAACACCGACCGCCTGCTGACCGGCGCCGACGGCGTGCGCCGCTACCCCGGACTGCTCGGCGTGAAGAACGGTTACACCACCAACGCGGGCAACACCTTCACCGGCGCCGCGGAACGCGACGGACGCACCCTGCTGGTCACCGTGATGCACCCGGCCGCGGGCAGCAGCGAGGTCTACAAGGAGACGTCCGCCCTGCTGGACTGGGGCTTCAATGCCGCCCCCACCGTGAAGCCGGTCGGCACCCTGGTCCCGACCCGGAGCGCCGCCAAGGCCAACCCTCCCGCCCCGGACACCAAGGGCCCCGCGCAGGCCACGGTCTCCGGCACGTCCAGCTCGCACGGCATGTGGACCTACGCCGGCATCGGCGCCGGCGCACTGGCCCTCATCGCCGCCGCCGTCCTGCTGGTACGCCGCCGCCGCACCACCCCGGCCCTGACCCTCCCGGACGACTCCCTCCCCTCCCGCCCCTCCCGGCGCAAGTAGCGCGCCGGAGCCACCGGCCGACCGGACCCGGACCGACGGCACCCGGACCGACGGGCCCGGTTCAGGCGGGGTGGACGGCTCCCGGGTGGTCTTCCGTGGGTTCCGGCTCGGTGGCGGGTTCCGGGGCGGCCGCCGCCTCCGGGTCGTCCTTGGGCGGGACCGCAGTCCAGGCGGCGCAGAAGAGGAGCAGCTTGGCCATGAAGTTGAACCAGAGCAGCAGGGCGACGGGGACGCCGAAGGCGCCGTACATGCTCTTGGCCGCGACGTTCTGCAGATAGCCGCTGAGGACCAGCTTGAGGATCTCGAAGCCGAAGGCGCCGATGAGGCCCGCGACGACGACCCGGCGGCGCGGGGGTTCGACGCCCGGCAGCAGGGTGAGCAGGACGACGATGAGCACGAAGTCCGCGACGACGGCGATGCAGAAGCCCGCGGCGGTGAGGACGAACCGGCCGGGGGTGCTGTGTTCGAGGCCGAGGTGGTCGGCGGCCCAGCCGACGGCGGCGGTCGCGAAGGCGGAGGAGGCCAGCGACACGATGGCGGCGGCGCCGAGGCCGAGCAGGATCCCGCCGTCCTTGAGCCGGCCGATGACCGGGTTCTCGTCCTCGTCGTCCTTCTCCCAGACCGCGCGCAGGCAGTCGCGGAGCGAGGCCACCCAGCCCAGGCCGGTGAAGAGCAGCAGCGCGCCGGCGATGAGGCCGACGGTGCCGGCGTTGTCGACCAGGCCGTTGATGTTCAGCTGGTCGGAGATGCCCGGGACCTGCTCGGAGACCTGCTTCTGGATGTCCTGGAGCTGCTCGTCGGAGAGCAGGGCCGCGCCGACCGCCGCGGCGACGGTGATCAGCGGGAAGAGCGAGAGGAAGCTGGTGAACGTGACGGCCGCGGCCAGCCGGCTCCAGTGCACCTCCTGGAGGTGCTCGAAGGAACGCCAGGCGTGGGTGCGCATCAGCCGGGCGATCCACGGGCCGATCCACCGCAGTCCCGTCAGCCACTCCATGCGATCCACTCCATGTCTGCGCGCCTACCCGCCGTCAGCGCGCGCATTCCCGGGGCGGGGCCGGGGACGGTCCCGGTCGTCCGAAGACGAAGGTCCTCGTCCCCCAGAACCGCAGCGCGGTGGCCAGTGCCATGCCGATGCCGGCGCCCGAGATCACGTCCGCGCGCGGGGTGGTGAGCCCGAGGAGGTAGTGCGACAGGGCCAGGCACAGGAGCTGTACCACCGCGCCCGCCACGTTGAACGCGAAGAAGATGCCGTACTGGCGGGCGCGGCTCACGGAGGGCGCGCGGCCGCGGTAGGTGCCCAGCGCGTTGCCGGCGTAGGCGACCGTGCAACCGGCGAGGAAGGACAGCGCCTTCGCGGTGAGCGGGCCGAAGCCGCCGGGGCCGCGCAGCCAGATGAACAGCCCGAGGTCGACGGCGTAGGCGGCGGCGCCGGCCAGCGCGAACCCGAGGATCTCGGAGCGCAGGGCGGACCCGGTGCCGCGCTCTGTGCCGCGCTCGGTCGCCTGCTCCGCCCCGCGCAGCGGCCCGTCCGTCACAGCTCGGCCACCGCGAGGGCGTAGAGCGCCGCCCAGCCCAGGGCGATGACGAGCATCGGGCGGTCGTGCAGCACCACGTCCTCCGGCGCGCCGGCCGCGCCCGCGTCGGCGAAGACGGCGTAGCGGAGCACGGAGAGGATGAACGGGATCATGGACAGCTGCCGCCAGGGCAGCGAGCCGGTGGCGGCGGCGCCGGTCTCCATCGCCCACATGCCGTACGCGAGGACCGCGACCCCGGCCGCGAGTTGCCAGACGAACCGCAGATAGCCGGTGGTGTACGCGGTGAGCAGGGACCGGGAGGCGCCGGCCTCGCCCTCGGTGCCGGACATCAGGATCAGTTCGGAGTAGCGCTTGGCGGCGACCATGAAGAGCGCGCCGAACCCCGAGGTGATCAGGAACCAGCGGGACAGGTCGATGTCGAGGGCGAAGCCGCCGGCCATGGCGCGCATGAGGAAGCCGGTGGTGACGACGACGAGGTCCACGACGAGGACGTGCTTGAGCCGCAGGCAGTACGCGAGCTGCATGACGAGGTACGCGGCGAGCAGTCCGGCGGTCGCCGCGTTGCACAGCACGTACGCGGCGACCGGTGCGAGGACGCCGAGCAGCGCGCCCGCCGCGTAGGCGACCGGCACCGGCAGCCGGCCGCTGGCGACGGGGCGGTGGCACTTGACGGGGTGCGCCCGGTCGGCGTCGGCGTCGCGTGCGTCGTTGACCAGGTAGACGGCGGACGCGCAGGCGGTGAAGAGCACGAAGACGATGCCGAGCTGGATCAGCCCGTGGTGCGACAGCAGCCGTCCGGCGGCGACGGGGGCGGCGAGCACCAGGCCGTTCTTGACCCACTGCCGCGGCCGGGCCGTTCGGACCAGCCCGCCCGGCAGGCCCGCCACGGTACGGAGCATCCCGGCGGCGGGGACGGCGCGCGGCGGCAGGGGTACGTCGTCGAGTACCACCGAGGTGGGCTCAGCCATCGAGTCCTCCGCCCCGCAGCGACCAGGCCCGGCCCATCCGGGCGGTGGCGGCGCCCAGCATCGCGCCCGCGGCGACATCGCTCGGGTAGTGCACGCCCACGACCAGGCGTGACGCGCACATCCCGGCGGCCAGCGGCGGGAACGGGCCGAACAGGCGGAACGGGCCCGGCAGCAGCGCGCCGAAGGCGACGGCCGCGGCGGCCGACGACGCCGCGTGGGAGCTGGGGAAGCTGTGCCGGCCCGCGGTGTTCACCAGGGGCCGCGCGCCGGGCAGTCGGGGGCGGGGGCGGCGGACGACCCGCTTGACGCCCATGCTCGCGACGTGCGCGGCGCCCACTAGGGCGGTGGCCCGCAGCCAGGCGCGGCGGCGCGACCGGTCCACGGACGCGCCCGCGAGCCCGGCGGCGAGCCACAGCGCGGCGTGCTCACCGCTCCAGGACAGGACCCGCGCGGTGCGGGCGACCCGCGGTCCTTCACCGCACCGCCGCAGTACGGTGAGCAGTCGGCGGTCCGCTTCTGACGCACGTCGGGACACACGCTCCGACGCACGTTCCGGCACTCGTTCCGGCACTCGTTCTGACGCAGGTTCGGGCGCACGTGACGCGGCGGAGTCCGGAGTTCGCACCGGCGGTTCTCCCTCGTTCGTGGTTCGCCCCCTCAGAACAAAAGGGACAATGAGTTAATATGCCCGCAATCTCCTTCTGACTCACCATCAGTCACCCGTTTCAGTGAGAGAACCGGCATATACGGGCAATCAACCCCTCTCGGGCGATACCGTCACCCGTATGCCTGCTCCCTCCGCCCTGACCACCCCCGTCTCCGGCTGGGGCCGCACCGCGCCCACCACCGCGCACGTGTTCCGCCCGCGCACCTACGAGGAGGCCGCGGAAGCGGTCCGCGACTGCGGGGGCCGCGGCGCCATCGCCCGCGGGCTCGGCCGGGCGTACGGCGACGCGGCGCAGAACGCCGGCGGCTCCGTCCTCGACATGACGGGCCTGGACCGGATCCACGAGATCGACGCCATCAACGGCCTGGTGGTCTGCGACGCCGGGGTGAGCCTGCACCGGCTGATGCAGGTCCTGCTGCCGCTCGGCTGGTTCGTCCCCGTCAGCCCCGGGACCCGCTACGTCACGGTCGGCGGGGCCATCGGCACCGACATCCACGGGAAGAACCACCATCTGTCGGGGTCGTTCACCCGCCACGTACGCGCCATCGAGCTGCTGACGGCGGACGGCGGCACCCGCCTCGTCACCCCCGAGGACGAGCCCGAGCTGTTCTGGGCGACGGCCGGCGGCATGGGCCTGACCGGCGTCGTGCTCGCCGCGACGATCCAGCTGCTGCCCGTGGAGACCTCGCTGATGAGCGTCGACACCGAACGCGCCACCGACCTCGACGACCTGATGGCCCGGCTGACCGCGGGCGATCACCGCTACCGCTACTCGGTCGCCTGGATCGACCTGCTCGCGCGCGGCGCGAAGACCGGCCGCGCCGTCCTGACCCGCGGCGACCACGCCCCCCTCGGCGCCCTGCCGCCGCGCGCCCGCCGCGCCCCGCTCGACTTCCGGCCCGGCCGGCTCCCGGGCGCCCCGAACTTCGTACCGGAAGGGCTGCTCGGCCGCGGCAGCGTCGGGCTGTTCAACGCCCTCTGGTACCACAAGGCGCCCCGCGAACGGCACGGCGAGCTGCAGAAGATCTCGACGTTCTTCCACCCGCTCGACGGGGTGCCGGACTGGAACCGGATCTACGGGCGCAGCGGCTTCGTCCAGTACCAGTTCGTCGTCCCCAACGGGCAGGAGAGCGCGCTGCGCCGCATCGTGGAGCGGATCAGCCGCCGCGGCATCCCGTCGTTCCTCGCCGTGCTCAAGCGGTTCGGCGAGGCCGACCCGGGCTGGCTGTCCTTCCCGATGGCCGGCTGGACCCTCGCCCTCGACATCCCCGCGACCATGCCGGGCCTGGCCACCTTCCTCGACGTCCTGGACGACGAGGTCGCCGCCGCCGACGGCCGCGTCTACCTCGCCAAGGACTCCCGGCTGCGCCCGGACCTGCTGCCCGGCATGTACCCGCGGCTCGACGCCTTCCGGCGGCTGCGCGCCGAGCTCGACCCCCGCGGGGTCTTCACCTCGGACCTCGCCCGCCGCCTCGCCCTCTAGGCCGTGTCCGACGATTCCCGCCCGGCCCGTCAGGCCGTCCCAGGCCCTCCAGGCCCGCTAGGCCCACCAGGAGCTCCGCAGTGAAAGACGCCTTCGGCACCCCCCAGTCGCTGCTGATCCTCGGCGGCACCTCCGAGATCGCGCTCGCCACCGCCCGCCGCCTCATCGGCCGCCGCACCAGGACCGTCTATCTGGCGGGCCGCCCCTCCCCCGCCCTCGACGCCGCCGCCGAGCACCTGCGGTCGCTGGGCGCGGACGCGCACGCCGTTCCCTTCGACGCGCTGGACACCGCGTCCCATGAGGAGGTGCTCGGCAAGCTCTTCACGGAGGGCGACCTCGACATGGTGCTGCTCGCCTTCGGCGTGCTGGGCGACCAGACGCGCGACGAGCAGGAGCCCCTGTCGGCCGTCCATGTCGCGCAGGTCAACTACACCGGGGCGGTGTCCGCGTCCCTGGTGTGCGCGAACGCGCTGCAACGGCAGGGGCACGGCTCGCTGGTCGTGCTGTCCTCGGTGGCCGGCGAGCGGGCCCGGCGGAGCAACTTCATCTACGGGTCGAGCAAGGCGGGCCTGGACGCCTTCACCCAGGGCCTCGGCGATGCGCTGCACGGCTCCGGTGTGCACGTGATGGTCGTCCGGCCCGGCTTCGTGCGCACGAAGATGACGGCGGGACTGCCGGAGGCGCCGCTGGCCACCACTCCCGAGGCGGTCGCGGAGGCCATCGAGACGGGTCTGCGGCGGCACGCGGAGACGGTGTGGGTGCCGGGCGCGCTGCGCTTCGTGATGTCGGCGCTGCGGCACGTGCCGCGCGCGCTCTTCAGGAAGCTGCCGGTCTGAGGGTCGGCGAGCTCTTCAGGGGACCAGGGGACCCGGGGGCCAGGGGTCAGGGAATCAGCGGGGCGTCATGGATGGCGCGGGCGCCCTGCTGGTGCGGAACGGCACCACAGGTGTCGACGCCGAAAGGGTATTCACGCATCTTCCGCCAGACCCCGTCCCCGCCCTGCTCGTACAGGGCGAATCCGGTGGCCGTCCAGGTCGCCTTGAAGTCCGCGAGCGCCGCGTGGGCCCGGTCCATCGCCTCCTCGGCGATGCCGTGGGCGACGGTCACATGCGGGTGGTACGGGAACTGCAGCTCGCGCACGACCGGCCCCGAGCGCACCTCGCCCTGCAGCTCGGTGCACTCACGGGTGCCGTCCGCCAGGTGCACGTAGACCACCGGGGACAGCGGGCGGAAGGTGTCCGTGCCGTCCAGCCGCATCGGGAACGGCCGGCCGGCCGCCGCGACCTTCGCGAGGTGCCGGCGCAGCGCGGGGAGGTCACCGGAGTCGATCTCGGTCGGCGGCAGCAGCGTGACGTGCGTGGGAATGGCGTACGCGGCCGGGTCGCCGAAGCCAGCACGCGCCTCCTGGAGCAGGCGGCCGTAGGGCTCCGGGACCGCGATCGAGACTCCGATCGTGCTGGTCCCCACTGCGTTCACCCCTCTTCCCCGGATCACGGGCGCCTCGCCGGCGCTGTTCGGTCTGCTCTCAGTGTGACGCGTAGGCGGGTCGCGCCGCGAGCGTCGTCGGACACACTCTGCCGGGACCTCGGACACTGGTACCGCCCCGGCCGGACCCTTCCGGTACGGCGCTGCGCCGGTGCTCCGGTGCGTTTCAGTGCTTCGCGGGCAGGAAGCCGATCCGGTCATACGCGCTGGCCAGGGTCTCGGCGGCCACGGCGCGCGCCTTCTCCGCACCCTTGGCCAGGACAGCGTCCAACGTCTCCGGGTCGCCCAGGTATTCCTGCGTGCGCTCCCGGAACGGTGTGACCCACTCCACAAACTGCTCCGCGAGGTCCGTCTTCAGCGCACCGTAGCCCTTGCCCGTGTACCGCTGCTCCAGTTCCGCGATTCCGGTACCGGTGAGAGTGGAGTAGATGGTGAGGAGATTGCTGATGCCCGGCTTGTCCTTCTCGTCGAAGCGCACCACGGTGTCGGTGTCGGTGACCGCGCTCCGGATCTTCTTCGCCGAGACCTTCGGCTCGTCGAGCAGGTTGATCAGGCCCTTCGGGGACGACGCCGACTTGCTCATCTTCGCCGTGGGGTCCTGGAGGTCGTAGATCTTCCCGGTCTCCTTGACGATGTGCGGCGCCGGGATGGTGAACGTGTCGCCGTAGCGGCTGTTGAAACGCGCCGCCAGGTCGCGGGTCAGCTCGACGTGCTGCCGCTGGTCCTCACCGACCGGCACGGCGTTCGCCTGGTACAGCAGGATGTCCGCGACCTGCAGGATCGGGTACGTGAACAGGCCGACGGTCGCCCGGTCCGCCCCCTGCTTCGCCGACTTGTCCTTGAACTGCGTCATCCGGCCGGCCTCGCCGAAGCCGGTCAGGCAGTTCATCACCCAGCCGAGCTGCGCGTGCTCCGGCACGTGGCTCTGGATGAAGAGCGTGCAACGGTCCGGGTCCAGGCCCGCGGCCAGCAGCTGCGCCGCCGCGAGGCGGGTGTTGGACCGCAGCTCGGCGGGGTCCTGCGGCACCGTGATGGCGTGCAGGTCCACAACCATGTAGAACGCGTCGTGGGTCTCCTGGAGCGCCACGTACTGGCGGATCGCACCCAGGTAGTTCCCCAGGTGGAAGGAGCCTGCGGTGGGCTGGATACCGGAGAGCGCGCGCGGACGGTGGTTGGCCATGCCGCCATTCTCTCAGGTCCCCCGGCCCCGATCATCCCCCTCCCCGACACCGCCGGGGAGGCGCGCCCCGAACAGCGGACGCCGCAAGGTTTCATCGCATTGCGGCCGACCGACGATAGAAAGGGGCGTCACCCCGCCCCGAGGCAACAACTCCCGACGCACCACGAACGGAGCACGTACGTGACGACAACGGACACCAGCATCGCCGCCGCAGAGGCCCACAGCGCGCACAACTACCATCCGCTGCCGGTCGTCGTCGCCACCGCGGAAGGCGCGTGGATGACGGACGTCGAAGGCCGCCGGTACCTGGACATGCTGGCCGGCTACTCGGCGCTCAACTTCGGGCACGGCAACCGGCGGCTGCTCGACGCCGCCAGGGCCCAGCTCGACCGTGTGACGCTGACCTCACGCGCCTTCCACCACGACCGGTTCGCCGACTTCTGCACGCAGCTCGCCGAGCTGTGCGGCATGGAGATGGTGCTGCCGATGAACACCGGCGCCGAGGCGGTCGAGACGGCGGTCAAGACCGCCCGCAAGTGGGGCTACAAGGTGAAGGGCGTCCCGGACGGACGCGCGAAGATCGTCGTCGCGGACGGCAACTTCCACGGGCGCACCACCACGATCATCAGCTTCTCGACGGACGAGGAGGCGCGGGCCGACTTCGGGCCGTACACGCCCGGGTTCGAGATCGTTCCGTACGGCGACCTCGCCGCGATCGAGGCGGCCGTCGACGAGCACACGGTCGCCGTCCTGCTGGAGCCGATCCAGGGGGAGGCGGGGGTGCTGGTGCCGCCGCCCGGCTATCTGGCGGGCGTGCGGGCGCTCACCCGGGAGCGGAACGTCCTGTTCATCGCCGACGAGATCCAGTCGGGGCTCGGACGGACCGGCCGCACCTTCGCGTGCGAGCACGAGGGTGTCGTGCCCGACATGTACGTCCTCGGGAAGGCGCTGGGGGGCGGTGTGGTGCCGGTGTCGGCGGTCGTGTCGTCCGCGGCGGTGCTGGGCGTCTACCGGCCCGGCGAACACGGGTCCACCTTCGGTGGGAACCCGCTGGCCTGCGCGGTGGCGCTGGAGGTCATCGCGATGCTGCGCACCGGCGAGTACCAGCAGCGCGCCACCGAACTCGGCGACCACCTGCACCACGAGCTCGGCCTCCTCACCGGTTCCGGCCCGGTCGCGGCGGTGCGGGGGCGCGGGCTGTGGGCGGGGATCGACATCGCCCCGGGGCACGGGACGGGGCGCGAGGTGTCGGAGCGGCTGATGGACCGGCGGGTCCTGGTGAAGGACACGCACGGGTCGACGATCCGGCTGGCGCCGCCGCTGGTGATCTCGAAGGAGGACCTGGACTGGGGGCTGGAGCAGCTGCGAGCGGTTCTCGCGGGCTGAGGTCCGCCCCGGCCGGTTCGTGGGTCGGGGGCCGGGCCCTCCGGGGCGGGGCTTCGAAATCGACTGTTTACGGGCGTGGCCGCCCACAAATAGCTCGGCAGCATTTCGAAACCCCACCCCTGCGGACCCGTCCCCCTCACGTCCAAGCGCCGCCTGCGGATCTAGGGTCAGCGCATGGTCGTGGGAATGCTCTGCGCGCTCGGCGCAGCCGTTTGTTTCGGGATTGCCTCGGTGTTCCAGGCCGTCGCGGCGCGGGCCGCCACGCCCGGGAGCGGGTCCGGGGTGGATGCCCGGCTGCTGATGCGGGCGCTGCGGCAGTGGCGGTACGTGGCCGGGCTCGGGCTCGACACCGCCGGGTTCGCGCTCGAGCTCGTGGCGCTGCGGGTGCTGCCGATCTACGCCGTCGGCGCCGCGCTGGCGGCCAGCCTGGCCGTCACCGCGGTCGCCGCCGCGCGGATGCTGAAGGTGCGGCTGAGGGGCGTCGAGTGGGCCGCGGTGGCCGCCGTGTGCGGCGGGCTGGGAATGCTGGGGCTCGCGTCGGGGCGGGAGGGCGACGGAGTCGGGAGCACCGCGCTGCGGTGGGGCGTGCTGGCCACCTCGTTCGCCGTGCTGGGGCTCGGCGTGATCGCCGGGCGGCTGCCGGACCGGGCGCGGGCCGCCGCGCTGGGATTCGGCGCGGGGATCGGGTTCGGGGTCGTCGAGGTCTCCGTGCGGCTGGTCGACGATCTGTCGCCGGGCGCCGTGCTCACCAATCCGGCGGCCTACGCGCTGCTCATCGGCGGCGGCGCCGCCTTCCTGCTGCTGACCTCGGCCCTGCAGCGCGGCTCGGTGACCGCCGCCACCGCCGGAATGGTGATCGGCGAGACCGTCGGGCCGGCCCTGGTCGGGGTGATCGCGCTCGGCGACCGCACCCGGCCGGGGCTGGCACCGCTGGCGTTCGCCGGCTTCGCGCTCGCGGTGCTCGGCGCGCTGGCCCTGGCCCGGTTCGGGGAGGGCGGCGCGCCGCCGGAGAGCGCTTAGCGGGCGGCGGGCGAGAGGCGGGTGGTGACGCCGATCCGGTTCCAGGCGTTGATGGTGATGCACATGGCGATCAGCCGGGCCAGCTCGGCCTCGTCGAACTGCCGGGCGGCCTCGTCGAAGACGTCGTCCGGGACGCCGTGCTCGCCGAGGCGGGTGACGGCCTCGGAGAGGGCGAGGGCGGCGCGCTCGCGGGCGGTGAAGAAGGGCGTCTCGCGCCAGACCCCGATGCCGTGGAGCTTCTGCTCGGACAGACCGAGCTTGCTCGCGTCGTGGGTGTGCATGTCCAGGCAGAAGGCGCAGCCGTTGAGCTGGGACGCGCGGATCTTGACCAGCTCGGCGACGACCGGGTCGAGGCCGTGGGCGGCGGCCTTGTTGAGCGCCACGATCGCCTCGTAGACGTCGGGGCGGCCTTCATCAGGTTGATGCGCTGGGCGGGAGCGGGGACGGGGGTCTGGTCGTTCGAAGTCATGGCTCCACGCTAAGCGGACAGTGGCCCCGTCGCATGGTCCACTTGGAGGATGAACGACTGGGCCATTTCCGGGGTCGACCTCCATCTGGACCTGACCGCAGGCACCGGTGCGCGGGCCGGTCTGGAGCGGGCGCTGCGCGAGGCGGTACGGGACGGCCGGCTCGCCGCGGGGACCCGGCTGCCGTCGTCGCGGGCGCTGGCCAAGGATCTCGGTCTGGCCCGCAACACGGTCGCCGACGCGTACGGCCAGCTGGTCGCGGAGGGCTGGCTGGCCGCCCGGCAGGGCTCCGGCACGCAGGTGGCGGGCAGTGCGCCGCCACCCCGCCCGGCCCGCCGCCGGGCCGTGCCCGAGCAGGCGGGGCTGCTGCTGCTGGGGAATCCGGCCGCCGACGGCTACCCGTACGATCTGCGGCCCGGCAGCTCCGACCTGTCGGCGTTCCCGCGCGGCGCCTGGCTCGCGGCGGCCCGCCGCGCCATGGCCGCGGCGCCCAACGAAGCCTTCGGCTACTCGGACCCGCGCGGGCGCCCCGAGCTGCGGGCGGCGCTCGCGGAGTATCTGGCGCGGGTGCGCGGGGTGCGGGCCGATCCGGAGCTGATCCTGGTCTGCACGGGGTTCGTCCAGGGGATCGGGCTGCTGGCCCGCGCGCTGCGCGACCGCGGCGCCCGCCGGATCGGCGTCGAGGAGCTCGGCTTCCCCGACACCCGCCGGATCCTGCGCACGGCGGGCCTCAGCACCGTCGAACTGCCCGTGGACAGCGGCGGCGCCCGGCTCGACGGGCTCGGCCCGCACGACCGCCCGGCGGCGGACGCGGTGCTGCTGACGCCGGCGCACCAGTTCCCGGCCGGCGCGTCGCTCTCGCCCGAGCGGCGCACCGCGGTGGTGGAGTGGGCGCGGGCCACCGGCGGGACCGTCATCGAGGACGACTACGACGGTGAGTTCCGCTACGACCGCCAGCCGGTCGGCGCGCTCCAGGGGCTCGCCCCCGGCCAGGTCGTCTACGCCGGGACCGCCAGCAAGAGCCTGGCGCCCGGCATCCGGCTGGCCTGGCTCGTCCTCCCGCCGACGCTCCTCGACGCGGTGGTGGCCGAGAAGCGGTCCGCGGACCGCCACTCCCCCGTCATGGACCAGCTCACGCTCGCCGAACTGATCCGCTCGGGCGGCTACGACCGCCATGTGCGACGGATGCGGCTGCACTACCGCGGGCGCCGCGACCGGCTGGTCGCGGCGCTCGCCGCGCACGCCCCCCGGGTGCGGGTGTCGGGCATAGCGGCGGGGCTGCACGCCGTCCTCGAACTGCCGCCCGGCTCAACGGCGATGAGCGACCTCGTCGCCCGCGCGGGCCGGGCGGGCCTCGCCCTCGCGGGGCTCGACGCCTACAACGGCCCGGCGGACGGTCCCGGCGCCCTGGTCGTCGGCTTCGGCACCCCGCCGGAACACGCCTTCAACGGCGCGCTCGACGCGCTGTGCGCGCTGCTCGCCGGAGCGACCGGCGACGGCCGCTGATCATCCGCCGGACGGGCAGTGGCCGGTCGTGCAGAACGACGACAGCAGGTTCCTGAAGACCTCCTGGTGCGCGGTCCAGTCACCGTCCGGGCCCGCCACCAGCAGCGCGTACTGGACGGTGCTGGGGTCGGTGAAGGCCTGGACGACGACGTGCCGGACGGTGCCGTCGGCACGGATGTAGCTGTATTCGAGCTGGGCGGGGTCGCCTGCACCCGATCCGAGCTGCTGCAATCCGATCCGGTGGTAGCCGGGGTTCTTCGACACCGTCACCTCCGTCGCCACCAGGGACTCGTACGGCGTCGTCTCGGGACCCCGCAGCGCGAACACCTGGATCAGGCTGTTGCCGTCCGCCGTCTTGTAGAAGACGCTGTCGCCCTCCGTGCTGCGCTGCCGGCCCTCGGGAACGTCCAGGGTGAAGCCGGCCGGGTCGGACGTCCGGACGTAACCGGCCGGCGCCGTGCTCCGGCCGTCCGTGCTCGGGCTGTACGAAGGCGAGTCGGTGGTCGACTCCGACGGGGTCCCCGGATCGGTCGTGCCGTCGGTCGGGCCGTCCGTCGACGGCTCGTCGAAGGGCGGTGAACTCGACCCGGGCTGGGCGCCCTTGTTCCCGTCCTGGTGGCGCAGCAGCGCCCAGCCGCCGAATCCGAGGCCGGCCACGAGCACCACGGACGCGACGACGGCCGTCAGCACGGTCGCGCGCGACCAGCCCGGCGGCGGTCCCGGTGGCGGGCCCGGGGGCAGGCCGGGCGGCGGGCCGAACGCGGGCCCCAGGACCGGTTCGTACCGCGTCGCGTCGTGCGTCGTCGGCCGGTAGACCGGCGGCGGCGGGTACACCGGAGGCTCGTAGGGCTCCTCCCGTGGGTACACCGGAGGCTCGTACGGCTCCTCCGGTGGCTGCCCGGTCTGTGGGCCCCGCACCCACTGCTGCCGGTCCGCGTCCCAATGGCTCATGTCGGCCCCCTCCTCATCCGAGCAGCTGGGCGATGGCCTGGACGACGGCGAAGGCCGACGCCAGTCCGCCGGCCGCGGTGCTGCCGCTGATCAACAGCGACCGCAGCCGCTCCAGCCGGCCGCGCTCGGCCCGCCCGGTCCGGTCGATCGCGCCCGCGACGTCCGCGAGCTCCCCCTCGACCTCGTCGAGACCATCGTCCTCCGTCCGGGCCAGCAACGGCAGTTGTGCGCGCAGGAGTCTGACGGCCGTCATCAGTTCGGGGGACGCGGAGATCAGCTGCCGTGACGCGTCGACGGCGCTAGCCTCCCGGCCGGCCGCGACCGCGCCGCCGGTCATCGTCCCGACGCTGATCCCGCCGGGGCCGGGCGGCGGCACCGCCGGGGCGGCCGCGGGACCGTCGTCCGGCGGGGGTGATCCGATCCGCTCGGAGCGGTCCTCGGCCGAGGACCGGTAGCCGCTGGCCACCGCCCCGCCCGACAGCCGCCCGACGGAGACCCCGCCACCGGCGTCCCGCGCGTCACCCGCCGCCGGCTCCGGTGCCTCGTCGTCCTCGGCGGGCTCGTGCCCGCCCCGGTCCGTCGTCATTTCCCGTCTCCCCCCGTCGTGTTGCGTGCCTGCGCCCCGCTGCCGGCGGCCACCGCGCCGCCGCTCATCGACCCGATGTAGACGCTGCCGTCGCTCACCTGCACGATCTGCTGCTCGAAGCGGTCCGTCTCGTACCCCTGGCCGCTCAGCGCGTCCCGCACCCCGCTCGCGATCCGGTCCTGGATCGTCTTCACGTAGCGGCTGATGTCCATCTCCTGGAAGAGCGAGACCTCCTGCGAACTGCCCATCTCCCGCACCGAGGTCGTGGGCCCGTCCGGCAGCGCGCGCTGCGCGTCGGCCAGCCAGGTCCTGAACACGGCCGTGAGCGTACGGACGCTGGAGACCGCGGCGGCGAAGCTGGCGGTGGGGCCGGTCAGCAGGGCGCGCACGCCGTCGCGGAGCACGTCCTCCGAGCCGCGCCCGGCGATCACGTCGACCGCCCGGTACTCCGGTCGGATCGGGCTCAGGATGTGCGGCGCGACCTCCAGGACGAGCATCCCGCCCTGGGTGTGCACCCGGACCAGCAGGGACACCACGACCTGCTCGTCCCAGGCGCCCACCCGGATCCGCAGGAAGTGCCGGCGGGCCTCGCCGCCCTCGTCGACCGCGTCGGCCAGGTGGCGGCTGACGACCTGCTGCTCGTAGGAGACCTCGCCGCGCGGCACCCCGACCGGCAGATAGACGAACTCCTCGATCTCCAGGTCCTTGAGCCGGTCCCTGCTGGTCTCGGCCGCCGACTGGCGCAGTGCTTCCAGCCGGGGCCGGATCAGCTCGATGATCGTGCGGCTGGTGAGCGGGGGCAGCTCCGGGTCCGCCGACGGCCGCCGCTTCAGCTCCAGCGCGAACGACCAGGGCTCGTACGGGGATCCCGCGCCGATGAACGGCCGGAAGGGGTCGTAGATGGTGAGCCCGGCGTGCTGCTCGCGCTCGATGGCCGCCCCGATGCGCCGGTAGGCGTCGCTGGTGGGCAGCTGGGCGCGGGGCAGGACGGCGAACCGCCCGCGGGCCAGTTCATGGCGCATCACGCCCGAGACATGGGCGCGGTGCATCCAGATCGGCACCACGAGCAGCAGCGGGAAGAAGACCGCCGGCCAGTCGGCCGCGCCGGTGGTGAAGAACACCGTCAGGGCGGCGATCCAGTAGACCGCCAGCAGCAGCCGCGGCCCGAGGGGCACCAGCTTGGTGAGCCGCCCGCGGCGGCCTATCAGGGCCTTGCGCAGGGTGGTGCGGTCCAGGGTGTAGACGGCGGTGCCCAGGCCGGTGGCGGCCCGCGCCGACCACAGCACCATGCACAGCAGCGCGTAGGCCAGCGCCCACGCCATCGGCAGACCCGGCACCGGACCGCCGGCGCCGAAGTCGACGGCGAGGAACAGCGCCCACCCGAAGAGCAGCAGCAGCGACGTCTGCACCTCCTCGCTGCGGGCGCGCAGCGCGTACGCCAGGACCGGGACGGCGTCGACGCCCAGCGACGGCGCGACCGGCCGCTCCTCGTGCTGGACCAGCTGCTCGATGACCTGGCTGCGGAAGTCGATGTCGAGATAGACCCCCGCGCACAGCAGGCGGGTGGCCTCCGTACGGGAGTCACGGTGCACGGGAACGGACATTCGGCCCCCGATCGTCGAACTCATGTCTGAACAACGCGAGTTGAGCGCAATCCGGAGTTCTCAGGATAAAGGACACGACCGCTGCCCGAATGGTTCCGGAGTCATATTCCCGTGCAACGCGACGGCCCGCCGCCGGTCCCTCTCGGGGACCGGCGGCGGGCCGTCGGGTGCTGTGCGTGAGGCGCTGGGCTCAGATGAGGCCGAGGGCGCGGACCGCGTCGCGCTCCTCCTCGAGCTCCTTCACCGAAGCGTCGATGCGGGCGCGGGAGAACGCGTTGATGTCCAGGCCCTGGACGATCTCGAAGGCGCCGTCCTTGGTGGTGACCGGGAAGGACGAGATCAGACCGGCCGGAACGCCGTAGGAACCGTCGGAGACGATGCCCATCGAGGTCCAGTCGCCGGCCGCGGTGCCGTTGACCCAGGTGTGCACGTGGTCGATCGCGGCGTTCGCGGCCGAGGCGGCCGAGGAGGCGCCACGGGCCTCGATGATCGCGGCGCCGCGCTTGGCGACGGTCGGGATGAAGGTGTCGGCGAGCCACTGCTCGTCGTTGACGACCTCGGCGGCGTTCTTGCCGGCGACCTCGGCGTGGAAGATGTCCGGGTACTGGGTCGCCGAGTGGTTGCCCCAGATGGTCAGGCGCTTGATGTCGGAGACCGTGGTGCCGGTCTTCTTCGCCAGCTGCGAGAGCGCCCGGTTGTGGTCCAGGCGGGTCATCGCGGTGAAGCGCTCGGCCGGTACGTCCGGGGCCGCGGCCTGCGCGATGAGCGCGTTGGTGTTGGCCGGGTTGCCGACGACGAGGACCTTGATGTCGTCCGCGGCGTTGTCGTTGATCGCCTTGCCCTGCGGCTTGAAGATGCCGCCGTTGGCGGAGAGCAGGTCACCGCGCTCCATGCCGGCGGTCCGCGGGCGGGCGCCGACGAGCAGGGCGACGTTCGCACCGGCGAAGGCGACGTTCGGGTCGTCGGTGATCTCGATGCCGCGCAGCAGCGGGAACGCGCAGTCGTCGAGCTCCATGGCGGTACCCTCAGCGGCCTTGAGACCCTGCGGGATCTCCAGGAGGCGGAGGTTCACCGGCACGTCCGAGCCGAGCAGATGGCCCGACGCGATGCGGAAGAGCAGCGCGTAGCCGATCTGGCCCGCCGCTCCGGTGACGGTGACGTTGACGGGGGTGCGAGTCATTGCCTTCTCCTGGCCTTTTCCTGCGGGAAATCTGGCCGCCCCGGCAGCGTCCCTAGCCCCGGAACGTGGGTCTCTCGGCATCAAGAGACCCGCCGTCAGGCTATCGCGCCACGGCGGAACAGTTGACCCGCCCCGGTGTGGCCCCGGTCACCGCCGCGCGATTTCCGGGCCGGCACCGGGATCAGCGCACCGAGAAGCGGATGATGTCCTCGAGGAACGGGACGTCCAGGATCGGATCCGGCTGCACCATCAGCGCCAGCAGCACGATGCCGGTACCGAGCACCACATACGTGATGACGTCGGTGAATCGGCTGCGCACGGCCAGCATGCCGACCGACGGCAGCGTGAACCGCAGCGCACCGCCCACCAGCAGCGCCGCGCCGACGAGCACCGTTCCCGCCCGGAAGTGATCGGCCGCGGTCAGCACCAGGCCGAGCGCGACCCCGCCGAGCACCACCAGGATCGGCCACTGCCGGGCCGGCGCGGAGGCGTCCCGGCCGGCCGCGCGGCCGCCGCCCTCGGGGCGGGCGGTGGTCCGCGTCCACAGCGCGTACCGGTGCGGCCGGGGAGCGGCCGCCGCCTCGCCCGCGGCCACCTCTCCGGGCTCCGGCTCAGCCGCCATGGCCCGCAGCCGCGCGCTCGGCAGCCTCGACGACATTGGCCAGCAGCAGCGCGCGGGTCATGGGGCCGACACCGCCGGGGTTCGGGGAGATCCAGGCGGCGACCTCGGCCACGCCCGGGTCCACATCGCCGACGATCTTGCCTTCGCCGTCGCGGCTGACACCGACGTCCAGCACGGCCGCGCCGGGCTTGACGTCCTCCGGCTTGACCAGGTGCCCGACTCCCGCCGCCGCCACGATGATGTCCGCCTGGCGCAGCAGCCCGCTCAGGTCGCGGGTGCCGGTGTGGCACAGCGTCACGGTGGCGTTCTCGCTGCGGCGGGTCAGCAGCAGGCCGATCGAGCGGCCCACGGTGATGCCGCGGCCGACGACGACCACATGCGCGCCGTTGATCTCCACCTTGTGGTGGCGCAGCAGCTGGACGATGCCGTTCGGGGTGCACGGCAGCGGGCCGGTCTCGTTGAGCACGAGGCGGCCGAGGCTCATCGGGTGCAGCCCGTCGGCGTCCTTCTCCGGGTCCATCAGCTCCAGGACCCGGTTGGTGTCGATGCCCTTGGGCAGCGGGAGCTGGACGATGTAGCCGGTGCACTCCGGGTTCGCGTTCAGCTCCCGGACGACCGCCTCGATCTCCTCCTGGGTGGCGGTGTCGGGCAGTTCGCGCTGGATGGAGCCGATGCCGACCTGCGCGCAGTCGCGGTGCTTGCCCGCGACATACCATTTGCTGCCCGGGTCCTCACCGACCAGCAGGGTGCCAAGACCGGGCACGATGCCCTGGGCCTTGAGCGACGCCACGCGGGACGTGAGATCGGACTTGATCGCGGCTGCGGTGGCCTTGCCATCGAGAATCTGGGCGGTCATGACCCCATCTTTCCGGATGGGGGGTCCCGCCGACGAATCCGGGCCTCGGATCGTTATCCGATCCCCGCCTCCGGCCGCGTCTTGACGCGCCCTTGACCCCGTGGCCGATCCGCCGCCACCGCGCGCCTTGCGCTGCCGCCACCGCGACCACGACGATGTGCCCCTCGTCCCCACGCTCCACGTCCCCGCTCGGAGGAAACCGCACGTGAGCTATCCGCCCGGCCCCAACAACCCTTACGGCCAGCCGCAGCAGCCGCCCCAGTCCCCGCAGGGGTACGGCTACCCGCAGCAGCCGCCGCAGTTCCCGCAGCAGAACCAGGGCCAGTACGGGTACCCGCAGGGCGGCCTGCCGCCGGGGATGCCGCCGCTGGCGAGCTGGGGCGCACGGGCCGGCGCCACGCTGCTGGACTTCCTGATCGTCGGCCTGGTGCCGACCGTCCTGCTCGCCGTGGGCTACATCAAGTTCCTCAAGGTGTTCGTCGACGCGGTCGACAAGTGCGACGCGGCCAACACCGACACCTGCCCCGTACCCCCCATGCCGGGCAGCTCCCTCGCGATGATCGCCATCGGCGGCATGCTGAGCCTCGCCGGCACCCTGTGGCTCTGCTACCGGGAAGGCTCCACGGGTCAGACCCCCGGCAAGAAGATCGCCGGCATCCACCTGCTGCGCGAGGCCGACGGCCAGGTGCTGGGCTTCGGGATGGCGTTCGTCCGCCGGCTGTGCCACGCCCTCGACGGGATGGCCTGCTACATCGGCTACCTGTGGCCGCTGTGGGACGAGAAGAACCAGACCTTCGCCGACAAGATCATGCACACCGTCGTGGTGAAGCGCCCGTAGAACGGCGACGGCCCGCACCCCCGAGGGGGTGCGGGCCGCTCCGCGTCTCCGCCGGTCAGTGGAAGAAGTGCCGGGTCCCGGTGAAGTACATCGTCACGCCGGCCTTCTTCGCCGCCTCGGCGACCAGCTCGTCACGGACCGAACCGCCCGGCTGGACCACGGCCTTGACGCCCGCCGCGAGCAGGATCTCCAGCCCGTCGGGGAACGGGAAGAAGGCGTCGGAGGCCGCGTACGAACCCCGCGCCCGCTCCTCGCCGGCCCGCTCCACCGCGAGCTTCGCCGAGTCCACCCGGTTGACCTGCCCCATGCCGACGCCGACGCTGGCGCCGCCCTTGGCGAGCAGGATCGCGTTGGACTTCACGGCGCGGCAGGCGCGCCAGGCGAAGGCCAGGTCCGCCAGCTCGGCGGCGTCCAGCGCCTCGCCGGTCGCCAGCGTCCAGTTCGCCGGGTCGTCGCCCTCGGCCTGCAGCAGGTCCTTGACCTGGACCAGCGCCCCGCCCTCGATCGGCCGGTACTCGCCCGAGCCGCTCGGCGCGTCCGCGCAGCGCAGCACCCGGATGTTCTTCTTGCGGGACAGCACCTCGACGGCGCCGTCCTCGTACGCCGGCGCGACGATGACCTCGGTGAAGATCTCCGCGACCTGCTCGGCGAGCTCCACGCTCACCGGACGGTTGACCGCGATCACCCCGCCGAACGCCGACAGCGGGTCACAGGCGTGCGCCTTGCGGTGCGCCTCCGCGACATCCGCGCCGACCGCGATCCCGCACGGGTTGGCGTGCTTGATGATCGCGACGCACGGCTCCGTGTGGTCGTACGCGGCCCGGCGCGCCGCCTCGGTGTCCGTGTAGTTGTTGTACGACATCTCCTTGCCGTGCAGCTGCTCGGCGCCCGCGAGGCCCTTGCCGCTGCCGTCGCTGTAGAGCGCGGCGGGCTGGTGCGGGTTCTCGCCGTAGCGCAGCACGTGCTGCCGGGTGAGGGCGACGCCGGTGAAGTCCGGGAACGGGCTCTCGTCGGCCGCGTACCCCTCGGCGAACCAGATCGCCACCGCCAGGTCGTACGACGCGGTGTGCTGGAACGCCTCGGCGGCGAGCCGCTTGCGCTGCGTCAGGTCGAACCCGCCGTCCTTGACGGCCGCGATGACGTCCGCGTAGTGCCCGGGGCTGGTGACGACCGCGACCGAGGGGTGGTTCTTGGCGGCGGCGCGGACCATCGAAGGCCCGCCGATGTCGATCTGCTCCACGCACTCGTCGGGCGACGCGCCCGAGGCGACCGTCTCCTTGAACGGGTACAGATTCACGACCACCAGCTCGAACGGCTCGATGCCGAGCTCGGCCAGCTGCCGCTGGTGGTCCTCAAGACGCAGGTCCGCGAGGATCCCGGCGTGCAGCTTGGGGTGCAGGGTCTTGACCCGGCCGTCCAGGCACTCCGGGAAGCCGGTGACGTCCTGGACCGGCGTGACGGGCACCCCGGCGGCGGCGATGCGCGCGGCGGTCGACCCGGTCGACACCAGTTCGACGCCCGCCTCGTGCAGTCCGCGCGCCAGCTCCTCCAGCCCGGTCTTGTCGTACACACTCACCAGCGCGCGGCGGATCGGCCGCTTCGTACCTTCGGCGCTCATGCCGGAATCAATACCTTTCGTCCCTCAATGCGATACCCGTCGCGAGCCAGCCGCCCCACGACGTCGACGAGCAGCCCTCGCTCGACTTCCTTGATGCGCTCATGGAGCGCTTCCTCCGTGTCATCCGGCTCGATGGCCACCACCCCCTGGGCGATGATCGGGCCGGTATCGACGCCGTCGTCGACGAAGTGCACGGTGCAGCCCGTCACCTTCGCGCCGTACGCGAGCGCGTCCCTGACGCCGTGGGCGCCCGGGAAGCTCGGCAGCAGCGCGGGATGCGTATTGACGAACCGTCCCCCGAACCGCGCGAGGAACTCCTTCCCCACGATCTTCATGAAGCCTGCCGAGACCACCAGGTCCGGCCGGTGTTCCGCCGTGGCCTCCGCGAGCGCGAGGTCCCACCCCGCCCGGTCGGCGTAGTCCTTCACCTTCACCACGAAAACCGGCAGCCCGGCCCGCTCCGCCCGCTCCAGACCGGCGATCCCGTCCCGGTCGGCACCGACCGCCACGATCCGCGCGCCGTACGCGGGATCGCTCTCGATGACATCGAGCAACGCCTGCAGATTCGTCCCGGAACCGGAGACGAGAACGACTAGACGAGCCGGGGTTTGCGCAGCCACTGGCGGGGCTCTCTCTCGAGACCGTGCGGATTTGGAGGATCGTATGAGCCGACGGATCCCGCGATTCGGGGAACCCTACGAGGCCGTCGGCCGTCAGCAACGATACCGGCACGCGAAGGTCCCCCCACGGGACGGGGGAGCGCGCGGACGGTAGCGTCTTCCGCAGGAACAGCAATCGCGCGCCCTGCGCGTGACGCATACGACATGAGGAGTCGACGGCAAGGGGATGGCGCTACCAATCATGAGCAGCGGACAGATCACTATCGCGCTGCGTGCGCCCGAGGGCGATCAGCAGGACAACCCGTTCGCCCCGCCGCCCGAAGGCGCCCCCGAACAGCCCTGGCAGCCGCGGCGCCCCGAAGGCACGCCCGAGGACGACGACAGCACCCCGCCGCCTCCGCCGCCGCCCGGCTGGGGCGGCCAGTGGAGCAACCAGCAGCCCGGCCGCCAGGACGGCTTCGGCAATCGCCCCAGCGGCCCCGAAACCCCGCCGCAGCCCACCGGCTCACGCTTCGACCCCACCGACCCCGCCCAGCGCCGCTCCCGCTACGCGCTGGTCTGCGGCGGCTGGGCCCTGATCTTCGCGATCCTGCACTGGACCGAGATCGGCCTGCTGCTCGGCGCCCTCGCCCTCTACTGGGGCATCAGCGCCCTGCGCATGAAGCCCGAGACCCGCGCCGCCGCCCGCGCCGAAGCGGCAGCGGCCCTCGCCGCGTCCGGCGCCGACACCCCCCGCCCCAACCCCTCAGCGAACCCCGCCTCCCAGCGGTCCTTCGCGGCGGCGGCCTGGAGCGGCATCATCACGAGCGCGGTCGCCCTGGCGATCGTCGCCGCGAGCTTCACCCTCCAGTTCGTCTACAACGACTACTACACCTGCAAGCGCGACGCCCTCACCGCCCCGTCGAGCGAATCCTGCAAGGACCTCCTCCCGAAGCCGGTCCGCTCTTTCCTGGGCAACGACGGGTAGCCCTCCGGACGGGCCCTTCCCCCCCCAACCTCCCGCCGGATGCCCCCACCTCTCGCCTGCCGGCGGGGGCGGGGTACGCCGCCGCCACCGCCACGCCTGCGGCGGGCTCTTCCCCACCCACCTGCCCTTTGCCCTACCGGCGGGGGGACGGGCGCTGCGCCCCGCGATACGCCCGTCGGCAGGGGTGAGGGCACATCGACACCCGCCCCACCGTTGCGCCTGCGGCGGGCTTTCCCCCACCCTCCCGCCCTTTCGCCTGCCGGCGGGGGTACGGGCGCTGCGCCCCGAGATACGCCTGCCGGTGGAAGCGGTCGGTGGCACATCGCCCCCCGCCCGCCCTTTCGCCTACCGACGGGACCGGACTCCTGCGGGCCCGCGGCCGGAGCGGGCTTGGCGCCCACCCCGGGGCTGTGACGTGAGGGGACCGGGGCCGGAGGGGTGGGGTTTCGAAATGCTGCCGAGCTATTTGTGGGCCGCCAGGCCCGTAAATAGTCGATTTCGAAGCCCCACCCCGCAGGACCCGGGCACCGACCCGCTCACTCCGCCGGCGGAACCACCGGCGGCACCACCGGCATCGGCGGCATTTCCGGAACCTCAGCCACCGACTCCGGCACCGGAACCGGCACCGGCACCGGAACCGGAACCGGAACCAGCACCGGCACCGACCGAGACCACGACCACCGCCACCGAAAAACCCCCCGCACCTTCCCCCACCGCTCCCCCCAAGACACCGGCTCCGCCGGAACCGGCACCCGCACATGCCACCACCGCACCCCCACCGCACCCGCCACCCCCACCACCAGCGTCCACCCCAGCGCCGCACCCCCCGCCGCCCACCACCTCGGCCCGAAGTCCGCGAGGACGGCCGAGCCCATCGGGCCCGCCGACCAGCCGGCGAGGAGCCCGGTGGCCGCGCCGCAGCCGAGGGCGGCGAGGGCGGCGACCAGCGCGGTGCGGGCGGGGCGCCAGGAGCCCGCCGCGGCGGCGCCGCCCACGAGCCAGGCCGCACAGAGTCCGGCCAGCACCGGAAGACCCAGCACCGCCCAGCTCAGCGGCGTCGCACCAGGCGCGGGAAGGGCCCCGAGCAGCGGAAAGTTCGGCACGGCATCAGGCCAGGAGGATCCGGGCCCCGGCCCGGACGCGCCCAACCCTGCCGGAGCCACGACACTCCCGGCGCCCACCGCGAACCCCGGCCCCAGCGCGTACGACGCACCCCACACGGCCATGTTCGGCACCAGCGCGAGAGCGACCAGCAGCACCGCACACCGCCCCGAGAGCGGAGCACTGAGCTGCGCGAACGAATGTCCGACCAATCGTTCATGCCAGACGAGCGAGGCCCCGCCCAGCAACGCGCCGCCCCCGACGAGCACGGCGGTGGAAGCGGCGGCGGCACGGAGGGCGGCCGGCAGACCGCCCGCCGGAAGCGTCAGCCAACGCGGCAGCGAGAGTTCGTCGAGCCACCGGCGTACCGCCCGGGGAAGCGCGACCGCAGGTCGCCCGCACCCGGACCACGCGCCGGCCCCGGCCGCGAGAACGGCCACGACCGGCAGATGGAGCAGCGCGCTGAGCGGATCGCTGCGCACCTGCCCGTAGGAGGTGTAGAGCACGGCGCCGACGCCGACCAGCAGATATCCGGCGACGAGCCAGCCCGCGGCGGCAGCCGCGACCCGAGGCTCCGTCGGCCCACCGGAACCACGGGAACCACGGGAACCACCGGAACCGTCACCACCCTCGACCGCCCCCTCCCCCTCCCCCTCGGGAGGAGAAACCGCATGGGCCGCGGCCCGGTACAGCAGCCACCCGGGCAGCACCGTGAGCAGCAGGGGCGTGACGCCGACCGGCGCGGGCAGCCCGGACAGCGTGTCGGTCCGCAACAGGCTCGCGCCGTGGGCCAGCAGCCACAGGTCGGCGGCGATCCGCAGGGCCCCGTCGAGGCCGCTGTCCGGGAACGGTGCGCTGATCCACAGGAAGAGAACGGTGACGGCGAGGGCCCCGAGCCCGAGACCGGCCGCGACCACCCCGCCACTGAACGCGGCGGCCGCCGCGGAGGCGCGGCGGGCGTCCGCGGCACGCTCGGGCAGGCTGGGGAAACCGTCCGTCATGTGGGTCACGTCGACCCATGGTGCCAAGAACACACCGATTTGAGCGGGTAGCGGGCGAACGCCCGTCGTGTCGCGCAATATGACTTTATGCGTCTTTTCACACAATCGTGCGTACGGGGATTCGAAGGCGGTCGGAGCGGCTGTGTGAGGTCGGGCACGTGACGGCGCGGAAGGCGGCGAAGCAGGCCTCTACCGCCAAGAAGGCCGCGAAGACGGTGAAGACCTCGGCCGAAGAACGTCCCAAGCGCGCCAGGACCCGCACACGCGCCGGCTCACCAGCGCCGAAGCCCCAGGCGAAGCCCCAGCCCAAACCGGAGCCCAAACCGCAGCCGAAGCCAGATCCCCGGTCCGAGTCCCAGCCCCGGTCCGAGTCCCAGCCCCAGCCGCCCCAGTCCCAGCGGTCCCCGTCCCAGCCCCGGCGCGCCTCTCCGTCCCCCACCCCACCTCCACCCCAGACGAACGCTCCCGAATCCTCACACCTCGTCACCCGTGCGGCCCGGCCCGCTGTTTCCCCGGTCGAGCCGGCTCCCATCGCGCCCCTCCCCGAGCGCCCGGAAGTCGCCGTCAAGCGCGCTCCCAAGCCGGTCAACACCCCCCAGCGGCGCGTGAAGCCACGCCCTCCGGCGATCCCCGTAGCGGCCGACCCGACGCCACCGCCACCGCCGGCGCCACCGCGGACACCGAAGCCCAAGCCGTCACCACCCCCGCCACCCGCACCGACCGCACCGCATCCACCGGTCGCACCGACCGCACCGACCGACCCCACGCCGTGGCCCGAGGCCGCCTTCGACCGTCTGTACACGCACAGCGTGAGCGGCATCGTGCGGCAGGTGGACCTGATCACCGGGAATCCCGGCTTCGCGCGGCATGCCGTGCACCGCGCGTTCGATCTCGCGTGGCAGCGGTGGCCGGAGGTCGCGGCGGATCCGGATCCGGTCGGCTGGGTGCGCGCGGCGGCGTACGAGTACGCGCTCGCGCCCTGGCAGCAGTGGGTGCCGGGGCGCCGTACGCATCCACGGGCCGCCGCGCGGACGCTGCGCGGCTCCGAACGGGACGGCGCGGTGCGGGCGGCCGTACTGCGGCTGTCGCCCTCGCAGCGGCAGGCGCTGGTGCTCTACGACGGGCTGGGGCTCGATCTGCCCGTGGCCGCCGCCGAGAGCGAGGCGAGCACGGTCGCGACGGCGAGCCGGATCACCCAGGCGCGGGCGGCGCTGAGCGCGGCCGTCCCGGAGCTGGGCGACGAGGCACCGGCGCGGCTGAAGGCCATCCTCGCGGACCCGGACCCGGAGCCTGCCCCCGGAACAGACCTCGGAACAGACCCTGGAGCGGGAACGGCCATCACTCCGGAGGTCCCGGAGGTCCCCGCCGCCCGGGTGCGCGATGCGAGCGAGCGCGGCGTGCGCCGCAGGACGCTGTCCGCGGTGGCGCTGACCGCGCTGATCGCCGGGGCGACGGGCGCCGCGCTGGTGGTGACGTACGACCGCGTCGGCGAACTGCCGCACCGTGCCCGGCCGACATCGGTGACCGCGCCGCCCTCCGCCACTCCGAGGCAGGGCGTGCCGGAGGCCGGCCGCATCGGCCGGCCGGGCCCCGCGAAGCCCACCCAGCGGACGACCGCACCCATGAAACCCGTCAAGCCCGTCAAACCCGCCGCACCCCCCGCACAAGCACCCCGGTTGCCCCCTGAGCGCTGAGAGGCACAGGGCCCCACCGGCCGCACAAAGCAAACGCGGGCCCGTCCCCCGAAGGGGACGGGCCCGCGTCGTCACGTGTGACGACCTCTCAGCCGTCAGCAGACGAACGGCCGTCAGCAGACGGACATCAGCCCGCGAGGATGGCGCGCGCCAGGCGAGCCGTCTCCGACGGGGTCTTGCCGACCTGGACGCCGGCGGCCTCCAGGGCCTCCTTCTTCGCCTGGGCGGTGCCCGACGAACCGGAGACGATGGCGCCCGCGTGGCCCATGGTCTTGCCCTCGGGGGCGGTGAAGCCCGCGACGTAGCCGACGACCGGCTTCGTCACGTGGGCCTTGATGTAGTCCGCGGCCCGCTCCTCGGCGTCGCCACCGATCTCACCGATCATGACGATCAGGTCGGTGTCGGCGTCCGCCTCGAACGCGGCCAGCGCGTCGATGTGGGTGGTGCCGATGATCGGGTCGCCACCGATGCCGACGGCGGACGAGAAGCCGAGGTCACGCAGCTCGTACATCATCTGGTACGTGAGCGTGCCGGACTTCGAGACCAGGCCGATGCGGCCCGGCTTCGTGATGTCGCCCGGGATGATGCCGGCGTTGGACTGACCCGGGGTGATGAGACCGGGGCAGTTCGGGCCGATGATGCGGGTCTTGTTGCCCTTGGCGCCGGCGTGCGCCCAGAACGAGGCGGAGTCGTGCACCGTGATGCCCTCGGTGATCACGACGGCCAGGCCGATCTCGGCGTCGATGGCCTCGACGACGGCGTCCTTCGCGAACTTCGGCGGCACGAAGATGACGGTGACATCGGCACCGGTCTTCTCGATCGCCTCGGCGACGGAGCCGAACACGGGCACCTCGGTGCCGTCGATGTCGACGCTGGTGCCGGCCTTGCGCGGGTTGACGCCGCCAACGATGTTGGTGCCGTCGGCAAGCATGAGCTTGGTGTGCTTCATGCCCGTGGCGCCGGTCATCCCCTGGACGATGACCTTGCTTTCCTTGGTCAGGAAAATAGCCATGGTGTGGTGACCTTGTCCCTTACTTCGCAGCCGCGAGCTCGGCGGCCTTGTCGGCCGCGCCGTCCATGGTGTCCACACGCTGCACGAGCGGGTGGTTGGCGTCGGTCAGGATCTTGCGACCCAGCTCCGCGTTGTTGCCGTCGAGACGCACGACCAGCGGCTTGGAGACGTTCTCGCCGCGCGAGGCCAGCAGCTCCAGCGCCTGGACGATGCCGTTGGCGACCTCGTCGCACGCGGTGATGCCACCGAAGACGTTGACGAAGACGGACTTGACGTCCGGGTCGCCGAGGATGATCTCCAGGCCGTTCGCCATGACCTCGGCGGAGGCGCCGCCACCGATGTCGAGGAAGTTGGCGGGCTTGACGCCGCCGTGCTTCTCACCGGCGTACGCGACGACGTCGAGGGTGCTCATGACGAGACCCGCGCCGTTGCCGATGATGCCGACCTCACCGTCGAGCTTGACGTAGTTGAGGTTCTTGGCCTTGGCCGCGGCCTCCAGCGGGTTGGCGGCGTCCTTGTCCTCAAGGGCCGCGTGGTCCGGCTGGCGGAACTCGGCGTTCTCGTCGAGCGAGACCTTGCCGTCGAGCGCGATGATCTTGCCGTCGCCGGACTTGATCAGCGGGTTGACCTCGACGAGGAGGGCGTCCTCCTTGATGAAGACGGTCCACAGCTTCTGCAGAACGTCGGCCACCTGGTCGGCGATCTCGGCCGGGAACTTGGCCGCGGCGACGATCTCGGCGGCCTTCTCCGGGGTGCAGCCCTCGTTGGCGTCGACCGGAATCTTGGCCAGCGCGTCCGGGTTCTCCTCCGCAACGATCTCGATCTCCACGCCGCCCTCTACGGACGCCATGGCGAGGAAGGTGCGGTTGGTGCGGTCCAGCAGGAAGGAGACGTAGTACTCCTCCGCGATGTCCGCGGTCTCGGCAAGCATCACCTTGTGGACCGTGTGGCCCTTGATGTCCATGCCGAGGATCGCGTCGGCCTTCGCGACCGCGTCTGCGGGGTCGGAGGCGAGCTTCACGCCGCCGGCCTTGCCTCGGCCACCGACCTTGACCTGCGCCTTGACGACCGCACGGCCACCCAGACGTTCGGTCACCTCACGAGCCGCCTCGGGCGTCTCGATGACTTCACCGGCCAGCACCGGTACACCGTGCTTGGCGAAGAGATCCCTCGCCTGGTACTCGAACAGGTCCACGCGCGTCCGTCCTTGGTGATCGCGGTTTGTTTTCTACGCGAACGTGCCGATACGGGAAGCGTGACTACGCGGTCACAAGGAGGGCGCACACGGTCACCGAAGTACGCGGCATGTCCGTCTCGCAGGTTATCCCCGTGGGACGTAGGTCCCTAAATCGCAGGTCACATGTGAGCGGTGAGAACGGTCACAGAGCGCGTTGTCAGGCTCGCGTCAGGCTTCTGGTACGGGCAGCGCCCGTTTCTCTATCGCGGCGGCCATCACCTCGGGAAACAGGTCCGGTGTGCAGGCGAAAGCGGGCGCTCCGAGCGCGGCCAGCGCGGCCGCGTGCTCGCGGTCGTAGGACGGCGCACCCTCGTCGGACAGCGCCAGCAGGGCCACGAACTGCACTCCCGCACCCTTCATGGCCGCCACCCGTTTGAGCATCTCGTCCCGGATCCCGCCCTCGTAGAGATCGCTGATGAGGACGACCACGGTGTCCGCCGGCCGGGTGAGCAGGGACTGGCAGTACGCCAGAGCGCGGTTGATGTCGGTGCCGCCGCCGAGTTGTGTGCCGAAGAGCACATCCACCGGATCGTCCAGCTGGTCCGTCAGATCGACCACCGCGGTGTCGAAGACGACCAGTTTGGTGTCGATGCTCCGCATCGAGGCCAGCACCGCCCCGAACACCGAGGCGTAGACGACGGAGGCGGCCATCGAACCGGACTGGTCGATGCAGAGCACCACGTCCTTCTTCACCGCCCGCGACGCCCGGCCGTACCCGATCAGCCGCTCGGGCACGATCGTGCCGTGCTCCGGGAGGTAGTGCTTGAGGTTGGCGCGGATGGTGCGGTCCCAGTCGATGTCACGGTGCCGGGGGCGGCTGATCCGCGCCGACCGGTCGAGGGCGCCGGTCAGGGTCGCGCGGGTGCGGGTGGCGAGCTTCTTCTCCAGGTCCTCGACGACCTTGCGGACCACGGCCCGCGCCGTCTCCTTCGTGGTCTCCGGCATCGCCTTGTTCAACGACAGCAGCGTGCCGACGAGATGGACGTCGGCCTCGACGGCCTCCAGCATCTCCGGCTCCAGCAGCAGCGCCGACAGCCCGAGCCGGTCGATCGCGTCCCGCTGCATCACCTGGACGACGGAGGACGGGAAGTACGTACGGATGTCGCCGAGCCACCGGGCGACCTGCGGCGCGGAGCCGCCGAGACCGGCCGCCCGGCCGCCCTTGCCGTCCGCGCCGCTGCCCCCACCTCCGTAGAGCGCGCCGAGGGTGCGGTCCATCGCCGCGTCGCGCCCGGTGAGTTCGCGGCCGGTCCCGTCGGCGGCCCCTCCGCCGAGCACCAGCCGCCAGCGGCGCAGCCGTTCATCGGCGGCCGTCGTCATGCCACCGGTCGTCGTGTCGTGGACCCGCGTGTCGTCGGTCATCCGTTCTCCCCCGTCGCGTCGAACCCGTCCCCTGGGTGCCCCAGCAGCAGCCGCAGCACCGGCAGCGCCGCCGCCACCCGCTCCTCGTCGAACCCGGCGCCGAAGCCCGGCACCGTCTCCCCCGCCGCGGTCTCGGGCCGGCCCGCGCCGCCGCGCCTGACGAGCTCGCCGACGGTGCGGCGGACACCGGACTCGAACTCGCCGAACGTGCGCCGCAGCAGCGGCAGTACGTCGTTGAACGCGGCGGCCGGTACCGCGGCGAGCCAGCAGTCGACCAGCGCGAGCAGCCGCTCGTCGTGGATGAGGAGCATGCCGCCGCCCGCCAGGAAGCCCTCCAGCCAGGCCGCGGCCTCGGCCGACGGCGTCCCCGGTGACAGGGCGAGCGCCATCAGCCGGGCGGCCGACTCCTCGTCGAGCCGTCCGTCGTCCATCAGCAGCCGGGTGGCGCTGCCGCGCAGCAGCCCCGGTATCGCCCCGTCGCGCTCGGCGATGCCCCGCAGCATCACCGCCCACCGGTCGAGGAGGCCGTCGGCCTGCAGGAGACCGATCGCCCGGTGCGCCGCCTCGGCGTGGCCGCGCATCTCGGCGGCGCCGTCCGCGTCCAGCCCGACGCAGGCGGGCGGCAGCCCGATGCAGACCCGCTCCGCCAGCCCCTCGGCGACCTTGTGGAGCGCCTCGGAGTCCGTACCGCGCACGTCGCCGTAACGGGCGGACCGTACGAGGGCGGGCAGCGCCCGGGCGAGATGGCCGACGTCGGTCTCCAGGGCGGCCCGGTCGGCCAGCACCGTCATCACCACCGGCAGCGCGTCCGGGAGCCCCGCCACCAGGCAGCGTTCGGCGAGCGCCGTCACGTCGGCGAGCGCGGCGGCGTGCACCGCCCCTTCCTCGGCCTTCGCCGTCGCCGCGGCGAGCAGCGTCGTGCCCCAGATCCCGGCCTCGGCGACCCGGATCGCCAGTTCCGGCTCCCAGCGCAGCCGCCAGCTCTCCCGGAACGTCCCGGTCCCGGCGCGCGAACGGACCTGCTTCCCCCAGTCGACGCCCAGCAGCCGCAGCCGGTGCAGCAGCCGGCTGCGGCCCGCGTCGGTCTCCTTGCGCAGGTCCAGTTCCAGCTCGCGTTCCAGCGCTTCTGGCTTGAGCCGCAGCCTGCGCTGTTCCCGGGTCAGGTCCCTGGCCAGCGGCACGGCGGGCGCGCTGTCCGGCACTTCGCCCAGGACGTCCCCCACGACGAGTCGGTCCCTGATCAGGGCGAGCGGTACGTCCGAGCCGTCGCACATGACCGCCCGTATCGCGTCCGTCGTCTCGCTCAGGCCGGCGAGCGGGCGGCCGCGCATGGCCGCGAGGGTGTCGGCGAGCCGCACGGCCTCGATGACATGCGCGGAGGAGACCGGCAGGTCCTCGGCACGGAGCAGCCCGGCGACCTTGGTCATCCACCGGGTGACGGGCCGGTCCCGCGCCCCGAACAGATGCCCGTACCAGCCGGGTGAGTCGATCCCCGCGCCGTATCCGCTGTGCCGCGACAGCCGCCGGTGCGTCCACGGCACCCACGTCATCTCGACCTTCACCTTGGGCAGCCCCTTGAGCAGCTGCCGGTCCGCGGTGGCGGTCGCCGGCCGGGCGAGCGCCGGGACGTGCCAGGCCCCGCAGACCACCGCGACCCGGTCGTGCGTCCGCCGGGCGTCCCGGATCCGCAGCCGCATATGGGCCTCGCGCGCCGGGTCGTCCTCCTGGCCGCCGTCGCCGTACATCTCGCGCAGCGCGCCCATCGCCTCGGCGAGCGCGGCGAACGGCGCCAGCGGGTCGTCACCGCTGCTGCTCCGGTGTTCGACCGCGTCCTCCCACCAGCGCTCCGGGTCGTCGTACCCGGCGGTTTCCGCGAGCACGGCCAGCGGGTCGATGCGCAGCGCCTGAGCCGCCTCGCCGCCGTCCGGCGATCCCTCCGCCGGAGCTTCGTCCTGCTGATCCGGTGTCGTGCGCAGGGCGAGGGAATGTGCGGCGGGCAGGTCGATGAAGGCGACCGGTACGCCGTGTCCTGCGGCCCACTGGATCGCCACCCATTCCGGCGAGAACTCCGCGAAGGGCCAGAACGCGGCCCGCGCCGGGTCGTCCAGGACGTGCGCGAGCAGCGCGACCGGCGGCCGCATGCCGTCCTCGGCGGCGAGCCCGACGAGCGGGTCGGCCTCCGGCGGCCCCTCGATCAGCACCGTCCCCGGCCGGTACGCGTCGAGCGCGGCGCGCACCGCCCGCGCGGAGCCGGGACCGTGGTGCCGCACCCCCAGCAGGGCGACCCCCGACGGCCCGCCGGCGGGCGGCACCGCGAGGGGTGCGGCGGGTGTCACGACGTCCGGCGTACTCATGCGCTCGCCTCCCGGCAGGCGCGGTAGAAGTCCTTCCAGCCCTCGCGCTCGCGCACGACCGTCTCCAGGTACTCCTGCCAGATCACCCGGTCGGCGGCCGGATCGCGGACGATCGCGCCGAGGATGCCGGCCGCGATGTCGCCCGCCCGCAGCACGCCGTCGCCGAAGTGCGCCGCGAGCGCCAGGCCGTTGGTCACCACCGAGATCGCCTCGGCCGTCGACAGCGTGCCGGACGGCGACTTCACCTTCGTCCGGCCGTCGGCGGTCACCCCGCCGCGCAGCTCCCGGAAGACGGTGACGACCCGGCGGATCTCGTCGGCGCCCTCGGGGACGGCCGGGAGGTCCAGCCCGCGGCCGAGCTGGTCGACCCGGCGGGTGACGATGTCGATCTCGTCCTCCGCCGAGGCGGGCAGCGGCAGTACGACGGTGTTGAACCGGCGGCGCAGCGCGCTGGACAGTTCATTGACGCCGCGGTCGCGGTCGTTGGCGGTGGCGATCAGGTTGAAGCCGCGGACGGCCTGGGTCTCCGACCCCAACTCCGGTATCGGCAGGGTCTTCTCGGACAGGATCGTGATGAGGGTGTCCTGCACATCGGCCGGTATCCGGGTCAGCTCCTCGACCCGGGCGATCCGGCCCTCGGCCATCGCCCGCATGACCGGGCTGGACACCAGGGCCCTGCGGCTCGGGCCGTTGGTGAGCAGCTCCGCGTAGTTCCAGCCGTAGCGGATGGCCTCCTCCGGCGTGCCGGCCGTGCCCTGGACCAGCAGCGTCGAGTCACCGCTGATCGCGGCGGCGAGATGTTCCGACACCCAGGTCTTGGCGGTGCCCGGCACACCGAGCAGCAGCAGCGCCCGGTCGGTGGCGAGGGTGGTGACGGCGACCTCGACGATGCGCCGGGGGCCGACGTACTTGGGCGTGATGATAGTGCCGTCGGGCAAGGATCCACCGAGCAGATAGCGGGCCACCGCCCACGGCGAGAGATTCCAACGGGACGGCCGCGGACGGTCGTCGGCCGCCGCGAGGGCCTTCAGTTCATGGGCGAAGGCCTCCTCCGCGTGCGGCCGCAGAGCACCTTCCGGAGCATCCTCGATGTCGGTGGGCATGACTGCCATGAATCCCCCTGTCCAGTGCCGCGGAACCCCTCGGTCCCGCGGTGATCTCCACCATGCACCACGCCACTGACAACGGGTGAAGCCGCAGGTCGGACGCATTGTCAGTGGCGGCACCTACGGTCGTGTCATGGAGGAACGGTGGACTACGGATCAGGTGCTGGCGCTCGCTCCTGACGCAGCGTCACGGAAGGCCGGGGCCAGGCTCGCGATGCCCGCGTCCTGGTCCGGTACGGGTACGGCGGAAGCCGCGGTGTGGGGCCTGTGCGCGGGCAGCGGCAGCAAGCCGTACCAGACGGTCGTGGACACGAAGGGCCCCGGTTACCAGTGCAGTTGCCCGAGCCGCAAGTTCCCGTGCAAGCACGCGCTCGGGCTGCTGCTCCTGTGGTCCGAGGCGTCGGGCGGGGCCGTCGGGCCCGCGGTGGCGCCCGATTGGGTGACCGAGTGGCTCGACAGCCGGCAGGAACGGACCAGGGCCGCCGCGGCCGGGCCGGCGAAACCCGCCGACCCGCAGGCCGCGCGGCGGCGGGCCGAGCGGCGCGCCCAGCGGGTGACGGCGGGTGTGACGGAGCTGGAGCAGCGGCTGACCGACCTGCTGCGCGGCGGTCTGGCCGGCGCCGACCGGGAGGGTTACCAGAAGTGGGACGAGATCGCGGCCCGGATGGTGGACGCCCAGGCACCGGGACTGGCCACCCGGGTCAGGGAGTTGGGCGCCGTCGCCGCCGGGGGCGGTGACTGGCCCTCTCGGCTGCTGGAGGAGTCCGCGCTGCTCCATCTGCTCACCCGCGGATACCTCGGCGAGCAGCGGCTGCCGGGCCCGCTGGCCGCCACGGTGCGCTCCCGCGTCGGGTTCACCACGGACACGGCCGAGCTGCTGGCCGGGCCCACCGTCCGGGACCGCTGGCTGGTGCTCTCCCAACTCGACACGTCGGACGACCGGCTGACCACCCGTCGGATCTGGCTGCACGGCGCCCGGTCCGGCCGGGTCGCGATGCTGCTCTCCTTCGGCGCCGCGGGCCGCGCACCGGAACTGGCGCTCCCGCTCGGGCTGAGCCTTGACGCCGAGCTCGCCTTCCACCCCTCGGCCCGGCCGCTGCGCGCCGTGCTCGGCGAGAGCCACGGCCCGGCCGCACCCGGCGCGGTACCGGCCGGTGTCCCGGTCGGCCCGGCCCTCGCCGCGTACGGGGCCGCCCTCGCGGACGACCCGTGGCTCGACGCCTGGCCGGTCGTCCTGTCCGGGGTCGTCCCGATACCCGGCTCCGATGCCGGCGGCTGGCAGCTCGCCGACGCCGACGGCCAGGACGCACTGCCGATCGCGGGCCGCGGCCCCTGGCGGCTCGCCGCCGTCTCCGGCGGCCACCCCGTCACGCTCTTCGCCGAGCTCGGCCACACCGGTGTCCGCCCCCTCACCGCCTGGGGCCCGGACGCCACCCCCGTCCCGTTGTAGGGCCTGACCGGGTCCGGGCCCAGGACGGGCGCCATCGAGGAGGAACGCGGAGGAATGATGAACGCCAGCTGGACCGACCTGGTCGGAAGCGCACTGCTCGGCACGGACCGCCGCAGACCGGCGGCGTCCGGGGGCCCGCACCCGGCCCTGGACCCGGCGACGGAGCTGCTCGACGCGGCGGCGATCGGCACCGTGAGCCGCCGCGCGGGCCTGCGGCCGGCCATGGCACGGGAGCGGCCGGTGCCCGCCGCGCCGGACGGGCGGCCGGTGCTGCCCGAGGCGGCACGCCGCAGGCTGGGGCTGCTGCTGGCGGACCGTTCAGCGGGCGGCGGCTCGTCGGGGAGACGCGGCACGACCCCCAACCTCGCCGAGCTGCTCCCGCAGTGGCTCACCGCGGCGGGGCGGTACGGCTATGCCGCGCCGCCCGCCCTGCTCCCCGACCTGCTGGACGCCGCCCGCGCCAGAACCGATCTGCGGGCCGACGCCCTGACGCTGGCCGGGCCCCGCGCGCTGTGGCTGGCGGAGCTGAATCCGGACTGGCGGTTCGCTCTGCGGGCCGGGGTCAGGGGTCTGGAGCCGGCGGCCGGGGATCCGGCGGCGATCCGGCAGCTGTGGGACGAGGGCCTGTTCGCCGAAAGGGTGGCGCTGCTGACCCGGCTGCGCGGCCAGGACGCCGGGGCCGCGCTCGCGCTGCTGCGGTCGACGTGGACCGGTGAGCGGGCCGAGGACCGGCTGATGTTCCTCGATTCGCTGCGCGCCGGGCTGTCACCCGCCGACGAGCCGTTCCTGGAACAGGCGCTGACCGACCGCAGCCGCAATGTCCGGGCGACCGCGGCCGAGCTGCTGTCCGCGCTGCCCGGCTCCGCGCTGGCCGCCCGGATGGCCGAACGGGCCCGCAGCTGCGTCTCGCTCGGCGCCGGGGAGAACGTGGCGGGGATCGGCGTCCTGGTGGAGGCGCCGTACGAGTGCGACGCCGCGATGGAGCGGGACGGTGTGGCCCCGCATCCGCCCAGCGGTCGCGGCGAGCGTGCCTGGTGGTTCGGTCAGCTCGTGGAGGCGGCGCCGCTGGCCACCTGGACCGTCCGGTTCGGCGGCCGGAGCCCCGAGGAGATCATCGCGCTGCCCGTGGCGGACGACTGGCAGCCCGATCTGCACGCCGCCTGGTGCCGGGCCGCGGTGCGCCAGCGCGACCCCGCGTGGGCCCGCGCCCTGCTCGGCCCCCCGCCGGCGCCCGCGGCACCGGTCGCGGCGGTCGGCGACCCCGCCAAGCTGCTCTCCATCCTGCCGGAGGAGGAGCGCGCGGAGTGGGTGGCCCGGTTCATCGCCACCCACGGCCTGTCCGAGGCGTTCCAGATGCTCGGCGTCTGCGCCGTCCCCTGGGCCGGGCCGCTGGGCCGGGCCGTGGTCGACGCGCTCGACATCGCGCGGGACGCCGGCAGCTATCCGTGGAGTTTCAGCGGGGTGATGGGCCTGGCCGAACGGTGTCTGGACCCGGCGGAGGCCGAGCGGCTCACCGTACTGACCGCCGCGACCGACGAACCGGACGACGGATCGCCCGGCGCGGGCAGCTACTGGGCGGAGGCGTTCCAGCGACTGGTCGGCACGCTGCGGCTGCGGGCCGTGATGCTCGCGGAGCTCGAACCCCCGGCGCCGGCCGCCCCGGCCTCATGATCCGGCCGGGGGGCGGAGCGGTGGGGGTTCCGGGAGCCGCCCCCGGGAGGGATCAGGCTTCGGCGCCCTGGCGGACATTGGCCCGGACCCAGGCCACGGCGTCGGTCGTGGGAGTACCGGGGGTGAAGATCTCGGCGACGCCGAGTTCCTTGAGGGGGGCGATGTCCGCCTCGGGGATGATGCCGCCGCCGAAGACCTTGATGTCCAGGGCGTCACGGTCCTTCAGCAGGTCGAGGACCTTCGCGAAGAGCGTCATGTGCGCTCCCGAGAGGATGGAGAGCCCGATCGCGTCGGCGTCCTCCTGGATCGCGGTGTCGACCACTTGTTCGGGGGTCTGGTGCAGGCCGGTGTAGATGACCTCCATACCGGCATCACGCAGCGCCCTGGCGATGACCTTGGCCCCGCGATCATGACCGTCGAGACCCGGCTTGGCCACCACCACGCGGATCGGACCGGACACTCCCATCACTGCCTCCATGACATTGCCGGCGTCATCGCCGGCCGAGCGGGACCTCAAGTGGGACCGAGTGTGAACGAACGTTATCTCCAGCATCCCGCACCGGACAGTTTCGCGGTGCGGAGCGAGGGGGAAATCACACGGTGGGACACGTTCGCGACACGTTGGGCCCGGCGCCGCCCTCCGTTCCACCGGAGGTGGCCGGCGGGTCCGATGCGTTCCCGGGGAGCCGGGGCCCGCTGTACGGCTCTCCGGACTAGGGCACACGGGGGACGGAGCTGTCTCCCGTCGTGCCGCACGGGAGGTGGGCCATGAGCGCCCTGTCGTTCGGAGCCGTCGCCACGGGCCGCTGGCTGCGCAGCACAGCGGTCATTCGCGCGGCGGTTTTCGAGCTCGTCATCCTGACCGGCCATCTCTTCCTCTATCCGACCGGCATCCTCCCCGAGCGCGACCGGCCCGGCCCCGGTCCCTCCACGGACACGGACACGGACACGGACGCGGACACCGACACAGATCCCCACAATCCCTCGCACACCGGCTCGCACACGGAAACGGATGCGAGTTCCGGTACGGCGCGACTGCGGGCCGTGGCGGCCGCACATCGTCCCGTTCTGCTGCTGCACGGCTTCGTCGATAATCGTTCGGTATTCACCCTTCTCCGCCGCTCCCTGCGAAAGCACGGCTGGACGCACGTCCAGGCTCTGAATTACTCCCCGCTGAGCTGCGACATCCGTACGGCCGCCGCACTGCTCGGCCGCCATGTCGAGCAGATCTGCGAACAGACCGGGCAGCGCCAGGTGGACATCGTCGGCCACAGCCTCGGCGGCCTGATCGCCCGCTACTACGTGCAGCGCCTCGGCGGAGACACCCGGGTCCGCACGGTGGTGACGCTGGGCACCCCGCACTCCGGCACCCGCGCCGTCCCGCTGCTGACGCCGCACCCGATCGTGCGGCAAATGCGCCCCGGTTCCGATCTCATGAACGAATTGACGGAACCGGCCCCCGGCTGCCGCACGCATTTCGTCGCCTTCTGGAGCGACCTGGACCAATTGATGATCCCGGTGGAAACCGCCCGCATCGACCATCCCGACCTGGTGGTACACAATGTGCAAGTCGCGGGAATCGGGCATCTCGCACTGCCGGTGCACGCCGCCGTGGCGGCCGGAATCCGGCAGTCGCTGACCGGCGAGGAGCTCGCGGTGGGCGCCGAGAACGCGGCATAGCCGTCGAATTCAATTCGAACACAACGCATTGTACGGATCCGGAACCTGCCGAAGATTGTCGCCGTCGGGGGTAGGGGGCTACAGTCACCGCTAATTCTCCTGCTGCCGAGGCGAAAGAGAAGTAGGCGGTGAACGATCGTCACCCGTCGGGGTACGCCCCCGACTACGGTGCTTACGGCTACGACCCCTATTCGACGGGCTCGTACCAGAACATCGGCACCACCTTCGCGGACGGCGATCCGCTCTTCGGAGCGATGACCGGCACCGCGGACACGGGCGCCACGGGCAGCTACGCGTTTGTCCCGCAGCCGGCGCAGCACGGCTACGACGCGTCCGTCCACGAGACGGGCAGCTACGACGCGAGCGGCTTCTGGCAGGCCCAGACCGGCAGCTACCCCACGTACCCCGAGCAGTCCCAGCAGCCGCACGTCCCGTCCCAGTCGCAGCCGCAGTTCCACCAGCAGGAACAGCAGCAGCCGCAGCAGAACTGGGACTCCGGCCAGTACCCGGCGTACGGCTACAACGCCCCCGGCCAGGACACCGGCAGCTACCCGACCGGCACCTACGACGCGATGTCCTGGGACACCGGCGTCCACACCGTGCCCGCGCAGGCCGCGCCCGTCGAGCACAGCTACACACCGGAGCCCGTACCCGGATACGCCGGCCCCTCGGCCGACGCACCGCACTACGGGAACGAGTACGGGAACGAGTACGGCGCCGACTACACCACTCAGTTCGCGTACGAGCCGGAACCGGCGCCCGCGCACGAGTCCGGACCCGACGCCGACCACCTCGGTCACGACCTGCACCTCGACCACGACCTGGACCCCGCACTCGACCTCGGCTCCGAGACCGGTTCCGAGACGGGCTCCGAGACCGGTTCCGAGACCGGTTCCGAGTCCGAGATCGACGTGGCCCACGTCCCGGCGGCCCCGCGCGGCGGTGGGAGCGGCTGCCGCCGCAAGCGGCCCGCGAAGCGCTCCGCGCTCCTGACCATCGCGGTACCGTCCGTCGCCGTCATGGGTGTGGCGGCCTGCGCCGCCGCGGCCATCAGCGATGTGCCCGGCGCCCATGCGACGACGAAGACCGAGGCCTCCGAGAAGACCGCCACGAACGCGCCCGTCTCGAAGCTCGACACCCAGCTCGCCGGAGTCACCTCCGACGCGGACGACTTCGCCACCCGCGCCAGCCGTACGCAGGAGCGGATCGACCTCAAGGACCGCGAAGCCGCCGCGAAGAAGGCGAAGGCCGACGCGGCGTCACGCAAGGAGGCCCTGCGGCCGAAGTTCCTGCTGCCGGTGTCGGCGCGCGGACTGAGCGCGTACTACGGCCAGTCCGGCGTCAACTGGATGGCGCTGCACACCGGCATCGACTTCCCGGTCGACACCGGCACTCCCGTGTCGGCCGTGACCGACGGCACCATCCGCACGCAGTGGAACAACTCCTACGGCAACATGGCCATAGTGACCGCCGCCGACGGCACCGAGACCTGGTACTGCCACCTCAGCAGCACCAAGATCCGCTCCGGCACGGTCAAGGCCGGCCAGGTCATCGCGTATTCGGGCAACACCGGCAACACCACCGGCCCGCACCTGCACCTCGAGGTCCGGCCGCACGGCGGTACGCCGATCGACCCGCTGCCGTGGCTGCTGGCGCACGGGCTCGACCCCCGCTGACAGCGCTCCCCCGACCCGCCTCCGGCCCTCGCCGGAGGCGCGCGAGCCCCGCCGTCAGAGCTTCTCGACCGGCGCGTACCGCAGCAGCAGCCGCTTCGGCTTCTCCTCGCCGAAGTCGACCGTCGCCTGCGCGTCGGAACCGGTACCGCTGACCCCGACGACGGTCCCGAGGCCGAACTGGTCGTGCGTGACCCGGTCCCCGACCGTCAGCGCGATCACCGGCCGGTCCGTCGCCCGCCGGGTCGCGAAGCCCTTGGGGCCCGCCTTGGCGCGCGAGGACGACAACGACGACGCGGCGGCGGACATCGCGGCCCCCGGCGCGGCCACCGGGCCGGTCCGCTTCCAGTCGATCAGCGTGGGCGGGATCTCCTCCAGGAAGCGCGAGGCCGGGTTGTACGAGGGCTGGCCCCACGCGCTGCGCATCGTCGACCGCGTCACGTACAGCCGCTCGCGCGCCCGCGTGATGCCGACGTACGCCAGTCGCCGCTCCTCCTCCAGCTCCTTGGCCTGGCCCAGCGCCCGCATGTGCGGGAAGACCCCGTCCTCCATGCCGGTGAGGAAGACCACCGGGAACTCGAGGCCCTTGGCGGTGTGCAGCGTCATCAGCGTTATGACGCCGCCCCCCTCCTCGTCGTCCGGGATCTGGTCCGAGTCGGCGACCAGCGCGACGCGCTCCAGGAACTCGGAGAGGGTGCCGGGCTCCGCGTCCTCGGCGGCGGCCCGCTCCTGCTCGAACTCCAGGGCGACGGCGGCGAGTTCCTGGAGGTTCTCGATGCGGGTCTCGTCCTGCGGGTCCGTGGAGGCCTGGAGCTCCGCGAGATAGCCCGTGCGCTCCATCACCGCTTCGAGGACGGTCGCGGGACCGGCCCCCGACTCGACGATGGTGCGCAGCTCCTCCAGCAGCTCGTTGAACTTCCTGACCGCGTTGGAGGAGCGGGCGGCCATGCCGTACGCCTCGTCGACCCGGCGCAGTGCCTGCGAGAAGGAGATCTTCTCGCGCAGCGACAGGGCGTCGATCATCGCCTCGGCCCGGTCGCCGATACCGCGCTTGGGCACGTTCAGGATCCGGCGGAGCGGGACGGTGTCCTCGGGGTTCGACAGGACGCGCAGGTACGCGAGGATGTCGCGGACCTCCTTGCGCTCGTAGAAGCGCACCCCGCCGACGACCTTGTACGGCAGCCCGACGCGGATGAAGACCTCTTCGAAGACACGCGACTGGGCGTTGGTCCGGTAGAAGACGGCGACGTCACCGGGGCGGGAGTCACCCGCGTCCGTCAGCCGGTCGATCTCCTCGGCGATGTACTGCGCCTCGTCGTGCTCGTGGTCGGCGACATAGCCCGTGATGATCGGGCCGTCGCCGGCGTCGGTCCACAGGTTCTTGGCGCGGCGGCCTGCGTTGCGCTCGATGACGGCGTTGGCGGCCGTGAGGATCGTCTGCGTGGAGCGGTAGTTCTGCTCCAGCAGGATCGTCGTCGCCTGCGGGTAGTCCTCTTCGAACTGCAGGATGTTGCGGATGGTGGCACCGCGGAAGGCGTAGATGCTCTGGTCCGCGTCACCCACCACGCACAGCTCGGCCGTGTGGTCGCCGGTGCCGACCAGCTCGCGCACCAGCGTGTACTGGGCGTGGTTGGTGTCCTGGTACTCGTCCACGAGGACGTGGCGGAACCGGCGCCGGTAGTGCTCGGCGACGTCGGGGAACGCCTGGAGCAGGTGCACCGTGGTCATGATGATGTCGTCGAAGTCCAGGGCGTTGGCCTCGCGCAGCCGCGCCTGGTAGAGCGCGTACGCCTCGGCGACGTGCTTCTCGAAGGGGTTCTCCGCCTGCCGGGCGTAGTCCTCCTCGTCGATCAGCTCGTTCTTGAGGTTCGAGACCTTCGCGCTGAACGCCTTCGGCGGGAACTGCTTGGGGTCGAGGTCCAGGTCCCGGCAGACGAGCGCCATGAGCCGCTTGGAGTCGGCGGCGTCGTAGATCGAGAAGCTGGAGGTGAAGCCGAGCTTCTTGCTCTCGCGGCGCAGGATCCGCACGCACGCGCTGTGGAACGTCATGACCCACATCGCGTTGGCGCGCGCGCCGACGAGGTCGCCGACGCGTTCCTTCATCTCGCCCGCGGCCTTGTTGGTGAACGTGATCGCGAGGATCTCGCCTGGGTGCACCCCGCGGGTGCCCAGCAGATGGGCGATGCGGTGCGTCAGCACCCGCGTCTTGCCCGATCCGGCGCCCGCGACGATGAGCAGCGGCCCGCCCGCGTGCACGACGGCGGCGCGCTGCTGCTCGTTCAGCCCCTCCAGGAGCTGCGCGGGGTCGACGACGGGGCGGGCGGCCCCGTCCCGGTAGTACGCGTCCCGGCCACCGTGCGGGGGCTCGTTGAAGCGCCCGCCGAAGAGGTCGTCCGCGGCATCGTCCGGCCGGTGCGCGGACCCGTGCTCCGGGGGCGGCGGGACGGATTCCGACGCGTGGTCGGGGGCCTGGAGGTCGGCCAGGAAGCTGTCGTCAAAGAGGCTGCTCATCGCTTCCCGAGTCTAGGCGCCCCCACTGACACCTCACACTCCGCTTGGCGGAGTCCGTCCGGACGTGGACCGGGCCTGAAAGATTCGTCACTCTCCGCGACCGGATCCGACCACCGAGCACAGATCACGAAATGGTTTCGGGCCTATCGGACACCGGTCTTCCCACCGGACACGAGAGTTGGCTACCGTGCCGGACCAGGCGGTCCGTCCTCCACCTCGGCAACACGCCGTCACGGACCGTCTCCGCTGAGTGCGGCCGAGAGGCCGCAGCCGGGGACCCACTGGCATCACTGGGGTGAATCGGTCCGCACGGGATGTTCCGCAGGGGACGTTCCGCACGAACCGTAGGGCGACCTTCCGACAGCCCGAACCCGACAGCTAACCCGGTAAGCGGTTTACGGAAGGATTTCCCGCCTTGGCGTCGCACCGCAAACCCCGCCCCGGCATACGCGCCGGCCTGCTCACCACGACCGGCCCCCGCGCGGCCGTCGGATTCACGGCGGCGGCACTGGCCACCGTCACCCTGCTGGGCGAGACCGCGAGCGCGGCGCCCGCGCAGCCGCAGCCGCCCTCCATCGAAGAGGTCCAGGCGAAGGTCGACGCGCTCAACCACGACGCCGAGGTCGCCACCGAGCGCTACAACGGCGCGAAGGAGCAGGCCGACCAGCAGAGCTCCAAGGTCGAGGCGCTGTTGAGCCAGGTCGCACAGCGGACCGAGTCGCTCAACGACGCGCGGCGCGTCCTGGGCCAGTACGCGGCCGCCCAGTACCGCAGCGGCGGCGTCGAGGGGACGAGCACGTTCCTGCTCTCCGCCGATCCGCAGCAGTTCTTCGACCAGACGCACCAGATGAAGCGGATGACCGGCAACCAGAAGGAAGCGGTCGAGAACTTCCGCACCCAGCAGGCCACGACGACGCAGAAGCGCACCGAGGCGGTGAAGAGCCTCGGCGCGCTGACCTCGGCGCAGACCAAGCTGCAGACGGAGAAGACCGCCGTCCGGCAGAAGCTCGCGGCGGCGCAGACGCTCCTCAACTCCCTCACCGCGCAGGAGAAGGCCCGGCTGGAGGCGCTGGTGGCCAAGAAGGAGGAGCAGGCTCGCAAGCTGGCCGCGGAGGTCGCCGCCAAGGAGAAGGCCGCACGGGAGGCCGCCGCCAAGGAGGCCGCGAAGACCGGCGCCGGGACGGGCACCGGCGGTTCGGGTTCGAACACCACCTCGTCGAAGGCGGCGAAGGCCATCGCGTTCGCCCGCGCTCAGCTCGGGGATCCGTACGGGTGGGGTGCGACGGGTATGGACTCGTGGGACTGCTCAGGGCTGACGCAGGCGGCCTGGAAGGCGGCCGGCGTCACCCTGCCGCGCACCACCTGGGACCAGGTGAAGGCCGGCGAGCGCGTCTCGATGTCGGACCTGCGGCCCGGCGACCTGATCTTCTTCTACGACGACATCAGTCATGTCGGCCTCTACATAGGGGACGGCAACATGATCCACGCGCCGCACACCGGCACGGTCGTCAAGATCGCACCGATCACCCAAATGCCGGTTTACGGAGCTTCTCGCCCGTCCTGAAGTTCACCGTCTCGAATGTCGCGGATCGACAGGCGGCCCGACAGGGCCCGACTGTCGGCCCGCCATTCGGACGGACGGTCACAATAGGTAAGGTAACGAAGCGATTTCGCTCACCTTCTGATGGAAACTTCCCAAGAGTCACTCAAGTTGACTACGGTGGCCCGCTAGGCAGCTCGTTCCACAAGCCGGCGCAGTGCCGACGGCGAGCTGCCTCCGCTGAATCCGACCGCGAGGCCGGAACCGGGGACCCACACGCAGGACTTGGGGTGAATCGGGGCGAACGTCCGCACAACGGACGTGAGCACCGTAGGGCAGCCTTCCATCGCCCGAACCCGTCAGCTAACCCGGTAAGCGGTCCACGGAAGGAATGTCTGCCTTGGCGTCGCACCGCAAACCGCGCCCCCGAATACTCGCCTCCACCGGCCCGCGTGCCGTGGTGGGCCTGACGACGGTGGCGCTGGCCACTGTGACTCTGCTGAGCGAGTCCGCGAGCGCCGCGCCCGCGAAGCCCTCCATCACCGAGGTCAAGGCGCAGGTCGACGACCTCCGCGAAAAGGCCGAAGCCGCCACGGAGCACGTCAACGCGGCGAAGGAGAAGACCGACCAGCAGCGCGCGAAGGCCGATCTGCTGCTCGCCGAGGTCGCGAAGAAGACCCAGAAGCTGAACGAAGCGCGGGAGACCCTGGGCCAGTTCGCCGCCGCCCAGTACCGCGAAGGCGGCGTCGACCAGACCACCGCCCTGCTGCTCTCCGACAACCCGGAGAAGTACCTTGAGCAGTCCCACCTCGTGGACCGTGTGTCGGCCACGCAGGAAGAGGCCATCAAGGAGTTCCGCACCCAGCAGGCGGCCGCGACGACCGAGCGCACCAAGGCCGCCGCGAGCGTCGCGGACCTCGCCGCCGCACAGACCAAGCTGGCCGCCGAGAAGAAGACCGCCGCGGCCAAGCTCGCCGACGCGCAGAAGCTGCTCAACAGCCTCACCGCCGAGGACCGCAAGAAGGTCGCCACGCTGGACACCCAGCAGTCCGGCAGCGCCGACAGCGCCAGCTACACGTACAACGGCCCCGCCAGCGGCCGTGCCGCGCAGGCCATCAGCTTCGCGCTCGCGCAGCGCGGCAAGGCGTACGTCTCCGGTGCCACCGGCCCGAACTCGTACGACTGCTCCGGTCTCACCCAGGCCGCGTACCGCTCGGCCGGCATCAGCATCAGCCGCACCACGTACACCCAGATCAACGACGGCACGCGCGTCTCGCAGTCCGAGCTGCGCCCCGGCGACCTGGTGTTCTTCTACTCCGGCATCAGCCACGTGGCCATCTACCTGGGCAACGGCGAGATCGTGCACGCCCCGCACCCCGGTGGCGTCGTCGAGGTCGGCAAGATGAGCTGGATGCCGTTCGCCGGCGCTGTGCGACTCGCCTGACACCTTGGCCCGGATCACCGGTCGGCCGGTCCTCCTGCTCGCCACCGCCGCGATCGGCGGTCCGGTCCTCGCGGCCGGTGCGCTGCGAGCGGGTGGCGGCCGGTCGGTGCTCGATCCGCCGGACGGCTCGGGCCCGCTCTCGTACCACGGCGGGTACCTTCTGCTGCTGGCCCTGGCGTGCGTGGTGGGCGGCGCGCTGCTCGCCGCGCGCTACCGCCGGGCCGTGCAGCACGTCGACAGCCCGGACCCGGTGGCCGAACGGCTCAAGGACGCGGCGCTCCTGCTGCTGACCGCCGCCACCGCGGTGGTGCCCGTCGCCGTGCTGCTGAGCCACCGGAGCAACCCGACCGGCACGGAGCCGCGGAACGACGCGAGCCTCCCCACGGAGACGGCGAGCGGGCCGCCCGCCACCGAGGCACCGGCGCAGCCGCCGTCCTCCACCGGGCAGGCGACCGCCGGTTCGTCCTTCGATCTGTTCCATCTGCTGCTCGTCGTCGGAGCGGTGCTGGCCGCGGTCGTGGTCGTCGTCGCGCTCGTCCGCTGGCTGCGCTGGTACCTGGCGGGCACGGCGGGACCCGGCCTCCAACTGATCCCCGGCAGCCCGGACACCGCCGAGAGCGCGCTGGCCGGCGCCGTCGACTCGGGGCGCCGCGCGCTGCACGGCGAGGACGCCCGTGCGGCGGTGATCGCCTGTTACGCGGCGATGGAGACCACCCTCGGCCGGTCCGGGGTCGCCCGGCTCGACTCCGACAGCCCCACGGACCTGCTGCACCGCACGGTCGCCGGCGGGACGCTGACCGGGACGGCGGCCGCGGACCTGACCCAGCTCTTCCGTGAGGCGCGGTACTCCAGCCACCCGATGGACGACGGCCATCTGCGGCGGGCCGGCGCCGCCCTCGACACGATCGCGGCCCAACTGGCCGCCGTGGAAGCCCCGGAGGCCGTGGCAGCCGTAGGAGTAGCGACCCCGGGCACCCGGGCCCCGGCGGGCGACCGGTGACCCCCGGCTCCACGCGCCACACGCTGCTCGTGCTCGGCACGGTCGCGGCCGGCACCGAGGCCGCCCTCGCCCTGGCCGGCGGATTCGCGGCGGCCGGCACCGGTGCGGTGCTCATCGCGGCGGTCGCCCTGCTCACCGCCCGCTACGCGACGGGCTTCGACTCCCAGGACCACGGCTACCGCAGACCGGTCCGGCTGCTGGGCAGCAGGACGCCCCGGCTGGGCGACTGGGGCCGCGCGGTCGCCCAGGGGATGTCGTCCGAGGACGGTTTCACCCACACCCTGCGACCGGGCCTCCAGCGGCTGTACGCGGCCCGGCTCGCCGAACGGCACGGGATCTCGCTGCGCGCCCAGCCCGACCGGGCCGCCGCCGTCGTCGGCCCCGAGCTGTGGCCCTGGATCGATCCCCGCCGGCCCGCCCCGGAGGGCACCATCCCGCCACAGGTCCTGCGGGCCGTCGTCGACCGTCTCGACGAGCTGTAACGGTGACCGACGACCCCCTTGGAACCACTGAACCGCCGAACGTCCTTCCAGGAGCACCGTGACGACCATTCAGCCGGCCCAGCCCCCCGTCGCTCAGCCCACCTCCGTTCAGCCCACTTCCGGTCGGGTACCCGCCCCTCAGGTTCCCGCTCAGGCATCCGCCGCTCAGTCCGCCACCGCGCCCCCGGTCCTGACGCCGCGCGAGGCCGGGGAACGCGCCCGCCGGGTGCTCACCGAGATCGAACGCGCCGTGGTCGGCAAGCCCGACTCCCTCGAACTGGTCATGCTCGGCGTCCTCGCCGGCGGCCACATCCTCATCGAGGATCTGCCGGGACTCGGCAAGACCCTGCTCGCCCGCTCCTTCGCCACCGCGCTCGGACTCGACTTCCGCCGGATCCAGTTCACCCCCGACCTGCTGCCGTCGGACGTGTCCGGAGCGCCCTTCTACGACCAGCGCAGCGGCGAGATGGTCTTCCGGCCGGGACCGCTCTTCACCCATCTGCTGCTCGCCGACGAGATCAACCGCACACCGCCCAAGACCCAGGCGGCGCTGCTGGAGGCGATGGCCGAGGCGCAGGTCTCGGTCGACGGCGTCACCCGGCGGCTGCCCGAGCCGTTCGTGGTCATCGCCACCGCCAACCCGATCGAGTACGAGGGCACGTACAGCCTCCCCGAGGCCCAGTTGGACCGCTTCCTGCTGCGCGTCAGGATGGGCTACCTCCCGCCCCGCGACGAGGCGTCGATGCTCCGCATCCGGCTCGACCGGGCCGCCCCCGAAGCCGTGCTCAACACCCTGAGCACGCCCGCCGAGGTGCTCGCCATGCGGGCCAGCCTGGAGAGCGTCGAGGTCGACGACGACCTGATCGCGTACGTCGTCGCCCTCATCGGCGCGACCCGTGCCCATCCGCAGATCCAGGTCGGCGCGTCACCGCGCGGCGGACTCGCGCTCGTACAGCTGGCCCGCGCCCGCGCGGTGCTCGACGGCCGTGACTACGTCACCCCGGAGGACGTGAAGGCCCTGGTCGTCCCGGCCCTCGCGCACCGCGTCACGCTGCGGCCCGAGTTGTGGGTGCGGCAGATCAACGCCGACGACGTCATCGCCGAACTCGCCCGGTCCGTACCGGCGCCGCAGACCCTGCCCGACGACCAGCGCTCCGACGACCGGCACTCCGAGGACCAGCAGGGCGCGTTCCGGCGGCCGGCAGCGCGGCCGTGACCGCGGGCCGACAGCCGCCGGGCCGGCCCGCCGCCCGCCCGGCCGCCGTCCCCGCACACATCGCGCGGGCGCTGGGCGGCCCACCGGACGCCACCGCCGACGAGGCGGCGGAACCGGCCGAGCCGCCGTCCCCGCCGCCACCCGGCTGGCGGGCCGGCGAACGCGCCCTGCGGCTGCTCACAGTGGCCGCCGTGGCGGCCGCCGCCGCGCTGCTCACCGGCCACGCGTGGCTGCTGGCGCTGGCCGCGGGCCCGGTGGTGCTGCTCGTACTGGCCGGACCGGGAGCGGTGACGGGAGCTGCGATGACGTCCGGCCGACCGAGCCGGCTGAGCGCCGCCGTCGAGACCGGACCGGGCCGCTGCTTCGAGAACGAGGACATCGCCGTCCGCGTCCGGCTCGACTTCGACGGCGCCGCGGGCTGGATCGACCCGGGCATCACCCTCGGGCCGGGCGTCGAGCTGACCTCGCTCGCCGTGGCCGGCCCGGTCGTCGAACTCGCCCTCACCGCCCGCCGCTGGGGCCGCTGGAGCCTGGGCACCGTCGATGTGGACGTCTACGACACCGGCGGGCTCGCCCGTCGCACCGTGCGGGCCGAACTCGGGGAGATCCAGGTCTTCCCGGTGCCCACCCAGGCCTCCCTCACCCCCATCCCGGTCCGGCTGCCCGACCGCCTCGGCGAGCACACCGCCCGGCAGAACGGCGACGGCATCGAGGTCGTCGGGGTGCGCCCGCACATCTGGGGCGAACGGCAGCGGCGCATCCACTGGCCCTCGACCACCCGGCGCGGCAGCATCCAGATCAACCAGTTCGCCGCGGAACGCACCGCCGACACCGTCGTACTGGTCGACGCGCTCGTCGACTTCATCGACCCCGCGACCAGGGCCTCGGGACTCGACGAGACGGTGCGCGCCGCGGCCGGCCTCACCCGCGCCTATCTGCGCAGCCACGACCGGGTCGGCCTGGTGTCGATCGGCGGCACGCTGCGCTGGCTGCAACCGGGCTCCGGCGGGGGCTACTTCTACCGGATCGTCGAGAGCGTGCTGGAGGTCCGCAAGGACCTCGGCTACTCCGTCCCCGCCCTCCAGCGCCTCCCCCCGCCCGCGCTGCCCCGCGGCGCGCTCGTCTACGCGATCACCCAGCTCGCCGACGAGCGGATCCTCGAGGTGCTGGGCGATCTCGCACAACGCGGCAACCCCCTCGTCGTCATCGAGATCCCGACCGGCGCCCCGTACATCGCGCCCGGCGACACCGTCGGGCACCTGGCCCGGCGGCTCTGGCTCGCCGACCGGGCGGCGATGCGGTTCGCGCTGCGGGAACGCGGCATCCCGGTCGTCGCCCAGTCGGCCGGCAAGAGCCTCGACCTCGCCCTCGCGCCGCTGCTCCGCACCCGAATCCAGGGCAGGACCCGATGACCCCTTCCCTGCCTCCAGAACCCGCCACGGTGTCCCCGTCCTCCGCCATGTCCCTCCCCCAGGTCCCGGTCTGGCCGGTGCGCGGCCTCGGTGTCGCGCTGGCCCTCGCGGCCTGCGACCCGGTCGTCACCAGCTCCCCCGGCATGGGCGACGTGCTGACGCCGCTCGCCGCGGTCGTGCTGGCCTGGTGGGCGGCCCCGCCGCTCGTCCGGCGCCCGGTCCAGTACTCGGCTCGCAAGACCGCGCTGCTGTCCCAGCACCGCAACACGGTCTTCGCCGTCGGCTGCGTCGGCCTCGCCGCGTTCAGCACGCCGCCCGTCTGGCTGGCGTCATGCGTCACGGCCCTGCTGCTGACCTATCTCCTCATCGTCGACGCCTGCGCCGCCGGCCCGGCGGGCATCCGCCAACTGCGCTCGCGCCACATCCCGCTGACCGCCTACGGCGCGAGCGGCCTGGTCCTCGTCGCCGCGTTCGCCCCCTCCGACGGCAGTGCCTGGGGCCCGGCGGTCGCGGCCGCCGCCGTGTGCGCCACCGCGTACGCGGTCGGGACGGCTCTGTGGCCGCGCAGGCCCCGGAGATCGAGCACGCCCCGTAGCAGGGACGAGTCGCCCACGGAGTGACAACTGCCCCAACGGTCAAGGCCGTTCGGCGAGTGGCCATTTCACCCGTCGAACACTGATCAATGACGATCACCCAACGGCCGATTGGGACCAGACCTGCTCTACGCCGTGCTCCTGCGCACCCGCCAGGTTTAGCGTCCTCCTCCAGGTGGCCGAACCCCACTGCCGTCGGACCCCGACAGCACGGCCACCCCCGCCGAAGATCCGGCGGTGTTCCGCTTCCCCGTGCGGACGCCGCCGGATCGAGGTCCCAGCAGGCGGGCACCCGCTAGGCACAAAGGAGTGACGGCCGCGTGGCGTCGCACAGAAAGCCCAAGCAGCGCTCACTCACCGGAACCACCGCACGAACCGCGGCCACCCTCGCCATGGCGGGAGCCGCGTCGGTCACCGCCTTCGGCGAGACCGGCCACGCCGACCCGCAGCTCAGCGTCGGCGAGGTCAAGACCCAGGTCGACGCCCTGTACGAGCAGGCGGAGCAGGCCACCGAGCAGTACAACGGCGCCAAGGAGGCGGCCGACGACGCCCGCGCCGACCTGGGCAGGCTCCAGGACGAGATGGCCCGCAAGACCGCCCGGCTCAACGTCACCCGCGACCAGATCGGCGCCATCGCCGCCGCGCAGTACCGCTTGGGGGGCATCGACCCGGCCATGCAGCTCGCCCTGGACTCCACCCCCGACACGTATCTCGAACGTGCCGCCCTCATCGACCAGGTGAGCGGCCGCGAGGCCGACATCCTGCGCACCCTCGGCGAACAGCAGCGGGAGATCGGCACGACGCACGACGCGGCGGACGCCAAACTCGCCGCCCTCAGCGAAGCCCAGACGAAGCTCGCGGAGCACAAGCGCACCATCGAGACCAAGCTCCATGACGCCCAGGTCCTCCTGGACCGCCTCACGGCCGCCCAGCGGGCCACTGCGGACGACGGCGGCGACGACACCGGGACGGCATCCGGCACTCAGCACGCCGACCGCTCCACCGACCGCGTCCCGATCGCCCCCGGCGGCATCCAGGCCCCCTCCGCCCGCGCCGCCCAGGCCGTCGCCTTCGCCTACAGCGCCCTCGGCCTCCCGTACGTCTGGGGCGCCACCGGACCGTCCTCCTACGACTGCTCAGGCCTCACCCAAGCCGCCTGGAAAGCCGCGGGCGTCTCGCTCCCCCGCACCACGTACACCCAGATCAACGCCGGCCAGCGCGTTTCCGAGTCCCAACTCCAACCCGGTGACCTGGTCTTCTTCTACTCCGGCATCAGCCACGTCGGCCTCTACATCGGCAACGGCCAGATGATCCACGCCCCCCACCCGGGCGCCCCGGTCCGCATCGCCCCGATCAACGAGATGCCCTTCTCGGGGGCGAGCCGGCCGTCATGAGTCCGGGACGATCGACCGGCTGACTCCTCGGGGCCGAGCACCCAGGCCCGACGCGGCGTGTCCGGGCTCGTACCACCGGCCGTGCGGGTGGTTCTGACAGTGACTCAGCCTGGGGTGCGCGGAAACCGTTCTTCCCTTGGGCCGCACGGAGATGTCCATCCGTCTGCGCGGGTCCGCGGCCCGGTCGCACCCGAATGGGCACTACCGGAGGGCTGTGACGTGCTGCTTCAGTGCCGTGTCCCCTTCAGCTCATTCCCAGGGAGTTTCCGCATGTTCCACCGTACGAAGCTGCGCAGCGCCGTGATCGGCGCCTGCACCGCCGCACTCGTAGTCGGCGCCGGCCTGTTCATCCTCCCCGCACAGGCTCAGGCACAGGCGCCCAGCCAGCAGGCGGTGTCCGCCGCGACCGCGCGGATGTCATCGCGCGCGGAAATGCAGGTCGCCAGCTTCTTCCAGGACTACCAGGACGCCGTGCAGGGCATCGAGCACGGCGGCAAGACCCCGGTCCAGGTCCGCGAGGAGTACCTCACCACCGAACTCGACGACGCACTCACCGCCTGGGCCTCCGAACACCAGACGGACCCGGTCCTGCGCAAGCAGGAGCTCCCCAAGACCTGGTCGACGACGGAGAGCACCAGCACCGCCACCCACACCAAGATCATCATTACTGAGCGGTGGGCCGACGGCACCAGCCAGGACGTCTGGTACCAGGTCCGACTCTCCGACATGGTCATCGACAGCCTCACGGACCCGACCCCGGCCCCGGCCGCCTGAGCCGTAGGCCCGCGCCCGCGCCGAGGCCGTTGAACCCGACGGCCTCGGACCCGCCGGCCCTCAGACCAGGCGCCGTGCCGTCGCCCATCGCGTCAGCTCGTGCCGGTTGGAGAGCTGCAACTTCCTGAGCACCGCCGAAACATGCGATTCGACGGTCTTCACCGAGATGAAGAGCTGCTTGGCGATCTCCTTGTAGGCGTAGCCGCGCGCGATGAGCCGCAGGACCTCGCGTTCGCGCACGGTGAGGCGGTCCAGGTCCTCGTCGACCGGCGGGGCGTCCGTCGAGGCGAAGGCGTCGAGGACGAAGCCGGCCAGCCGCGGGGAGAAGACGGCGTCGCCGTCGGAGACCCGGAAGATCGAGGAGACCAGATCCGGGCCGGTGATGGTCTTGGTGACATAGCCGCGCGCGCCGCCGCGGATGACGCCGATGACGTCGTCGGCGGCGTCGGAGACCGACAGCGCCAGGAAGCGGACGGGCCGCTCCGCGTCGCCCATGAGCGGTGCGCAGCGCCGCAGCACTTCGACACCGCCGCCGCCGGGGAGGTGCACGTCCAGGAGGACGACCTCGGGGCGGGTCGCGGTGATGACCGTGACGGCCTGGTCCACGTCGGCGGCCTCGCCGACGACCTCGACGCCCGTCCGTTCGGTCTCGCCGATCTCGGCCTGTACACCGGTCCTGAACATCCGGTGGTCGTCGACGAGCACGACCCTTACGCGTCGGTCCTCAGTCATGACGCCACCCTCTCCATTTCGAGTTCCACTTCCGTGCCCCCGCCCGGTGCGCTGCGCAGTCGCGCCTCGCCGCCGTTCCGCTGCATCCGGCCGATGATCGACTGCCGGACGCCCATGCGGTCGTCCGGCACCTGGTCGAGGTCGAATCCGGGCCCCCGGTCCCTCACGGACACGAAGACCTTGCGCTCCTCGACCTCGGCGTACACCTGAACCGCTTCGTCGCCACCGTACTTGGCCGCGTTCACCATTGCCTCGCGTGCGGCTGCCATCTGTGCGACCAGATTGTCGTCCAGCGGGCAGTCGCCGACGCAGACGACCTCGACGGGCACCCCGTGGGCGTCCTCCACCTCGGCGGCGGCCTTGCGTACGGCGTCGGCGAAGTTCGTGGGCTCGTCCTCCTTTCCCGTTCCCTCCGGCCGGTAGAGCCAGGCCCGCAGCTCACGCTCCTGAGCACGGGCGAGGCGGGCGACCTCGCGCGGGTCCTCGGCGTTGCGTTGGATGAGGGTGAGGGTGTGCAGTACGGAGTCGTGGACGTGCGCGGCGACTTCGGCACGCTCCTGAGCCCGGATGCGCATCAGCCGCTCGGCGGACAGGTCCTGGGTCAGGCGTACGAGGTACGGTCCGGCGATCAGTGCCACCCCGACCAGCACGGCGAGCGCCGCCTGCAGGATGCCGCCGAGGTGGCTGCCGGAACTGCGCACCACGAGGAAGCCGGTGACCCCGGCCCCGACCAGCAGCACGCCGGCGGCACCACGGGCGATCGGCCAGAACCGCTTGCCCTGGCTCATTTCGACCCAGCGGCTGCGGCGGGCGTTGTCGGCCTGCCGCCAGACGAGGGCGACGCCGAGGCCGATGACGAGCAGCGGCCAGATCGCCGCGTTGGCCGCGCCCAGGTTCAGGTTGCTGACGAGGACGCCGAGGCCGATGAACAGCGCGATGAGCGCAAGGATCTGGCCCTTGTCGGGCCGCCGCCCGGCCAGCCAGGACTTGGCGTCGCGCGGTTCCTTGGCCTCGCTCACCCCGCCGACGCCGAGCGGCACGAAGAACCAGAAGAGCGCGTAGAGCAGGATGCCGAGGCCGTTGAACGTCGCGAGCACCACGAACACCACACGCACCCACGACACCGGCAGCCCGAGGTGCCCCGCGAGCCCGCGCGCCACTCCGCCGACCATCCGGCCCTCGGAGCTGCGGTAGAGCTTGCGCGCCGGCGGGTCCGCCGGGTCGGGCGGCTTCAGGTAGGACGCGCCCGTCGCAGGAGCAGGGGTGGTGGCTGGCATACCCCGATCGTCACACGCCGGGGCCGCTCCGGGCATCAGGGTTCCTCCCGGAGGTCACCCTGACCCCCTGGGACCAGGGGCCCGGGTGCCCAGGGGCCCCACCGACCCGGCCCCTGGGGGTCGGCTCAGGGATCGGCCAGGGTTGCACCTGGTGCCGGAGAGCGGCCGGGGCCGCCACCATGGAGGCATGACGCAGGACAGCAGGCCGGCCTTCGAGGCCGAGGCCGACGCCACCCCGGACCTTCCGGACGCACCGGAACCCCCGGCCCGGCGCCGCATCGTTCGCAGCCGCCGCCGGGTGGTCGCGGGTGTGTGCGACGGCGCGGGCCGCTACTTCGAGCTCGATCCGGTGATCTTCCGGATCGTGCTGGCCGTGCTGTCGCTCACCGGCGGTATCGGCCTGATCGTCTACGGCATGGCCTGGCTGGTCATCCCGCAGGAGGGCGAGGACCAGAGCGAGGCGCACCGGATGCTGTCCGGCCGGGTCGAGGGGACGGCGCTGACCGCCGTGCTCGTCGCGCTGGTCGGCTGCGGCCTGTACGCGTCGATGCTCGGCAACGGCACCGACCAGGGGTTCTCGATCCTGCTGCTGGCCGCCGTGGTGGGTGCCGTCTACTGGTCGCAGCAGCGCCGCCGCGCCCAGCTCGACGGCGAGGCGAGCGCGGTGGCGGCCGGACCGGCCGCCGACGCCCCGCCGGCCGCGCAGGCGCCGCCGAGCCCCGTGACCCCGTCGTGGTGGCGCGATCCGCTGACCAAGGACTTCTCGGCCGGCGTCAGTAGCTCCACGGGCTACCTGTGGGGGCCGGACGACGGCCCGTACGAGGAGCAGGACCGCAAGGCCTGGCGGGCCAGGAAGTCCGCGGCCCGGCGGGAGTCGTCCTGGCTGGGCGTGCTGGCGTTCTTCGTGGCGCTGATGGCGGGCGCGGTCGGTACGGCGGCGTCCTGGCACGGGCACCCGCTCGGCACGGCACTGGAGATCGGGCTGGCGTCCGCGCTGGCCGTCTTCGGCCTGGCCTTCGTCCTCAGCGCCTGGACCGGCCGGGCGAGGGGCGGTACGGCCTTCTGGGCCGTGCTGACGATCGCGCTGCTGGTGGGCGCCGCCGCCGTCCCCAAGAGCATGACCACGGACTGGGCGACGACGGACTGGCGGCCGGTGGCCGCCTCCGAGGTCCAGACCCACTACGAGCAGGGCAGCGGGCACGGCCTGCTCGACCTGACCGCGCTGCCGCTCGGCGGGAAGACCGTCACGACCAAGTTGGAGGTCGGTGCGGGCCGGGCCGAGGTCCGGCTGCCGAGGAACGCCACCGTACGGCTCGACTACACGATGGGCTTCGGCGAGATTCAGCTCCCGGGCAAGGTCAACCACGGGGTGCGCATCCAGTCGGACGAGCACAGCCAGGTGGTCTTCGAACCGGACGCGGGCGTCCCGTCGACCGGCACGATCCAACTCGACGTCGAGGTGGGCGCGGGACAGCTGAGGGTGGTCCGGTGAAACGGCATGGATTCGAGCCCGCGTCCCTCGTGATGGGACTGGTACTGCTGGGCCTCGCGACGGTGTTCCTGCTGGACGCCGCCGGCGGCTGGGACCCGTCCCGGCCGCTGACGGTGGCCCTAGCGGCGGGCGGTCTGGCTTTCGCCGCGGTGACGTCGGTGATCAGCCGCCTGGTCCGGCGGCGGGAGCGGCGTGACGGCGGACCGGCGGCGTGAGGCGATGAGCCCGTCGGCGGACAGCAGCGGGGTCCCGGCGAGGACCAGCGGCAGCCAGGCCATCAGGTACACCAGGTCGTTGCCGTAGTAGTAGGGATCGGTGGCCCAGCTGACCGTCAGCCACAGGCTGAGCGAGATCGCGGCGCCGCCGAGCGCGGCGAGGCGGCCGAACAGGCCGATCAGGATGCCGATGCCGACGGCCAGCTCACCGAAGGCGATGGCGTACCCGAAGGCGTGCGGCGCCTTGAGCGCGAGATCGACCATCGCCGGGATCGCGGCGCTGTCGCGCACCCCGTGCAGGGTGCCGACCAGCGATCCCGGCGCGGAATCGGTGAAGAACACGGAGCCGGTGAGCTTGTCGAGCGACGCGTAGATGAAGGTCACGCCGAGGAAGATCCGCAGCGGCATCAGCGCATAGCGCGACGCGGCCTCCCGCCAGGTTCGGAGCATGATGTCCCGCCTCTCCCGCCGTACGCGTCCCCCCCAGGAATGGAAACGATTCTTCACGTACGGCTCTCTCATGGGGAGATACGTACACCGCTGGGATCCGACTCAGTTCCCGGCGAATCGAGCCGCGGCCGGACAGGTCCTAGCCGAAGAGATCGGGCTCGCTGCGCGAGATCTGCTGGTAGAGCGGCTGATAGTTGATCCAGGCGACGAGATCGTTGCCCAGCTGGCCACGGGTGTGGACGGCGCTCTCGTGGTCGATCAGCACCGGCTTCCCGGCCGCCCGGGCGGTCAGCTGCACCTGGCAGGACCGCTCCATCGTGATGAACCACCACGCCGCCGCGTCGACCGAGTCGCCGACCGTCAGCAGCCCGTGGTTGCGCAGGATGACGGCCTTGTGCGGACCGAGCGCCTCCGCGATCCGGCGGCCCTCCTCCTCGTCGACCACGACGCCCGTGTAGTCGTCGAACAGCGCGTGGTCCTCGTAGAACGCGCAGACGTCCTGGGTGATCGGGTCCAGCAGCTCCCCGAGCGACGACAGCGCCCGCCCGTACGTCGAGTGGCTGTGCGCGGCGGCGATCACGTCGGGGCGCGCCTGGTGCACCTGCGCGTGGATCGCGAAGGCCGCCTGATTGACGTGGAAGCGGCCCTCGACGACCTGGCCCGCGTGATTGACCAGGATCAGATCGCTGACGGTGACGAGCTTGAAGCTCATCCCGAACGGATTGACCCAGAAATGGTCGGTGAACTCCGGGTCGCGCGCCGTGATGTGCCCGGCCACGCCCTCCTCGAACCCGAACCGCCCGAACAGCCGCAGCGCGGCCACCAGCCGTTCCTTGCGGTGCTGCCGCTCGTCGTCGGTGGTGGTGAACGTCTGCGGCAGCGCGAAGTGCAGCTGCTCGGTGGGTATCGGCTGCGGCGGCGTGCGCCCTTGTGCGGGCTGCGGGAGGAAGTCGGCCATGCAGCGGAAGCTACCGCGCGGTAGGCGAGAAGAACAGAGTGCGGAGCGAGTCCGGGAACGACGGCGCCGCCCCTCCCAGCAGGCAGGAGGGGCGGCGCGGCGACCGTGCGACGACACGGCCCGGGGCTCAGCGGGAGGTCACTCCCACTCGATGGTGCCCGGCGGCTTGCTCGTCACGTCGAGGACGACGCGGTTGACGTCGGCGACCTCGTTCGTGATGCGGGTGGAGATCTTGGCGAGGACGTCGTACGGCAGCCGCGACCAGTCGGCGGTCATGGCGTCCTCCGAGGAGACCGGGCGCAGCACGATCGGGTGACCGTAGGTGCGGCCGTCGCCCTGGACGCCGACCGAGCGGACGTCGGCGAGCAGGACGACCGGGCACTGCCAGATCTCCCGGTCGAGGCCGGCCGCGGTGAGCTCCTCGCGGGCGATGAAGTCCGCCTCGCGCAGCAGGTCCAGGCGCTCCTTGGTGACCTCGCCGACGATGCGGATGCCCAGGCCGGGGCCGGGGAACGGCTGGCGCTGGACGATCTCCTCCGGCAGGCCCAGCTCCTGGCCGACCATCCGGACTTCGTCCTTGAAGAGCTGGCGCAGCGGCTCGATCAGCTCGAACTCGATGTCGTCGGGGAGCCCGCCCACGTTGTGGTGCGACTTGATGTTGGCGGTGCCGGTGCCGCCGCCGGACTCGACGACGTCCGGGTACAGGGTGCCCTGCACCAGGAAGGCGACGTCCTCGCCGGCCGCGCCCGCCTCGGCGACGAGCTCGGCCTGGGCCTGCTCGAAGACGCGGATGAACTCGCGGCCGATGATCTTCCGCTTGGTCTCCGGGTCGGTGACGCCGGCGAGCGCGGTCAGGAAGCGCTCCTCCGCGTCGACGACCTTCAGCTGCACGCCGGTGGCCGCGACGAAGTCCTTCTCGACCTGCTCGGACTCGCCCTTGCGCTGCAGCCCGTGGTCGACGTACACGCAGGTCAGCTGGGAGCCGATGGCCTTCTGCACGATGGCCGCGGCCACCGAGGAGTCCACACCGCCCGAGAGCCCGCAGATCGCGCGCTTGGTGCCGACCTGGGCGCGGATCGCCGCGACCTGCTCCTCGACGACGTTCGTCGTCGTCCAGTCCGGCGCGATGCCCGCGCCGCGGTACAGGAAGTGCTCCAGGATCTGCTGGCCGTGCGTGGAGTGCAGCACCTCGGGGTGGTACTGGACGCCGTACAGCTTGCGCGCGTCGTCCTCGAAGGCGGCGACCGGCACCACGTCGGTGGAGGCGGTGACGGCGAAGCCGGCGGGCGCCGCCGAGCACGCGTCGCCGTGCGACATCCACACGGACTGCTCGGTGGGGGTGCCCTCGAAGAGCGTCGAGCCGGGCTTGCTCACGGACAGCGCGGTGCGGCCGTACTCACGCGCACCGTTGTCGTCGACGGTGCCGCCGAGCGCCACCGCCATCAGCTGGAAGCCGTAGCACATGCCGAAGACCGGGACCCCGGCCTCGAAGATCGCCTTGTCGAGCGAGGGGGCGCCCTCGGCGTAGACCGACGACGGACCGCCGGAGAGGATGATCGCCTTCGGGTTCTTCGCGAGCATCTCGTCCACCGGCATGGTGCTGGGGACGATCTCGCTGTAGACCCGGGCCTCGCGGACGCGTCGGGCGATGAGCTGGGCGTACTGCGCTCCGAAGTCCACTACCAGGACGACGTCCGGGGTGTGGTCGGGGGCGGCTGGGGTCGCTGATGCCACGGGCGGCCTTCCGGCGTTATGTACGAGGGATCGGACCCTGATTCTACCGTTTCCACGAGGGCGCTCCCGTCTCACCATCCGGTCGGCGGCTGGCTACCCGGCGTGCCCGTCGCCATACTGGTCCGCATGTCCTCGAGCACGCACTCCGCGATCTTCGCGTTTACCTATGGCACCGGCTGGTCCGGCTGCCATGGTCGTGCTGCTTGAGCTACTGACAAGCGACTTCCCAGGCGCCCCGGACCTTTCGGTCCGGGGCGTCTGTCGTCTCCGGGCCCGGTCCGGCCCAGTCATCACAGGAGACCTCACGATGAGCACCCAGTCAGCAGCAGTCGCCACCGCCCCGGCCCCCGCCGAAACCGGAGCACGCACGGACGAGGCGGTGGCCCTCATCACGGGGGCGCGCGGCCGGATCGACGATCTCGACACCCGGATCATCGCGCTGGTCACGGAACGGATGGCCGTCTCGGCGGAGATCCAGCGGGCCCGCATCGGCTCGGGCGGCCGGCGGGTGAACCTGTCCCGCGAGATGGAGGTGCTGAACCACTTCAGTGATGAGCTCGGCCGGCCCGGGACGACCCTCGCGATGACCCTGCTGGAGCTGTGCCGCGGCCGCGTGTGACGTTTCTGCGGATCGCCCGTTCGGGCGGCATCACCCGTACGGCACGTGACCGGCCCGGGGGCCCCTTCGTTGGATGGGGTGTCCGTGCCAGCCAGGGGCGGTCGACCACAACCACGCGTGGACGAACAGGATGCCGCTCAGACGCAGCTGAGCGGGGTATCAATGCGGAGCGATGAGGCCTGCCCATTCGTGCGGCAGGCCGTGGGACCTCGCTCCGTGCTCCGTGACCGGGCAGCAGGGGACAGCTGCTCGGTCGCAACTCCAAAGAGGCGGTCGGCTCCCAGGACGCTGGGATCCGGCCGCTCTGCGAAACCCACCCTACTCATCCGCACCCCCGGAATCGTTCCTCCGACCCCCGATCGGAGTACGGCCTGTCCCGTCCCCATCGCCCGGCCACCCCTGCCGAAGCGGCATGACATACGTCACAGCGAAATCCCGGCAAGCGTGGGCAACTGCCAAAGTTTGCGCCGATCTGTCCGGTGCCGACCTCTCCCTCAGCGGTTCCGCGTTATCGAAATGGCACACCTCTCGGCTCTGACCTGGTCATACGATCAGCGCAGCCGTCCTGCGTGACCCCTCCCGCGGCGGCTTCTCCAGCTCTTTTTCAGACCCGAGAGGTCTCGCATGAAGCTCCGCCGCACTCTGGTGACCGTCGCCGCGACCGCTGTCATAGCGCCCGCCGCACTTCTCTCCGCCACCAGCGCCTTCGCCGACACCACGGTCCCCGGCGCTGACGCGTCCGCGACCGCCTCGGCCACCCCGGACGCCACCGCCACGCCGACGGCGACCCCGACGGCCACCCCGACCGCGACCGCCACGGCCACCGCGACGGCCACGGCATCGGCCAAGCCGACCACCTCGGCCACGCCGAGCCCCTCCAACTCGCCGACGGTCCCGACGACCCCGGGCAAGTGCACGGACACCAGCGACGGGTCCTCCGATGACCTGCCGGTGGACAAGACGTTCACCACGACCCTCAGTGGCCTGCCCTCGAAGATCGTCGCGGGCAGCGGCTGGCACGGCCTCACGATCGACATCGCGAACAACTCCGCCAAGAGCTACAAGCGCGTCGACTTCGGCGCCTTCGCCGCCGCTGCCAGCGGCAAGGACTTCTCGGACACCTCCCGGCACCTGAAGCTGGAGTTCAAGAACCCCGGCACCGGTGTCTGGCAGAACGTCTCGCTCAACGACACGAACCCGGACTTCGGCGGCCTGGGCTGGACCGATGTCCGCGCCCACGAGAAGTTCAAGCTGAGCCTGCGCATCGCGGCCGACGCCTCGACCCCCGCGGGCTTCGGCTTCGTGATCGCCATCGGCGCCTACGCCGACGGCAAGGGCGACTGCGTCTTCTCCAGCGGTAAGAACTTCTACGAGTTCAACATCCTGAAGGCCCACACCAAGCCGGGCCACGTGCCGGACTCCAAGCCGCAGACCGGTGGCTCGAAGCCGCTTCCCGCGGTGAAGCCCGCCAACACCACCCAGGTGACCCCGGAGGGCCGCCTGGCCGCGACCGGTTCCTCCTCCGCCATGCCGCAGCTCGCCCTCGCGGGCGGCGCGGCCGTCGCGGTCGGCGTCGGCGCGATGTTCGTCGTGCGCCGCCGCAAGGCCGGCTCCACCGTCTGAACCGTATGACCGGCTGAGTCCCGGAGCCGTGTGAAGGGCCGCACCCCGGTCGGGGTGCGGCCCTTCACGTGTCCGAGGGGGTCAGACCTGCTTCGGCGGGATCGGCGGCACGGGCAGCAGAGGCAGGCGCAGTGCGGCGAAGGCGTCCTCCGGGACGGCCGGGGTCCGCGGTTCCACCGCCGGCAGGCGTACGTAGGCCTCGCCCTGGGTGGGGCGGGTGTCCTCGTCGCCGTTGTTGGGCCAGAACGACATCGCCCGCTCGGCCTGGGCGGTGATCGTGAGCGACGGGTTCACCCCGAGGTTGGCGGAGACGGCGGCGCCGTCGACGACATGGATGCCCGGGTGCCCGTAGAGCCGGTGGTACGGGTCGATCACACCGTGCTCGGCGTCCTCGCCGATGGCGCAGCCGCCGAGGAAGTGGGCGGTCAGCGGCGTCCCCATGAGCTCGCCCACGTTGCTGCCCGCGAAGCCGTTGATCTCCTCGGCGATGAGCCGGGCGGCCTCGGCGCCCTCGGGGATGTGCTCGGGGTTGGGCGCGCCGTGGCCCTGCTTGGCGGTGAGCAGTCCCTTGCCCAGGCCCTTGGGCTTGCGGTACGTGGTCAGCGAGTTGTCCAGCGACTGCATGACCAGGCCGATGATGGTGCGCTCCGACCAGCGGCGGTTGGACAGCGAGCGCAACGTGAGCATCGGGTGGCGCGCGCAGGCCGCGGCGAAGGCGAGCGCCTTGGGGGCGCGGGTGTCGTGCGGGATCTGGAGGATGGTGAGGGCGCCCATGGAGTTGGAGCCCTTGCCGTAGCGGACCGGCTCGATGTGGGTGTTGGCGTCGGGGTGGATCGAGGACGTGATCGCGACGCCCTTGGTGAAGTCGACCTTCGCCGCGCCGTGCGCCTTGCGGTAGCGGCGGTTGTCGGTCTGGGCGCCGACCAGCGCCTCGGAGTTGGTGCGGGTGAGTTCGCCGAGCCGGGCGGAGATGCCGGGGAGTTCGCCCGCGTCGCGCATGGTGTGCAGCAGCGTCTGGGTGCCGTACGTGCCGGCGGCGACGACGATCTGCCGGGCGCGCAGCACGCGCCGCTTGCCCTTGCGCTTCTTGTCGGTCGGCGCGGTCGCGACGCGGTAGCCGCCCGCGGGGTCCTCGGAGAGGCCGACGACCGTCGTCATGGGGTGGATGACGGCGCCGGCCTTCTCGGCGAGGTGCAGATAGTTCTCGTTGAGGGTGTTCTTGGCGCCGTGCCGGCAGCCGGTCATGCACTCACCGCACTCGGTGCACGCGCGCCGCGACGGGCCGGCGCCGCCGAAGTACGGGTCGGCGACCTCGCCGCCCGGCTCGGCCTTCGCCTCGCCGCCGGCGTCCTGGCCGTCCCCGAAGAAGACGCCGACCGGCGCCATGTGGAAGGTGTCGCCGACGCCCATCTTCTCGGCGGCGGCCTTCAGATGCACGTCGGAGGGGGTGAGCGTGGGGTTGAGCCGGACGCCGAGCATGCGCTGGGCCTGGTCGTAGTACGGCTTGAGCTCCGCCTGCCAGTCGGTGATGTGGCCCCACTGGCGGTCGTCGAAGAAGGCCTTCGGCGGCACGTACAGGGTGTTGGCGTAGTTCAGCGATCCGCCGCCGACGCCCGCGCCGGCCAGCACGAGGACGTTGTTCAGCAGGTGGATGCGCTGGATGCCGTAGAGGCCGAGCGACGGCGCCCAGAGGAAGTTGCGGACGTCCCAGGAGTTCTTGGGCAGCGTCTCGCGCGTGAAGCGGCGCCCGGCTTCGAGGACGCCGACGCGGTAGCCCTTCTCCGTGAGGCGCAGCGCGGACACCGAGCCCCCGAAGCCGGAGCCGATGACGATGACGTCGTAGTCGTAGCCGGACAGGTCACGCGACACAGGTTCCTCCGTAGCGGATGTTGCCTTCGAACTGCCTTCACAAGCGCCGCCCTCGGTGGGATCAGCGCAGCCGGAACACCTTCATCGCGCGCAGCGAACGGCTCATGAAGGCGGCGTACTTCTCGTCGTCCATGCCCATCGACGGCGCCATCGGCAGCAGCCGCTGCGTCGCGACGGTCTGTGCCTCGGTGAACTTGAGGATGCCCTCGGAGCCGTGCCGGCGGCCGAGTCCGGAGTCCTTCATGCCGCCCATCGGGGCCTGGACGCTGCCGTACGCGGGGGCGTAGCCCTCGTTGACGTTGACGGTCCCGGAGCGCAGCCGGGCGCCGATGCGGCCGCCGCGGCGGGTGTCCTTGGTCCAGACGGACGAGTTGAGGCCGTACGGGGTGGCGTTGGCGCGCTCGACGGCCTCGTCCTCGTCGCGGAAGCGGTAGACGGAGACGACCGGGCCGAAGGTCTCCTCGGTGCAGACCGACATTGGCGACTCGACCCCGTCGAGGATCGTCGGCTCGTAGACGTAGGGGCCGATGTCCGGGCGGGCCCGGCCGCCGGTCAGGACGGTGGCGCCCTTGGAGCGGGCCTCGTCGACGTGCCGGCTGACGGTCTCCAGCTGGCGCTCGCCGGCCAGCGATCCCATGCCGGCGCCGAAGGCGAGGGCGGTGCCGAGCTTGAGCGCCCTGGTGCGGGCGGTGAACTTCTCCAGGAAGGCGTCGGCGACGGACTCGTCGACGAAGAGCCGCTCGATGGAGACGCAGAGCTGACCGGCGGAGGCGAAGCAGGCGCGGACGGCACCTTCGGCGGCCTTGTCGAGGTCGGCGTCGCGCAGCACCAGCATGGCGTTCTTGCCGCCGAGTTCGAGGGAGACGCCGATCAGCCGGGCGGCGGCGCGCTGGGCGACCTCGCGGCCGGTGCGGGTGGAGCCGGTGAAGGAGACGTAGTCGGCGTGCTCGACGAGCGCAGGGCCGATGACCGGGCCGTCGCCGATCACGATCTGCCACACGTCGGCGGGCAGCCCGGCCTCGATGAGCTGCTCGCGCGCCCACAGCGCGGTGAGCGCGGTCTCGGTGTCGGGCTTCATGACGACGGCGTTGCCTGCGGCGAAGGCGGGGAGCGCGTCACCGACCGACAGCTCGAACGGGTAGTTCCAGGGCGCGATCTGCCCGACGACGCCGCGCGGCTGGCGCAGCTCGACCACCTTGGTCAGGACGGGAACGGCACCGCCGTGGCCCTTGGGCCTGAGGTACGCGGGGGCCCGGCGCCCGTAGTGGCGGGCGGACATGACGACGGCCTGGACCTCTTCGTGGGCGTGCAGCCGGGCCTTGCCGGTCTCCAGCTGGATGAGGTCGAGGACCTCGCTCTGCCGGCTGAGCACCAGGTCGTGGAAGCGCAGCAGCACGGCGGCGCGCTGCCGTACCGGCGTGGCGGCCCAGGCGTGCTGGGCGGCGCGGGCCCGCTCGAAGGCGGTGCCGACCTCGTCAGGAGTGGCCTCCGGGAGGTCGGCGAGCTTCTCGCCGGTGAGCGGGGTGTGGTTGCTGGTGCGGCCGCTGCCGATGACGCCACGCGTGAGCCGCGCGACGAGGTCGGGGGTGACGACGTCCTGGGCTCCTCTGGCGGTGGTGGGTGCCGCCGGGTTGCCGTCGGTGGGGCGCGTGGTGCCGAGCGAGTCCGTCATATCGGCGAGATTACGGCTGATGGGCGCCTCTGGGTACCCATCAGTAGCTACTTTTCACCTGACGAGCACAATTAAGCCAGCAATCGCTGGCGCGATCTTGATTTCCGCAGCTCAGAGCATGCCCCGCCCGGTCAGCGCGGTGTGAACGTGTTCCGCGCCGTGTCAAAGGTCTGACGTCCCTGCTCCGACTTCTCCACCGGCGACGAGACCCAGATGTCGTACTGCCGGCCGTTCTCCGTCCAGCACAGGTCGAACGTCCGGCGCGCGCCACCGCCCGGGTAGCCGTCCCAGGTGAACTCCCAGAGCGCGGCCGGCCCGCCGTCCTTCGTCGTCCCGGTGACGAACCCGTCCCGGTACCCCTTGTACGCGCCGGCGCCCGCGCGGTGCTGCGCGGTCATCACCGCCATCGGGCCGTTCGGGTCCGGCTTCTCGTTGCGGACGCCGAACCGGAACTCCTTGCCGGGCGAGTAGTAGTAGATCCGCGGCGGATCGACCGACCGGTCGTAGCCGGTGGGGAGCACGACGGAGAAGCCCGACGTGTCGGTGACGGTACGGAATCCGGCCGGGACCGGGGTGGGGCTCGGGGTGACGGGCGGCGTCGTGTGCGGGGCCGACGGCGGCTGCGATGAGGGCTTCGTCGCGGTGTTCGCACTGCCGTCGGCACCGTTCATCGTCAGCACGGCGGCCGCCACCCCACCCCCGATGACCAGTGCGAGCAGCGCGCCCGCCAGTACTCCCCTGCGGGACTTCCGGCCCTTGGAGGACCCGGGGAAGGCGGCGGGGAACGGCGAAGGGGTCAGCGGCGGCGTCGGGTCCTGGGCCGGTTCCAGGACGGGATCCGGCGGGACCACGGTGTCCTGGGTGACGGTCGGGACGTGTCCCGTCTCCGTCGCCTCGCCGGTCTCGGCGTACGTGCGCAGCCACAGCTCCGCCGCCGGCGCTCCCATCCGGCGGCCGGTGTCACGTTCGAGCAGCGCGCTGACGACCGGCAGCAGCGGGCCCGCGCTCGCGGGCGGCCGGATCTCGTCGTAGACGACGGCGTGCAGCACCCCGCCGATCGAATCGCGGCGGAACGGCGAGTGCCCGTCGACGGACGCGCACAGCAGCACACCCACCGACCACAGATCGGACTCCGGCCCCGCCACCGCCCCGGACATCCGCTCCGGCGAGGTGTACTCGGGCGAACCGACGAACACCCCGGTCTCGGTCAGTGTCGTCGTTCCCGACACCCGCGCGATCCCGAAGTCGGTGAGCACGACCCGCCCGGTCTCCCGCTCGATCAGGACGTTCGCCGGCTTGATGTCCCGGTGCAGCACCCCGCGCTCGTGCGCGGCGTGCAGCGCGCCCGCCACCGCTGCGCCGATCCTGGCCGCCTCGCGCGGCCCCACCGGGCCGTCCTTGGCGAGCACGTCGGACAGCGAGCGGCCGTCGATCAGCTCCATCACGATCCACGGCCGGCCGTCCTGCTCGACCACGTCGTGCAGGACGACGACATGCGGGTGCCGGATCTGCGCCACACTCCGGGCCTCACGCAGCGCGCGGTCCCGGTACAGCTGCTGCTCGGCCTCGGACAGGTCCTCGTTGAAGTGCAGCTCCTTGACCGCGACCTGCCGGTCCAGCAACTCGTCGGTCGCCCGCCACACGGTGCCCATACCGCCGCGGCCCAGCCGCCCGGTGATCCGGTAACGGCCGGCGATCGGCCCGGGCATCCGCGGGGCCGAGGGCGCGGCGTATCCCCCGTCGTTCGCCATGCGCCCATCATGCCGCACGGGCCGGCGGCCTTGTCCGCGGACCGACAGGTCAACGGAACCGCTGCGGCAGCCGGCCTTCCTCCCACAACGCGTCCAGCCTGCGCAGAAACGCGTCGAAATCCCGCGCCGTCAGTCCGCCGGACGGTAGGTCTCGGCGGCCTTGTCGAAGATGCGCTGGACGTCGGCCCGTTGATCGTCCGGGCCGATCACCAGGACCAGGTGGTACCTGCCGTCCTGGAGCACCGCGAGATTGCGGGCGTAGACCTGGTGGCCGTTGCCGTCCCGCCAGCTGTACTCGCCCTCCGCCGCGGGCGATCCGCCCACATCGAGCGTCCGCAGCGCGCCGGCCGAGGCCCACTGCGAGGCACGGAACGGCGCCAGCTCGGGTTCGTTGGACTGGTACGCCATCGGGTCAGTGCCCGCGTCGGACGCCGCGTCGCGGCCGGGGACCACGATCAGCTGGAAGTCCCCGCCGGTGTACCGGACCTGGTCCTGGGCGTTCTTGCCCTGCCGCTGCCAGCCGGTGTGCACGGCGACCGCGAAGCCCGCGTCGTCCGTGCGCAGCGCGAAGTCGCCGCCGAGATCGGTGGCCGGCGGTGCGCTCGTCGCCGGGGGCCGGGTGGTGGGCGGCGGCTTCGCGGACGTCGGGGCGGTGGTCGGCGCCTTGCCGCTGGTCTTGTCGTCCGAGCCGGAGCCCGGCATCTGCGCCGGGACCGTCCGGGTCGTCGCACCTGCCTGGCTGCCGTCGTCGGTGGTGTTGCGCGGCATCATCACCAGCGCGTACACCACCACCGCGACCAGCAGGAGCAGCACGAGGATGAGCAGGCGGGCGCCCAGACTGCGCGGCGCCCGTTCCCTCGACGCCTTCTGCTGCGGCCCGTTCGTCCGGGTCGACTGCGCCTGGTTCACCTGCCGGGCCGACCGCTCCTGCTTCGCCCGCGCATGGCGCCGGTGGGTCGCCCCGGAGAGCCCCTCGGCGGAGGCGGAAGCGGCCGCCGCGGCCGCCGCGGACCTGCGGCGGCGGACCAGCTCGCCCCTGCGCCGGACGATCGGCAGCTTGCGGGGATCCGTCGGGACCGGCACCGTCCGCAGGCCCAGGTCGGGCTCGGGCGCGGACCGGATCAAGGAGCGCAGCCAGCCCTCCAGTTCGTCGAAGTCCGGGCGCTCCTCGGGGTCGGGGCGCAGCAGCGACTCGACGATGGGCCGCAGCGGTCCGCTCTCCTCGGCGAAGGCGGGCGGTTCCGCGCAGACCAGCTGGACGAGCTCCGGAGTGCTCTCCTCGGGAAACGGCGGGTGGCCCTGGACGCTGCGGAAGAGCAGCGAGCCCAGCGCCCACAGGTCGGCCGCGGGGCCGACGGGCGGCGCCAGCTGCCAGTTCTCATGGACGGGGGTGGCCTGTTCCGGCGCCCAGCGCTCGGTGACCGGGCCGACGACGGTGATGCGGGCCTGCCGGGCCCGCTCCTGCTCCAGCGCGGAGTCCGGTCCGCCCCAGCCGGCGCCGTTCCCTCCGGCCATCACCTCGGCCGGGACCGGGTCGTAGCCGCAGAGCGCCTCCTGCGCGGCACCGGCCGCCAGGCCGGACAGCATGGCGCGGCCGTCGTCGCAGACCAGGACGGTGCTGGCGGTGACGTTGCGGTGGGTCCAGCCGTAGGCGTGCAGGACGCGCAGCGCGACGAGCACGTCCGAGGCGACCTCGGCGGCGCGGTAGTGGCCGAGCCGCTTGTCGACGAGTAACGACGCGAGCGGCCGGGCGTTGACCAGCTCGCTGGCGATCCACAGGCTGCCGTCCTCGACGAAGATGTCGAAGACCTGCACCAGGCGCGGGTGATCGGGTATCGCGGCGGCGGCCCGCGCGGCGTCCAGCGCGCGCTGCGCGCTGTCGCTCGTACGGTCCTGGCCGTGGCCCGGCTGGTCACCGTACTGCCCCGGGCTCATCAGTTCCGCGCTGACGATCTCCGGCAGCAGTACCTGGCGGACCAGGACCTCCTGGCCGCTGTACGTGTCGAAGGCGCGCGTTTCGACCAGTTCGTACTCGTCCGCGGGTGGCCGGGGCAGGCGGTAGCGGTCGGCGAGTACGCGACCCGCGTATTCGTCCACGACGCCTCCCCAAAAGCGTCAGATCCGGTCCGGTCCGGATGCAATCTGGCTGCGGACAGTCCGCGAGCTTTCACGATACGTGCCGGAGGCATGCCTCGTGACCCGCTCTGCGCAGATCAGTTGGCCGGCTTGAAGGTGGCGAAGAACGTCTGGCGCATCTGCGCGATGGCGGGCGTGTCCCACTGGTCGGCGGGCGCGGAGAACATGATGGCGAAACCCTGGTGGTCGTTGACGACGAACCCGCGGTTCTGGACGCGACCCTTGATGCCGCCCTTCTCGGTCCGCTCGAAGATCCAGTCGGCGGCGGTGGGGTAGCCGTTGAAGGCGACATTGGCGATCGACAGCCGGTGGTAGCCACTGCTCGCGGAAGCCACCGAGCCTTCGTTCGCGAACCAGGCGGCCGCCGCGTTCTTGCCCGGCTCGTCGGTGAAGTCGATCTGCACACGCGGGAAGCCGCCGTCGGCGCTGAATATGAAGCTGTCGGCCCCCGCGCTGCCGGTCTTCTTCCAGCCCGCCGGCAGCGCGATCGAGAAGTGGCCCGCGGTCACGACGTTGAAGCCGGCCGGCACCTTGTTGTCCGTGCCCGCCGGCGGGTTCGCGGCGCCGCCCGTGCCCGCGGTGGTGCCCGCGGTCGTGCCGGCGGTGGTGCCCGCGCTCGTCCCCGCGCCCGGGTTCGTCGACGGCTGCTGTCCGGTGCCGCCGGGGCTCCCCTTCGGGGTGCCCGGTGTCTTGCCGTCGCCCACCTTGCCCGGGGCGGAGGACGCGGAACCCGGCTTGGAGTCGGGCGCGTTGTCGCCGTCCCCGCCGCTGGCCAGCGCGAAGCCGATCGCGGTGCCGAGGACGGCGAGGGCGACGGCGACGAGGGCGATGATCAGCACCCGGCGCGGTACGACATCGGTGATCGGCGCGCGCGGCGCCTTCGGCTTGGTGTCGGGCTCCCCCGGCTCCGCCGCCGGTCTCGGCTTCGCGGCCTTCGCCGCCTTGGCGGCGGTGGCGGCGGTGGCGGAGCCGGCGGCCGCGGCGGCGCCGCGCACCGAGCGCAGCGCGTTGCGGACCCTGGCCTGGTCGGCGGCGGCCTTGCGGGCGGCGGGCGGTGCGTCGGTCGGGGTGGGCTGCGGGTCCGGCGGCAGCGCGACGACGCGCGTCGCGGAGTTCCCCAGGTCCTCGGACGCCGGAGCGACCGGATGCTGCGGCGCGTTGGCGACGCGGGTGAGCAGGGTGCGGACGCCCGCGTCGTCCAGGCGCTCCGCCGGGTCCTTGATGAGCAGGCCGTGGATGGCGTCGGCGAGCGCGCCCGCGTTCTCCATCGGGCCGACCGGCTCGGTCATGACGGCGGTCAGGGTGGCGATGGCCGAGCCCTTGTCGTAGGGCGGGCGGCCCTCGACCGATGCGTACAGCAGGGCGCCGAGCGACCACAGGTCCGCCGGCGGGCCCGGCTTCTGGCCGCGGGCGCGCTCCGGCGAGATGTACGAGGGGGCGCCGACGAGCATGCCGGTCGAGGTGACGGAGGGGTCGCCGTCGATCTGCGCGATGCCGAAGTCGCTGAGCACGACGCGGCCGTCGTCGGCGATGAGGACGTTGGACGGCTTGACGTCGCGGTGGAGGATGCCCTCCTTGTGCGCGGCCTTCAGCACGTCGAGCACCACCAGGGCCACCTCGGCGGCGCGCTTGGGCGTCAGCGGGCCGTCCTCACGGATGGCGTCGGACAGCGAGCGGCCCTCGACCAGTTCCATGACGATCCACGGCCGGTCGTCCTCCTCGACGACATCGAACACGGTGACCGCGCCGGTGCCGCGGATCCGCGCGGTGGCCTTCGCCTCGCGCAGGGTCCGGGTGATCAGCCGGCGCTTCTCGTCCTCGTCGACATTTCCGGGGAAGCGCAACTCCTTGACGGCGACGGTCCGGCCGAGGGTTTCGTCCTCCGCGCGCCAGACCGTTCCCATGCCGCCCTTGCCGAGGACCTCGCCGAGCCGGTACCGGTCGGCGAGGAGACGTCCGTCGGTGCCTTGCGCCTGGCCCATGAATTCCCCTGCGGTCACTGGTGATGTGGGTCCCATCATCGCCGACCGGAGGCCCCGGAAGCGAACCCGGCTTACTGCGCGGACGGCCGGAAACCGGCCACGGCGTTGTCGAACACCGGCTTGTACTCGTCCCATTGGGACTTGGGAGCGGAAAGGTAGATGGCGTACTCGCGTTCGCCTTCCTTGCCGAATCCCAGATCTATGGCCCGATAGTCGCGTTTACTGCCTTTGAACGTGAACTGCCAAATGGCGGCGTTCTGTCCGAATACGGTCGTCGGCTGCATGCGCTCCTGGTGATAGCCGGCCAGGGTGTCGCGCACCTTGGTCTCCAGGGACTTGAAGTGCGCGAGGTGGTCGGGTCCCGCGTAGTCCAGGACGCTGAACTTGAGGCCCACGAGCCCGGTGGGATCGATGTAGTTGACCTCACCGTCCGCCACCGTGCGCCGCCAGCCCTTCGGCACCGGCACGGCGAAGCCCTTGGCGGCCTCGGTGACGAGCCGGTAGTTCTTCGGGAGCGGCGGCGGCTCCGCGGTCGTGGACGGCGAGGGGCTGGGCGTCGCGGTATCCGGCGGCGGGGTGTGCGTCTTGGACGCGGTGGGGCCGCCGCCGTCGTCCCGGAAGTACGCGAAGGCCGCGGTCCCGCCGCCCGCGACGGCGGCCGCGGTGAGCACCGCGACGACCCACCGGGCCCGGCGCCGCGGCCGGGGTGCGGCGGCCGGCGTGCCACCGGGAGGAGTCGTGGAGGCTTCGGGGACCGGCTCGGCGCCGTGGCCGACCGTCACCTGGGCGGTCGCGCGGGCGGGTTCGGCCGGCCGGCCGGATCCGGACCCGGCGGGCGTGACGGTGGTCGACGCGGTGCCGCCGCGCTCGAAGCGCGTGGTGTCCGTACCGGCGGCCGGCAGCCGCAGCAGCCGTTCGGCCTCCTCCGCCGACATCCGCTCGCGCGGATCCTTGGCGAGCAGCCCGGCGATGACGTGTTCCAGCGGCCCGGCGTTGGCGGCGGGCAGCACCGGGTCCTCGGAGATGGCGTACGCGGTCTCGATCGCGGTGTCCCGGCGGAACGGCGAGTTCCCCTCCACCGCCTGATAGAGCGTCGCACCCAGCGCCCACAGGTCGGCCTCCGGGCCGGGCGACTGGCCCTTGATGCGTTCCGGCGAGAGGAAGTCGATGGAGCCGATCAGCTCGCCGGTGCGGGTGAGCGTCGAGGTGCCGGACGCCTGGGCGATGCCGAAGTCGGTCAGCACCACGCGGCCGTCCCCGCCGAGCAGGACGTTGCCCGGCTTCACGTCGCGGTGCAGCACCCCGGCGCGGTGCGCGGCCCGCAGCGCGGCGACCATGCCGCGGCCGATCCGCGCGGCCTCCACGGGCGCCAGCGCGCCGTGTTTCTTCAGCGCTTCGCCCAGCGTCATGGACGGCACGTACTCCATGACGATGGACGGCAGGCCCTCGTCGTCCACCACGTCGTGCACGACGATGACGTTCGGGTGGCTGATCCGGGCGGCGGCACGGGCCTCCCGGCGGGTGCGCTCGAAGATGGTGGCCAGTTCGTCCTCGTGCAGATGGGGCTGCGGGGGATGCAGCTTCTTCACCGCGACCTGGCGGCCGAGCAGTTCGTCCTCCGCGCGCCAGACCGTGCCCATGCCCCCGCGGCCTATCCGCTCCACCAGCCGGTACCGGCCGGCCACGAGTCGCCCCGCCTCCGCGTGATCAGACACCATGCGCCCCTCTGCTCCCCCGTCGGTCCCTAGAGAGGCACGATATCCGGCGCGCCCAGCCGTGCCGCGTCCGCGGTCGTGTCGTCGGGCTGGCGCTGCGACTCGCGCTCCGCCTCGACGCGCTTCTGGTAGTGCTCGACCTCCTTCTCGATCTGCCCCTTGTCCCAGCCCAGGACGGGCGCCATGAGCTCGGCGGCCTCGCGGGCGCTGAGGGTGCCGCGGTCGAACGTCTCGATCGAGATACGGGTTCTGCGGGTCAGCACGTCGTCGAGGTGCCGGGCGCTCTCGTGCGACGCCGCGTACACGATCTCGGCCCGCAGATAGTCCTCGGCGGCGGGCAGCGCGTCCCCCAGCGACGGATCCTCCACGATGAGCTGCAGGACCTCCTCGGCGAGCGCGCCGTACCGGTTGAGCAGGTGCTCGATCCGGGCGACGTGCAGCCCCGTGCGGGCGGCGAGGCGGGCCCGGGCGTTCCACAGCGCGTGGTAGCCCTCGGCGCCGACCAGCGGCACCTCCTCGGTGATGCACTCCGCGACCTTGTGGTCCAGCCCGTGGACGGCCTCGTCCACCGCGTCCTTCGCCATCACCCGGTACGTCGTGTACTTGCCGCCCGCGACGACGACCAGCCCCGGCAGCGGGTGCGCCACGGTGTGCTCGCGCGAGAGCTTGCTCGTCGCGTCCGACTCACCGGCCAGCAGCGGCCGCAGCCCGGCGTACACGCCCTGGACGTCGTCCCTGGTCAGCGGGACGGAGAGCACCGAGTTGACGTGTTCGAGCAGATAGTCGATATCGGCGCTGGACGCGGCCGGGTGCGCCTTGTCGAGGTCCCAGTCGGTGTCGGTGGTGCCGACGATCCAGTGCCGTCCCCACGGGATCACGAAGAGCACGCTCTTCTCGGTCCGCAGGATCAGCCCGGACGACGAGTGGATCCGGTCCTTCGGCACGACCAGGTGGATCCCCTTGGACGCCCTGACGTGGAACTGTCCGCGTTCGCCGATCAGCGCCTGGGTGTCGTCCGTCCACACCCCGGTCGCGTTCACGACCTGCTTCGCCCGGACCTGGTACTCGCCGCCGCCCTCCACGTCCTGCACCCGGGCGCCGACCACGCGTTCGCCCTCCCGCAGGAAGCCGACCACCCGCGCCCGGTTGGCGACCTGGGCGCCGTACGCCGAGGCGGTCCTGACCAGCGTCGTGACGTAGCGCGCGTCGTCCATCTGGGCGTCGTAGTACTGCAACGCGCCGACCAGGGCGTCCTTCTTGAGGGCGGGGGCGACCCGCAGCGCGTGCTTACGCGTCAGATGGCGGTGCACGGGCAGCCCGCGGCCGTGCCCGGACGAGAACGACATGGCGTCGTACAGGGCGACGCCCGAGCCGGCGTAGAACCGCTCCCAGCCCTTGTGCTGCAGCGGGTACAGGAACGGCACCGGCTTCACCAGGTGCGGGGCGAGCCGCTCCAGCAGCAGGCCGCGCTCCTTGAGCGCCTCGCGCACCAGGGCGAAGTCGAGCATCTCCAGATAGCGCAGACCGCCGTGGATCAGCTTGCTGGAGCGGCTGGAGGTGCCGGAGGCCCAGTCCCGCGCCTCGACCAGGCCGGTCGACAGCCCGCGGGTCGCCGCGTCGAGCGCCGTACCGGCCCCCACGACGCCGCCGCCCACGACCAGGATGTCGAGCTCCTCGTCCGCCATCCGGGCGAGTGCCGCCTCGCGCTCGGCCGGGCCCAGTGTTGTCGTCCGCATTCGTGCCTCCTGTTGTGGAGCAGGTGCGTGCGCCCCGTCACTCGATAGTGACCGCCACAGGGGCCGACAGCCACCTTTGCAGACCCGGACACCCCCGGACCGGCGCCGGATCCGTGGACGAGTACCCCGGAGTTCCGGCGCGCCGTGCGGTCATATCAGCCTTATGTCTGGTTAGCCTGTTTTGAAGCCATTCGTGGCTGCTAGGGAGAGGACTGACCCCCATGCCCGCAGACCTCGCCGTCATCGGACTCGGCCGCGCCGGGATCCTCCTCGCCCAAGCGGCCGCCGCCGCCGGAATCGGCGTCATCGGATACGACGCCGACGAGAACACCGCCGCCGACATCAACGCCGGCCGCGTACCGGCCGGCTTCCTCGCCGCCGCCGACATCCGCCGGATGCTCGCCACCGGATTCCGCGCCACCTCCGACCCCTCCGTGCTCGGCCGGGTCAGAACCGCCGTGATCTGCGCCCCGACCCCGCTCGGCGCCGACCGCGCCCTCGACCTCAGCGCCGTGGCGGCCGCCGCACGGGCGCTCGCCACGCATCTGCGGGCGCACACCACCGTGGTGCTCGAATCCACCGCCTACCCCGGCACCACGGAGGAATTCCTCCTCCCGATCCTGGAGGAGTCCGGCCTGCGGGCCGGCCGCGACTTCCATCTCGCCTACTCCCCCAGCCGCGTCGACCCCGGCAGCCGGGACCACCACATCCCCAACACCCCCAAGGTCATCGGCGGTTACACCTCCGCCTGCACCGAGGCCGCCGCCGCGTTCTACGGACGCTTCGTCGAACGCGTCGTCCGCGCCCGCGGACTGCGCGAGGCCGAGACCGTCAAGCTGCTGGAAACCAACTACCGGCACGTCAACATCGCCTTCGCCAACGAGATGGCGGTCTTCTGCCACGACGTCGGCGTCGACCTGTGGGACGTCATCCGCTGCGCCGAGACCAAACCGTTCGGCTTCCAGGCCTTCCGGCCCGGCCCCGGCGTCGGTGGACCGGGCGTCGCCCTCGACCCCAACTACGTCGCCACCCGGGCCCGCACCCCCGGCTACCCGCTGCGCATCGTCGAGCTGGCCCAGGAGGTCAACGGACGCATGCCGCGCTACGTCGTCCAGCGCGCGGCCGCCCTGCTGAACGAACACGGCAAGTCACTGCGCGGCGCCCGCGTCCTGCTGCTCGGCGTCACGTACAAGGCCGACCTGGCCGACCAGGAGAACGCCCCCGCCCGCGAGATCGGCTCCCGTCTGATCGAACTGGGCGCCCAGATCTGCTACCACGACCCGTACGTTCCGGAATGGCGCGTCCTGGACCGGCCCATCCCCCGCGCCGACTCCCTCTGGGAAGCCGCCGCCGACGCCGATCTGACGCTCCTGCTGCAGCACCACCGCACCTACGATCTCCAAGGCCTCGCCGTCAAGGCCCAGTTGCTCCTCGACACCCGCGGCGCCACCCCGGTAGGAGCCGCGGCCCGCCTGTAGCGGACCGGTAGCGGTCACGTAACGGCCCGCTGAAACGTCTTGTCGCACTGTCATATCCGGCTGCTAGCCTTCGGGGCCATCGCTCGCACGCCACACTTCTGTGCTCTGTGCGATTTCAAACCTTCCAACCCCGGGGGACCCACCATGAGCCAGTCGTACCCACCGCCGCAGCCGCCGCAGGGCGGCAACCCCTACGGCCAGCAGCCGCCGCAGTACGGCGTCCCGCCGCAGGGTGGCAACCCGTTCGGCCAGCAGCCGCAGCAGCCGGGCGGCTTCGGCGGCGGCTACCCGCCCCCGGCCCCGCTGCCGCCGGCCCGCGACAATGTCGGGCTGGGCATCCTGGTGGGCTTCGGCGCGATGCTCGTGGTCGCCCTCGCGTACGGCGGCATCCTGCGGGCGCTCGCCAAGGACGACGGCAGCACCTACGAGATCCGCTACGTCGCGCTCGGCGTCGGTCTCCTGGTCGGCTTCCTCGTCGGCAAGACCGGTGGCCGCAACGTCCTGCTGCCGTTCTTCAGCATCGTGTTCGCGCTGCTCGCCGTCTTCCTGGGCGAGATCTTCGGCTCCGCCCTGATCGCCAGCCACTACGTCTCCCAGCAGGGCGGCGACCTGTCGCTGACAGAGATCTTCTTCCACCACTTCGGTGACCTGGTGGACGGTTGGAAGCACGACTTCGACTTCAAGCGCGCGATCGTCCTGATCTTCGCGGGCGTCGCCGCCTTCGGCGTCACCAAGCGCGTCGGGGACTGACCCGCAGGCAGCCTGTGACGCGAGGGGGCCCCGTCCCCCGACCGCACGACAAACGTGAAGGGGCCCGGACCGCTGCACCGCAGCGGTCCGGGCCCCTTCAACGTCAGACCGTCAGCACGTCAGCGACGATGCGCCGGCGAAACCGTCACCTCGACCCGCTGGAACTCCTTCAGGTCCGAGTACCCCGTCGTCGCCATCGAACGGCGCAGCGCCCCGAAGAAGTTCATCGAGCCGTTCGGCGCGTGCGACGGGCCGAGCAGGATCTCCTCGGTGGTGCCGGCCGTGCCCAGGTTCATGCGCTTGCCGCGCGGCAGCTCCGGGTTGACCGCCTCCATGCCCCAGTGGAAGCCGCGGCCCGGCGCGTCCGTGGCGCGGGCCAGCGGGGAGCCCATCATCACGGCGTCGGCGCCGCAGGCGACCGCCTTCGGCAGGTCGCCGCTGGAGCCGAAGCCGCCGTCCGCGATGACGTGCACGTACCGGCCGCCGGACTCGTCCATGTAGTCGCGGCGGGCGGCCGCGACGTCGGCGACCGCGGTCGCCATCGGCACCTGGATGCCGAGCACGGCGCGCGTGGTGTGCGCGGCGCCGCCGCCGAAGCCGACCAGCACACCGGCGGCACCGGTCCGCATCAGGTGCAGCGCCGCGGTGTACGTGGCGCAGCCGCCGACGATGACCGGCACGTCCAGCTCGTAGATGAACTGCTTCAGGTTGAGCGGCTCGTGCGAGCCCGAGACATGCTCGGCCGACACGGTGGTGCCGCGGATCACGAAGATGTCCACGCCCGCGTCCACGACGGCCTTGGAGAACTGCGCGGTGCGCTGCGGGGAGAGCGCGGCGGCGGTCACGACACCGGCGTCCCGCACCTCCTTGATGCGCTGCCCGATCAGCTCTTCCTTGATCGGCGCCGAGTAGATCTCCTGGAGGCGGGCGGTCGCGGCCGTCTCGTCCAGTTCGGCGATCTCCGCGAGCAGCGGCTCCGGGTCCTCGTACCGGGTCCACAGACCCTCGAGGTTGAGCACGCCCAGGCCGCCCAGGTTTCCGATGCGGATCGCGGTCTCGGGCGAGACCACGGAGTCCATCGGGGCGGCGAGGAAGGGGAGCTCGAAGCGGTAGGCGTCGATCTGCCAGGCGATCGAGACCTCCTTCGGGTCCCGGGTGCGGCGGCTGGGGACGACGGCGATGTCGTCGAATGCGTACGCCCTGCGGCCGCGCTTGCCCCGCCCGATCTCGATCTCAGTCACTGTTGGCCCTTCTTCGCTGGTCTACCCGCCCAGTATCCCCGAGCGGGCAAGCGGAAGCCCGCAGACCATCGGCCTGCGGGCTTCCGCTGACGTTCTCCCGCAGGTCAGCGCAGGTCAGCGCCCGTGATAGTTCGGCGCCTCGACGGTCATCTGGATGTCGTGCGGGTGGCTCTCCTTGAGGCCGGCGGAGGTGATCCGCACGAAGCGCCCCTTGGTCGCCATCTCGTCGATGCTGGCGGCGCCCACGTAGCCCATGGTCTGGCGCAGGCCGCCGACCAGCTGGTGCAGCACCGCGGAGAGCGGGCCGCGGTACGGGACCTGGCCCTCGATGCCCTCGGGGACGAGCTTGTCGTCCGAGGAGACCTCGGCCTGGAAGTAGCGGTCCTTGGAGTAGGACAAGCCCTGGCCGCGGGACTGCATCGCGCCGAGCGAACCCATGCCGCGGTACGACTTGAACTGCTTGCCGTTGATGAAGAGCAGCTCGCCGGGGCTCTCCTCGCAGCCGGCCAGCAGGCTGCCGAGCATCACGGTGTCGGCGCCGGCCGCGAGGGCCTTGCCGATGTCGCCGGAGTACTGCAGGCCGCCGTCGCCGATGACCGGGACGCCCGCGGCCTGGCAGGCCACCGCCGCCTCGTAGATCGCGGTGACCTGGGGGACGCCGATGCCTGCGACCACGCGGGTGGTGCAGATGGAGCCGGGGCCGACACCGACCTTGACGCCGTCGGCGCCCGCGTCGATCAGGGCCTGGGCGCCGTCACGGGTGGCGATGTTGCCGCCGATGACATCCACCGAGACGCTCGACTTGATCTTGGAGATCCAGCTCAGCGCGTTGCTGTTGTGACCGTGCGAGGTGTCCACGATCAGGAAGTCCACGCCGGCCGCGACCAGGCCCTGGGCGCGCTCCAGCGCCTCGGGGCTGGCGCCGACGGCCGCGCCGACCAGCAGCCGGCCCTCGGCGTCCTTGGCGGCGAGCGGGTACTTCTCGGCCTTGACGAAGTCCTTGACGGTGATCAGACCCTTGAGCCGGCCCTCGTCGTCGACCAGCGGAAGCTTCTCGATCTTGTGGCGGCGCAGCAGGCCGATCGCGTCCACGCCGGAGATGCCGACCTTGCCGGTGACCAGCGGCATCGGCGTCATGACCTCGCGCACCTGGCGCGAGCGGTCGCTCTCGAAGGCCATGTCGCGGTTGGTGACGATGCCGAGCAACTTGCCCGCGGCGTCGGTGACCGGGACACCGCTGATGCGGAACTTGGCACAGAGCGCGTCCGCCTCGGCGAGCGTCGCGTCCGGGTGCACGGTGATCGGGTCGGTGACCATGCCGGACTCGGAGCGCTTCACGAGGTCGACCTGGTTGACCTGGTCCTCGATGGACAGGTTGCGGTGCAGCACGCCCACGCCGCCCTGCCGCGCCATGGCGATGGCCATCCGCGCCTCGGTGACCTTGTCCATGGCGGCGGACAGCAGCGGGATGTTGACCCGGACGTTGCGGGAGATCCGGGAGGCGGTGTCGACCTGGTTCGGGAGCACTTCGGAGGCGCCCGGCAGCAGCAGCACGTCGTCGTACGTGAGGCCGAGCATCGCGAATTTCTCGGGTACCCCTGCGGCGTTCAGAGTCATGACACCTTCCCAATGGTCTTGCCCGGCGAGTTGTTCAATGCTAGTGGACTCCACGGGCATTCCCGGCGACGAAGCCGGGACCCCGGGGAGCACCACTGGCGCTGGGACGGGCTCTACGCGCTGAGACCTCGGGGATCGCCGCCGGTCGAAGCCTCCGCGGACTCCTCCGCGATGGCGCGCAGCCTGCTGAGGGCACGGTGCTGGGCGACCCGGACGGCTCCGGGCGACATCCCCAGCACCTGCCCGGTCTCCTCGGCGCTGAGGCCGACCGCGACCCGCAGCAGCACCAGTTCCCGCTGGTGCTCGGGAAGGTTGGCGAGCAGCTTCTTGGCCCAGGCCGCGTCACTGCTGAGCAGCGCGCGCTCCTCGGGGCCGAGCGAGTCGTCCGGCTTCTCCGGCATCTCGTCGGAGGGCACGGCGGTACTGCCCGGGCCGCGCATGGCGGCCCGCTGCAGATCCGCGACCTTATGGGCGGCGATGGCGAAGACGAAGGCCTCGAACGGCCGCCCCTGGTCGCGATAGCGCGGCAGCGCGCACAGCACGGCGAGGCAGACCTCCTGGGCGAGGTCGTCCACGAAGTGACGAGCATCACCGGGCAACCGGGACAAACGGCCGCGGCAATACCGCTCGGCCAACGGGTGCACCAGGGCCAGCAGGTCATGGGTCGCCTGCTCGTCACCATCGACCGCACGGCGGACGAGGGCGCCGAAGGCTGCGTTGTCGCCGTTGGCCTCGTCTCGCATCGGTCCATGGTGCATGGCCGCAGGACGTTCTGCCGCATCGCGTGAGTCCTTGTGCACCGAAGCGTTATGCGCGGGGGCGTCGGCCGCCTTCACGGCGTCCCCCCGCTGCCCCGCCCGCCGATCCCCGAGGAAGTCCATACGTCAAGCATGCGTCCTCGCTCGGGAAACCGGTACGAGCGGGGCGGCTCCACCCGTAAGCCCACCGCGCATGGCCCTAGCGGACCAGGCCCCAGCGGAACCCGAGCGCCACGGCGTGGGCCCGGTCCGATGCACCGAGTTTCTTGAACAGCCGCCGGGCGTGCGTCTTGACGGTGTCCTCGGAGAGGAACAGCTCGCGGCCGATCTCGGCGTTGGACCGTCCATGGCTCATGCCTTCGAGCACCTGGATCTCGCGCGCGGTCAGGGTCGGCGCGGCGCCCATCTCGGCGGAGCGCAGCCGGCGCGGGGCCAGCCGCCAGGTCGGGTCGGCGAGCGCCTGGGTGACGGTGGCCCGCAGTTCGGCGCGCGAGGCGTCCTTGTGCAGGTACCCCCGGGCACCGGCCGCGACGGCGAGCGCCACGCCGTCCAGGTCCTCGGCGACGGTGAGCATGATGATGCGGGCGCCCGGGTCCGCCGAGAGCAGCCGGCGCACGGTCTCGACACCGCCGAGGCCGGGCATCCGGACATCCATGAGAATGAGGTCCGAGCGGTCGGCGCCCCAGCGGCGGAGGACTTCCTCGCCGTTGGCCGCGGTCGTTACACGCTCGACGCCGGGCACGGTCGCGACCGCGCGGCGCAGGGCCTCTCGGGCGAGCGGGGAGTCGTCACAGACGAGGACGGAAGTCATGCCCGCCCTCCGCAGCTGAACCGCGTCACGTTGAGCCTCCAGGCTGTACGAAACTTCACCGTTGGGGCTGACGGCGTCGGGCACCTGCCCGAATCGTTCGTCCGCCAACCACTTCCGCACTCTCAACGACCCTCACTCGAAAGAGTTACGGAGTTTGGCTGCCATAGCCAGCACTCTACGTGAGGGAACGAATACGGATCAGCCGCATCGCAGGTCCAGAGGGCGCACTGGGATCGGACCCGGAAGCACTTCGCGCGCCCACTTGCCGGACACGCATCCCGCCGAACGGGTCCTATGTCGGAGTTTGCACTATTCGGATGCTCTTTGGCGCATTGCACGGTGTTCGCGGCTAAATTTGTGATGAGTCATATTTACATCTACTTAGACAGTAGATGTACGGTCGAGAGCACCTGGAGCGTGTCCAGCCGGCAGCGACCGGCCTCGGACGGTCCGGGCATCGACCGGACAGGACCCTGGCTCCTCAACACACCCTTCGAGGGGATGAGCAATGGCAGACTTCTCCCGCCTTCCGGGCCCGAACGCCGATCTATGGGACTGGCAGCTCGTCGCGGCTTGCCGCGGCGTCGACAGCTCCCTGTTCTTCCACCCAGAAGGCGAGCGCGGCGCCGCCCGAAGCGCCCGCGAGGCCTCCGCGAAGGAGGTCTGCATGCGGTGCCCGGTACGCGCGGAGTGCGCGACGCACGCGCTGGCCGTCCGGGAGCCCTACGGAGTGTGGGGCGGGCTGACGGAGGACGAGCGCGAAGAGATGATGGGCCGCTCGCGGCACCGGCTGCTCACCATGCAGCCGACGAACTGAAGAATCGTTTCTTCGGCGCGTCTTGGGCGCGTCTTCGGCGCGTCTCGCGCCTCTTCGGCGCCTATGGTGCGCGGCTTCCGCACTCGTCCGCGCGGCTTCCGCAGTTCTCCGCGCGGCTACGGGCACAGCTGTGCCTGCCGGGCCGGGCAGGGCAGGTGGCCGGGCAGGGCAGGTGGCCGGGCCGGGCAGGGCAGGGCAGGTGGCTGGGCAGGGCAGGTGTGACGCCCTGCACCTACCGCAGGCCCGCCCGCGCGAGCCGGCCGAGCATCATGTCCACGGCCGGCACATGGGCCAGGTCGGGCAGCGTGAGGGCCACCACCTCACGCTGCACGGCCGGAAGCACCTCCAGCACCGCGACGCCCTTGGGGCGCACCGCCTCCAGCGCCAGCTCGGGCAGCACCGCCACCCCGAGCCCGGCCGCGACCAGACCCACCACCGCCGGGTAGTCGTCCGTCGCGAAGTCGATGCGCGGGGTGAACCCGGCGCGCTCGCACACCTCCACCAGATGGCGGCGGCAGCGCGGGCAGCCCGCGATCCACTCCTCCTCCGCCAGTTCCTCGATGCGCACCGGCCGGTCCCCGGCCGCGAGCCGGTGCCCGGCGGGCACCAGGCCGACCAGCCGGTCGGTCAGCAGCGGCCGGACGACCAGGTCGTCCCACTGCTCCTCCGCCGGCGTCGGCAGATCCACGTACCGGAACGCCAGCGTGATGTCGCAGTCCCCCGCACGGAGCATCTCCACGGACTTCGGCGGCTCCGCCTCGACCAGCGAGATCTTCGTGCCGGGGTGCGCCGCGCGCATCCCCGCGACCGCGGTGGGCACCAGCGTCGAACTGCCCGACGGGAACGACGACAGCCGCACCCGTCCCGCGCGCAGCCCCGCGATGGCCGCGACCTCCTCCTCGGCGGCCGTCAGGCCCGCCAGGATCCCGGCCGCGTGCCGGACCAGCGCCTCGCCGGCCTCCGTCAGCCGCATCTCCCGGCCGGTCCTGATCAGCAGGGTGGTCCCGGCGGACAGCTCCAGCGCCTTCATCTGCTGGCTGACTGCGGGCTGGGTACAGCCCAGCTCCCGGGCGGCGGCGGAGAACGAACCGGTCCTGGCCACGGCGCGGAGCACCCTGAGATGACGTGCCTCGATCATCCTCCAACCATAAGCGATGCTTGGAGATACCTGGAAGTTATTGGTCGTGGACTTTGAGAGCGGAGCGCGGCAGGCTCAGGAGGCATGGACTCCCTACCGAACGCCGGGCCGGCCGGCGACGCGTTCTCCGCGATCGCGCCGGGCATCACGTACCTCAACACCGCCACCATGGGGCTGCCGCCCACCCGGACGGCCGAAGCCCTGCGCACCGCCGTCGACGACTGGGCCGCCGGGCGGCCGCCCCTCGACCGGTACGAGGCCGCGGTCGGCGCCGCCCGCGCGTCCTTCGCCCGGCTGCTGTCCACCTCCGTCGAACGGGTCGCCATCGGCTCGACCGTCTCCACGAGCGTCGGCAAGATCGCCGCGGCGCTGCCGTCAGGCGCCGAAGTGCTCGTCGCCGACGGCGACTTCAGCTCCCTGGTGAACCCGTTCGCCGGCCGCGGCGACCTGGCCCTGCGCTCCGTCCCGCTGGCCGGCCTGGCGGCCGAGGTGCGGCCGGGCACGGCGCTCGTCGCCGTCAGCGCCGTCCAGTCGGCCGACGGCCGCGTCGCCGACCTCCCGGCGATCCGCGCCGCGGCCGCCGCCCACGGCACCCGCACCCTCGTCGACGCCACCCAGGCGGCCGGCTGGCTCCCCCTGCGCGCCGACGACTACGACTACCTCGTCTGCGGCTCCTTCAAGTGGCTCCTCGGCGCACACGGCGTCTCCTTCCTCACCGTCCGCCCCGGCACGGAAGACGGCCTCTCCCCCGCGTTCGCCGGCTGGTACGCGGGGGACGACCCATGGGCCGAGTGCTACGGCCCGATCGCCCGACTGGCGACGACGGCACGGCAGTTCGACGCGTCGCCGGCGTACCTGGGATTCGTGGCGGTGGCGGAGTCGCTGACGCTGATCGAGGAGGTGGGGGTGGAGGCGATCTTCCACCACGACGTGTCGCTGGCTACGGCGTTCCGGGACGGGGTGGCGGAGTTGGGGTTCCCGGCGATCGGGGAGGGCGGGTCGGCGATCGTGTCGGTTCCGGGGTTGCCGGGCGGGGTGGCGGAGCGGTTGGTGGAGGCGGGGGTGGAGTTGGCGGCGCGGGCGGGGAGTCTGCGGTTCGCGTTTCACTTGTACAACGCGTCTGCTGATGTGGAGCGGGTGCTGGGGGTTCTGCGGGCGGGGTGACGGGGGTCGGGGGCCGGGTCCTCCGGTGGGGGGTTCGAAATCGACTATTTACGAGCCTGGCGGCTCACAAATAGCTCGGCAGCATTTCGAACCCCCCACCTGCGGCCCCGTCCCCCTCACGTCACAACCGGCCCGCAGGTGCCGATGTACGTCCGCCCCTGCCGGCAATGGGCGGGTGGGTGGGGAAAAGCCCGCCCGCAGGCGCAACGGTCTGCTGCGGCCCACGTACCCGCACCCCCGCCGGCAGGCGTGTGGCGGGGGCTGACGTATCCGCGTCCCCGGCGCATATCGTCGAAGGATGCTGCTGCTCTCTGTCAACGTCGGCCGGCCGCAGGCCAATCCCTGGAAGGGGATCGCCTCCACCGGCATCGACAAGCGTCCCGTGACCGGTCCGGTGGCCGTGGTGGCGCCCGGGGCCAAGGGGACCGGGGCCGTGGGGCTGGCCGGGGACCGGGTCTATGACGTGAAGCATCACGGGGGAAACGATCAGGCCGTGTACGCGTACGCCCGGGAGGATCTCGACGGGTGGGAGGAGGAGCTCGGGCGCGAGCTGCCCAACGGGGTGTTCGGGGAGAACCTCACGACGTCCGGGGTGGATGTGAACGGCGCGCTCATCGGGGAGCGGTGGCGGGTGGGGGGCGGGGTGGTGCTGGAGGTGTCGTGTCCGCGGATTCCGTGTGTGACGTTCGAGGGCTGGCTGGACCGGCCGGGATGGCTCAAGCGGTTCACCGCCGCCGCGGTGCCCGGGGCGTATCTGCGGGTCGTCTCGGCGGGCGAGATCAGTGCGGGGGACGCGGTGGAGGTCGTCGGGCGGCCGGAGCACGAGGTGACGGTCGCGCTGGCGTTCCGGGCGCTGACCGCCGAGCCGGAGCTGCTGCCGCGGCTGGTCGTCGCGGACGCGCTGCCCGCCGGGGATCTGGAGCGGATCCGCCGGAGGGTCGCCGGGCGGGGGCCGCGAACGTAAGGTGCTTTCCATGTCGCGACTCCTGTCACTCAACATCGGCCGTCTGATGGCCGTCGACTACTCGGACCGTGGGACGACCGGGATCGACAAACGGCCCGTCGACGGCCCGGTGGCGGTGGCCGACCCCGGGCCGCAGGGCGTGGCGGGCAGCGGTGTGGCGGGCGACGACATCATCGACCGGCGGTTCCACGGCGGGGACGACCAGGCCGTGTACGCGTTCGCGCGGGAGGATCTGGACCGCTGGGAGGGGGTGCTCGGGCGGGAGCTGCCCAGCGGGGTGTTCGGGGAGAACTTCACGACGGCCGGGGTGAAGGTCAACTCCGCGGTGATCGGGGAGCGCTGGCGCGTCGGTGAGGTGGTGCTGGAGGTGACCTCGCCGCGGATACCGTGCCGCACCTTCGCCGGGTGGATGGACGAGAAGGGGTGGGTCAAGCGCTTCACCCAGGACCGCCGGCCCGGTGCCTTCCTGCGGGTCGTCGAGCCGGGTGCGGTGCGGGCGGGTGACGGGATCACCGTGCTGTCGCGGCCCGATCACGAGGTGACCGTCGAGTTCCTGTTCCGGGCGATGACGACGGAGTCGGAGCTGCTGCCGCGGACGCTGGTGGCGATCGATCTGATCAACAGGTCGTACGCGGAATCGATCCGCAAGCGGCTCGGCTAACTTCATGGCATGACGACTTCACTGATCACCGGCTCGACGGCAGGGATCGGCGCCGCCTTCGCGCGCCGGCTCGCGGCTGACGGGCACAACCTGGTGCTGGTGGCCCGGGACGCCGAGCGGCTGCGTAAGCAGGCGGCCGAACTGCACGACCGGCACGGCATCGAGGCGGAGGTGCTCTCCGCCGATCTGTCGCGGGACGACGGGATCGCGGCCGTCGAGGCACGGCTCGCGGACCGGGCCCAGGCGGTGGATCTGCTGATCAACAACGCCGGGTTCGGCAACAAGGGGCGCTATCTCGAGGTCTCGATGGCCGATGAGCTGACCATGCTCAAGGTGCACTGCGAGGCCGTGCTGCGGCTGACGAGCGCGGCGGCGGACGGCATGCGGGAGCGGGGACGTGGCGGCGTGGTGAACGTCGCGTCGGTCGCCGCCTTCGTGCCGCGCGGGACGTACGGGGCGAGCAAGGCGTGGGTCGTGCAGTTCACGCAGGGCGCGTCGAAGGATCTGGCGGGGACCGGCGTACGGCTGATGGCGCTCTGCCCGGGCTTCGTACGGACCGAATTCCATGAGCGTGCCGGGATGGGGACGGACAACATCCCGGGCTGGATGTGGCTGGACGCGGACAAGCTGGTCGCGGCGGCGCTGAAGGACCTGGCTCGCGGCAGGACGCTGTCCGTGCCGGACCCGAGGTACAAGACGCTGATGGGCCTGGTGAAGCTGGCGCCGCGCGGCCTGCTCGGCGGGGTCACCTCCAGGACGGGCCGCAAGTACGGGCCGCAGTAGCCGCTGCCCGGCGGCAGCTGCGGAAGGCGCATTTCTTACTAAAATGGAGGTATTCCACCCGGCTCGGGAGGTACACCATGCATTTCACCCAGATCATCGACTTCAAGACCGAGCAGTTCGACGACATGAACCAGCTCATGGACCGCTGGGTCGAACAGACCAAGGGCAAGCGGACCGCGAGCCACAGCGTCATCGGCAAGGACCGCGCCGACGCGTCCCACTATGTCGAGATCGTGGAATTCCCGTCGTACGAAGAGGCGATGAAGAATTCCCAGCTTCCGGAGACGGAGCGGATCTTCCAGGAGATGGTGGCGCTCTGCGACGGGGTGCCCACGTTCACGGACCTGGACGTGGTCCGGGACGAGCAGCTCAACAAGGCGGCCTGCCGCCGGTTCTTCGAAGAAATCGCCAATGACGGCGATCTGGACGCCATCGACGAGATCTTCGCGGCCGGTTACCGCGATCACGACCCCGGCAAAGAGGCGGACACCGTGGGAACCGCAGCCCTGCGCGCGGACGTCGCCGGATACCGGGCGGGGTTCGACTTCCGGTTCACGATCGACGACCAGCTCGCCGAAGGGGACTGCGTGGCGAACCGGTGGACCTGGACCGCCACCCACGTCGCGGAGTTCCGCGGCATGCCGGCCACCAACCGGCAGGCCCAGATGACCGGCCAGACGGTCTTCCGGTTCCAGGACGGGATGATCGCGGAAGGCTGGTGGAACCACGACCTGCTCGGCCTGCTGACCAAGCTCGGCGTGATCGAAATGCCGCACTAGCGGGCGGTACCAGTAGCGGGTGGCACGGCGAAAGGCCCCTGCTCCCGCCGGGCGGCGGGAGCAGGGGCCTTCGTGCGACAGAGCGCGGCTACAACGTCAGTGCGAGTGGCCGTGGCCGCCGTGGCCGGCGTCGCCCTCGTCCTCGGCCGGCTTCTCGACGACCAGGGTCTCGGTCGTGAGCAGCAGGGCCGCGATGGAAGCGGCGTTCTCCAGCGCGGAGCGGGTGACCTTGACCGGGTCGATGACGCCGGCCTTCACGAGGTCGCCGTACTCGTTGGTGGCGGCGTTGAAGCCGTGACCGGCCTCCAGCTCCGCGACCTTGGCGGTGATGACGTAGCCCTCGAGGCCCGCGTTCTCCGCGATCCAGCGAAGCGGCTCGACGGCGGCGCGGCGGACGACCGCGACACCCGTGGCCTCGTCGCCGGTCAGGCCGAGGTTGCCCTCGAGGACCTTGACGGCGTGGACGAGAGCGGAGCCACCGCCGGAGACGATGCCCTCCTCGACCGCGGCGCGGGTCGCCGAGATGGCGTCCTCGAGACGGTGCTTCTTCTCCTTGAGCTCCACCTCGGTGGCCGCGCCGACCTTGATGACGCAGACGCCGCCGGCGAGCTTCGCGAGGCGCTCCTGGAGCTTCTCGCGGTCCCAGTCCGAGTCGGTGGCGGCGATCTCGGCCTTGATCTGGCCGACCCGGCCGTCGATCTCGGCCTTGTCACCGGCACCGTCGACGATGGTGGTGTCGTCCTTGGAGATGGTCACGCGGCGGGCGGTGCCCAGCAGGTCGAGACCGGCCTGGTCGAGCTTGAGGCCGACCTCTTCGGCGATGACGGTCGCACCGGTGAGGGTGGCGATGTCGCCGAGCATGGCCTTGCGGCGGTCGCCGAAGCCCGGGGCCTTCACCGCGACGGCGTTGAAGGTGCCGCGGATCTTGTTGACGACGAGGGTGGAGAGCGCCTCGCCCTCGACGTCCTCGGCGATGATCAGCAGGGGCTTGGACGCGCCGGCCTGGATGACCTTCTCCAGCAGCGGCAGCAGGTCCTGGATCGAGGTGATCTTGCCCTGGTGGATCAGGATGTACGGGTCGTCGAGGACGGCCTCCATACGCTCCTGGTCGCTGACGAAGTAGGGCGACAGGTAGCCCTTGTCGAAGGCCATGCCCTCGGTGAAGTCCAGCTCCAGGCCGAAGGTGTTGGACTCCTCGACGGTGATGACACCGTCCTTGCCGACCTTGTCCATCGCCTCGGCGATGAGCTCGCCGACCTGCTTGTCCTGGGCGGACAGCCCGGCGACGGCCGCGATGTCTTCCTTGCCCTCGATCGCGCGGGCGGTCTTCAGCAGCTCCTCGGAGACAGCCTTGACCGCGGCGTCGATGCCCTTCTTCAGGGAGGCGGGGGAAGCGCCGGCGGCGACGTTGCGCAGGCCCTCGCGGACCAGTGCCTGGGCCAGCACGGTGGCGGTGGTGGTGCCGTCACCCGCGATGTCGTTGGTCTTGGTCGCCACCTCCTTCACGAGCTGGGCGCCAAGGTTCTCGTACGGGTCGTCGAGCTCGACCTCACGGGCGATGGTGACACCGTCGTTGGTGATGGTCGGCGCGCCGAACTTCTTGTCGATGACGACGTTGCGGCCCTTGGGACCGATCGTCACCTTCACGGTGTCGGCAAGCTTGTTGACGCCACGCTCAAGGGCGCGACGGGCGTCCTCGTCAAACTTAAGGATCTTCGGCACTGCGTCCTACCTCGTCTTTTCCTCGTCAAAGACCAAACCCCGGGCGCCGGGTCAGTAGACACGGATACCCGGGGAAGGTCACGGCTGCTGCTAGTGGTGAAGCAGACCTACTTCTCGATGACCGCGAGAACGTCGCGGGCCGAGAGGACGAGGTACTCCTCGCCGTTGTACTTCACCTCGGTGCCGCCGTACTTGCTGTACAGCACGACGTCGCCGACGGAAACGTCGAGCGGAAGACGGTTACCGTCCTCGAAGCGGCCCGGGCCCACGGCCAGGACGACGCCCTCCTGGGGCTTCTCCTTGGCGGTGTCCGGGATGACCAGGCCGGAGGCCGTGGTCTGCTCAGCCTCGAGCGCCTGGACCACGATGCGGTCCTCGAGCGGCTTGATGGCAACCTTGCTGCTGGCGGTCGTCACGTTCCGACCTCCCCCTTCAAAGGGCTAACGGGAGTGTCTGTCTGGGTGGCGACCTGGTAGGCCCGTCGTCGCGGGTGCCGGACCTGCCCGTCGCTGTTGTGCTGGCACTCGGCAGTGCTGAGTGCCAGCACCGAGACTAGGACGGCTTTAGCACTCGGTCAAGCGGAGTGCCAACGGAGCGCCGCCGGAACGGTGCCGGACGCCTCCGGCCTGGAGGACAATCGAAGCGTGGATCTTGACGCGTTCTCCTACCTGCTGACCCCCGCCGGGCAGGCCCTGCTGGGGTCGCTGCGCGACTACGACCCCGCCCGCGAGCTGGCGGAGGCGACCCGGCTGCGGCGTGAACACCCCGCGGAACTGGTGTCGGCGGCGCTCGGCCAGGCCCGGCTGCGGCAGCGCGGGGAGGCGAAGTTCGGGGCGGACGCGTACCGGATGTACTTCACCCCCGTCGGGGTGGAACAGGCCACCCGCACCGAGGTGGCGGAGTACCGGGCGGAGTGCTTCAAGGCGCTGGGCGTACGGCGGCTGGCCGATCTGTGCTGCGGCATCGGCGGGGACGCCATCGCGCTCGCCCGGGCCGGCGTGGCGGTGCTGGCGGTCGACCGGGACCCGCTGACCTGCGCGGTCGCGCGGGCCAACGCGGAGTCGCTGGGCCTCGCCGACCTCATCGAGGTGCGCTGCGCCGATGTGACCGAGATCGCCACCGACGGCTACGACGCGGTCTTCGTGGACCCGGCGCGGAGGGGAGGGCGTGGGCGGATCTTCGATCCGGAGGCGTACTCGCCGTCGCTGTCCTGGGCAATCGGGGCGGCCCGCCAGGTGCCGGTGGCGGCCCTGAAGGTCGCGCCGGGCATCCCGCACGAGGCCGTCCCCGACGACGCCGGGGCGGAGTGGATCTCGTACCGCGGTGACGTGAAGGAGGCCGTGCTGTGGTTCGGGAAGAACCCCGGCTCGGTGAGCGCGACCCTGCTGCCGTCCGCGGGCACCCTGTGGACCGGCGCCCCGCTCCCCGACCCGCCGGCCGGCCCGGTCGGCCGGTACCTCTACGAGCCGGACGGCGCGGTGATCCGCGCGCACCTGGTCGCGGAGGTCGCGGAACAGGTCGGCGGGCGGCTGATCGACGAGACGATCGCGTACATCACCGCCGAGGAACTGCGCCCGACGCCGTTCGCGACGGCGTACGAGATCACCGACGTGCTGCCGTTCGGCCTGAAGAAGCTCAAGGCGCTGCTGCGGCAGCGCGGTGTGGGCGTCGCCGTCATCAAGAAGCGCGGCTCCGCCATCGAACCGGAGGAGTTGCGCAGGAAGCTGAAGCTGGAGGGCCCGCACTCCGTCACGGTCTTCCTGACCCGGGTGGCGGGCGCGCCGTCGATGCTGCTGGGCCAACCGGTCAACACCCCGTAGGACGGCCGGGGGACGCGCCGCGGGCCGACCGGTGTCCGGCGGCACCGGACATCGCCTGACGCGGCATCATCCGCGCCGATAACCTGCTGCCGAGGGCTGGTGAACCGGGGGGCCGGGATGGACGAACTGAGGCCGGACGACCCGCGCAGGGTCGGACCGTACGAGTTGCTGAAGCGGCTCGGCGCGGGCGGTATGGGCGAGGTGTACCTCGGCAGGTCGCGCAGCGGCCGGGCGGTCGCCGTCAAGCTCGTCCGGGCCGAGATCGCCGCGGATCCCGGCTTCCGCAGCCGGTTCCGCCGGGAGGTGGACGCGGCCCGCGCGGTGTCCGGCTTCTGGACGGCGTCGGTCGTGGACGCCGATCCGGAGGCGGACCGGCCCTGGGTGGCCAGCCAGTACCTGGAGGCACCCGACCTCGGGGTCCTGGTGCAGCGCGACGGGCCGCTGCCGGAGGCCGCGCTCAGGGCGCTGGGCGCGGGCCTGACGGAGGCGCTGGCGTCGGTGCACGCGGCCGGCCTGGTGCACCGCGACCTCAAGCCGGGCAACGTCCTGATGGTCGCCGACGGACCGCGGGTCATCGACTTCGGGATCTCCAAGGCGCTGGACGGCGCCACGATGCTCACCGGGACGGGCGCGGTGATCGGCACGGCGGGGTTCATGTCCCCCGAGCAGGCCGTCGGCGGGCGGGTGGGCACGGAGAGCGACGTCTTCTCGCTCGGCTCGGTCCTGGTGTTCGCGGCCACGGGCCGGGCGCCGTTCGGGACGGGGACGGTTCCGGCGCTGCTGTACCGCGTGGTGCACGACGAGCCGGACCTCGGCGGCGTGCCGGCCGCCCTGCGGCCGGTGGTCGCCGCCTGCCTCGCCAAGGACCCCCGGGAGCGCCCGGGGACGGATGCCCTGATCGACACGCTGACCGCCGCCCGCGAGGACCCGAGGGCGCACCGGCCGACCGTCGTCGCGCCGGCCGCCGCCCCACCGGCGACACCCGCCGCACCCACGCCCGCACCCGCCGTCGTCGCCTTCACCGCCGCCGCGCCGACCGCCACCGCGCCGCCGGTCGCGGCTCCAGCTCCGATGGCGGCTCCGGTCGCGGCCCCGGGCAGGTATGAACTCGCGCAGCGGGCACCGGTGTCCGGCGGCCTGGGCCTGGCGGGCAGTGCGGGGATCTTCACGATCGCGCTGGTCCTGTCCTCGGTGGCCGAGGTGGGCCTGATCGGCAACAAGGTGACCACGACGAGCCTCATCGTGGTCGCGCTGTTCACCACCGTCCTGACATGGGCGCTGCGCGCCCTGATCAGGGCTCGGCGCACGGCCGACGTCTCGGTCGGCCTGGACGCGGCCGGGCTGCGACTGCGGCACGGCGGCGCCGAATGGTCCCGGCCGTGGGCCGAGGTGCAGGAGGTCGCGCTTTTCCATGCCCATGGCGCAGCCGGGCGGCGCGGGTGCTTCCTCCTGCGGGCGACCGTTCCGGCCGGCAGCCTGCGGGCCGTCCCGCCGAAGGAGTTCGGCGTGAGATCCGGGTCCGTGGGCGTCACCTCCGCCACGGCGCGGCGCAGCGCGGGCCTCGTTCTGCGGCTGGACGCGGCCGGGGAGCGGAAGCTGTCCGCGGCGCTGGAGCGGTACGCCCGCCGCGCCTACCGGCAAGGGCCGGCGAGCACGGGCACGGGCTGACGGCTCAGACGTAGTCCTCCAGGCGCGCCACGGTGAAGCCCTGCTCGGAGATCATGCGCAGCAGGTTGGCGGTCATCTCCGTCATGGAGGTGCCCTTGAGCTCCGAGGGGCCGCGGAAGTGGGCGAGGATGATGTCGCCGGGGTGCAGTTTCTTGTCGGCGCGCTGGTACTGCATGCCCTTGATCTGCATGGACTCGCGCCACAGGATGAGCGCCTGGAGTCCGCAGGACTTCGCGGCGGTCTTGGTGGCCTCGTTCAGGTTGCCGTAGGGCGGCCGGAAGAGGCGGGGTGTGGTGCCGTACTCGGCTTTCAGCTTCGTCTGCTGGGTGCATATCTCGTGACGCTGGGCGGACTCCGACTCGGTCCGCAGGTTCGGGTGCGTCAGCGTGTGGTTCTGTATCGGGTTGCCGAGCTTCTGGAGCGGCTTGAAGTAGCCGTAGTCGCTCCGGATGATGTCGTCGGTCAGGAACATCGTGAAGGGGATCTTCAGCTCGCCCATCATGGTGACGAACTTCGGGTCCTTCTCCGCGCCGTCGTCGAAGGTGACGAAGACGATCTTCTCCTTGGTGGGGATGTCGCTGACCACCGGCGGCGTCCCGGAACCGGTCTTCACCGGCTTCACCTTGGGCGGCGCCGGAGCCGGCGCCATCGGCTTGATCTTCCACTTGCGGAACGCGGCGGCGGTGTCCGCGCCCTCGCCGGGCGCGGTGCTCCCGTCCGACGAGGGAGCGGCGGCAGGGCCCGTCCCGGAAGCGGCCGGTGCGGCCTTCGGCGAGGACGCGGCCGTGGAGCACCCGGTGACGAGCAGGAGACCGGAAACGATCAGTCCCGCCGCTTTTATGTGCATATGTAAGCCCTATGCTGTTCGTTCAAAACGCCATCTGTGTACTGAACGATGCAGAAAAGCGGCCGGGGGTTCCGCCAGCTCGGGCAACTCGGCCTCGTAGGGCGCGTCCCACCAGGTGATGACGAGCACCCGGTCACCGGGTGCGGAGAAGTGCTCGCGGCGCAGCGGGGCCGGTGCCAGCTGCTGGGCGCGGACCCATTCCAGCAGCTCGGCGCCCCGCCCCTCGGCGGCCCGCGCCTCCCACATCAGGGCGACGGTCATCAGTACAGGTTGTCCTTGCTCAGCTCGTGCACATGGTCGTGCGAGTGGGCGTGCTCCTCCGGGTGCGGGTGCGAGTGGCCCGGTACGGAGACCTCGGTGACGGGCAGTGAGGAGTCGGCCGGCAGGTCCCAGGTCGACGACGGCCGGTTGCGCGCCACCATCTCCGCGCCGAGCGCCGCGACCATGGCGCCGTTGTCCGTGCACAGTTCCCGGCGCGGCACCCGCAGCACGATGCCCGCGTCCTCGCAGCGCTCCAGCGCCAGCGAGCGCAGCCGCGAGTTCGCCGCGACCCCGCCGCCGATCATCAGGTGGTCCACGCCGTTCTCCTTGCAGGCCCGGATCGCCTTACGGGTCAGCACGTCCACCACCGCCTCCTGGAACGACGCGGCCACGTCCGCCACCGGCACGTCCACGCCGTCCCGGCGCTGCGCCTCGACCCAGCGCGCGACGGCCGTCTTCAGCCCGGAGAACGAGAAGTCGTACGGCGCGTCGCGCGGGCCGGTCAGGCCGCGCGGGAACCTGATGGCCTTCGGGTCGCCGTCGCGGGCGTGCCGGTCGATGGCCGGGCCGCCGGGAAAGCCGAGGCCCAGCACCCGGGCGACCTTGTCGAACGCCTCGCCCGCCGCGTCGTCGATCGTCGAGCCCAGCGGCCGCACATCACTGGTGATGTCCGGTGCGAGCAGCAGCGACGAGTGCCCGCCGGAGACCAGCAGGGCCATCGTCGGCTCGGGCAGCGGGCCGTGCTCCAGCTGGTCCACGCAGATGTGCGACGCGAGGTGGTTGACGCCGTAGAGCGGCTTGCCGAGCGCGTAGGCGTACGCCTTGGCGGCGCTCACGCCCACCAGCAGCGCGCCCGCGAGCCCGGGGCCCGCGGTGACGGCGATGCCGTCGAGGTCGCTCGCGGCGACCCCCGCCTCCTTCAGGGCGCGCTGGATCGTGGGGACCATCGCCTCCAGATGCGCCCGGCTGGCGATCTCGGGGACCACGCCGCCGTAGCGCGCGTGGTCGTCGACGCTGGACGCCACCGCGTCGGCGAGCAGGGTGTGCCCGCGGACGATGCCGACACCGGTCTCGTCGCAGGAGGTCTCGATGCCGAGGACAAGCGGCTCGTCAGCCATCAGTTGTGGTTCCTTGTACGGAGGAGGGTTCGGTCATACGCATCACGAGGGCGTCGACGTTGCCCGGTTGGTAGTAGCCCTTGCGGAAGCCGAGCGGCTCGAAGCCGAAGCGCTCGTAGAGCCGTTGGGCGCGGAGGTTGTCGACCCGGACCTCGAGCAGCACCTCGTGGCACTCGAAGGCGGTGGCCTGGTGCATCAGGTCGGCGAGCAGCCGGGCGCCGAGGCCGGTGCCCCAGTGGTCGCGGGAGGCGGCGATGGTCTGCACGTCGCCGGTCCCGGCGATCGCCGCGAGCCCCGCGTAGCCGACCAGCCGGCCGCCACCGCCAGTGTCTGCGGCAGCGTCCCCGGCGACCTCTCCGGCGACGTCCTCGGCCACGATGTAGTGCCTGGTGGCCAGCGGGTGCCGCGCGTCGGCCAGCTCGGACCAGAACATGCCGCGCGACCAGGCGTCCTCGGGGAAGAGCTCCAGTTCCAGCTCCATCACCCGGTCCAGGTCCCACCAGCGCATCTCGCGCAGTGTCACCGTCACTTGGGCAGGACCGCCTTGTAGCCGGCCGGCACCTGCGCGTCGGGCCGCCGCAGGTACAGCGGCAGCGGGGGCGCGAACTCCGCGCCCTCCGCGAGCCGTACGGCGCCGAGCGCGGCCAGCGCGCCGGCGGACTGGTGCTCAGGAGCCCGTACGTCCGTGAAGACCTCCGGGTACAGGGCTGCTCCCGCGCCGACGGCGGGCAGCCCCGCGACCCTCTGCGCGATATCGGCGGGACGGTCGACGGCGGGCTCGGTCACCCGCTCGCGCGGGCTGGCGTAGCGGGCCCAGTAGACCTCTTTGCGGCGGGCGTCGGTGGCCACCACGAAGGGGCCGCCGAGTCCGGCGAGACCGGCCGCGTACGCGATCCCGTCGAGGGTGCAGATGCCGTGCACGGGCACCCCGAGCGCGTCGCCGAACGCGGCGGCGGTCACCAGGCCGACCCGCAGCCCGGTGTACGGCCCGGGGCCGGTCCCGACGACGATGCCGGTGACGTCGCCGATCGCCGCCCCGGCCTCGCTCAGCACCCGGTCGACGGCCGGCATGAGCAGTTCTCCGTGCCGCCGGGCGTCGACGACCGTCGATTCGGCGAGCACCCGCCCGCCGTCGTGGAGCGCGGCGGTCACAGCGGGCGTAGCGGTGTCAAAAGCAAGCAGAAGCACGGTGACACCCTACGGCCCCGCCCCATCCCCCGGGCCGGCCGCGGCAGCGGTGGGGGCGGTGGCCCGGGCCACCGCACCGGTCACAACACCCGGCCGCCCGGCGCCCGCTCGCGCGGTCATCGGGCGGGCCCCGGCTGCTAACGTCGACCACAGCCCGCAAACCCCTCCGGAGGAGCGAACCAACCGTGCCAAGGATCGGGTCGGGGACCCTCGTGACAGGCCTCACCGCTGCCGCGCTCGCCGTCATCGCCGTACTGGCCGTCCAGGCCTCCGGTTCCGCGGCGGACCACCCCGTGACGGCCCGCCCCTCGAGCCCGGCCGCCACCGCCCCCACGGCCAAGGTGCCGCCGGTCACCAAGGTGCCGGCGCTGCCCGCGAACACCGGCAGCGGCAAGCGCGTGGTCTACGGCCTGGCGGCCAAGCGGGTCTGGCTGGTGAACGGCGCCAACAAGGTGCTGCGCACCTACGTCGTCGCGCCGGGCAGCGTCGATCCGACCCCCGGCCGCTACAAGGTCACCTCGCGCACCGCGCGCGGCACCGGCGGTGACGGGATCGCGATCGAGCACGTCGTGCGGTTCGCGACCGTCGGCAGCACCGTCATCGGCTTCAGCGCGGCGGTGGACGCCTCGATGCCCAGCCCGGACCCGCAGAAGAAGACCGGCGGCATCCGTGAGACGCCCGCCGACGGCGACGAGCTCTGGAAGCTCGCGGTGATCGACACGAGGATCGTCGTCGTCCGCTGATCGCTCACGCGATCAAGCGATCAAGGACGCGGATTCCACCGTACGAGTGAGTGGCGGCCGGCTGCTACGCGGCGTCGCGGCGTTCCCCGTCGTGCTCGTCCGGCGGGGTGGACACGGCCGTCGCCGCCGCGCCCGCGGCCAGCAGCTCGCTCATCGACGGCAGTGCGGGGATCGCGGGACGGGTGGGGACGGCGGGAACGCCGGGGACCACGGGGGCAGCCGGGACCGCGGGGACTGCGGCGGGCTTCGGCGCGTCCGAAGTGCCATGAGCCGGCATGCGTGCCTCCTGAGGGAATGTAGGCAGCCTCGACCAACATCTGCACTCCCATGCGACCACGCCGGGCCACCCGCGCGCAACATCTTCCCGACACGTTGTCGGAACGCCTCCCCGCCGGCTGGGCGCCGAGCTAGGGTCTGTCGTCTGGATCTCCGCGACGCCGCGGAGATCCAGACGACAGGCCCTAGCCGCCGAGCGGCGAAAGGTCCTGGTTGACCCAGCGCGGCCCGATACCGGTGACGGTCACCTCGCGCACGTCATCGACGTCGCTCTCGCCGTCGGCGTCGATGTCAGTGCCGGTGTCGGTGCCGTGGTGACCGGCCTCGCCGAGCGTCCGCGAGATGACGACCTGCAGCCGGGCCTCGGACAGCTCCTCGACCTTGCCCTCGCCCCATTCGACGACCACCACCGATTCGGGCAGCGAGACGTCGAGGTCCAGGTCCTCCATCTCGTCGAGCCCGCCGCCCAGCCGGTACGCGTCCACGTGCACCAGGGCGGGCCCGCCGCTGAGCGACGGATGCACCCGGGCGATCACGAAGGTCGGCGAGGTCACCGCCCCCCGCACCCCGAGGCCCTCCCCCAGGCCACGGGTCAGCGTCGTCTTGCCCGCGCCCAGTTCGCCGCTGAGCAGCACCAGGTCACCGGGAAGCAGCAGACCGGCGAGAGCCCGGCCCAACTCCCGCATACGGTCGGGGGTCCTGACCGTGAGACGGACGGATACGGGGTCGTCAGCGGTGCGCTGACCGTGCAGCGGTTCCATGTCCGCGAATGCTACGCGGCGTGGCGGACGCTATGCCTCCTGTGCCGCCTGCTGCGTCTCCGGGAGCAGCCCCAGTTCTCTGACCGTCAGCGGCAGCGGGGCCTGGACGGCGTCCGCCGCGCGGGCCAGCAGGGCGGCCAGATGGGCGTTCACCAGTTCCGGGTACTCCAGCATCACCAGGTGACCGGCGTTCTCGACGATCACCAGTTCCGCGGCCGGCAGCCGCTCCGCGATGTCGGCGCTGTGGTCGCTCGGTGTGAGCAGGTCCTTGTCCCCGGCCAGCACGAGCGCGGGCTTTCCGTCCAGGACGGCCAGCGCGTCCGCCTTCTCGTGCTGGATGAACGCCGGGTAGAACTCGGCGACGACGTCGATCGGCGTCCCCTCGATCAGCCGCTCGGCGAACCGGCCCACCGACGCGTCCACGTCGGAGGCGAACGAGTACCGCTTCACGATGCCCGCGAAGAGGTCCGCGGTGGCCCGCCGGCCGCGTTCCACCAGGTCGACCTGGGTGCCGAGGATCCGCAGCACGCCCGGCGCCAGCGCCCGGAACGCCCGCGCCCCGGCGGCCGGCAGCCCCATCGTCATGGCCGCCAGCTTGCCCGCGGACGTGCCGATGAAGGCGACCCCGGCCACCCGTTCCGTCACCAGCTCGGGGAACTGGTCGGCCAGCGCCATGATCGTCATGCCGCCCATCGAGTGCCCGACGAGCACCAGCGGCCCGTTCGGCGCGGCGGCGTCCAGCACCGCCTTGAGGTCACGGCCGAGCTGGTCGATCGTGGCGGGCTCGCCCGCGAGCTGGTCACGGCCGCGCTCGGAGCGCCCGTGGCTGCGCTGGTCCCAGTAGACGGCCCGGACGCTGCCGCGCAGGGCCGCGCGCTGGAAGTGCCAGGCGTCCTGGTTGAGGCAGTAGCCATGGCAGAAGACGACGGTGAGCGGCTGCGGCTCGGCCCCGCCGCCCCGCTTGAAGAGGCCCGTCCAGCCGCGCCGCTGCACCGTCACCGGCTGCTCCACGACGTCCTCGACCTCGTAGTACAGCTCGGTGCCGTCCTCCGCGGCCACCGAACCCGGTGTGCCGCGCAGCGCTCCGTACGGCCCGGCCGCGTCCAGCGCGAGCCGCGCCTTCCTGCGGATGCCCCGGCCGACCGTGAGCCGCTCCAGCGCGACGCCCGCGGCGGCGCCCGCCGCCACCACGCCGATCGCCGCACCGACGAAGCCGGCGCTCTTGCCGGCCCGCTCCCACTTCGCTCCGCTGTCCATGGTCATCGTGTTCCCGCTACTCCCCTGGTACGCGTCTCCCGTTGTCGACATAGACGCGCGGCACCCGGGTCCCGATCCGCGTGACGATCTCGTAGGCGATGGTGCCCGCGGCCAGCGCCCAGTCCTCCGCGGTCGGCTCGCCCCGGTCACCCGGCCCGAACAGTACTGCCTCGTCGCCCGGTTGGGCGGCGTCGCCCCCGAGGTCGACGACGAACTGGTCCATCGCGACCCGGCCGGCGACCGTCCGCCACTTGCCGGCGACCAGGGCGGGCCCCGAGCCCGACGCGTGCCGGGGGACGCCGTCCGCGTAGCCCAGCGGGACGAGCGCCAGGGTGGTCTCGCCCGGGGTGACGTAGTGGTGGCCGTAACTGACCCCGTGCCCGCCCGGCACCCGCTTCACCGACGCCAGCCGCGCGACCAGCGTCATCACCGGCCGCAGCCCGAAGTCGGCGGGGCCGCCGACCTGCGGCACCGGCGAGATCCCGTACATCGCGACGCCGGGACGCACCAGGTCGAAGTGCGACTCCGGAAGGGTCAGGGTGCCCGGCGAGTTCGCCATGTGCCGCACCTCGGGGTCGAGGCCGGCGGCCGCCGCGCCCGCCAGGGCGGTGTGGAACGCCGCCAGCTCGGCGGCGATCGACGGATGGCCCGGCTCGTCGGCGCAGGAGAAGTGCGACCAGATGCCGGTGACCTTGATCAGCCCGTCGGTCTCGGCCGCCCGTGCCGCGGCGGTCAGCTCCGGCCAGTCGGCCGGCTGGCAGCCGTTGCGGCCCAGGCCGGTGTCCGCCTTCAGCTGCACCCTCGCCGTACGGCCCGCCTCCCGGGCCGCCGCGCACACCTCGCGCAGCGCCCACAGGGCGCTCACCGTCACATCGATGTCGGCCTCGACCGCGGCGCGCCACGGGCCGCCGGGCGTCCACAGCCAGCACAGCAGCCGGCCGCCCACCCCCGCCGCGCGCAACGCCAGCGCCTCCTCGGGCGTGGCGGTGCCGAGCCAGGTCGCCCCGGCCTCCAGCGCGGCCCGCGCGCACGGCACCATGCCGTGCCCGTAGGCGTCCGCCTTGACCACGGCCATCAGCCCGGCGCCGGGGGCGCAGGCCCGCAGCGCCGTCACATTCGCCCGGAGCGCGGTCAGATCGATCTCCGCCCAGGCACGCATCGCAGTGTTGTCCATCGAGCCCAGTCTCTCAGGCCGGTGGCTCCGCCCCGCGCCTCCGCCCCGCGTGACCGGCGGAACGGGCCCGCGACCGGGCCGTCCTCCGGCGTGAGGACGGGGTTCAGCCGCCCGTCACCTGGCGCCAGGCGGCCGGAAGGGTGGCCGCGATGTCCTGGGCCGAGACGGGCGCGCCGACGCCGGCGGCGGAGCCCGAGGCCAGCCGGGCGGCCAGGCCGTGGAGGTGGGCGCCGACGGACGCGGCGTCGCGGGGGGTGAGGCCGGCGGCCAGCAGGGAGCCGGTGAGGCCGGACAGGACGTCGCCGCTGCCGGCGGTGGCGAGCCAGGACGTGCCGGTCGGGTTGACCCGCACCGGCACCGCCCGGTCGGGATCGGCCACCAGGGTCGTCGAGCCCTTGAGGAGCACCGTGGCGCCGTACTGCTCGGCGAGCTCCCGCACGGACGCCAGCCGGGCCGCCTCGACCTCCTCCCGGGACCGCCCGAGCAGCGCCGCCGCCTCACCCGCGTGCGGGGTGAGGACGGTGGCCGCGGTGCGCGCCCTGACCTGCTCGCGGGTGATCAGGCGCAGCCCGTCCGCGTCGACGAGGACGGGCACCCCGGACGCGAGGACGTCATCGACCGACCGCCGCGCCTCCGTGCCGTCGCCGAGACCGGGACCGACCACCCAGGCCTGGACGCGGCCCGCTTCTGACGGCGGGCCGGTCGTGACGAGCGTCTCGGGGAAGCGCGCCAGCACGGCTTCCGCGCCGTGCCCGGCGTACCGCACGGCGCCCGCGCCGCCGCGCAGCGCGCCCGCCACCGCGAGGACGGCCGCGCCCGGGTAGCGGTCCGACCCGGCGACCACGCCGACGACCCCGCGCCGGTACTTGTCGCTCTCGGTGGCCGGCACCGGCAGCAGCGCCGCGACCTCCGCGAACTGCAGGGCTTCGAGCGCCGGGGCCGGGAGATCGGGGCCGAGGCCGATGTCGATCAGGCGCGGGGCACCGGCGTGCCCGGCCGCCGGGTCGATCAGCAGGCCCGGCTTGTAGGTGCCGAAGGTGACGGTGACATCGGCGTGCACGACCGGGCCGGTGACCTCGCCGGTGTCGGCGTCGACACCGCTCGGCAGGTCCACGGCGACGACGGTGGCGCGGGAGTCGCGCGCGGCCCGCGCGAGCGGCACGGCCGCCGGCCGCAGACCGCCCTTGCCGCCGATGCCGACGATCCCGTCCAGGACGAGGTCGGCACGGCCGATCAGCGGCAGTGCCGCGGCGTCGTCGGCGGTCACCGTACGGCCGCCGGCGGCCTTCAGGTCCGCCAGCCCGCCGCCGTGCGTACGGTCCGGCGCGAGCAGCACGGCGGTGACGGCGGCCCCGCGCCGGGCGAGCCTGGCCCCCGCGTAGAGGGCGTCACCGCCGTTGTCACCGCTGCCGACGAGCAGGACGACGCGGGCGCCGTAGACCCGGCCGAGCAGCCCGGCACAGGCGGCCGCCAGCCCGGCGGCGGCCCGCTGCATGAGCGCGCCCTCGGGCAGCCGCGCCATGAGGGCGCGCTCCGCCGCCCGTACGGTCTCGACGGTGTGTGCGTGCCGCATCCGTTGTCCTCTCGTTTCCCGCCCGCGGGCGGACGGTTCACCCCTCGGCGATCACCACGGCGGAAGCGATCCCCGCGTCATGGCTGAGCGAGACGTGCCACCCCCGCACCCCCAGCTCCGCCGCCCGCCGGGCGACCGAGCCCGTGACGGTGAGCCGTGGCTGGCCGGTGTCCTCGGTCGTCACCTCGGCGTCCAGCCAGACCAGCCCCGCCGGGGCGCCGAGCGCCTTGGCGAGCGCCTCCTTCGCGGCGAAGCGGGCGGCGAGCGAGGCGATGCCGCGGGGTTCGCCGCCGGGCAGCAGCCGCTCGTTCCTGGTGAAGAGCCGGTCGGCGAGGCCCGGGGTGCGTTCCAGGGACGCGGCGAAGCGCTCGATCTCGGCGACGTCGATCCCGACCCCGATGATCATTCGACGGTCACCGACTTGGCGAGGTTCCGGGGCTGGTCGACCTCGTTGCCCCGGGCGGTGGCCAGCTCGCACGCGAAGACCTGCAGCGGCACGGTGGCCACCAGCGGCTGCAGCAGCACCGGGGTGCGCGGGATGCGGATGATGTGGTCCGCGTACGGGACGACCGCCTCGTCGCCCTCCTCGGCGATGACGATGGTGCGGGCGCCGCGGGCCCTGATCTCCTGGATGTTGGAGACGATCTTGTCGTGCAGCACCGACCGCCCGCGCGGCGACGGCACCACCACGACCACCGGCAGGTCCGGCTCGATGAGCGCGATCGGCCCGTGCTTGAGCTCGCCCGCCGCGAAGCCCTCGGCGTGCATGTACGCCAGCTCCTTGAGCTTCAGCGCGCCCTCCAGGGCCACCGGGTAGCCGACGTGCCGGCCCAGGAACAGCACGGTGTTCTTGTCCTTCAGCGAGCGCGCGAGCGCCCGCACCGGCTCCATCGTCTCCAGCACCTGCCCGACCTGGGTGGAGATCTCCGACAGCTCACGGATCACCCCGGTGATCTCGTCGCCCCACTTGGTGCCGCGCACCTGCCCCAGGTACAGCGCGACCAGGTAGCAGGCGACGACCTGCGTCAGGAACGCCTTCGTCGAGGCGACGGCGACCTCCGGCCCGGCGTGCGTGTACAGCACGGCGTCGGACTCGCGCGGGATCGTCGAGCCGTTGGTGTTGCAGATGGCGAGCACCTTGGAGCCCTGCTCACGGGCGTGCCGCAGCGCCATCAGGGTGTCCATCGTCTCGCCGGACTGGCTGATCGCGACGACGAGCGTGCGCTGGTCCAGGATCGGGTCCCGGTACCGGAACTCGCTCGCCAGCTCCACCTCGCACGGCATCCGCGTCCAGTGCTCGATCGCGTACTTGGCGATCATCCCGGCGTGGAACGCCGTCCCGCACGCGACGATCACGACCTTGTCGATCTCCCGCAGCATCCGGTCGGGCATCCGCAGCTCGTCGAGCGTCAGCCGGCCGTCCGTGCCGATCCGCCCCAGCAGCGTGTCGGCGACCGCCTTCGGCTGCTCGGCGATCTCCTTGAGCATGAAGTAGTCGTAGCCGCCCTTCTCGGCGGCCGAGACGTCCCAGTCCACGTGATAGGGCCGCACCTCGGCCGGCTTGCCCTCGAAGTCGGTGACGGTGACGCTCTCCCGGCGCAGCTCGACGACCTGGTCCTGGCCCAGCTCGATCGCCTCACGGGTGTACTCGATGAACGCGGCGACGTCCGACGCCAGGAAGTTCTCGCCCTCGCCGACGCCCACCACCAGCGGCGAGTTGCGGCGCGCCCCGACCACCACGTCCGGCTCGTCCGCGTGCACCGCGACCAGCGTGAACGCCCCGTCCAGCTGCCGGCACACCTGCCGCATCGCCTCGGCCAGGTCCGCCGACGAGGAGAAGTGCTCGGCGAGCAGATGCGCCACGACCTCGGTGTCGGTCTCGGACTCCAGCGCGTGGCCGCGCTCGGCCAGCTCCGCCCGCAGCGCGGCGAAGTTCTCGATGATGCCGTTGTGCACCACCGCGACCCGTCCGGCGTTGTCCAGGTGCGGATGCGCGTTCACATCCGTCGGGCCGCCGTGGGTCGCCCACCGCGTGTGCCCGATCCCGGTCCCGCCGGCCGGCAGCGGCTGCTGCTCCAGCAGCGCCTCCAGATTGGCGAGCTTGCCGGCTTTCCTGGCCGCGGCCAGACCACCGTCGGCCAGCACGGCGATACCCGCCGAGTCGTAGCCCCGGTACTCCAGCCGCCGCAGCCCGGCGACAACGACATCGAGAGCGGACCGGCCGCCCACATACCCCACGATTCCGCACATGCCCGCCACCCTATGGCCGTACCGGCCCGCCGTCCCAGAGGCCGTCCGGACGGGCCCTCGTGCCCCCCGAGGTGAACCGGGCGCGGCACGGCAGCACAATGGGGCGTGTGCCGACCACCGATCAGCAGCAGCGCCGACGCGCCGAGATCAGCCCCTACGTGGACCTCAGCCGCGCGGAGTGGAGCGCGCTGCGGGAGCGGACGCCACTGCCGCTGACCGCCGACGAGGTGGAGCGGCTGCGGGGCCTGGGCGACGTCATCGACCTGGACGAGGTCGTGGACGTGTACCTGCCGCTGTCCCGGCTGCTCAATCTGTACGTGGCCGCCCACAGCGGCCTGCGGGGCGCCCTGAACACCTTCCTGGGCGACGCGGGCAACGGCCAGGGCGAGCAGCCCGGCACCCCCTTCGTCATCGGGGTGGCGGGGAGCGTCGCGGTCGGGAAGTCGACCACCGCCCGTATTCTGCGCGCACTGCTGGCCCGCTGGCCCGAGCACCCGCGGGTCGAGCTGGTGACCACCGACGGCTTCCTGCTGCCCAACGCCGAACTGCACCGCCGCGACCTGATGTCGCGCAAGGGCTTCCCCGAGTCCTACGACCGGCGCGCGCTGACCCGCTTCGTCGCCGACGTGAAGGCGGGCAAGGACGAGGTGACCGCACCCGTCTACTCGCACCTGATCTACGACATCGTCCCCGGGGAACGCCTGACGGTGCGCCGGCCCGACATCCTCATCGTCGAGGGCCTGAACGTGCTGCAGCCGGCGCTGCCCGGCAAGGACGGCCGCACCCGCGTCGGCCTCGCCGACTTCTTCGACTTCAGCGTGTACGTCGACGCCCGTACCGAGGACATCGAGCAGTGGTACCTCGGCCGGTTCCGCAAGCTCCGCGAGACGGCGTTCCAGAACCCGTTCTCGTACTTCCGCAAGTACACGCAGGTCTCGGAGGCGGAGGCGATGGAGTACGCCCGGCTGATGTGGCGGACCGTCAACAAGCCCAACCTGCAGCAGAATGTGCTGCCGACGCGCAGCCGCGCCACGCTCGTGCTCCGCAAGGGCCCGCAGCACAAGGTCCAGCGGCTGTCGCTGCGCAAGCTCTGAACTCACCGTGAACGCGACGCGCGCCGCCCGCCCGGATTCCCGGGCGGGCGGCGCGCGTTCGGCTGTGGAGAGGTACTAGCCGAGGACGGACTTCACGACGTCGGCCAGCCGGCCCGCGACCGCGCGGGCGTGGTCGATGTCGGCGGCCTCGACCATGACGCGGACCAGCGGCTCGGTGCCGGAGGAACGCAGCAGGACCCGTCCGGTGGTGCCCAGTTCGCGCTCGGCCTCGGCGACCGCGGCCGCCAGCTCGGGAGCGGTGTTGACCCGGCTCTTGTCGACGTCCGGCACGTTCACCAGCACCTGCGGGAGCCGCTGCATGACGCCGGCCAGATCGGCCAGCGTGCGGCCGGTGGCGGCGACGCGGGCGGCCAGCATGAGGCCGGTCAGCGTGCCGTCGCCGGTCGTGGCGTGGTCCAGGATGATGACGTGGCCGGACTGCTCGCCGCCCAGCGCGTAGCCGTGCTCCTTCATCGACTCCAGCACGTAGCGGTCACCGACCGCCGTCTCGACGAGGTGGATGCCCTCGCGTTCCATCGCCAGCTTGAAGCCGAGGTTGGACATGACGGTGCCGACCACGGTGTTCTCCCGCAGCCCGCCCCGCTCGCGCAGGTCCAGCGCCAGCACGGCCAGGATCTGGTCGCCGTCGACCTCGTTGCCGTCGGCGTCGATGGCCAGGCAGCGGTCCGCGTCGCCGTCATGGGCGATGCCGAAGTGCGCGCCGTGCTCGACGACGGCGGCCTTGAGCAGTTCGAGGTGCGTGGAGCCGCAGCCGTCGTTGATGTTCAGACCGTCGGGCTGGGCGCCGATCGTGACGATCTCCGCGCCGGCCCGGGAGAACGCCTCGGGCGACACCCAGGCGGCGGCGCCGTGCGCCTCGTCCAGGACGATCTTCAGTCCGTCGAGGCGGTTCGGCAGCACGCCCATGAGGTGCGCGACGTACTGGTCGAAGCCCTCGGTGTAGTCCTTCACCCGGCCGACGCCGGAACCGGTCGGCCGGTCCCAGGGCTCGCCCGCGCGGTGCTCCTCGTAGGTCTTCTCGATGCGCTCTTCGAGCTCGTCGTCGAGCTTGTGGCCGCCGCGGGCCAGGATCTTGATGCCGTTGTCCGGCATCGCGTTGTGGCTGGCGGAGAGCATCACGCCGAGGTCGGCACCCAGCGCACCGGTGAGATACGCCACCGCGGGGGTGGGCAGCACACCGACCCGCAGGACGTCCACGCCCGCGCTCGCGAGGCCCGCCACGATGGCGGCCTCCAGAAACTCCCCCGAAGCACGCGGATCGCGCCCGACCACGGCCACCGGCCGATGACCCTGGAACGAGCCCGCCTCAGCCAGCACATGAGCCGCCGCGACGGACAGGCCGAGCGCCAGCTCGGCGGTCAGGTCCGCGTTGGCGACGCCGCGCACGCCGTCCGTGCCGAAGAGTCGTCCCACTGTTATTCCTCCGAGTATGGGAACCATGGGCGTTACCGACAGATATACGCCCTGGGCACTAAAAAGCGAACGCCCCGGAGGCGCACAAAGTGCCTCCGGGGCGAACGCCGAGCGTGATTAGCGCTTGCTGAACTGCGGCGCCTTACGGGCCTTCTTCAGACCGGCCTTCTTGCGCTCGACCGCACGGTCGTCACGCGTCAGGAATCCGGCCTTCTTGAGGGCGGCGCGGTTGTTGTCCGTGTCCGCCTCGTTCAGCGCACGGGCAACACCCAGGCGCAGCGCACCGGCCTGGCCGGAGATGCCGCCGCCACCGATACGCGCGATGACGTCGTAGCGGTTGTCCAGCTCGAGGAGCTTGAACGGCTCGTTGACTTCCTGCTGGTGCACCTTGTTCGGGAAGTAACCCTCAAGGGTGCGACCGTTGATCTTCCACTTGCCAGAGCCCGGCACGATGCGGACACGGGCGATGGACTGCTTGCGGCGGCCGGTGCCGGCTGCCGGCTGCGGGTCGCCGAAGCGGCCCGCGAGCGACTCGGAGGTGTACTCCTCCGGAGCGTCCGACTCCGAGGTGTACTCCGTAGGAGCCTCCTCGGACCCGAAGGCCTCAGCGGTCTCAGTGGTGTCGTCAGCCTCGACGACGGGGGCCTCGGTAGTGGTCTCAGCCACGATTCTCCTCAGATGCTTTCTGCTGGTAGCTGGTGGCCGGGACTACTGCGAGACCTGGCTGATCACGAACGGGACCGGCTGCTGCGCAGCATGCGGGTGCTCGGAGCCCGCGTAGACCTTGAGCTTCGAGAGCATCTGACGGCCCAGGGTGTTCTTCGGGACCATGCCCTTGATGGCCTTCTCGACGGCCTTCTCGGGGTTCTTGTCGAGCAGCTCGTCGTAGCGGACGGAGCGCAGACCACCCGGGAAGCCAGAGTGGCGGTAGGCCATCTTCTGGGACTTCTTGTTGCCGGACAGGTGAACCTTGTCGGCGTTGATGATGATGACGAAGTCACCGGTGTCAACGTGCGGGGCGTACACAGGCTTGTGCTTGCCCCGGAGAAGGTTCGCGGCCTGAGAGGCCAGACGGCCCAGGACAACGTCCTGCGCGTCGATGACGTGCCACTGGCGAGTTACATCGCCGGGCTTGGGGCTGAACGTACGCACGGTCGTAGCCTTCGCTTCTTCAGAGAGTGGAGTCCTGACAAGGCCACCCGGACGATCACGACAGCCCTGGCGGTACTCGGGGACGCAACCCGGTACTGCCGCTGGTGTTCGGCCCGGCGGACCGGCGTAAGGGCCTCTCACGTGAGAACGAGCAAGCCAATACGCATAACGAACTCGCAGAATACCCGGCTTCGACCGTACGGGTCAAAACGCGGCCCAATGCCCTGGTCAGGACCTTGTCGTCAGCCGTCCGTCACCTGACCGTCACCGCCCGCGGCCCTAGCGTTTGCGCTCCACCCGCCGCTCGTCCCAGACCGGCTCCGCCGACTCGCGGACGACACCGTCCGAGCCGAAGACCAGATAGCGGTCGAAGGAGCGGGCGAACCAGCGGTCGTGCGTCACCGCGAGCACCGTGCCGTCGTAGGCCTCCAGGCCCTCCTGGAGGGCCTCGGCGCTCTCCAGGTCGAGGTTGTCCGTCGGCTCGTCCAGCAGGAGCGCGGTGGTACCCGCCAGCTCCATCAGGAGGATCTGGAACCGGGCCTGCTGGCCCCCGGAGAGGCTGCCGAAGTTCTGGTCGCCCTGCCGTTCCAGTTCGTAGCGGCGCAGCACGCCCATCGCCCGGCCGCGGTCGTGCGCGTTCTCGGTCCACAGGATGTCGACCAGCGAGCGCCCCTCCAGCTCCGGGTGCGCGTGGGTCTGCGCGAAGTGGCCGGGCACCACCCGGGCGCCGAGCTTCCAGGAACCGGTGTGCCGGACGTCCTGGCCGGCCAGCAGCCGCAGGAAGTGTGATTTACCCGACCCGTTGGAGCCGAGCACCGCGACCCGCTCGCCGTAGTAGATCTCCAGGTCGAACGGCTTCATCAGGCCCGTGAGCTCCAGCCCCTGGCAGGTCACCGCCCGCACCCCGGTACGGCCGCCGCGCAGCCGCATCTTGATGTCCTGCTCGCGCGGCGGCTCCTGCGGGGCCCCCGCGTCCTCGAAGCGCTTCAGCCGGGTCTGGGCCGCGTGGTAACGCGACGCCATGTCCGGACTGATCGCGGCCTGCTGGCGCAGCCGGAAGACCATCTGCTTGATCTTGGTGTGTTCTTCCTCCCACCGGCGCCGCAGCTCCTCGAACCGCGCGAAGCGGTCCTTGCGCGCCTGGTGGTACGTGCCGAAGCCACCGCCGTGCACCCAGACGTCGGAGCCCGCGGGCCCCGGCTCGACGCTGACGATCCGCTCGGCGGAGCGGGCCAGCAGCTCCCGGTCGTGCGAGACGAACAACACGGTCTTCTTGGTCTGCGCGAGCTGTTCCTCCAGCCAGCGCTTGCCGGGCACGTCCAGATAGTTGTCCGGCTCGTCCAGCAGCAGCACCTCGTCGGTGCCGCGCAGCAGGGCCTCCAGCACCAGGCGCTTCTGCTCACCGCCGGAGAGCGTCTTGACCTCGCGCCACTGCGCCCGCTCGTACGGGACGCCCAGCGCGGACAGGGTGCACATGTCCCACATGTTCTCGGCCTCGTAGCCGTGCGCCTCCGCCCAGTCGCTGAGCGCGTGGGCGTAGGCCATCTGGGCCGGTTCGTCGTCCTGCGCCATGATCGCCAGCTCGGCCGCGTCCACGGCCTTCGCGGCCGTCCTGATCCGCGCCCGCGATACGGAGACCAGCAGGTCCCGGACCGTCCGGTCGTCCCGGACCGAACCCACGAACTGCGGCATGACACCGAGCCCGCCGCTGATGGTCACCGAGCCGCCGTCCGGCTTGAGCTCCCCCGAGATCAGCCGCAGCAGGGTCGTCTTGCCCGCGCCGTTCGCCCCGACCAGAGCGACCTTGGCGCCTTCTCCCACCCGGAACGAGACGTCGCCGAGCAGCACCCGTCCATCCGGAAGGTAGTACTCCAGGTGTGCCGCCTCTACATGTCCCATAGCTCAGGATTCTCGCCCCTGCCAGGGCCCCGGCCCAAACCGATTTCCAGCACCCGGACACCGGGGCCCCGGACCGCCCGGATCGGGCGTCCGCGTCACCCGTTCGCCGAATATGATGCGCGTCATGACTGATGGGCCCACGCCTCCCCACGACCCGCGCCAGGGCTTCACGGCGCCCACCCCGCCCGAGTCCGAGGGCGAGGGCCGGCGCGAGGTGCTGGAGGGGCGGGTCATCCCGTCCCGGCCGCTCCCCTACCAGGCCGGACCGCCCGCGGCGGGCGCCCCGCAGCCACCGCGGATACCCGGGGGCACCGCTCCCGACGGCACCGCCCCGCAGGCGCAGCCGGACCCGTACGGCCCCGGAGCGCAGGCCTGGCCCCCGGCCGGCGCCCAGCAGTCCGACCGGGACCGGCAGCAGCCCCAGCAGCCCGCGCAGGGCGGCCCCGACACACCGCAGGCTCCCGCCTGGGCCCCGCCGACGAGCGGCCTCGGCGCCGGCGGCGCCCCGCCGTCCTTCCCCCAGCAGTCGCAGGGCCCGGCGGCCGGCCCCGGCGCCTTCCCGCAGTCCCCGCAGACCAACGCCCCCGACTGGGGAGCACTCGCCGCGCAGCGCGAGGCCGCGGCGAAGCGCCGCAAGCTGTTCATGGTCGGCGGCGGAGCGCTCGCCGCGGTGGCCGTCGCGGGGATCGTGGCGGCCGCCGTCGTGGCGTCCAACAAGACCGACGGCAAGCCGAAGGCCGGCCCCACCACCACGGCGCCCTCCCAGCCGCTGCCGCCCGAGCCGTCGTTCTCCTCGGTCGCGCCGCCGCCCCCGAAGAACCCCCTCGACTACATCTCCACGGCCAAGAAGGACACCGCCCCCGTCAGCGCGGAGACCCTCTTCCCCGGCAAGCTCATGACGATCGCGGGCCGGACGTACACCAGGACCGCCGGCACCCAGACGACGAGCTGCGCCGCGGCGGCCACCGACGGCCTCGCGACGGCGCTGCCGCAGAACCACTGCCGCCAGGTGATCCGGGCGACGTACGTGCTGGGCGGCTCCGCGGTCACCGTCGGCGTCGCGGTCTTCGACGACAAGGCGCCGGCCCTCAAGGCCAAGGCCACCCCGCGGTTCCTGCTGCCGCTGAACGGCGGCGGAGTCAGTACGTTCTGCCACAACGTGTCCTGCTGGACGACCTCCAACGCGGTCGGCCGCTACGCCTACTTCACGATCTCGGGGCCGAAGAACGGCACGACCGCCACCGCCGCCGACACCGCCTCCAAGCAGGCCGGGACCGACGCGTCGAACTTCGCCTTCGAGCGGATCGTGCAGCGGGGCAAGGACGCCGCGGCGCGCGACACGGCCGCCGGGAACTAGGAAGACACGACCGGCGGGGTCCCTGGACCCCGCCGGACCCGGCCGCTCAGAGGCAGCCGGGCAGCGTCCGCAGATTGCGGGCCAGCAGGTTGCGGGCCGCGAGCTGGTCGTCCGCGGGGTAGCCGACCTCCTCCAGCGTCAGCCCGTGCGGGCGCACCACATTGACCGCGGAATTGCGGACCCCGCCGGCCAGCACCTCGCCGGGGAACTCCGCAGGCCGGTGCCCGTCCCCGACCAGCAGCATGGAGCCGACCAGCGCCCGCACCATGTTGTGGCAGAACGCGTCGGCCCGCACGGTCGCGACGGCGATCCCCTCGGGCGTGCGCTCCCAGTGCAGATCGAGCAGCTTGCGGATGGTCGTCGCACCCTCGCGCTTCTTGCAGTACGCCGCGAAATCGTGCTCACCGAGCAGCTTCCCGGCCGCCTCGTTCATGAGGTCCACGTCCAGCGGCCGGTCGTGCCACAGCACGTGCCCGCGCAGCAGCGGGTCGACCCCGGCCTGCTGGTCGCCGACCCGGTACGCGTAACGCCGCCAGATCGCCGAGAACCGGGCGTTGAAGGCCCGCGGGGCCACGGCGACCCGCCACACCCGCACGTCCTGCGGGAGCTTCCCCGCGAGCCGCCTGAGCAGCTTCTCGCCGTGCTCGGCCCACACGTCCTCGGCCAGGTCCAGGTGCGCGACCTGGCCGCGCGCGTGCACCCCCGCGTCCGTACGGCCCGCCACGGTCAGCGAGACCGGCTCCCGCAGCCGCATGACGGTCTGCAGCGCCGCCTCCAGGTCGCCCTGCACGGTGCGCCGGGTCCGCTGCTTCGCCCAGCCGGAGAATTCGGCCCCGTCGTACGACAGGTCCAGCCGCACCCGTACGAAACCGGGCTCCACCTCGTCGCTCACCGTGCGGTCCTCTCGTGCCGATGGTGCTGATCATGCCGTGCATGCGGAACGGGCCCGCCCCCAGAAGCTGGGAGCGGGCCCGTCCGTAGTACGCCGAACGCCTGGATCAGGCGTCCTTCGACTCCTCGTCGGCCTTCTCGGCCGGCTTGGCGTCCTCGACGACCTCGTCGGACTTCGCCTCGACGGCGTCGTCCTTCTTGAGGGTGTCTTCCTTCACCGCGCGCTTCGTCGCGGCTTCGGCCTCACCGGTGGCGGCCTGGGCCACGGTCAGGGCCTCGACCAGCTCGATGACCGCCATCGGGGCGTTGTCGCCACGACGGTTGCCGATCTTGGTGATACGCGTGTAGCCACCGGGGCGGTTCTCGTAGCGCGGGCCGATCTCCGTGAAGAGCGTGTGCACGATGCTCTTGTCGGTGATGGTGGCCAGCACCTGGCGACGGTTGTGGATGTCGCCCTTCTTCGCCTTGGTGATGAGGCGCTCCGCGACCGGACGCAGACGACGCGCCTTGGCCTCGGTGGTGGTGATGCGGCCGTGCTCGAACAGCGCCTTCGCAAGGTTCGCGAGCAGGTGACGCTCGTGCGCGGCGCTGCCGCCCAGACGGGCACCCTTGGCGGGCTGAGGCATGGTCTTTCTCCTTCTTTTCTGCACCGGCCGGATCAGGTACCGGTGTCAGTGTCCGACGGGCGTGTGCCTGCCAGAAGTCCTTGCCGAACCGCGCGGGGGCGGGGACCGGCGGGGTGAACCGCGGTCGCGCCCGCCTCCGCGACGGAGTCGGATCAGTACTGCTCGGTCTCCACGAAGCCGGCGTCCACGTCGTCGTCGGCGCCGAAGGCGTCGGCGGCGGCGGTGGGGTCGAATCCGGGCGGGCTGTCCTTGAGGGCCAGGCCCATGCCGGCCAGCTTCGCCTTGACCTCGTCGATCGACTTCGCACCGAAGTTGCGGATGTCGAGCAGGTCGGCCTCGGAGCGGGCGACGAGCTCACCCACGGAGTGGATGCCCTCGCGCTTGAGGCAGTTGTACGAACGAACGGTGAGCTCGAGCTCCTCGATCGGCAGCGCCAGATCGGCGGCCAGAGCGGCGTCCGTCGGGGACGGGCCCATGTCGATGCCCTCGGCGTCGACGTTGAGCTCGCGGGCCAGGCCGAACAGCTCGACCAGGGTCTTGCCGGCCGACGCCATGGCGTCGCGCGGGCGCATGGCCTGCTTGGTCTCGACGTCGACGATCAGCTTGTCGAAGTCGGTGCGCTGCTCGACACGGGTCGCCTCGACCTTGTACGTGACCTTGAGCACCGGGCTGTAGATGGAGTCGACCGGGATACGGCCGATCTCCTGGCCCTGCTGCTTGTTCTGGACGGCGGAGACGTAGCCGCGACCGCGCTCGACGGTCAGCTCCATCTCCAGCTTGCCCTTGGCGTTCAGGGTGGCCAGAACCAGGTCGGGGTTGTGCACCTCGACACCGGCCGGGGGCGCGATGTCGGCGGCGGTGACGACACCCGGGCCCTGCTTGCGCAGGTACATCACGACGGGCTCGTCGTGCTCCGAGGAGACGACGAGCTGCTTGATGTTGAGGATGACGTCGGTCACGTCCTCCTTGACGCCCGGCACGGTGGTGAACTCGTGCAGAACGCCGTCGACCCGGATGCTGGTGACAGCGGCGCCGGGGATCGAGGAGAGAAGCGTGCGGCGAAGGGAGTTTCCGAGGGTGTAGCCGAAGCCCGGCTCCAGCGGCTCGATCACGAACCGGGAGCGGAATTCGTCGACGACCTCTTCGGTCAGCGACGGACGCTGAGCGATAAGCATGATGTTCCTCCAGTCATCGGCATCCGCTATTTGATGCCGAGGGGTACTGCAAGGGTACGGGCGGTACGGCCCCAGGGGTCCCCCCGAGGTCGTACCGCCCGTATCGCTGAGCCACTACTACTTGGAGTAGAGCTCCACGATCAGCTGCTCCTGGACCTGCGTGTCGATAACAGGCCGCTCGGGCAGCGAGTGCACGAGGATCCGGAGCTTCGACGGGATCGACTCGAGCCACGCGGGCACGGTCTTCTCGCCGGCCTCGGCGGCAGCGACCACGAACGGGGTCATCTGACGCGAGGACTCACGAACCTCGACGATGTCGTTCACAGCCACGCGAGCCGACGGGATGTCGGTCTTGCGGCCGTTCACGGTGATGTGTCCGTGACGAACCAGCTGACGGGCGTGGTCACGGGACTTGGCGAAGCCGGCCCGGTAGACCACGTTGTCGAGACGGATCTCAAGGATGCGCAGAAGGTTCTCACCGGTCTTGCCGGACTTCTGGTTCGCTTCCTTGTAGTAGTTCACGAACTGCTTCTCGAGTACACCGTAGATACGGGCACACTTCTGCTTCTCGCGAAGCTGAAGGAGGTACTCGCTGTCCTTGGTGCGCCCGCGGCCGTGCTCACCCGGGGGGTAAGGACGGATCTCGATCGGGCACTTTGCGCTCTCGCACTTGCTGCCCTTGAGGAACAGCTTCTGCTTCTCCCGACGGCAACGCTTGCAGTCGGCCCCGGTGTAACGCGCCATATTGTCTTGTCTCCTACTTCAGGTGGTCAGACGCGGCGGCGCTTGGGCGGGCGGCATCCGTTGTGCGGAGTGGGGGTGACGTCCTGAATCGAGCCGACCTCGAGGCCAGTGGCCTGGAGGGAGCGGATCGCGGTCTCACGGCCGGAGCCGGGACCCTTGACGAAGACGTCGACCTTGCGCATGCCGTGCTCCTGCGCGCGACGGGCAGCCGATTCGGCGGCCATCTGCGCGGCGAACGGAGTCGACTTGCGCGAGCCCTTGAAGCCGACATGGCCGGCAGAGGCCCAAGCGATCACGTTGCCCGAGGGGTCCGTGATCGAGACGATCGTGTTGTTGAACGTGCTCTTGATGTGGGCGTGCCCATGAGCGACGTTCTTCTTTTCCTTGCGGCGCACCTTCTTGACTGCGCCCTGACGGCCCTTCGGAGGCATGTATTACTCCCGTGGAGGTGGTCGGTCCTGAGCGAACCGCTTTCTTCTGCGGAGATCCGGGGTCGCCCCCCGGCGGCACCGCAGTTGCGTCCGCTAGGACTACTTCTTGCCCGGCTTCTTCTTACCGGCGATGGCGCGACGCGGACCCTTACGGGTACGAGCGTTGGTGTGCGTGCGCTGACCGTGGACCGGAAGGCCACGACGGTGACGCAGACCCTGGTAGCAGCCGATCTCCACCTTGCGGCGGATGTCGGCCTGCACCTCGCGACGGAGGTCACCCTCGGTCTTGAAGTTGGCGTCCACGTAGTCGCGGAGCTTGACGAGGTCTTCCTCGGCAAGGTCGCGAACGCGGATGTCGGGGTTCACACCAGTGTTCTTCAGGGTCTCCTGGGCACGGGTGCGACCGATGCCGAAGACGTAGGTGAGGGCGATCTCCACGCGCTTCTCACGCGGGAGGTCAACGCCGGAAAGGCGTGCCATTCATGGCTCCTGTTGATTCGGAGGTCTTCCGCAGTACCGTTCCCGGCCGCCGTACGAGGTACGTTCCGGGTCCTCGGCCCCCGCCGAAGGTGTCGTCCCGGCGTACCGGGACGGGTGACTGCGTAATTACTGTGTGTGCGTCGCGGGAAGAACTGCGAGTTGCAGGTCGTGCGTCAGCCCTGGCGCTGCTTGTGGCGCAGGTTGTCGCAGATGACCATGACCCGACCGTGACGGCGGATCACCTTGCACTTGTCGCAGATCTTCTTGACGCTCGGCTTGACCTTCATGTGATGTCAGGTTCTCCGGGTCGTGCCATCGCCCCACGGGAGCGGGGCAGCAGCGAGATCTACTTGTAGCGGTAGACGATCCGTCCGCGCGTCAAGTCGTAGGGAGACAGCTCCACAACGACCCTGTCATCGGGAAGGATGCGGATGTAGTGCATACGCATCTTGCCGCTGATGTGCGCGAGGACCTTGTGACCGTTCTGGAGCTCTACCCGGAACATCGCGTTCGGGAGAGACTCGATCACGGTGCCCTCGATTTCGATGGCACCTTGCTTCTTGGCCACGCTTCGCCCTTCGAATCGGCTACCTTGATCGGCTCAGGTAAATCACGCAGACATGCGGGTATACATGAGCCGACGTGTCAGTCTACGGCAGGCACCCCGGAATGACGAATCCGGGGTAGATGCCCACGTTGGGTGATCGTTACTCCACCCGGCCCAACAGCATCCGACGACCCTCCGCGGCTCACGCCAGCGGGTCGGGGGCCGCCGTGATCCCGTACTCCGCCAGCTTCGCCTTGCCGCCGTCGACGGCGGTGAGCACCAGCGGGCCCTGCTCGGTCAGCGCGATCGAGTGCTCCCAGTGACTGGACCAGGACCCGTCGTCGCTCTTGACCGTCCACTCGTCCTCGAGGACGTGGGTGTGCGGGGTGCCGAGGGTGACCATCGGCTCGATGGCCAGGCAGACGCCCGGCACCAGCTTCATGCCCCGGCCGCGCTTCTTGTTGACGTAGTTCAGCAGATGCGGGTCCATGTGCATCTCGGAGCCGATGCCGTGGCCGCCGTACTCCTCGACGATGCCGTACTTGCCGGAGGCCGGCCGCGGCTGGCGGCGGATGTACCCCTCGATCGCCGCCGAGACGTCGGAGAGCCGGTTGCCCTTCTTCATCGCGGCGATACCGGCCCACATGGACTCCTCGGTCACCCGGCTCAGCTCGATGAGCTCCGGAGCGTGACCGGTGCCCACGAAGGCCGTGAAGGCCGCGTCGCCGTGCCAGCCGTCGATGATGGCGCCCGCGTCGATGGAGATGAGGTCGCCGTCCTTCAGGACGGTCTCCCGGTCCGGGATGCCGTGCACCACGACATCGTTGACCGAGGTGCAGATGTTGCCGGTGAAGCCGCCGTATCCGAGGAAGTTCGGCTTGGCACCGTGCTCGGCGATCACCTTCGCGGCGATCTCGTCGAGCTCCTTGGTGCTCACGCCCGGAACCGCGGCCTCGCCGCACGCCCGGTGGATGGCCGCGACGACCAACCCCGCCTCGCGCATCTTGGCGATCTGCTCCGGGGTCTTGATCTCGACCATGCCTGTGGCCCTCTCTGAAAAAGTCGTCACTCAAACAGTACGGCCGCGGTGCCACCTGGGCACCGCGGCCGACCTGTGTACGTGTGGGTACTACGCGCTCTTGTTGCTCTTCAGTGCGTCCATCGCCCGCTGGGTGACTTCCGCGACCGGACCGAGCGCCGAGATCGTCGCCACCAGGTCCTGCTGCTTGTAGTAGTCGATGATCGGCTCGGTCTCGCGGTGGTAGACGGCGAGGCGGTTGCGCACGGTCGCCTCGGAGTCGTCGTCCCGCTGGTAGAGCTCGCCGCCGCACTCGTCGCAGACGCCCTCGACCTTGGGCTGCTTGTACGTGATGTGGAAGGTGTGCGCCGAGTCGAGGCGGCAGGTACGCCGGCCGGCGATCCGCTTGACGACCTCGTCCTCCGGGACCTCCAGGTCCAGGACCCCGTCGAGCGCGATACCGCGCTCGACCAGATAGGCGTCGAGCGCCTCGGCCTGGTGCACGTTGCGCGGGAATCCGTCGAGCAGGAAGCCGCCCTCGGTGTCCGGCTCGTCAAGCCGGTCCTTCGCCATCCCGATGGTCACTTCGTCGGGCACCAGGTTGCCGGCGTCCATGTAGGACTTCGCCTGCTTGCCCAGGGCGGTGCCCTGGCTGATGTTCGCGCGGAAGAGGTCGCCCGTCGAGATGTGCGGGATCGACAGGTTCTTGGCGAGGAACGCAGCCTGCGTACCCTTGCCGGCCCCAGGCGGCCCGACGAGGACGATTCGCATCAGCGGAGGAACCCTTCGTAGTTGCGCTGCTGGAGCTGGCTCTCGATCTGTTTCACGGTCTCCAGGCCGACACCCACGATGATCAGGATGCTGGTCCCGCCGAACGGGAAGTTGGTGCTGCCGTTGAACAAGGCGATGGCAACGGTGGGAACGAGAGCGATGAGCCCCAGATACAGCGATCCCGGCCACGTGATCCTGTTCAACACGTAGCTCAGGTATTCAGCAGTAGGTCGACCGGCCCGGATACCCGGGATGAAGCCACCATACTTCTTCATATTGTCGGCGACTTCCTCGGGGTTGAACGAGATCGCGACGTAGAAGAAGGCGAAGAAGACGATCAACAGGAAGTAAGCGGCCAGGTAGGCGGGGTGATCGCCCTTGGTCAGGTTGACGCTGACCCACTGGGCCCACGGTGCTGTCGACCCGCTGAACTGAACGACAAGGGCCGGAATGTAGAGCAACGACGAGGCGAAGATGACGGGAATCACACCCGCCTGGTTCACCTTGAGCGGGATATACGTGGACGTTCCGCCGTAGGACCGCCGGCCGATCATGCGCTTCGCGTACTGCACCGGGATCCTGCGTTGCGCCTGTTCGACGAAGACCACAAGGGCCACCATCACCAGGCCGATCAGGATGACGACGAAGAACTCGAACCAGCCGCCCATGATCTTGCCGGAGCTCTTGATGGACCACAGGGCGCCCGGGAAGCCGGCCGCGATCGAGACGAACATCAGGATCGACATACCGTTGCCGATGCCGCGGTCGGTGATGAGCTCGCCGAGCCACATGATCATCACGGTACCGGCGGTCATCGTGACCACCATCGTGACGGTGGTGAAGATCGACTTGCTGGAGATGATGTCGTAGCGCTGGGTGCAGCTGGAGAAGAGGCTGCCGCCGCGGGCGGTGGCCACCAGGCCGGTGCCCTGCAGGATCGCCAGCGCCACGGTCAGGTATCGGGTGTACTGCGTGATCTTCGCGGTGCCCGCCTGGCCCTCCTTCTTGAGGGCTTCGAGGCGTGGGATCACCACGGTCAGCAGCTGCAGGATGATGCTCGCCGTGATGTACGGCATGATCCCGAGCGCGAAGATGGTCAGCTGGAGCAGTGCACCACCGCTGAAGAGGTTGACCAGGCTGAAGAGGCCCTGCCCGCCGCCCGCGTCCTTGATGCACGCGTTGACGACCTTGTAGTCCACCCCTGGCACCGGGACGTGCGCCCCGAGCCGGAACAGCACCATGATGCCCAGCGTGAACAGCAGCTTCTTGCGCAGGTCAGGCGTTTTGAACGCCTGGGCGAACGCGGTGAGCACGGTGCCTCCTGCACCTTCCGCGCAGCAGGGCGGAAGGGTCGGTCGAGATGGTCTGTCACGGACGGCGGATCACCGGCCGGGATGGGGCGCGAGGACAGTCTGCGGGCAGTTTCGCCAGTCGACCCAACGGACTCTAACAGCGCGTGGCGGTCCGTATGAAGCGCGTGTCTCCCCCAGTTGGCGATCGCCACCCGGTAGAGACACGACAGAGTCGTACTTGCGCGGTATGTCCTTGGGTGCCCGCTACCGAATCGGGCCCGTCCCTCCGAGGAGGAACGGGCCCGATTCAGTCGCTGTCAGCAGCAGTCGCCGAGACTCAGATGAGCTCGGTGACGGTGCCGCCGGCAGCAGCGATCTTCTCCTTGGCGGAGCCGGAGACGGCGTCAACCGAAACCTGCAGCGCCACGGTGATCTCGCCGGTGCCGAGCACCTTGACGAGCTGGTTCTTACGTACCGCGCCCTTGGCGACCAGATCGGCCACCGTGACCTCTCCACCCTCGGGGTAGAGGGCGGTGAGCTTGTCCAGGTTCACGACCTGGAACTCGACGCGGAACGGGTTCTTGAAGCCCTTGAGCTTCGGCAGGCGCATGTGGAGGGGCATCTGCCCACCCTCAAAGCGAGCCGGAACCTGGTAACGGGCCTTGGTGCCCTTGGTACCACGACCAGCGGTCTTACCCTTGGACGCCTCGCCACGACCCACACGGGTCTTGGCGGTCTTGGCACCCGGGGCGGGACGCAGGTTGTGGACCTTCAGCGGGTTCTGCGGGTTCTCAGCACCCATGTCAGTCAACCTCCTCGACCGTGACGAGGTGGCGGACGGTCTGGACCATTCCGCGAATCTCCGGACGGTCCTCCTTGACCACCACGTCGTTCAGGCGCTTGAGCCCGAGCGAACGCAGGGTGTCACGGTGGTTCTGCTTGCTACCGATGTAGGACTTGATCTGCGTGACCTTGAGGCGAGCCATCAGGCACCCACCCCGGCACGTGCACGCAGCAGAGCTGCGGGCGCGACGTCCTCCAGCGGCAGGCCACGACGGGCGGCGATCTCCTCGGGGCGCTGAAGGCCCTGAAGCGCGGCCACCGTGGCGTGCACGATGTTGATCGCGTTGTCCGAGCCGAGGCTCTTGGACAGCACGTCGTGGATACCGGCGCACTCGAGTACGGCGCGCACCGGGCCACCGGCGATAACACCGGTACCGGGGGAAGCAGGCTTGAGCAGAACGACGCCCGCGGCCTTCTCGCCCTGGATCGGGTGAGGAATGGTGCCCTGGATGCGGGGAACCTTGAAGAAGTTCTTCTTCGCTTCCTCGACACCCTTGGCGATGGCGGCCGGAACTTCCTTGGCCTTGCCATAACCGACACCGACGGTGCCGTCACCATCGCCCACCACGACCAGCGCGGTGAAGCTGAAGCGACGACCACCCTTGACTACCTTGGCGACGCGGTTGATCGCGACAACACGCTCGACGTAGGCGGTCTTCTCGGCCTGCTGGCCGTCCCGCCCAGACTTACGGTCACGCCGCTCGCCGCCACCGGCACCGCTGCCGCGGCGCTGGGGTCCAGCCATTGGAATTACCTCTCTTCGTTGATCCGCTAGCTGCGGGACGAACTCAGAACTCGAGTCCGGCTTCGCGGGCGGCGTCCGCAAGGGCGGCAATGCGCCCTGCGTACTGATTGCCGCCACGGTCGAATACGACAGTCTCAATACCCGCGGCCTTGGCACGCTCGGCCACGAGCTGGCCGACCTGCTTCGCCTTGGAGGACTTGTCGCCTTCGCCGCCACGGATGGACGGGTCGAGGGTCGACGCCGACGCGAGGGTGTGCCCCGCGAGGTCGTCGATGACCTGCGCCACGATGCCGCGGTTGGACCTGGTCACGACGAGACGCGGACGCGCCTCCGTGCCCGAGATCCGCTTGCGGACGCGGATGTGGCGACGCTTGAGAGCCGCGCCCTTGTAAGCCTTGCCCTTGGCGATTTTTACACCGTATGCCATGGCTACTTACCAGCCTTTCCGACCTTGCGGCGGATGACTTCGCCCGCGTACTTAACACCCTTGCCCTTGTACGGGTCGGGCTTCCGCAGCTTGCGGATGTTCGCGGCTACCTCGCCGACCTTCTGCTTGTCGATTCCCTCGACACTCAGCTTGGTCGGCGACTCCACCTTGAACGAGATGCCCTCCGGCGGCTCGATCACGACGGGGTGGCTGTAGCCCAGGGCGAACTCCAGATTGGAGCCCTTCGCCTGGACGCGGTAGCCGACGCCGTTGATCTCGAGCGCCTTGCTGTAACCCGCGGTCACGCCAGTGATCATGTTCGCCACCAGCGTGCGGGACAGGCCGTGCAGGGCCTTCGAAACACGCTCGTCGTTAGGACGCGACACGATGAGCGTGCCGGTCTCGTCCTTGGCGACATCGATCGGGGCAGCGACGGTGTGGGAGAGGGAACCCTTGGGGCCCTTCACCGAGACCGTACGGCCGTCGATGGTGACGTCCACGCCGGCGGGAACCGGGATGGGCAGCTTGCCGATGCGCGACATTGCAATGCCTCCTGTTCCCGATTACCAGACGTAGGCGAGGACTTCCCCACCTACGCCCTTCTTGCTGGCCTGCTGGCCGGTGAGGAGACCGTGGGACGTGGAGATGATCGCCACGCCCAGGCCGCCGAGCACCTTGGGCAGATTGGTGGACTTTGCGTAGACCCGAAGGCCCGGCTTGCTGATGCGCTTGATGCCGGCGATCGAGCGCTCACGGCTCGGACCGAACTTCAGCTCGAGGATGAGGTTCTTGCCAACCTCGGCATCCTCGACCTTCCAGCCGGTGATGTAACCCTCCTGCTGGAGGATCTCCGCGATGTGCGACTTGATCTTGCTGAACGGCATCACGACGTCATCGTGATACGCCGAGTTCGCATTACGCAGACGGGTCAGCATGTCTGCGATGGGGTCGGTCATGGTCATGAGTTGGCCCTAGGCCTCTCTCGCCGGGGTTTCCATTGCGCCATCCTTCTCCCCGAGCAATGTCGGGACGGGTGCGGCGCGGGGACCTACGGCGTAGTAAGTCGGTCATGGGCGCCAGGCGCCCAACCCCTCTACCTTACGGCAGCGGGAGCCGGGCTCCTGACGTCCAGATGCTTACCGAGAGTTCCTGGTCACCGGATTCCCCGAAGGGAACCGGATCTACCAGGAGCTCTTGGTCACGCCCGGCAGCTCGCCACGGTGAGCCATCTCACGAAGGCACACGCGGCAGAGGCCGAACTTGCGGTAGACAGAGTGCGGCCGGCCACAGCGCTGGCAGCGGTTGTAACCGCGCACAGCGAACTTGGGCTTGCGAGCGGCCTTAGCGATCAGAGCCTTCTTCGCCACGGTCACATCTCCTTGAACGGGAAGCCGAGGTGACGAAGCAGGGCACGACCCTCGTCGTCGTTGGTCGCCGTGGTAACCACGGTGATGTCCATGCCCCGGACCCGGTCGATCTTGTCCTGGTCGATCTCGTGGAACATGACCTGCTCCGTGAGACCGAAGGTGTAGTTGCCCCGGCCGTCGAACTGCTTCGGCGACAGGCCGCGGAAGTCACGGATACGCGGCAGTGCGAGTGACAGCACGCGGTCCAGGAACTCCCACATACGGTCACCGCGGAGGGTGACGTGGGCGCCGATCGGCTGGCCCTCACGCAGCTTGAACTGCGCGATGGACTTGCGGGCCTTGGTGACCTGCGGCTTCTGGCCGGTGATCGTGGCGAGGTCGCGAATCGCGCCCTCGATCAGCTTGGAGTCGCGGGCGGCGTCGCCCACACCCATGTTGACCACGATCTTGGTCAGACCCGGGATCTGCATGACGTTCTCGAAAGAGAACTCCTCGTGCAGCTTGCCCGAGATTTCCTCGCGGTAGCGCGTCTTCAGACGCGGCGTGGTGGTGGCAGTCATCAGATGTCCTCACCCGTCCGCTTGGCAACGCGGATCTTGTTGCCTTCGTCGTCGAAGCGGTAACCGACGCGGGTAACGACCTTCTTGCCGTCCTTCTCCACGATCAGCTGAACGTTGCTGATGTGAATCGGGGCCTCGGTCGTGATGATCCCACCGGTCTTGCTACCGCGGTCGGACTGGCCGGCCTTGGTGTGCTTCTTGACCCGGTTGACACCCTCGACGAGGACACGGCTCTCAGTGGGGTAGGCCACAATGACCTTGCCCTGCTTGCCGCGGTCCTTACCGGTGATGACCTGGACCAGGTCGCCCTTCTTGATCTTCATCGGTTACAGCACCTCCGGCGCGAGAGAAACGATCTTCATGAACTTCTTCTCGCGCAGCTCACGGCCCACCGGGCCGAAGATACGGGTGCCGCGGGGGTCGCCGTCGTTCTTCAGAATGACGGCGGCGTTCTCGTCGAACCGGATGTACGAGCCGTCTGCGCGACGGCGCTCCTTGACGGTCCGGACGATGACCGCCTTGACGACCTCGCCCTTCTTCACGTTGCCACCGGGGATCGCGTCCTTGACGGTGGCAACGATGACGTCACCGATTCCCGCGTAGCGGCGACCCGAACCACCGAGAACACGGATGCAAAGGATTTCCTTCGCACCAGTGTTGTCGGCGATCCGCAGTCGCGACTCCTGCTGGATCACGTCTATCTCCTGTTTGTCGCGTCGGTTCCCGGCGGGGGCTCCGTAAGTCGCCTTACGGAGCCCCGCCGAGCCTGACGGAACGGTCCTGAGGGGGAGCCCTCAGGGATTACTTGGCCTTCTCGAGGATCTCCACGACGCGCCAGCGCTTGGTGGCAGAGGTCGGCCGGGTCTCCATGAGGAGGACACGGTCGCCGATGCCGGCAGCGTTCTGCTCGTCGTGCGCCTTGAGCTTGTTGGTGCGCCGGATGACCTTGCCGTACAGGGCGTGCTTCACACGGTCCTCGACGGCGACCACTACGGTCTTGTCCATCTTGTCGCTGACCACAAGGCCCTCACGGGTCTTGCGGAAGCCGCGCTGCTCGGAGGTCTCAGTCACATTCTTCTCGCTCATCAGGCGCTCTCCACCGTCTCGATGCCCAGCTCGCGCTCGCGCATCAAGGTGTAGATCCGGGCGATGTCCTTGCGGACTACCTTGAGCCGGTTGTTGTTCTCGAGCTGTCCCGTGGCCGCTTGGAAGCGGAGGTTGAACAGCTCCTCCTTGGCTTCGCTCAGCTTGGCGAGGAGTTCCTCGTCGCCCAGCGTGCGCAGCTCGGTGGCCTTAGTGGTGCCGGCCGCCATCACGATTCACCTGCCTCGCGCCGCACAATGCGGCACTTCATCGGAAGCTTGTGGGCGGCGCGGGTGAGCGCCTCCTTGGCAACCTTCTCGTTCGGGAAGGACAGCTCGAACATCACCCGACCGGGCTTGACGTTCGCGATCCACCACTCCGGCGAACCCTTACCGGAACCCATGCGGGTCTCAGCAGGCTTCTTGGTCAGCGGACGGTCCGGGTAAATGTTGATCCAGACCTTGCCGCCGCGCTTGATGTGACGGGTGATGGAGATACGAGCGGACTCGATCTGCCGGTTCGTCACATAGGCCGGGGTAACAGCCTGCAGGCCGTACTCACCGAACGCGAGTTCGGTGCCGCCCTTGGCCATGCCCGAGCGCTTCGGGTGGTGCTGCTTGCGGTGCTTGACCCTGCGGGGGATCAGCATTGGGTCAGGCCTCCGTTCCGGGAGTGTCCGCAGCCGGAGCCTCGACAGCGGCGGGGGCCTCGGCCTTGGGAGCCGAACCGCCGTCCGTCTGGGGCTTACGGCCGCGGCCGCCGCGCTCGCCACCGCGGCGCTGCGGACGGTCGGTTCCACCGGCGCCGGGACCACGCGACGGGCGGTTGCCCGCACGGGCCGCGGCGTTGTCGGCGCGAACCTCTGCGATGTTCTTGACGTTGCCCTTGTAGATCCACACCTTCACACCGATGCGGCCGAAGGTGGTCTTGGCCTCGAAGAAGCCGTAGTCCACATTGGCGCGCAGGGTGTGCAGCGGCACACGGCCTTCGCGGTAGAACTCGGAGCGGGACATCTCGGCGCCGCCGAGACGGCCACCACACTGGATCTTGATGCCCTTGGCGCCGGCCTTCATGGTGCCCTGCATGCTCTTACGCATGGCACGACGGAAGGAGACACGCGAGGAGAGCTGCTCGGCGACGGCCTGGGCCACCAGCTGAGCGTCCATCTCGGGGTTCTTGACCTCGAGGATGTTCAGCTGCACCTGCTTGCCGGTCAGCTTCTCCAGGTCGCCGCGGATGCGGTCGGCCTCGGCACCACGACGGCCGATGACGATGCCGGGACGCGCGGTGTGGATGTCCACACGCACACGGTCACGGGTGCGCTCGATCTCAACCTTCGAGATGCCGGCGCGCTCCATGCCCTGCGTCATCATCTTGCGGATGGCGACGTCTTCCTTGACGTAGTCCTTGTACAGCTTGTCGGCGTACCAACGAGACTTGAAGTCCGTGGTAATTCCGAGCCGGAACCCGTACGGGTTAACCTTCTGGCCCATTACCGGGTCCCTTCCTTGCTGCTGACGACCACGGTGATGTGGCTGGTCCGCTTGCGGATCCGGTAGGCACGGCCCTGGGCACGCGGACGGAACCGCTTCAGGGTCGGACCTTCGTCGACATACGCCTCAGTGATGACGAGAGACTCGGCATCGGAGTGGTCGTAGTTGTGCGCGGCGTTGGCAATGGCGCTGTCAAGCACCTTGCCTACCGGCACGCTCGCGGCCTGCGGGGCGAAACGCAGGACCGCCTGAGCCTCCGTGGCATTCATGCCACGGATGAGGTCCACCACGCGGCGGGCCTTCATGGGCGTGACGCGGATGTACCGCGCCTGGGCCCTGGCTTCCATGGTTGTCCCTTCGGTGTCAGTCATAGTCTTCGCACTCCGCCGATCAGCGACGCTTCGTCTTGCGGTCGTCCTTGACGTGGCCGCGGAACGTGCGGGTCGGCGAGAATTCGCCGAGCTTGTGGCCGACCATGGACTCGGTGACGAACACCGGGACGTGGATCTTGCCGTTGTGCACCGCGATCGTGTGGCCCAGCATCGCCGGAATGATCATGGAGCGGCGGGACCAGGTCTTGATGACGTTGTGGGTGCCTGCCTCGTTCTGTACGTCCACCTTCTTGATGAGGTGGTCGTCGACGAAGGGCCCCTTCTTGAGACTGCGCGGCATCTAAACCTGCTCCTAGCGCTTCTTGTTCGTCTTGCGGCGGCGGACGATGTACTTGCTGCTTGCCTTCTTCGGCGAGCGAGTACGACCCTCCTTCTGACCCCACGGGGAGACCGGGTGGCGACCACCGGAGGTCTTACCCTCACCACCACCGTGCGGGTGGTCGACAGGGTTCATCGCGACACCGCGGACGGTCGGGCGGACGCCCTTCCAGCGCATACGGCCGGCCTTGCCCCAGTTGATGTTCGACTGCTCGGCGTTGCCGACCTCGCCAACAGTGGCGCGGCAGCGGACGTCGACCAGGCGGACCTCACCGGACGGCATACGAAGGGTGGCCATGGAGCCCTCCTTCGCCAGCAGCTGGACCGAAGCACCCGCGGAACGGGAGATCTTCGCGCCGCCGCCGGGACGCAGCTCGATAGCGTGGATGGTCGTACCCACCGGGATGTTGCGCAGCGGGAGGTTGTTGCCCGGCTTGATGTCGGCCGTGGGGCCGTTCTCAACCCGGTCGCCCTGGCTCAGCTTGGCCGGGGCAATGATGTAGCGCTTCTCGCCGTCTGCGTAGTGCAGCAGCGCGATGCGTGCGGTGCGGTTCGGGTCGTACTCAATGTGAGCGACCTTCGCCGGAACGCCGTCCTTGTCATGACGACGGAAGTCGATGACTCGGTAAGCACGCTTGTGACCGCCACCCTGGTGGCGAACAGTGATGCGACCCGAGCTGTTACGCCCGCCCTTGCTGTGCAGGGGGCGGACCAGCGACTTCTCCGGCGTGGACCGCGTGATCTCGACGAAGTCGGCGACGCTGGAGCCACGACGGCCCGGCGTCGTCGGCTTGTACTTGCGGATACCCATTTCTCAGTCCTCGTCCGATATCGGACGACACGGACTCCGTTAGGAGACCGGGCCGCCGAAGATGTCGATTCGGTCGCCCTCAGCGAGGGTCACGATGGCGCGCTTGGTGTCCTTGCGCTTGCCGAAACCGGTCTTGGTGCGCTTGCGCTTACCCTGCCGGTTGATCGTGTTGACCCCGGTGACCTTGACCGAGAAGACCGCCTCGACGGCCTGCTTGATCTGGGTCTTATTGCTGCCCGGCGCGACGATGAACGTGTACTTGTTCTCGTCTAGGAGCGCGTAGCTCTTCTCGGAAACCACCGGCTTGACCAGGATGTCACGGGGATCCGTGAAGGTCTTGCTGGTGACGACCGCGGCGATCTTGGTCTCACTCATCAGGCGTCGTTCCCTTCGAGCTCATCCTCGGAGGCAACGGCCTTGGCGGACGCGGCGGGACCCGCCACGAAACGCTCGAAGGCATCCTTCGTGAAGACCACTTCGTCGGAGACGAGCACGTCGTAGGTGTTCAGCTGACCGGCTTCCAGGATGTGTACCTGGGGCAGGTTTCGGGCGGACAGCCACGCGGCCTCGTCAGCGCGCTCGACGACCAGGAGCACGTTCTTACGCTCCGAGATCTTGCCGAACAGCGTCTTGGCGGACTTCGTGGAAGGCGTCGTGCCCTCGATCACGCCGGAAACGACGTGAATGCGGGAGTGACGCGCCCGGTCGGTCAGGGCGCCGAGGAGGGCGGCCCGGATCATCTTCTTCGGCGTCCGCTGGGAGTAGTCACGCGGCTTCGGACCGTGGACGACGCCACCGCCCGCGAACTGCGGAGCGCGGGTCGAACCCTGGCGGGCGCGGCCGGTGCCCTTCTGGCGGTAAGGCTTGCGCCCACCACCGCGGACCTCGCCGCGACGCTTGGTGCTGTGCGTGCCCTGGCGGGCGGCAGCGAGCTGCGCCACGACGACCTGGTGGATCAGCGGAATGCTGACCTTGGCGTCGAAGATCTCGGCGGGAAGCTCAAGGCTCCCGGTCTTGTCGCCCGCGGGCGACAGGATGTCAATGGTGCTCATATCCTCAAGCCCCCTTGGCCGCGGTACGGACCAGGATGAGGCCGCCGTTCGGACCAGGTACCGCTCCCTTGATGAGGAGCAGGCCCTTCTCCGCGTCAACGGCGTGGACGGTCAGATTCTGTGTGGTCACACGCTCTCCACCCATCCGGCCGGCCATCTTCATGCCCTTGAAGACACGACCCGGGGTGGCACAGCCACCGATGGAGCCGGGGGAACGGTGCTTGCGCTGAACGCCGTGACCGGCGCCGAGACCCTTGAAGTTGTGACGCTTCATGACACCGGCGAAACCCTTGCCCTTGCTGGTGCCGGTCACATCGACCTTGACACCGGACTCGAAGGTCGCAGCGGTGATCTCCTGGCCCAGCGTGTACTCGCTGGCGTCAGGCGTACGAAGCTCCACCAGGTGGCGGCGCGGGGTTACGTCGGCCTTGGCGAAGTGACCCTTGAGGGGCTTGTTCACCTTGCGCGGGTCAATCTCGCCGAAGGCGATCTGAACCGACTCGTAGCCGTCGACGTCGTTGGTGCGGACCTGGGTCACGACACACGGGCCGGCCTTGATGACGGTCACCGGCACAATGCGGTTGTTCTCGTCCCAGACCTGCGTCATGCCGAGCTTCTCGCCCAGGACGCCCTTAATGCTCTTAGCCATCTCGCGCGTCACCTCAGAGCTTGATCTCGATGTCGACGCCAGCCGGGAGGTCGAGACGCATCAGCGAGTCAACCGTCTTCGGCGTGGGGTCGAGAATGTCGATGAGCCGCTTGTGGGTGCGCATCTCGAAGTGCTCGCGCGCATCCTTGTACTTGTGCGGCGACTTGATGACGCAGTACACGTTCTTCTCAGTGGGCAGCGGCACCGGGCCTGCGACGTGCGCACCAGTACGCGTCACCGTTTCGACGATCTTCTTCGCCGACGAATCGATGACCTCGTGGTCGTACGCCTTGAGCCGGATGCGGATCTTCTGTCCCGCCATGGCTACTCCGTAGTCCTTTGTCTCGTAACGCTCTGGAACCCGGCAGGTACTGACTCTCCGCCGACCCACGCGGTCGGGCGTGTCGCACCCCTTCTCATAAATTTCCGCAAGCGGAAATCCCTCGGAGAAGGAAGCGCGGCGCTCTGACCGCAGGATGTGGTGAAAAATCCCACCGGGTGCCTGATCGGAACCGCACTAACGCTTCCCGGAAGATTCCCGTACGTCCGTCAGACCACCAAGAGGCGGATCATGACGACGAGTACTGTGGGACTCGCTTCCGGTCCTCCCGACGGGAGGCGCGCAGCATCGGCGCTCGACCGAGCAACTTGGCTAGTGTGCCATATGGGGCACACTCCACGCCAATCGAGCCGGTGACAGTACCACCTGGGCGGGCGGAGCAACCAAAGGCTCCCCCGGACGGTCCTCATCTGCGGAGTTCCCTGACATGGCGGGGACCCGTCGGACGAGAAAGAGTGTTCGTTGAAGAGGCTGCCCCGTCTGGTACTGCTCACGGTCGTCCTCGCGCTGTTCGCCGGCGCGTGCGGCACCCCCGGCGACGGCCCGGTGACCCCGCCCGCCAGGACCCCCAAGGCCGCACCGCCGCTCGACATGGACACCTGGTCGGTGACGGAGGAGAACCGGCGGCCCGGCAGCACCGGTTGGCGGCTGCGCGACCCGGGACCGTCCGACGCGATCGAGGGGTACGCCGACCATGTCAGCGTCACCTCAGGAGAATCGTTTCGGCTGTTCGTCTCCACCACCGCGAAGAGCTTCCACGTCGAGGCGTACCGGATGGGCTGGTACCAGGGGAAGCAGGGCCGCAAGGTCTGGTCGTCGGCCGCTCAGCACGGCGAGCGGCAGGCGGGCCCGAAGACGGTGCCCGGCATATACCTGATCAGCGCGCCCTGGAAGCCGTCCCTGACGGTGAACACCGAGAACTGGCCGCAGGGCAGCTATCTGCTGAAGCTCGTCTCCAGCCAGGGCCACGACCGCTGGGTGACGCTGACGATCCGCTCCACCTCCACCGTCGGCCGCACCGTGTTCGTGAACGCCGTCACCACCTGGGCCGCGTACAACAAGTGGGGTGGCGGCACCAACGTCTACGGCGACTCCCGCGGCACCTCGGGACCCGGCTACGCCAAGCGCTCGCGCAAGGCCAGCTTCGACCGGCCGTACGACGGCAAGGGCTCGCCCTTCAACTGGTACGAGCTGCCGATGCTCAGCATCGCGGAGCGGATGGGCATACCGCTCGCCTACGAGACCGACACCGACCTCGACAACTCGGCCGAGCTGTTCCGCGGCGCCCGCTCGGTGATCTTCCCCGGGCACGACGAGTACTGGTCGGCGGGGATGCGCGACAACACCCTCAAGATCCGCGACGCCGGCGTGAACATCGCCTTCTTCTCTTCCAACGCCGCCTACCGGCACATACGGCTGGAGCCCAGCTCGCTGGGCAAGGACCGCGTGGTGGTGGTCTACAAGGATCCGTCGGAGGACCCGATGATCCTCAAGGACCCCAGCCAGGCCACCCAGCAGTGGCGGCTGCCGCCCGACCCGCGCCCGGAGAGCGTCCTCACCGGCGTGCTGTACGAGTGCAACCCGGTCTACGCGCCGTTCGTCGTCACCGACCCGGACGCGTGGATGTTCCGCGGCACCGGCGCCAAGGCCGGCAGCAAGTACATCGGGCTGGTCGGCGTGGAGTCGGACCGGCTGATGGCCGGCGTCCCGGTGCCGCGCCCGATCCAGGTCGTCGGGGACTCCCCGCTGACCTGCCGCGGCGCGAAGACCCGGGCCAACGCCGCCTACTACACGGTGCCTTCGGGCGCCGGGGTCTTCGCCACCGGCACCATGAGCTGGGCCTGCAGCGTCTACGGCAACACCGGCTGCCGGGACCAGGGCGGCGAGCAGCGGGTGCCCGAGGCGTCCGGGGAGTTCGCCCGCCAGGTCTCCGAGAACATCCTGCGGGTCTTCGCCGCCGGGCCCGCCGGCCGCACGTACCCGGCGCGGGACAACTACGCCCGGTACGTCTCACCGCCCAGCACGATGTCCTTCGCCCACTAGAGCCCCGCTCCGGCCGGGCGGGGAGCGCTCAGCGCACCACGCTCGGCCCGTAGGCGCCCGACACCATCAGCTGCGGCCGGCCCGAACCGTCCGCGGGCTGCTTCCACACGTCGAAGGCGCTGCTGCCGGTCGGCAGGGAGTAGGCGATGGTGCGGTCGTCCAGCCAGTCGCCCTGGTCGTCCACGCTGCGGGTCTCGGCGAGCGCCGTCTCCCGCAGGGTCGCCAGGTCCAGCACGTACAGCCGCCAGGGCTTGGACGGGTCGTCGGAGACCTTCTTCTTGAAGACCAGCCGGGTGCCGTCAGGGGAGAGCGACGGGCACTCCACGTTCTGCCGCAGCACGGTCATCGTGCGGGCCGCGAAGTCGCCGCGGACCAGGAACGTGCCACCGCTGGAGGAGCTGCCCAGCGTCGCGTAGAAGGTGTTGTCGTCCTTCAGGAACGACACCCCCCAGAAGTTCCGGTCCGGCGGTGTGAAGTCCTTGCCGTCCCGGCGGACCTCGAACGTCTCCAGGGACGGCACCAGCGTGTCGGTGCGCGAGTCGTAGATGCCGGTGCGGGTGGAGAAGCCGGCCGAGGTGTACGAGTCCCCGTAGACGAACGCCGTCCAGGCCGCCATCCGGCCGTCGGCGGAGAGCCGGGCGCGGCTGGGCAGGCCGGGCAGCTGGATCCGCTTGAGCAGCTTCATACCGCTGTCGCGCAGCTCCGCGTAGTGGTGCACGACCAGGCCGTTCTGGCCGGCCAGACAGAGCAGCCGGCCGGCCGCCGCGTAACTGCGCTCACAGGCCTGTGTGTCGACCTTCCGGCCGCTGCCGGGGCTGCCGATCGGCACCTCGGCCAGCCGGCCGAAACCGGGGCCCTTGGCGGTGTCGCGGAATATCAGCCGGGCGCTGCCGCCCGGGGCGAGGTCGACGGCTCCGGCGACCGGGCGCACCCCCTCGCCGCCCTCGGCGCGGGCCTTGTCGCGCTGCAGGGCGTACACGGTGTACCCGATGGCCACCGAGGCCAGCACGGCCACGCACACCGCGAAGACTATGATCCGGTTCTTCATACGTCGGCCACCTCGGGGCCGTGGGCGGCACCCGGCCGCAGCAGCACCATGCACAGCAGCACGGCGGCCGTCAGAGCGACGGTGAATCCTTGAATGGTGTTCTCCGGGCCCCAGCGCATCCAGGCGGCGCCGAACGCCACGGAGGAGACGGAACGGCCCAGGGTCTGGGTGGTCTGCAGCACGGACAGCCCGCTGGTGCGCAGCTCCTCGGGGATCAGCGGCCCGGCGTGCGCCATCAGGACGCCGTCGGTCGCCGCGTAGAACAGCCCGTGCAGGGCCAGGACGACGAGGATCAGGGCGGTGCCCCGCAGGTCCAGGACGCCGCCGATCAGCAGATAGGCGGCGATCAGGCAGGCGTGCCCGGCCAGGAAGATCTTCCAGCGGCCGATCCGGTCGGCCAGCCCGCCCAGCGGCACCGCCGCCAGCAGGTAGACGCCGGTCGTGCCCAGCGGCAGCAGCGGGAACCAGGAGATCGCCAGGTCGGTGCGGTTCTGCAGCGCCAGGTAGACGAACGCGTCGGACACCGTCGCCAGGCCGAGCAGGCAGGCCCCGATGCAGGCCCGCCGGAACGACGCGTTGCCGAGCATCCCCAGCCCGGCGCGCAGCGAGACCGCGACCCGGGCGGTCTTCTTCCGCGTGAACGGATCCCGGACGAACAGCGCGAGGGCCACCACGCCGATCGCGCCGATGCAGAAGCTCACCACGAACACGGCGTCGTACGCGGTGCCCAGCGAGGTGCTCATCATCGACATCAGGGCGAAGGCGATGACCGGGCCGATGAAGGCGCCGACGGTGTCCATCGCCCGGTGCACGCCGAACGCCCGGCCCTGCGACTCCGGCGGGGTGGACAGCGAGATCAGCGCGTCACGCGGGGCGGTTCTGATCCCCTTGCCCGCCCGGTCGACGGCCATCATCATCCCGATGCCCGGCACCGAGGAGCCCACCAGGGGGAATCCCAGCTTGGTCACCGCCGACATGAGGTAGCCGGAGCCCGCCACGGCCTTGCGTGCGGTGAACTTGTCCGCGAGATAGCCGCCGACGATCCGCAGCAGCGCCGTCGACCCCGAGTACACGCCGTCCAGGAAGCCGAACTGCAGCATGCTCAGACCGAGTCCGGTGACCAGGTACACGGGAAGGACCGCGGTGACCATCTCCGAGGAGATGTCGGTGATCAGGCTCGTCATCCCGAGCGCGAAGACGTTCGCCGACACCAGACCGCGCAGTCCCCGGCGGCGGCCCGGCCGTTCGCCCTCGGACCGGGCCTTGTCGCTGGCCCGGGTCTCCGACAGATACACGCATCGCTCCCTTAACGCCCTGGTAACCCGACGGACCACCCTAGGTCAGCCGGCGTGCAGGTTTTCGCACGCAACCTCGGAGCCGTCCGAACGCTCCTATCTGTTGTGAGCGTCTCTACGAGGCGAAGGTTGTCCCGCAGGGAACTACTTGTCGCCACAGCCATAGCAACCGCGGCCGCCGCGGCCGGCTGCACCAGCACGCCGTCCGACGCGAAACCGGTCACCGGTTCCGACCCGAGCGCCGTCCAGGCCTACCGGCCCGGCGCCAAGCCGCTGCTCCTCCAGGTCCTCGCGCACCCGGACGACGACCTGTACTTCATGAACCCCGACACCCTGCACGCCGTGCGGAGCGGCGTGCCGGTGGTCTCGGTCTACGTGACGGCCGGCGAATCCGTGGGCGTGAACCACGCGCCGCGCACCCCCACGCCCAAAGCCAACCGGCAGGCGTACTCCTCCGCCCGCCACCAGGGGCTGCGCCAGGCGTACGCGACCATGCTCGGCCTCGACAAGTTCACTCCGTGGCGCCATTCCGCGCTGCGGCTCACCGGCGGTCTCACCGTCGAGCTCGACCAGCTGGCGAACGGCGAGCGCCGGGCCGATCTGGTCTTCGTGAACCTGTCGATGGGTGAGGGGAACCCGAACCTGATGGGACTCCCCCACCTCTGGGCGGTCCCCGGCATCACCCTGGACACCGTGGTGGCCACCGGCTCCCCCGTCGCACGGTCCACCAAGGTGAGCCACCGGACCCTGGTGGACTCGCTGGCCGCGCTGCTGGAGCGCTACCAGCCGACCCTCGTACAGACCCTGGACCCCGATCCCGACATCCAGGTGCACGACGCGGCCCACCACCAGAACAGCGACCAGAACGGCTACTCCGACCACCGCGACCACACACCCGCCGCGCTCTTCGCCTGGAAGGCGCTCGCCCAGTGGGTGGCCGACAGCGCCGAGGCGGACGGCGACGTGCCGCGGTTCGTGACCACCGCCTACCGCGGGTACTACAACCAGCGCTGGCCCCGCAATCTCCCGCAGTCCGTGGTCCGGGAGAAGAACCAGTACCTCCTCCCGTACGGCGGGGATCCGGACTGGGACTGCGGCAACGACGCCGGCTGCGGGGACTACGGCGTCGGCCAGAACACCCCGCTCACCAATCCGAAGGGCTGGGTGCGTTCCACCCACTACCGCTACTCCGGCGCCCGGCCCGCGGCGTTCGCCGGCGCCGACGGCCGGCTGGAGGCGTTCAGCGTGCTCGGCACCCGGGCCGTGCGCTGGCAGGAGAGCGCCGCCGGCAGCGGCCAGTGGAGCGATCCCCAGGACCTCGGCGGCGGGCCGCTGGCCCCCGCTCTGGCCGCCGTGAAGGACAGCACGGGCCGCCGGCTGCTCTTCGCCCTGCGGTTCTCCTCCCTGCAGGGCCAGGGCGGGCACAACTCACGCGAGATCGTCCTGCTGGAACAGAGCTCCCCCGACGGCGCGTTCCGGGCCTGGACCGGCATGGGCAACCCCGAGCGCACCGAGGACAACGGCCGCCGGATCGGCTGCCCGGTCGCGATGGCCACCCCCGACGGGCGGGTCCACCTCTTCGTCCGCAGCGCCGCCAAGGGCGTCTGGACCAAGGTCAGGGAGCCCGACGGGAAGTGGGGCGCCTGGCGCGACCTCGGCGGCGACGAGGTGCAGGACGGCCTGGCGGTGGTGCTCGACGGCCGGGCCCGGATCCACGTCTTCGCCGCCGGCCGCGACACCGTCCACCACTGGACGCAGCCCGCGCCCGGACAGCCGATGGCGTTCCAGGCGCTGAAGGGCATGCCGCAGCCCGGCGAGCCCCCGTCCGCGGCGCTCGCCCCCGACGGCTCCCTCACGGTCGCCTACCGGCGGCCGGTGACCGGGGAGTTGGTGCTGCGCACCGTCGACGGCACCGCGTCACGGGACAGCGTGCTGACCCCCGCCCAGCTGAGCGGGTACGGCGGCTACGCCGACGTCGCGGTCGGCGCCGCGCCGGCCCGCAGCGGGCACCGCGGCCTGCTGCTGCTCGGCAAGGAGCTCGACGGCACCGTCAAGCTCGTGGACACCACGCAGCCCGGCCGGCCGCTCAAGCGGCCGCCCTTCGCGCTCCCGGTCGGCACCCCCACGCTGCTGCACGGCCCCGACGGCCGGGCGTACGTCGTCGGCCTGGACTTCGCCGCGACCCCATGGGTCTGGCGGGCCGGGACGGAGTCCACGGCGTAGCCGCGGGGGACCCCTCCCCCGCGGAAGGTCCCAGGGAAAAGCCGAGGGCCCTGCCCCACCGCGAACGGTGGGGCAGGGCCCTCGGTGTGTTGCTCGCTAGAGCGTCAGATCACTTGGTGATCTTGACGACCTGGCCGGCGCCCACGGTGCGGCCACCCTCGCGGATGGCGAACTTCAGGCCCTCTTCCATGGCGATCGGCTGGATCAGCGCGACCGTCATGGCGGTGTTGTCGCCCGGCATGACCATCTCGGTGCCCTCGGGGAGGGTCACAACGCCGGTCACGTCGGTCGTCCGGAAGTAGAACTGCGGACGGTAGTTGTTGAAGAAGGGGGTGTGACGGCCACCCTCGTCCTTCGACAGGATGTAGGCCTGGGCCTCAAACTCGGTGTGCGGCGTGACCGTACCCGGCTTGATGATGACCTGGCCGCGCTCGACGTCCTCGCGCTTGATGCCACGGAGGAGCAGACCGACGTTCTCGCCCGCCTGGCCCTCGTCGAGCAGCTTGCGGAACATCTCGATGCCCGTGACCGTGGTGGTGGTCTTGGTCTCCTTGATGCCGATGATGTCGACAGTCTCGTTGACCTTGAGCACACCGCGCTCGATACGACCGGTGACGACGGTGCCACGACCGGTGATCGTGAAGACGTCCTCGATCGGCATGAGGAACGGCTTCTCGACGTCACGAGCCGGGGTGGGGATGTTCTCGTCGACAGCCTTCATCAGACCGAGAAGCTTCTCGCCCCACTCCTTGTCGCCCTCGAGCGCCTTGAGTGCGGAGACGCGGACGACCGGGAGGTCGTCACCGTCGAAGTCGTACTCGGAGAGGAGCTCACGGACCTCGAGCTCGACGAGCTCCAGGATCTCCTCGTCGTCCACCATGTCGGCCTTGTTCAGGGCGACGACGATGTACGGAACGCCGACCTGGCGGGCCAGGAGCACGTGCTCCTTGGTCTGCGGCATCGGGCCGTCGGTCGCGGCGACAACGAGGATGGCGCCGTCCATCTGCGCCGCACCCGTGATCATGTTCTTGATGTAGTCCGCGTGACCGGGGCAGTCGACGTGCGCGTAGTGACGCGACTCCGTCTGGTACTCGACGTGCGCGATCGAGATCGTGATACCGCGCTGGCGCTCCTCAGGAGCCTTGTCGATCTGGTCGAAGGCCGAGGCCTCGTTCAGGTCCGGGTACGCGTCATGCAGCACCTTGGTAATCGCCGCGGTCAGCGTCGTCTTACCGTGGTCGATGTGACCGATGGTGCCGATGTTGACGTGCGGCTTAGTCCGCTCGAACTTCGCCTTCGCCACTGGGGTCCTCCTGGGAGTGGTTCTGTACGCCTTGCTTCATCGGCGCCAGGTGATCTTTGCTGGAATGCGGGCTGCCGGGGCATCCGCCACGCTACTCGGGACCGAAGCCCTGTGGATTGTGGCGAATGCCCCGATGCCTGCTGTCAAGCCTAAGGGTTGAGCAACACTGCGAATTGAGCGCTACTCGCCCTTGGCCTTCGCGATGATCTCCTCAGCGACGTTCCGCGGAACCTCGGCGTAGGAGTCGAACTGCATCGAGTAGCTTGCGCGACCCGAGGTCTTGCTGCGGAGGTCTCCGACGTAGCCGAACATCTCCGACAGGGGCACGAGACCCTTGACGACACGGGCGCCGCTGCGCTCCTCCATGGCCTGAATCTGGCCACGGCGGGAGTTCAGGTCGCCGATGACGTCGCCCATGTAGTCCTCGGGCGTGGTGACCTCAACGGCCATCATCGGCTCGAGCAGTACGGGGCTCGCCCTGCGAGCACCCTCCTTGAACGCCTGCGAACCGGCGATCTTGAAGGCGAGCTCGGAGGAGTCAACCTCGTGGTAGCCACCGTCGAGAAGGGTGATGCGAACACCCACCATCTCGTAACCGGCCAGGATGCCGAACTTCATGGCTTCCTGTGCGCCCGCGTCCACCGAGGGGATGTACTCACGGGGGATGCGGCCACCGGTGACCTTGTTCACGAATTCGTACGAGGCGTCGCCGCCCTCGATGGGCTCCATCGAGATCTGTACCTTCGCGAACTGGCCGGTGCCACCAGTCTGCTTCTTGTGCGTGTAGTCGATCCGGTCGACAGTCTTGCGGATCGTCTCGCGGTATGCGACCTGGGGCTTGCCGACGTTCGCCTCGACGCGGAACTCGCGCTTCATGCGGTCGACGAGCACCTCGAGGTGAAGCTCGCCCATACCACCGATGATGGTCTGGCCGGTCTCCTCGTCGGAGTGCACCTGGAACGAGGGGTCCTCTTCAGCGAGACGCTGAATGGCGACGCCCAGACGCTCCTGGTCACCCTTGGACTTGGGCTCGATCGCGACCTGAATGACCGGGGCCGGGAAGTCCATGGACTCCAGGATGACCGGCTTCTTCTCGTCGCACAGCGTCTCACCGGTGGTGGTCTGCTTCAGGCCCATGACGGCGATGATGTCGCCGGCGCCCACGGCCGCGATCTCCTCACGCTTGTTCGCGTGCATACGGTAGATCTTGCCGATGCGCTCCTTCTTGCCCTTGACGGAGTTCAGCACCGAGGTGCCGGTCTCCAGGCGGCCCGAGTAAACCCGGACGAAGGTGAGCTTGCCGAGGTGCGGGTCGCTCATGATCTTGAATGCAAGACCGGAGAACGGCTCGTCCTCGGAAGGCTGGCGCTTCACGACGATCGAGGGGTCCTTGACGTCGTGGCCTTCGATGGCCTCGATGTCCAGGGGGGAGGGCAGGTAACGGACGACGGCGTCGAGCAGGGGCTGAACGCCCTTGTTCTTGAACGCGCTGCCACAGAACACCGGCGTGAAGGTCGGCTTGCCCTGGTGCTCCGAGTCGGTCGAGGCGATGGTGGCGCGACGGATCGCGGCCATCAGCTGCTCTTCGCTGGGCTCCTGGCCCTCGAGGAACAGCTCCATCATCTCGTCGTCGTGCTCCGCGATGGTCTCGAGGAGCTTGCCACGCCATTCCTGGGCGGCTTCGACGTGCGAGCTCGGGATGTCGACGGTGTCGTACATCTCGCCCTTGGTGGCCTCGGCGGACCACACCATCGCCTTCATGGCGACGAGGTCGACGACACCCTTGAAGTCCATCTCAGTGCCGATGGGCAGCTGCATGACCAGCGGAACCGCACCGAGGCGGTCCACGATCATGTCGACGCAGCGGTGGAACTCGGCACCGGTCCGGTCGAGCTTGTTGACGAAGCAGATGCGCGGCACGCCGTAGCGGTCCGCCTGACGCCAAACGGTCTCGGACTGCGGCTCAACACCGGCAACACCGTCGAACACCGTGACGGCACCGTCGAGGACGCGGAGCGAACGCTCCACCTCGACCGTGAAGTCGACGTGCCCCGGGGTGTCGATGATGTTGATCGTGTGATCGACATCGTTCAGCGGCCAGTGGCAGGTCGTCGCGGCCGACGTGATCGTGATGCCGCGCTCCTGCTCCTGCTCCATCCAGTCCATGGTGGCTGCGCCATCGTGGACTTCACCGATCTTGTAAGAGACACCGGTGTAGAACAGGATCCGCTCGGTGGTCGTCGTCTTGCCCGCGTCGATGTGGGCCATGATCCCAATGTTGCGGACCTTGGCCAGGTCAAGCGAAGTGGTGGCCATTAGGCTCAGTCTTCTCTCGGTCTCGATGTGGGTAGTGACTACCAGCGGTAGTGCGCGAAGGCCTTGTTCGACTCGGCCATCTTGTGCGTGTCTTCACGACGCTTGACCGAGGCACCGAGACCGTTGCTGGCGTCCAGCAGTTCGTTCATCAGGCGCTCGGTCATGGTCTTCTCACGGCGGGCGCGGGAGTAACCCACGAGCCAGCGCAGCGCGAGCGTGGAAGCACGGGCGGGGCGAACCTCGACCGGCACCTGGTAGGTCGCACCGCCGACGCGGCGGGACTTGACCTCCAGAGTCGGCTTGATGTTCTCAAGAGCGCGCTTCAGGGTGATGACCGGGTCGGTACCGGTCTTCTCCTTGAGGCCCTCGAGGGCGCCGTAAACGATCCGCTCGGCGGTGGAACGCTTGCCGTGCAGGAGGATCTTGTTGACCAGCGAGGTCACCAGAGGAGATCCGTAGACCGGGTCGATGATGACCGGGCGCTTCGGGGCAGGACCCTTACGAGGCATGCTTACTTCTCCTTCTTGGCGCCGTAGCGGCTGCGGGCCTGCTTGCGGTTCTTGACGCCCTGGGTGTCCAGGGAGCCGCGGATGATCTTGTAGCGAACACCCGGCAGGTCCTTCACACGACCGCCACGCACGAGCACGATGGAGTGCTCCTGGAGGTTGTGGCCCTCGCCCGGAATGTAGGCGGTGACCTCAATCCCACTGGTCAGACGCACACGGGCCACCTTGCGAAGCGCCGAGTTCGGCTTCTTCGGGGTGGTCGTGTACACACGCGTGCAAACACCGCGACGCTGAGGGGAACCCTTCAGCGCGGGTGTCATATTCTTCTTGACCTTGTCCTGCCGGCCGTTCCGGACCAGCTGCTGGATCGTAGGCACCGTTTCTCCGGTTTCTGTGTGCCGATCTCGATAAAACTAACCTGGGGCACCGACCCACGCGGTCGGGTGTGTCGCGGACCCCGCACGTCCCCGTGGAGCAGGGAACGTACGTATGTCGGGTGTCGCGGCCTCGGTGTCCCCGTGCGATATCGGTAACCTCCCGGCCAGAGGCTGGGGGCACGCGCAAGGACCCGGGCACACCCCAGGCACAAGGTCAGATCGTACCTATCGCATCGGCTCCGGTCAAAACAAATGCATCAGCGCAGGACACGCCGCCCGTCCGGGCCGGCGCTCAGCCGGAACCGGAGACCATGCCGAGCATCACGAAGAGCATGATCAGACCGAGGAAGCCGGACACGATCCAGCCCAGCACCAGGCCGGCGACCGCGAACCCGTCCCCCGCCTCGCCGCTGTGGCGGATCTCCTTGCGGGCCTTGTGCCCGAGGATCACCGCCGGGATCGCCGTCACGAGGGTGAAGGTGCCCGCCAGCCCGCACACGAACGAGGCGATGGCGGAGGTGTTCGTCCGCGGCGGGGCCGGCAGGAACGTCCGCGGCACATAGCCCATCGGCGGGGACAGCTGGGCCGACATCGGCGAAGGGCCCTGCGGGAGGTCCCGCACCAGCAGCTGCAACTCACCGTAGGTACGCGCCTGGTAGGCGGTGGACATCCGGTGCTCGTACTCCTGCTGCTGCAGCCGCCCCTCCGCGAACGCGGCCTTCAGCACGTCCACCGTGCGCTCACGGTCGGCGTCGGCCGCCAGCATGCCGGGCACCTGGCCGGACTGCGGCAGCCGCCCGTTGCCCCACGGATCGAGTGACACGCGCGACACCTCCCCGCCTAGGAATGGTCTCTCCATACTGACGGACGCACGGCGAGCGTGCGAAGTTCCGCGAAAAGCCGCAAGGCGGCCATCCCGGGAGGGGACGGCCGCCTTGCGGATCAGACTCTGTGGGACACGACTCAGCCGTTGTAGGGGCCGTAGTCGTAGTCCTCCAGGGGAACGGCCTGGCCGGAGCCGGTGCCGAAGGGCGAGTAGTCGATGTCGTCGTAACCGACGGCCGAGTACATCGCTGCCTTCGCCTCTTCGGTGGGCTCCACCCGGATGTTCCGGTAGCGGGCGAGGCCCGTACCGGCCGGGATGAGCTTACCGATGATGACGTTCTCCTTCAGGCCGAGCAGCGAGTCCGACTTGGCGTGGATCGCCGCGTCGGTCAGCACTCGGGTCGTCTCCTGGAAGGAGGCGGCCGACAGCCAGGACTCGGTCGCCAGCGAGGCCTTGGTGATACCCATCAGCTGCGGACGACCGGAGGCGGGGTGACCGCCCTCGGAGACCACACGACGGTTCTCGGTCTCGAAGCGGCCGCGCTCGACCAGCTCGCCGGGCAGCAGCTCGGCGTCGCCGGACTCGATGATCGTCACACGGCGGAGCATCTGCCGGATGATGATCTCGATGTGCTTGTCGTGGATCGACACGCCCTGGTTGTTGTAGACCTTCTGCACTTCGGCCACCAGGTGGATCTGAACCTGGCGCTGGCCGAGGATACGCAGCACGTCGTGCGGGTTGGTGGCACCCACGGTCAGCTTCTGGCCGACCTCGACGTGGTCGCCCTCGCCCACCAGCAGACGGGACCGCTTGGAGATCGGGTAAGCGATCTCCTCGCTGCCGTCGTCCGGGGTGACGACGAGCTTCTTCGTCTTCTCGGTCTCCTCGATGCGGACCCGGCCGATGGCCTCGGAGATCGGGGCGACACCCTTGGGGACACGAGCCTCGAAGAGCTCGACGACACGCGGCAGACCCTGCGTGATGTCGTCACCCGCCACACCACCGGTGTGGAAGGTACGCATCGTCAGCTGGGTACCGGGCTCACCGATCGACTGGGCCGCGATGATACCGACGGCCTCACCGATGTCCACCAGCTTGCCGGTGGCCAGCGAGCGTCCGTAGCAGAAGGCACAGGTGCCGACCGTGGACTCGCAGGTGAGGATCGAGCGGGTCTTGACCTGCTCGACACCGTGCTGGATCAGCTGGTCGATGAGCACGTCGCCCAGGTCCACGTTGGCCGGCGCGATCACCTTGCCGTCGATGACGACGTCCTCGGCGAGCATGCGGGCGTAGACGCTGGTCTCGACGTCGTCCGTCTTACGAAGGACGCCGTCCTCGCCGCGCGCACCGATCTGCAGCTTGAGGCCGCGCTCGGTACCGCAGTCCTCCTCGCGGATGATGACGTCCTGCGAGACGTCCACCAGACGACGGGTCAGGTAACCCGAGTCGGCGGTACGCAGGGCGGTGTCCGCGAGACCCTTACGGGCACCGTGGGTGGAGATGAAGTACTCCAGCACGGACAGGCCCTCACGGAACGAGGCCTTGATGGGACGCGGGATGGTCTCGTTCTTCGCGTTCGACACCAGACCACGCATACCGGCGATCTGACGCATCTGCATCATGTTTCCTCGGGCACCCGAGTCAACCATCATGAAGATGGGGTTCGTCTTGGGGAAGTTCGCGTTCATCGCCTCGGCAACCTCGTTGGTCGCCTTGGTCCAGATCGCGATGAGCTCCTGCGTGCGCTCGTCCTTGGTGATCAGGCCGCGCTCGTACTGCTTCTGGACCTTCTCGTCCTGCTCCTCGTACCCCTTGACGATGGCCTTCTTGGCCTCGGGGACGACGATGTCCGTGACGGCCACGGTGACGCCGGAACGGGTGGCCCAGTGGAAGCCGGCCGCCTTCAGGTTGTCGAGCGTCGCCGCCACGATGACCTTCGGGTACCGCTCGGCGAGGTCGTTGACGATCTCGGAGAGCTGCTTCTTGCCGACCGCGTAGTCGACGAACGGGTAGTCCTCGGGCAGCAGCTCGTTGAAGAGCGCGCGTCCCAGGGACGTCCGCAGCCGGAACGTGTCGCCGACCTGGTAACCCTGCTCGCCCTCTTCCTGGACGGGCGGGGTCCAGCCGCGCGGCGGGACGGTGCCGACCGGGAAGCGGATGTCGACCTTCGACTGCAGCGAGAGCTCGCGGTTGTCGAACGCCATGATCGCTTCGGCGGTGGAACCGAACGCCCGGCCCTCGCCGATGAGCACGCGCTCTTCCGGCTCGGTGGTGAGGAAGAACAGACCCAGCACCATGTCCTGGGTCGGCATGGTGACGGGACGACCGTCGGCCGGCTTCAGGATGTTGTTCGAGGACAGCATCAGGATGCGGGCCTCGGCCTGCGCCTCTGCCGACAGCGGCAGGTGCACGGCCATCTGGTCACCGTCGAAGTCCGCGTTGAACGCGGTGCAGACGAGCGGGTGGATCTGGATGGCCTTGCCCTCGACCAGCTGGGGCTCGAAGGCCTGGATGCCGAGGCGGTGCAGGGTCGGTGCACGGTTCAGCAGCACCGGGTGCTCCGCGATGACCTCTTCGAGGACGTCGTAGACGACGGTGCGGCCGCGCTCGACCATGCGCTTGGCCGACTTGATGTTCTGCGCGTGGTTCAGGTCCACCAGGCGCTTCATCACGAACGGCTTGAAGAGCTCCAGCGCCATGGCCTTCGGCAGACCGCACTGGTGCAGCTTGAGCTGCGGGCCGACGACGATGACCGAACGGGCCGAGTAGTCGACTCGCTTGCCGAGCAGGTTCTGACGGAAACGACCCTGCTTGCCCTTGAGCATGTCGCTCAGGGACTTCAGCGGGCGGTTGCCGGGACCGGTGACCGGGCGACCACGGCGGCCGTTGTCGAACAGCGCGTCGACGGCCTCCTGCAGCATCCGCTTCTCGTTGTTCACGATGATCTCGGGGGCACCGAGGTCAAGGAGACGCTTGAGGCGGTTGTTACGGTTGATCACGCGGCGGTACAGGTCGTTCAGGTCGGAGGTCGCGAAGCGGCCACCGTCCAGCTGCACCATCGGACGCAGGTCCGGCGGGATGACCGGGACGCAGTCCAGCACCATGCCGTTGGGCTTGTTGGTGGTCTGCAGGAACGCCGAGACGACCTTGAGGCGCTTGAGCGCACGGGTCTTCTTCTGGCCCTTGCCGGTACGGATGATCTCGCGGAGACGCTCGGCCTCCTCCTCGAGGTCGAAGGACTCGAGACGCTTCTGCAGCGCCGCGGCACCCATCGATCCGGAGAAGTACGTACCGAAGCGCTCGCGCAGCTCGCGGTAGAGCAGCTCGTCGCCCTCGAGGTCCTGGACCTTGAGGTTCTTGAAGCGGGCCCATACCTCGTCGAGGCGGTCGATCTCGCGCTGGGCGCGGTCACGGAGCTGCTTCATCTCACGCTCGGCACCTTCGCGCACCTTGCGGCGCACGTCGGCCTTGGCACCCTCGGCCTCCAGCTCGCCGAGGTCCGCTTCGAGCTTCTTCTGCCGGTTCTCGACATCGGAATCCCGGCGGTTCTCGACCTGCTGGCGCTCGACGGAGACCTGCGCCTCGAGGGAGGGCAGATCACGCGTACGGCGCTCGTCGTCGACCCACGTGATCATGTAGGCGGCGAAGTAGATGACCTTCTCGAGGTCCTTCGGGGCGAGGTCGAGCAGGTAGCCCAGCCGCGACGGAACGCCCTTGAAGTACCAGATGTGGGTCACGGGAGCGGCCAGCTCAATGTGGCCCATCCGCTCACGACGCACCTTGGCGCGAGTTACCTCGACGCCACAGCGCTCGCAGATGATGCCCTTGAAGCGGACACGCTTGTACTTACCGCAGTAGCACTCCCAGTCCCGGGTCGGACCGAAGATCTTCTCGCAGAAGAGCCCGTCCTTTTCCGGCTTGAGGGTGCGGTAGTTGATGGTCTCCGGCTTCTTCACTTCGCCGTGGGACCAGGTCCGGATGTTGTCCGCGGTGGCAAGGCCGATCCGCAGCTCGTCGAAGAAGTTGACGTCGAGCACTTGTCGTCAATCCCTCTTTCAGGGTCGAGTGTCAAACATGGTCTGAACGGTCCGGGGCGGCCGGGACTCCGGTGAGGGAGTCCCGACCAGGCCCGTCAGACCTCTTCGACGCTGCTCGGCTCACGCCGGGACAGGTCGATACCGAGCTCTTCCGCAGCGCGGAAGACATCCTCGTCCGTGTCGCGCATCTCGATGGACATACCGTCCGAGGACAGCACCTCCACGTTGAGGCACAGCGACTGCATTTCCTTGATGAGCACCTTGAAGGACTCGGGAATGCCGGGTTCGGGGATGTTCTCGCCCTTGACGATGGCCTCGTAGACCTTCACACGGCCGAGGACGTCGTCGGACTTGATCGTCAGCAGCTCCTGGAGGGCGTAGGCGGCACCGTATGCCTCAAGAGCCCACACCTCCATTTCACCGAATCGCTGGCCACCGAACTGCGCCTTACCACCCAGCGGCTGCTGCGTGATCATGGAGTACGGACCGGTGGAGCGGGCGTGGAGCTTGTCGTCCACCAGGTGGTGGAGCTTCAGGATGTACATGTAGCCGACCGAGATCGGGTCCGGGAACGGCTCGCCGGAGCGGCCGTCGAACATCCGGGCCTTGCCCGAGGGCAGCACCATCCGGTCGCCGTCGCGGTTCGGGATCGTGGCCTCGAAGAGGCCGGTGATCTCGTCCTCGCGCGCACCGTCGAACACCGGGGTGGCGACGTTGGAGCCCGGGGGCACCTTGTCGGCGCCGATGGACTCCAGCCGGCGGGCCCACTCGGTGCTGATCCCGGAGGTGTCCCAACCCTGCTGGGCGAGCCAGCCGAGGTGGATCTCCAGGACCTGTCCCGGGTTCATTCGGGACGGGACACCCAGCGGGTTGAGGATGATGTCGACCGGGGTGCCGTCCTCCAGGAACGGCATGTCCTCGACCGGCAGGATCTTCGAGATGACGCCCTTGTTGCCGTGCCGGCCGGCAAGCTTGTCACCGTTGTTGATCTTGCGCTTCTGCGCGACGTAGACGCGGACCAGCTGGTTCACGCCCGGCGGCAGCTCGTCGCCCTCTTCGCGGTCGAAGACGCGGACGCCGATGACCTTGCCGGTCTCGCCGTGCGGCACCTTCAGCGAGGTGTCGCGCACTTCGCGCGCCTTCTCGCCGAAGATCGCACGGAGCAGGCGCTCCTCCGGGGTCAGCTCGGTCTCGCCCTTCGGCGTGACCTTTCCGACCAGGATGTCGCCGGCGACGACGTCGGCACCGATGCGGATGATCCCGCGCTCGTCGAGGTCCGCGAGGACCTCCTCGGAGACGTTCGGGATGTCCCGGGTGATCTCCTCCGGGCCGAGCTTGGTGTCACGGGCGTCGACCTCGTGCTCCTCGATGTGGATCGAGGAGAGGACGTCGTCCTGGACCAGCCGCTGGCTGAGGATGATCGCGTCTTCGTAGTTGTGGCCTTCCCACGGCATGAATGCCACGAGGAGGTTCTTGCCGAGGGCCATCTCGCCCTCGTCGGTGGAGGGGCCGTCGGCCAGGACCTGGTTGGCGACGACGCGAGCGCCCTCGTCGACGACGACCTTCTGGTTGAAGGACGTGCCCTGGTTCGAGCGGCTGAACTTCGCCACCCGGTACGTGGTGTAGGTGCCGTCGTCGTTGGCGACCGTGACGTAGTCCGCGGAGACCTCCTGGACCACACCGTCCTTCTCGGCCTTGATGACGTCACCGGCGTCGACCGCGCAGCGGTACTCCATGCCGGTGCCGACCAGCGGGGCCTCGCTCTTGATGAGCGGCACCGCCTGGCGCATCATGTTCGATCCCATGAGCGCGCGGTTGGCGTCGTCGTGCTCGAGGAACGGGATCATCGCGGTCGCGACCGACACCATCTGGCGCGGCGAGACGTCCATGTAGTCGACGTCGGCGCCGGGGATGTAGTCGATCTCGCCGCCACGGCGGCGGACCAGGACGCGGGCCTCTTCGAAGTGGTTGTCGTCCGTCAGCGGCGCGTTGGCCTGCGCGATGACGAAGCGGTCCTCCTCGTCGGCCGTCAGGTAGTCGACGTCATCGGTGACGATGCCCTCGACGACCTTGCGGTACGGGGTCTCCACGAAGCCGAAGGCGTTGACCCGGCCGTAGGACGCGAGCGAGCCGATCAGGCCGATGTTCGGGCCTTCCGGGGTCTCGATCGGACACATGCGGCCGTAGTGCGACGGGTGAACGTCACGGACCTCGAAGCCGGCGCGCTCACGGGACAGACCACCCGGGCCCAGCGCGGACAGACGACGCTTGTGGGTCAGGCCCGACAGCGGGTTCGTCTGGTCCATGAACTGGGACAGCTGGCTGGTGCCGAAGAACTCCTTGATGGAGGCGACGACCGGCCGGATGTTGATCAGGGTCTGCGGCGTGATCGCCTCGACGTCCTGGGTGGTCATCCGCTCGCGGACGACGCGCTCCATACGAGCCAGGCCGGTACGGACCTGGTTCTGGATGAGCTCGCCGACGTTGCGCAGACGGCGGTTGCCGAAGTGGTCGATGTCGTCGGTCTCGACGACCAGGTTGCGGCCGTCCTCCCCGACGGTCTCGGTCTCACCGGCGTGCAGCTTGACCAGGTACTTGATGGTCGCGAGAACGTCGGCCGTGGTCAGCACGCCGGCGTCGAGCGGCTTGTCGCTGCCGAGCTTCTTGTTCACCTTGTAGCGGCCGACCTTCGCGAGGTCGTAGCGCTTCGGGTTGAAGTAGAGGTTCTCGAGCAGCGTCTGCGCGGCCTCGCGGGTCGGCGGTTCGCCCGGACGCAGCTTGCGGTAGATGTCGAGCAGCGCGTCGTCCTGGCCCTGGGTGTGGTCCTTCTCCAGGGTGGCGCGCATGGACTCGTACTCGCCGAACTCCTCGAGGATCTGCTCGGTCGTCCAGCCGAGAGCCTTGAGGAGCACGGTGACCGACTGCTTGCGCTTGCGGTCGATGCGGACACCGACCATGTCGCGCTTGTCGATCTCGAGCTCGAGCCAGGCACCGCGGGACGGGATGACCTTCGCCGAGAAGATGTCCTTGTCGGACGTCTTGTCGATCGAGGAGTCGAAGTAGACGCCCGGCGAGCGGACCAGCTGCGAGACAACGACACGCTCGGTGCCGTTGATGCAGAAGGTGCCCTTGTTGGTCATGAGCGGGAAGTCGCCCATGAAGACCGTCTGCGACTTGATCTCGCCGGTCTCGTTGTTGGTGAACTCGGCGGTGACGAAGAGCGGAGCGCCGTACGTGAAGTCGCGGTCCTTGCACTCGTCGATCGAGTTCTTCGGAGGCTCAAAACGGTGGTCGCGGAAGGTGAGCGACATCGACCCGGAGAAGTCTTCGATCGGAGAGATCTCCTCGAAGATCTCTTCCAGACCCGACTTCCTGGGGACGTCCTGGCCACTTTCCAGAGCCGCCTCGACACGAGCCTTCCACGCGGCGTTGCCGAGCAGCCAGTCAAAGCTCTCGGTCTGCAGCGCGAGGAGGTTCGGTACCTCGAGGGGTTCCTTGATCTTCGCAAAAGAGATGCGCAGCGGTGAAGTGCTGGCACCGTTGTTCGTATTGGCAGTCGAGGCGTTGCGCGAGGCGGCCAAGAGGGGGTCCTTCCGAGGGCTCGGACTCACTACGCGCATACCGGTGTCCGCCCCCGAGCACACGGGGATGTCCACAGACGGGACATCTCTTCATTCCGTGCTCAGGCTTGGGGCTGTCCCTGGTGACGGGCCAGGCTACAGCTAACAGGCAGCGCAAAGGGTCAGTGTAGCCACTCGGCACACTGATGTCCAGGCAGAGATTCGGAGTACCGAATCATTGCCCCCTCGCCACTGTTGTCGACCCGGTCTCGGCACCGGATCTGTGCTTGACGCTAGGCATTCCCGCATCGCGCTCGATCCATGCCTCGGACCCCGGATCGAACTTACGACGCGTCCTGAGAATTGCGCGCCGCGTCCGGTTCGTCAAGGCCCCAGCCCCCCGGAGATCCGCACGGCCCCCCTGGCCCGGCGGGGATGATCACCTTACCCCCGGGCGGCTACAGGCCCCCTGGAGGACCCCGGGAACGACCGAGGGCGGCCACCCTTTCGGGTGGCCGCCCTGCGGCTGTTCAGCCCCTTGTGGAGGGGCTGGGACTTACTTGACCTCGACGGACGCGCCAGCGGCCTTGAGGGACTCGGCAGCCTTCTCGGCGGCCTCCTTGGCGACCTTCTCGAGGACCGGCTTCGGAGCGCCGTCGACGAGGTCCTTGGCCTCCTTCAGACCCAGCGAGGTGAGCTCACGCACAACCTTGATGACCTGGATCTTCTTCTCGCCGGCGCCGGTGAGGACGACGTCGAACTCGTCCTGCTCCTCAGCGACCTCGGCGGCGGGGCCGGCGGGGCCCGCGACGGCGACCGGGGCGGCAGCCTTGACGTCGAACTTCTCTTCGAAAGCCTTGACGAAGTCAGAGAGCTCGATGAGGGTCAGGGTCTCGAACTGCGCGAGCAGCTCGTCCTGGGACAGCTTCGCCATGATGGCGTCCTTCCACTATTCGGCAGGTGCCGGGTGTACATGAAGGCGGGCGTGAGGCGCCCGCTGCGACCAGGGGGGCGGAGGGTTACTCCGCCACCTCGGCCTCGGCGGGAGCCGGCGTACCGGCACCGCCCTGCTCGACCTTGGCGCGAAGCGCGTCCGCGGTGCGGACGAACTCCGTGAGCGGGGCCTGGAAAGTCGCCGCGGCCTTGGCCATCGACGCCTTGATGCCACCGGCCACCTTGGCGAGCAGAACCTCGCGGGACTCGAGGTCCGCGAGCTTCTTGATCTCATCAGCGGTCAGCGCCTTACCGTCAAGGACACCGCCCTTGATGATGAGGTTGGGGTTGTCCTTGGCGAAGTCACGCAGACTCTTCGCCGACTCCACCGGGTCACCGGTGATGAAGGCAACCGCCGTCGGACCCGAGAACAGGTCGTCCAGCGTGCTGATCCCGGCCTCGTTGGCCGCGATCTTGGTCAGCGTGTTCTTCACCACGGCGTACTGAGCGTTCTCACCGAGCGAACGGCGCAGCGTCTTGAGCTGCGCCACGGTGAGACCGCGGTACTCGGTCAGCATTGCGGCATTGGAGCTGCGGAACTTGTCCGTCAGCTCGGCAACCGCAGCAGCCTTATCGGGCCTCGCCATGAGTCTCGGCCTCCTTCCGGGTGATTCGGACCGCACGGAAGGGGCTGGGCAACACGAACGCCCCGGCGCAGGCGCACGGGGCGTTACTCAACCAGAATGAATTCCAGGAGTTCTTCCACAGCAACCTGAGCGGGTCGTCCGCAGCTAGCGGATCCTTCGGCCGCCGCGCTCCTCAACGAGGGCACAGCAGCGACCAGCGGTCTTTGGCTTCTTCGGTAGCGTACGCGAACGGGTCGCGATACACCAAATCGCCTCAACGGGCCGCTCAGCGGCCGTACTCGGGCCGGAACGCCGGGTGGGGCGCCGGCGGCCCCGTCCGGGCGGGACAGGGGCGTACAGGCCCGGGACAGCTGACAGGCCGGGCCCCGCTCCGAAAGGAGCGGGGCCCGGCCCGAGTCGCGTACGCGGCGTCGTCAGAATCAGACGGCGGCCGGGTCCTCCTCGACGAGGAGGTTGCGGGTACGGCTCTGGTCCAGGGGGATACCCGGGCCCATCGTCGTGCTGATGACGGCCTTCTTGATGTACCGGCCCTTGGAGGCGGACGGCTTCAGACGAAGGAGCTCGTCCAGGGCCGCGCCGTAGTTCTCGACCAGCTGCGCGTCATCGAACGACACCTTGCCGATGATGAAGTGCATGTTCGAGTGCTTGTCGACGCGGAACTCGATCTTGCCGCCCTTGATCTCGGTCACGGCCTTGGCCACGTCCGGGGTCACGGTGCCGGTCTTCGGGTTCGGCATCAGGCCACGGGGACCGAGCACGCGGCCGAGGCGGCCGACCTTGCCCATGAGGTCCGGGGTGGCGACGACGGCGTCGAAGTCGAGGCGGCCCTTGGCCACCTCTTCGATGAGCTCGTCGGAGCCGACGATGTCGGCGCCGGCGGCACGCGCGGCCTCGGCACGGTCACCGGTCGCGAAGACCAGGACCCGGGCGGTCTTGCCGGTGCCGTGGGGGAGGTTCACGGTGCCGCGGACCATCTGGTCGGCCTTGCGCGGGTCCACACCCAGGCACATGGCGACCTCGACGGTCGAGTCGAACTTCGTCGCTGCGGTCTCCTTGGCGAGACGGACGGCCTCGAGCGGGGCGTAGAGCTTGTCCCGGTCGATCTTCGCGTCCGCAGCGCGGAGAGTCTTGCTGCGCTTCACTGCTGCTCCTCAATGGTGAGTGGAGTCGTGGTACGGACCGCGCGCGGCCCTTCCACAGACGTGCTTCGGGGTGGGTGTCAGCCCTCGACCGTGATGCCCATGGAACGGGCGGTGCCGGCGATGATCTTCGACGCGGCGTCCAGGTCGTTGGCGTTCAGGTCCGGCATCTTGAGGGTGGCGATGTCACGCACCTGAGCGGCGGTGAGCTTCGCGACCTTCTTGACGTGCGGCTCGCCGGAGCCCTTCTCCACGCCCGCGGCCTTGAGGATCAGCTTCGCGGCCGGCGGAGTCTTGGTGATGAAGGTGAAGGAGCGGTCGTCGTAGACCGTGATCTCCACCGGCACGACCATGCCACGCTGCGACTCGGTCGCGGCGTTGTAGGCCTTGCAGAACTCCATGATGTTGACGCCGTGCTGGCCCAGTGCGGGGCCGACGGGCGGGGCGGGGTTGGCCGCGCCCGCGTTGATCTGGAGCTTGATAAGCCCCGTGATCTTCTTCTTCTTGGGAGGCATTGCTCTCTCCGGGTCCTAGTGAGAGTTGTTTCGCCTGCTAACAGGCATACCGCACCACGATAACGGGTATCGCGGTGTGGCCTGAAACCAAACAGGCCAGACCGGCGATGAAATCCGGTCTGACCTGGTCGGACGTGTAAAAAACTCAGTTCTTCTGGATCTGGTCGAAGCTGAGCTCGACCGGGGTCTCGCGGCCGAAGATCTCGACGAGGCCCTTGATCTTCTTCGAATCCGGGTTGATCTCGTTGATCGTCGCCTGCAGCGTCGCGAACGGGCCGTCGGTGACGGTGACCGAGTCGCCGACCTCGAAGTCCAGCACCTGGACCTCGATCTTGCGGGCCGGACCCGTGCCGTCCGCGGCAGCGGCGGCCTCGGCGGCCGCCTCGACCTCGGGAGCGAGCATCTTGAGGATCTCGTCCAGCGTCAGCGGGTACGGGTCGTACGCGTTGCCCACGAAGCCGGTGACGCCCGGGGTGTTGCGGACGACGCCCCACGACTCGTTCGTCAGGTCCATGCGGACGAGCACATAGCCGGGAAGCTTGTTCTGCTTGACCGTCTTCCGCTCGCCGTTCTTGATCTGGGCTACTTCTTCCTGGGGCACTTCTGCCTGGTAGATGTAGTCCTCGACGTTCAGCGAGACGGCGCGCTGCTCCAGGTTGGACTTCACGCGGTTCTCGTAGCCGGCGTACGTGTGGATGACGTACCACTCGCCCGGCAGGGTGCGGAGTTCCTCGCGGAAGGCGGCGACCGGGTCGATCGGCTCCGGCTCCTCGACGGGCTCGGCGTCCTCGGCCAGCTCGGCGTCGGCCTCGGCAAGCACCGCGTCGGCCTCTTCGTCGACGACGGCCTCGGTCTCGCCGGTCTCGTCCTGGGCGTCCTCGGCGACTGCCGCACCGGTCTCGTCGATGACGTGGACGGCGGCCTGCTCGGCGGCTTCGCCCGCGGCTTCATCGGCAGCTTCGGCCTGGTCGATGTCGCCGTCGGCTGCCTCGACGATGTCGAGCGCAGTGTCGTCGCCCTCGACGGACTCGTCGGCGTCGTACACGTTCGGGTCAGACACGGTGACTGCTTCTTCCTGACTTCAAGGGGTGGAACATGCGGAAAGGCGCCGCAGGGGCGTCGTCCGCAGGATCATCCGAAGACGTACGAGACGAGCTTCGCGAAGCCAAAGTCAATCACGGACACAAGCCCGATGACGACGACAACGAAGACAATTACGACGCTCGTGTACGTCGTGAGGTCGTGACGCGAAGGCCAGACGACCTTGCGGAGCTCGGCGACGATCTGCCGGTAGAAGAGGCCGAGACGGGCCAGGGGGCCCTTCTTTCCGCGCTTACCTCCGCGGCGGGCCTTCTTGTCCTGGGATGCGTCAGGCTCAGGGACCTCGATGGAGTCCGTGATTTCAGTCACTCGTCTTCACCTGACTCCGGGTCGTGGCCATACCGCGCCCGTCGCGCGGTACGGCGAGTGCAATTACCTGCCCGCATCCTGGTGAGGACGCGTGTAGCAGGGCCGGAGGGACTTGAACCCCCAACCGCTGGTTTTGGAGACCAGTGCTCTACCAATTGAGCTACGACCCTTTGAAGACGCCCCTCAACGTACCGCAGTTCGCGAGAGGGCCATCGACGGATGAGTGTACGTGTTCACAGGCCGGTCGTCGAACGGCTCCGCCGCAGGCCCCGCCGTCCACTCCGTAAACACCGGGGTGTCCACTCCGCAAACCGCGGTGCCGGGGCGGTACGCCGTCTGGGAGCATGCACTCATGACCGCTGCCACTCCCCCCGTACAGTCCCCCTCCGACCGTCGGGTGTCGGCCCGCGTCGGGTCGATCTCCGAGTCCGCGACACTCGCCGTGGACGCCAAGGCGAAGGCCCTCAAGGCCGCCGGGCGTCCGGTCATCGGCTTCGGTGCCGGCGAACCCGACTTCCCGACCCCCGACTACATCGTCGAGGCCGCGGTGGAGGCGTGCCGCAACCCGAAGTTCCACCGCTACACCCCGGCCGGCGGGCTGCCGGAGCTCAAGGCCGCCATCGCCGCCAAGACGCTGCGCGACTCGGGCTACGAGGTCGACGCCTCCCAGGTGCTGGTCACCAACGGCGGCAAGCAGGCCATCTACGAGGCCTTCGCCGCGATCCTCGACCCGGGCGACGAGGTCATCGTCCCGGCGCCGTACTGGACCACCTACCCCGAGTCGATCCGGCTCGCGGGCGGCGTGCCCGTCGACGTCGTCGCGGACGAGACGACCGGCTACCGGGTGACGGTCGAGCAGCTGGAGGCGGCCCGCACCCCGCGGACGAAGGTCGTCCTCTTCGTCTCGCCGTCCAACCCGACCGGCGCCGTCTACAGCGCGGCCGACGCCGAGGCGATCGGCCGCTGGGCCGTCGAGCACGGCCTGTGGGTGCTCACCGACGAGATCTACGAGCACCTCGTCTACGGCGACGCGACCTTCACCTCGCTCCCGGCCGTCCTTCCCGAGCTGCGCGACAAGTGCATCGTGGTGAACGGCGTCGCCAAGACGTACGCCATGACCGGCTGGCGCGTCGGGTGGATGATCGCCCCCAAGGACGTCATCAAGGCCGCGACGAACCTGCAGTCGCACGCCACCTCCAACGTCAGCAACGTCGCCCAGATCGCCGCGCTGGCCGCGGTCTCCGGGAACCTGGACGCGGTCGCCGAGATGCGCACCGCCTTCGACCGGCGGCGGCAGACCATCGTGCGGATGCTGAACGAGATCGACGGTGTGGTCTGCCCCACTCCCGAAGGCGCGTTCTACGTCTATCCGTCGGTGAAGGAGCTGCTCGGCAAGGAGATCCGCGGCAAGCGCCCGGCGTCCTCGGTCGAGCTGGCGGCCCTCATCCTGGACGAGGTCGAGGTCGCCGTGGTCCCGGGTGAAGCCTTCGGCACCCCCGGCTACCTGCGGCTTTCCTACGCACTGGGTGACGAGGACCTGGTCGAGGGCGTCTCCCGGATCCAGAAGCTGCTCGGCGAGGCCCGCGACTGACCGCGCTCTTCCGACGGGCCCCCGGCTGCTGCCGGGGGCCCGTTCTTGTTTTCGGGCAAGCGCCCGTTCGGTGAAAGCGGTACCGGACAGCGTCACCCGTACGGCAGGATCTTCGGATGGCACGTGATGTCCGTCTGCTCCCCAAGGCCCATCTCCATCTGCACTTCACCGGCTCCATGCGGTCCGAGACCCTGCTGGAGCTCGCGGACCTGCACGGTGTGCACCTCCCCGAGGCGCTGACCTCGGGCGAGCCCCCGAAACTACGGGCCACCGACGAGCGGGGCTGGTTCCGCTTCCAACGGCTCTACGACAGCGCGCGCTCGTGTCTGCGCACCGCCGAGGACATCCAGCGGCTGGTCCACGAGGCCGCCGAGGAGGACGCCAGGGACGGCTCCGGGTGGCTGGAGATCCAGGTCGACCCGACGTCGTACGCACCCCGGCTGGGCGGCCTCATCCCGACCATGGAGATCATCCTGGACGCGGTGGCGACCGCCTCCCGGGACACCGGCGTGGGGATGGCCGTCATCGTCGCCGCCAACCGCATGAAGCACCCGCTGGACGCCCGCACCCTCGCCCGGCTCGCGGTGCGCTACGCCGACCGGGGCGTCGTCGGCTTCGGGCTGTCCAACGACGAGCGCCGCGGGCTCGCCCGCGACTTCGACCGCGCCTTCGCCATCGCCCGGGACGGCGGGCTGCTGGCCGCCCCGCACGGCGGTGAGCTCGCCGGGCCCAGCAGCGTCCGCGACTGCCTCGACGACCTGCACGCGGGGCGCGTGGGGCACGGCGTACGGGCCGCCGAGGACCCGCGGCTGCTGAAGCGGCTCGCCGAGCGGCAGATCACCTGCGAGGTCTGCCCGGCGTCCAATGTCGCGCTGGGCGTCTACGAGAAGCCGGAGGACGTGCCGCTGCGCACGCTCTTCGACGCGGGCGTACCGATGGCGCTGGGCGCCGACGACCCGCTGCTCTTCGGCTCCCGGCTCGCCGCGCAGTACGAGATCGCCCGGGACTCGCACGCCTTCACCGACGAGGAGCTGGCGGAGCTGGCCCGGCAGTCGGTACGAGGCTCGGCGGCGCCGCCGGAGGTACGGGAGCGGCTGCTGTCCGGCATCGAGGACTGGCTGGCGCTGCCGGCCTGACCCCCCGCCGGACGGCGTCCGCGGCCGCGCACCTGGACGCGGCCGAGCTGACCGTCGTCGCGGCGGCCTTCACCGTCGCGGCGACTGCCGGCGCTGCTGATAGCCGCCCTCAACGTCCTCGCATGGGAGCGGGTGCGCCGCGCCGGCTCCCTGTGCCGGCGGCGCGCCGGCCGCCCGCCCGGGATCTCGTCCGCTTCTTCAGGGGCCACAGCAGCACGTACGCCGCCGACACGGCCGCGAACGAGAGCCGGATCAGCCCCTGGGCCGACTCCGACGGGACCAGCAGCGCGCTCCCGTACAGCGAGAGCAGCGCGATCCAGCTCCACCAGGGCACCAGGCGGCGCTGCCCCACGGCGTCCCACAGCAGCGTCCCGAGCAGGATCGACGCGCTGTAGTACGTGTAGACGCTCGGGTCGAGGGCGATCCTGGCGTCCGCGCCGAGCAGCACGACGGCCGGCCAGCGGCCGCGCAGCACCGCCACCGTGCCGAGCCCGAGGCCCAGCAGGGCCTGCGCGGGACGGTCCCAGCCGGGGGTGACGGCGTCGGCCACCCCGAACCAGCGCAGTGCCGACGCGGGCTGGTTGGGGATCGCGAACTGCGCGGCGGCGGCCGAGCCGAGGTGGGTGACGTAGAACGGCAGCCAGGCCACCGCGACCAGGGCCACCAGCCAGCAGGCGGCGCGGCGCCAGTGCGCGCGGGGCAGCGCCAGCAGCAGCGGGAGGAAGGACAGCGCCCAGGGCTTGGAGTCCACGGCCAGTGCCAGCAGGATGCCGACGGCGGCCGGCCGGCCGCGGACCAGGGCGCGCACCGCCAGGGTGGTGAAGAACAGCGCCAGTACGTCGTCCAGGTGCGCGAACCGCACCGAGACCTCCACCCACATCGGGATGAAGGCCAGCCCGGCTATGAGCACCCGCTGCTGCAGCCGGCGGTGGTTGATGCCGGTCCCGGCGTAGAAGTCCGCGGCCGTGCGGCCCACCACGACCAGCATGTACAGGCCCAGGCCCGACATGAACGCCTCGGCCAGCCGCTCCCCCACTCCCGGCGGGAAGGGCTCGAAGAGCGCGGCGGTCAGAAAGCTGACCGGGCCGATCTGCAGCTCCGGGTGGTTCTGGTAGATCGCGAGCCCGCCGCCCGGCCCGCCGTCGGTCAGCAGCTGCCCGCCGGTCCTCAGGTAGTGCCAGGAGACGCCGCCGTTGCGGGAGGTGACCACGAACCAGCAGACGGTCCAGAGCGTGAGGGCCACGGTGTGCCGGCGGACGGGCCACCGGCCGATCCACGCCGCCGGCCCGTCGGTGGCTCCGGTCGCGGCCCTGCTCGTCCCCGCCCTGCGCACATTCCGCCCTTACCGTCAGCTTCCGTCAACGACCGTTCGCCGGGGCGGCAATTCCCTCGCTCGGACCTCGTCACCAGCCCGCGCGGAAACCGCCGGGAGGTCTCTCCGAGACTCTTCCCCGCCTCAAAGACGGGCTCCGACCATGACCGGTTCATTGACGAGCGTGACTCCGAAGGCGGATCGCACACCGTCGCGGACCTCACGGGCGAGGGCCAGCAGGTCCTCCGTCTTGGCCTGGCCGCGGTTGGTCAGCGCCAGGGTGTGCTTCCCGGAGATCCGGGCCGGGCCGTCCCCGTACCCCTTGGCGAACCCGGCGCGGTCGATCAGCCAGGCCGCGGACGTCTTCCGCAGGCCGTCCCCCGCGGGATAGGCGGGCGGTTCGGTGTCCGCGCCGAGCCGGTCGTGCACCCGGCTCACGAACTCCGCGAACTCCCGCTCCGTCAGGATCGGATTGGTGAAGAACGAACCCGCCGACCAGGTGTCGTGGTCGGCCGCGTCCAGCACCATCCCCTTGCCGGCGCGCAGCGCCAGCACCGTCGTCCTGGCGGTGGCCACCGGGACCCGGTCGCCGGCCTCGACGCCCAGGGCGCGGGCCACTTCCGCGTACTTCACCGGCGCCGACAGCCCGCCGGCGTCCTCCAGGCCGAAGCGCACCCGCAGGACGACGTACCGCTCCGGGTCGGCCTTGAAGCGGCTGTCGCGGTAGGCGAAGCCGCAGTCGGCGGCGGGGACCGTCACCGTCCCGCCACTGCGGCGGTCGTACGCGACGACCTCGGTGACGGTCGCCGAGACGTCCTGCCCGTACGCCCCCACGTTCTGGATCGGCGTCGCCCCGGCGGATCCGGGGATGCCCGCCAGGCACTCGACGCCCGCCAGGCCGGCCTCGACGGTCCGGGCGACCGCGTCGCTCCACACCTCGCCGGCCGCCAGTTCCAGCGCGGTGCCGTCGAGGGTGAAGCCGGTGGTGGCGATGCGCAGCGCGGTGCCGTCGAATCCGGCGTCCCCGATGACGAGGTTGCTGCCGCCGCCGATCACCAGGAGCGGCGTGCCGGCGCGGTCCGCCGTACGGACCACCTCGACGACTTCGGCGTCGGTGGTGGCCGTCACGAGGCGGGCCGTGGGGCCGCCGAGCCGGAACGTCGTCAGGGGGGCGAGGGGGGTGTCGTGGGTTACGTGCACGCCGTCCACCCTACGGGGACACCCCCTGGTGACCGGTCGGCCGGTCCCCAGGGGGTGTTCTCGGTGTTCTCGGTGTGCTCGGTGTTCTCGGTGTGCTCCCGGTGTGCTCGGTGCGCTCCCGGTGTGCTCCTCGCCGGTCAGGCGACGAGCGTGCTCTTCCGCCGGTCAGGCGACCGGCTCCAGGGTGCGCTGCGGCTGGGCGTCGGCCGGGGTGGCCGTCGCCTTGCGCCGCCTCGGGATGATCACCGCGGCGACCGACGCGAGGCCGACCGCGACCGCGCCGACCCACAGTGCGGGCACCAGGCCGTCCACGTAGCGGCCGGCGGACTCGTAGCCGCCCTGGGAGGAGAAGACGGAGGCGAGGATCGCGACGCCGAGGGCGCCGCCGAGCTCACGGAACGCGTTGTTGGCGCCGGAGGCTATGCCCTGTTCCTCGGGGCGCACGCTGGACATCACGACGTTGGCGGTGGGTCCGAAGTACATCGCCATCCCGATACCGCTGATGATCAGCGCGGGCAGTTGGGCCGCGTAGGAGACGTCCGTCGTGACGACGAGTGCGAAGTACGCGAGGCCCACGGCCTGGAGCGCCAGCCCGGCGGCGATGATCGGGCGGCCGCCGATGCGGTCGGAGAGGATGCCCGAGATGGGCGAGACGATCATCGGCATGGCCGTCCAGGGGAGCATCCGGACGCCGGCTTCCATGGGCGAGTAGCCGGACACGTTCTGCATGAACTGGCTCAGCAGGAAGATCGAGCCGAACATGCCCAGGAACATCAGCAGGCTGGCCGCGTTCACCGCGCTGAAGGCGCGGTTGCGGAAGAGCCGCATCGGCAGGATGGGGTGCGCGGCCCGGTTCTCGTAGGCGACGAACGCCACGATGAGCGCGGCGCCGGCGATCAGGCCGGTCAGGACGGAGGGGCTGGTCCAGCCGTCGGCGTTGCCGCGGATGAGGGCGTAGACGATGCCGAAGAGGCCGGCGCTGGCGAGCGCGGTGCCGGGGACGTCCAGCCGGGAGTTCGGGCCGCGGCTCTCGTTCAGGCGGAGCCGGGCGAGGGGCAGCAGGAGCAGCCCGATCGGCACGTTCAGCCAGAAGATCCACTGCCAGGAGAAGTGCTCGGTGAGGGTGCCGCCGATGAGCGGGCCGGTGGCGACGGCGAGACCGTTGACCGCACTCCAGATGCCGAATGCCATACCGCGGCGCTCCGGCGCGACGGTGGCGGAGAGCAGGGTGAGGGTCAGCGGCATCATGATCGCGGCGCCGACGCCCTGGGCGGCGCGGGCGGCGATGAGCTCACCCATGCCGGGGGCGAGCGCGGCGGCGGCGGAGGCCACGGTGAACAGCCCGAGGCCGACGGTGAAGAGCCGGCGGCGGCCGAACCGGTCACCGAGGGCGGCGCCGAACATCAGGAGGACCGCGAAGGTGAGGGTGTAGGCGCTCACCGTCCATTCGAGGTCTTCGAGCGCCCCGCCGAGGTCCTTCCGGATGGAGGGCAGCGCGGTGGTGACAACGAGGTTGTCGAGGCTCGCCATGAAGCCGGCGAGGCTGGTGATGATCAGGGCCCATACGGCGGTACCGCGCCGGGGTCCCTTCTCCTGTCCTGCCTCTTGCTGCTGGTGCTCCTGCTCCTGCATGACCCCTCCCGGGGATTAGTTATCAGTCACTAACTTATGCGGGTACACGTATGCGGCGATCTGCGCTGATCCTCTGCCGTCCGCCGGAGGCCCGGGCCCCGGCGGGCGGGGGTGTCAGGGGGCCGGCTCGGTCGGCCCGCTCGGCCCGGTCGGCTCCGCCTGCTCCGTCGACTCTTCGAACGGGAAGCCCAACCAGCAGCGGTCGTCCGAGGGGATCCCCAGCGACACCAGTGTGTTGATCAGCATCCCGGTCGAGAAGAACTTGTTCATCCACTCGTCGTCGAGACCGGTACGGGCGCGCACCATGTCCCACATGCCGAGCCACCGGCGGCGGACCAGCTCGGCCACGTCACCGTCACCCGACGCCGCGGCGGCGACGTAGAGCTGCATCTGCATGAGCAGGACATCACGGTCCTCCTCGATCATCTCGCCGTAGGCCTGCCCCATGGCCGCCAGCGCGTCCTCCCCCTCCAGGCCCTCCGCGGCCTGCTCGAAGGTGGAGATGGTGCGGTCGAAGCAGCGGTTCGCGGCGGCCTTGAAGAGATCCACCTTGGTGGGGAACAGCCGGAACAGATACGGCTGCGAGACCCCGACCCGGCGGGCGATCGCTTCTGTGGACGTTCCGAAATAGCCGCCCTTGGCGAACTCGGTCATCGCGGCACGGGTGACGCTCTCACGCCGGTCCTCCGCACTCATCCGCATGCTCGTCTTCGCCATGCCCCTAAGGTAGTGACCACTAACTAACTTCGTCAAGCAGAAAACGGGGGGACTTCCTTTCTGAGGAAGTCCCCCCGTTTTCGGAGTCTGCTCAGGCCAGTCGGACGACGGCGCGGGACAGGCCCAGCACCTTCTGGCCGGCGGCGGTGGCCACCAGGTCCACGCGGACCGTGCGGGCCTCGTCGTCCAGCTTGATCGCGACCTTGGCCGTGACCTCGATCACCGCGCCCTTGTCGTCGTCCGGGACGACGACGGGCTTCGTGAACCGCACGCCGTACTCGGCGACCGCACCCGGGTCGCCGACCCAGTCGGTGACCACACGGATCGCGGCGGCCATCGTGAACATGCCGTGCGCGATGACGTCCGGCAGTCCGACCTCCTTCGCGAACCGCTCGTTCCAGTGGATCGGGTTGAAGTCACCGGACGCACCCGCGTACCGCACGAGGGTGGCGCGGCTCACAGGAAACGTCTGCGCCGGGAGCTCGGTGCCGACCTCGACCTCGTCGTAGGAGATCTTCGCTGCCATCCGGATCACACCCCTTCCTGCGCGCGGGCCACGAGCATCGTGTACGCCGTCACGACATGCTCACCGTTCTCGTCGTGCACCTCACCGCGGACCGACAGGACGTCGTTCCCCGCGAGGGACTTGATCGAGTCGATGTGCGAGACGACCGTGAGCCGGTCCCCGGCCCGCACCGGGCGCGAGTGGACGAACCGCTGGTCGCCGTGGACCACCCGGCTGTAGTCCAGCCCCAACTCGGGGTCCTGGACGACCATGCCGGCCGCCTTGAACGTGATCGAGAACGCGAACGTCGGCGGCGCGATCACATCCGGGTGCCCGAGCGCCCTGGCGGCGTCGGGGTCGGTGTAGGCGGGATTGAGGTCGCCCACCGCTTCGGCGAACTCGCGAATCTTCTCCCGGCCCACCTCATAGGGGGCGGTGGGCGGATAGCTCCGCCCGACGAAGGACTGGTCCAGTGCCATCGGTACCTCCGGCTACGGGATGCTGATCAGGGTGGCGGTCATCATCATGGCGGGCGTGGTGACGACGCTGACGTCCGGGGTCTCATGCCGCGGGCGGGCGGATCAACGCCACGAGGCCGCCCCCAGAAATGGGGGCGGCCTCGTAGTGTGTTACGGCCTGTTGTTAGCGCGTTTCGCGGTGCGCGGTGTGCGCGTTGCAGCGCGGGCAGTGCTTCTTCATCTCAAGACGGTCCGGGTCGTTACGCCGGTTCTTCTTGGTGATGTAGTTCCGCTCCTTGCACTCCACGCAGGCCAGCGTGATCTTCGGGCGGACGTCGGTGGCGGCCACGTGAGTGCTCCTTGACGAACGGATGGGTACATGAACACAACGAGAGTAGCCGATTGAAGGACTAAACCCACAATCGACTACGACTACGCAGGGTAGCGGTGACCGGACTTGAACCGGTGACACAGCGATTATGAGCCGCTTGCTCTACCAACTGAGCTACACCGCTGCGATGAACTGACCTCCACCAAGCGGCGGGTGGCCGATCCATCAGAGCCCCAATGCGGAATCGAACCGCAGACCTTCTCCTTACCATGGAGACGCTCTACCGACTGAGCTATTGGGGCGAGCGAGGAAGACATTACACGGTCCGAAGCCGAAGGTGAAATCCATATCTCACGACACACTTCGGGCTCTTCCGTAGCTCTTCCGGGGCCCGTCCGGAGCTCGTTCCGACCCCCTCCGAGTGCGCCGCGAGGCTCCCCCGAGGAGCCCGCGGGACAGCCTCGATCGACCACGCCAGTACGACTATTGGCCTCCTCCCGGACCCTGCGTGAGCTGCCCCATAGGCTCGCCCCGTCCCTGCGTGATCTTGCCTCCCACCCGAGAGCCGCAGTACCGGAGGAGCGCGATGACCGAGAACCAGCGCGGCACCGCCGCCGAGACCACCACGCTGCTGCTGTGTGGTGCGCATCTCACCGACGGCCGCACGGTCGACGTGCGGCTGAGCGGCACCCGTATCGAAGCCGTCGGCACCGCCGGCAGTCTCACCGCCGCCCCCGACCACAGCGACGCCGACGGGACCCGCATCGACCTGCGCGGTTACCTGCTGCTGCCGGCACCCGCCGAACCGCACGCCCACCTCGACGGCGCGCTCACCGCCGACGCGAGCGTCGCCTCGGGCCCGCCCTCGTACGAACCCGAGGACGTGCAGCGGCGCGTCACCGAGGCCGCGCTCCTCCAACTCGGCCATGGCGCAACGGCCATCCGCACCCATGTCCGGATCGGCGACATCCAGGGACTCGGCACCCTCGCCGCCGTGCTCCAGGCCCGCCGCGCGCTGCGCGGGCTCGTCGATCTGCACGCCGTCGCCGTCCCCCGTCTCCTCACCGGCGTGGCCGGCGCCGACGGGCTCTCCGCGCTGCGCGACGCGCTCAAGATGGGCGCCGGCGTCGTCGGCGGCTGCCCCGACCTCGACCCGGACCCGAGCGGCTACGCAGAGGCCGTCCTCGCGGTCGCGGCCGAATTCGGCCTCCCCGTGGATCTGCACACGCAGGGTGACGATCCGGCCCGGCTGGCCCGGCTCGCCGCCATGGCCGGCGGGCTGCGCCCCGGCGTCGTCATCGGCCCCTGCAACGGCCTCGCCCGCCTCCCGCAGGCTGCCGCCACCCGCGCCGCGGGCCAGCTCTCCGCGGCCGGCGTCTCCGTGGTGGCCCTGCCGCAGGGCGGCTGCGGCGCGCTGGAGTCCTCCCGGCGCGGCGCGGCGGGGCTGCTCGCCCCGGTACGCGAACTGCGCGCGGCCGGCGTACGCGTCGCGGCGGGCAGCGGCTCACTGCGCGACCTGGCCAACCCCGTCGGACGCGGCGACCCCCTGGAGGCCGCCTTCCTTCTCACCTCCTACGGCGAATGCGGTGCGGCGGACGCCTACGACGCGGTCAGCGGCCAGGCGCGGGCGGTCCTGGGGCTGCCCGAGATCCGGGTGGAGGCGGGCTTCCCCGCCGAACTGCTCGCCGTACGCGGGGAACGGATCGAGGGCGTGCTCTCCCTCGCGTACAGCCGCATCGTCATCCACCGCGGCCGGGTGGTCTCCCGCACCAGCGCCGTCCGCGAGTACTGCGATTCGGCGACCACCGCCGCCCTCGACCTGCCCCGCCAGTCACGGAGCGACGGCGGCCTCGCCTGACGCCTTCTGACGATGCGCCAGCCCCCCGGGGCAGGCCGCCATCGCGAGCGCGACAGACGATTCCGGGCGTCACCCGATGGTGAGCCGTTCACGCCGTGCACGCGCGCGGGACGCCCGGCGGGCGTAGCGTCGCCATCATGCGCATTGTGATCGCAGGTGGACATGGAAAGATCGCGTTGCGGCTGGAGCGACTGCTCGCCGCCCGCGGAGACGACGTGGCGGGCATCATCCGCAAACCCGAGCAGGCCGACGACCTGCGGGCCGCCGGCGCCGAGCCGATCGTCTGCGACCTGGAGTCGGCCACCGTCGACGAGGTCGCGGCGGCCCTGCGCGGCGCGGACGCGGCCGTCTTCGCGGCGGGCGCGGGACCGGGCAGCGGCCCGGAGCGCAAGCACTCCGTCGACCACGCCGCGGCCGTGCTCTTCGCCGACGCGGCCGAGCGGGCCGGGGCCCGGCGCTACATCATCGTCTCGTCGATGGGCGCGGGAGCCGAGCCGGCCCCCGGCACCGACCCCGTCTTCGCCGAGTACCTGCGCGCCAAGACGGCGGCCGACGTCGACCTGAGCGCCCGCGAGAACCTCGACTGGACGATCCTGCGCCCGGGCGCCCTCACCGACGACCCCGGCACCGGCCGTGTCCAGCTGGCGGCCAGGACCGGCCGCGGCCCCATCCCCCGCGACGACGTGGCCGCCGTCCTCGCCGAACTCCTGGACACCCCGTCCACGGCCGGCCTCACCCTGGAAGTCATCTCGGGCCCCACCCCGGTCCCGGTCGCGGTGAAGGACATCTCCGGCAACTGACCCCGGACGAACCCCACCCGAACGAACGAAGAAGGGCCCCCCGATCCGCGTTTCCGCGGTCCGAGGGACCCTTCTTTACCGTGGCGGCGCCAGGGTTCGAACCTGGGTAGGCTGAGCCGGCAGATTTACAGTCTGCTCCCTTTGGCCACTCGGGCACACCGCCAGGGAAGCCGCCGCAGGTCACTTTTGAGGGTGGTCTGTGGCAACGACGTAAACGATACCTGATGCGCGGGGGTGGTTCGCCACCTGATGGATCAGTGTTCGGGGCGGGCGCGGTGGCTAGGCTGGGAGGGCGGCCCGGGGACGGGTCGCGGTACTGACGGATCACAGCCAAGGAGCCAACTCAAGATGGCCGACTCCAGTTTCGACATCGTCTCCAAGGTCGAGCGGCAGGAGGTCGACAACGCCCTCAACCAGGCCGCGAAGGAAATCTCGCAGCGCTACGACTTCAAGAACGTCGGGGCCTCGATCGACTGGTCGGGCGAGAAGATTCTGATGCAGGCGAACTCGGAGGAGCGCGTCAAGGCGATCCTCGACGTTTTCGAGACCAAGCTGGTCAAGCGGGGAATCTCGCTCAAGTCGCTGGACGCCGGTGAGCCGCAGCTCTCCGGCAAGGAGTACAAGATCTTCGCCTCGATCGAGGAGGGGATTTCGCAGGACAACGCCAAGAAGGTCGCGAAGATCATCCGTGATGAGGGCCCGAAGGGCATCAAGGCGCAGGTCCAGGGCGACGAGCTGCGGGTCAGCTCGAAGAGCCGGGACGATCTGCAGGCCGTTCAGGCGCTGCTGAAGGGCAAGGACTTCGACTTCGCGCTGCAGTACGTGAACTACCGCTGACCCGCTGGGGGGAAGCGGTGGAGTGGTGAAGTGGATGAGGGCGGCCGCCGGGACAATCCCGGTTGCCGCCCTCACCGCGTTTCTCACCGCGTTCCTCACCGCGTTCCGGAGCCGCCGTGCCCCGGCGGGCCCTGCCGGACGGCGCGTGGGGAGGCGCCGAGTTCGCGGCGGCAGGCCTTGTTGAAGGCCTGGAGGTCCGCGATGCCGACCGAGGTGGCGACGGCCGGGATGGAGAGCGTCGACTCGACGAGCAGATGCCGGGCGCGTTCCAGGCGGCGGCGCCGGATGTAGGTGACGACGGTGTCGCCGGTCGCGGCGCGGAACAGCCGGGTGAGGTGGTTGTGCGAGACGCCCGCCGCGCGGGCGATGCCGGGGACCGTCAGCGGGTCGGCGAGGTGCGACTCGATGTGCGCGATGGCGGCGGCCACGGCGGGGTGCGGGCCGTCGGACGCGGCGGGGGCCGTGAGGTGGGCGACGCGCCACAGGACGGCCCATATCTCGGCCGCCGTCCTGGCGGGGCTGCCGGGCTGGGCGGCCACCGCCTGCAGCATCAGGGCGGAGAGCATGGGCAGTTGTGCGCCCGCGTCCTGGATGACGGGGACGCTGCGGGGCTCGCCCGCCTCCGGGATGCGCAGATGGGCGTAGAGGTGTTCGGAACGGCCGCGGTAGCGGTATCTGACGGTCGCCCCGGGCGGGACGAGGCTGACGCGGCCGGGCCGGATGGCGTGCGGGGTGCCGTCGACGGTGAGGTCTGCCGTGTAGCGGTAGAGGTGCAGTTGCCACAGGTCCGGGAGCCGGAAGACATCGGTGTGGCCGGCGGGGCCGTGGACACCGACTCCGAGGTTCACCACCCGGGGTGGCTCGTCGAGGTGGAGGGCGACGGCATCCATGGTGAAAACGTACCAGTAGTGGTGAGTGTGACCCACGCGCTGCCAGGGGATTCCTCTTTACCGTTGCCGCATGGAAACCAGCACTGGGACCAGCACGGAGACCAGGAGCCTGTTGAGCTCCGTCCAGATGGCGCACTTCGTGGCGCACGGCTCGCTGCGCATGGACGCGGTCGTACCGGAGGAGATGAACGAGCGGGCGATGGGCGTCCTGGCGGCCGGGATACCGGAGGTGCCGTACGGGACGCCGCTGGAGGAGGCGTACGAGCGGGGGTCCTTCGCCCGCGACCTCGTCGAACTCCCGGTGGTGGCGGGAGCGTTGCGCAGCCTCGTGGGCCCCGGGCCGGCCGTCGACCATCACGCGGTGCACATCCGCCGGCCCCGGGACGGGCAGGCGCAGCCGCTGCACGCCGACGCGATCATCGACGTACGGCCGGACGCGTTCGACGTACAGCTCATGTACTACCCGCAGGCGGTGACGCTGGAGATGGGCGGCACGCTGAGCGTGCCCGGCAGCCATCTGCGGCGTACGAACGAGAGCGACACCGGCCGGTACCAGAACCTGCGCGGGCAGACCCGGCTGGTGTGCCCGGCCGGGACCGTGGTGTTCCTGCACCACGGGATCTGGCACGGCGGCCGGCGCAACGACAGCGACGTCCCGCGCTACATGTTCAAGATCCGGTTCAATCCGGTGGTGCGGCAGCTGCGGCTGTGGGACACCGGCGATCTCGCCGACCCGGCGGTCGCCGCCGAGCTGGGCACGCGCTTCCCCTGGTACGAAGCGGCCGCCGCCCGGCTGGAGTTCCACAACCGGATCAAGCTGTGGCGGGCGCTGACCGGCGACAGCACGTACGACCTGGACCACTGGATGACGCGCGTCGCCAACCGGCCGCAGCGCGTCGTCCCCGCATACCCGAGGAGCGAGGCATGAGCACCGTGGACACCGACACCGTGAAGGCCTTGAGCGCCACGAGCACCCTGCGGCAGCGCGTACTGGTGCTGTACCTGACCACGTCGGCGCTGGACTCCGAGGTCGTGGGGTGGTCCGCCTACGACGGGACGGGCGCCACGTCGCCGACCACCGGGGACGGCGACGAACCGCCGTACGGGACGGGGGTGGCCGCGCTGTGCGACGGCTGGCGGCTGTTCCAGGCGGCTCAGCTGATCCCGCCGTATCCCGGGCACGAGTACGACACCTCGTTCCTCAAGCACGAGTTCTTCTTCGAGAAGCTCGTCGACACCGTGGACACCATCGGCCAGGGCGGTTGAGGAGGCTGAGGGTCTGAGGGTCTGAGGGGAGCTGAGGCGGTCGCTCAGCGCGTGGCGAACGGCCGGTCGGTCGGGACGATCTCCCGGCCGAGCGGCACCAGCGAGAGCGGGATCATCTTGAAGTTCGCGATGCCGAACGGGATGCCGATGATCGTCAGGCACAGGGCGATCCCGGTCACGATGTGGCCCAGCGCCAGCCACCAGCCGGCGAAGACGATCCAGATGATGTTGCCGATGAGGGAGCCCGCGCCCGCGTCGTGCCGTTCGACGGTGGTGCGGCCGAAGGGCCACAGGGCGTAGTTGGCGATCCGGAAGGAGGCCACGCCCCACGGGAACGTGATGATGAGGATGCAGCAGATCAGGCCGGCGATGGCATAGGCCATCGCCATCCAGATGCCGCAGAGCACGAGCCAGATGATGTTCAGGATCGTCTTCATGGGCGGTGTCCTGCCATCTGTTCGAGGCGCGCGATGCGCTCGGCCATCGGGGGTGGGTGGAGAACAGTTTCGACGTGGTGCCGGGCCGGAACGGGTTCGCGATCATCATATGGCTGGCGGTCTCGAGGCGCGGCTCGGGCGGCAGCGGCAGCGCCTTGGTGCCCGCGTCCAGCTTGCGCAGCGCGCTGGCCAGGGCGAGCGGGTCGCCGGTGAGGCGGGCACCGGAGGCGTCGGCCTCGTACTCGCGGGAGCGGCTGACGGCGAGCTGGATGACGGAGGCGGCCAGCGGGCCGAGGATCATCAGCAGCAGCATGCCGAGGATGCCGGGTCCCTCGTCGTCGTTGGAGCGGCCGACGGGGATCAGCCAGGCGAAGTTGACGAGGAACATGACCACGGAGGCGAGCGCGCCGGCGACCGACGAGATGAGGATGTCGCGGTTGTAGACATGGCTCAGCTCGTGGCCGATCACGCCGCGCAGCTCGCGTTCGTCGAGGATCTGCAGGATGCCGTCGGTGCAGCAGACCGCCGCGTTGCGCGGATTGCGCCCGGTGGCGAAGGCGTTGGGCGCTTCGGTGGGTGAGATGTACAGCCGTGGCATGGGCTGGCGCGCGGCCGTGGAGAGCTCGCGGACCATGCGGTAGAGGGCTGGGGCCTCGAACTCGCTGACGGGGCGGGCGCGCATCGCGCGTAGAGCCAGCTTGTCGCTGTTCCAGTACGCGTAGGCGTTGGTGCCGATCGCGATGACGAGCGCGACGATGAGCCCCGTCCGGCCGAAGAAGCTGCCGATGACGAGGATGAGTGCGGACAGACCGCCGAGGAGTACGGCGGTCTTCAGCCCATTGTGCCGGCGGTGCACGGTGCGCCCTCCAAGGTGTGCGGCGAGGGAACCTTCTCCCCTCTTAGGAGAACCTCCTGTACTGGTCAACGCCACCGGAAGGCCGCTAGTTCCCTTGTGCACACGCCCTGGGCGGGGTCAGAGCAGCGCCCCCGAGGCGTAGCGGAGGACCAGCTGGGGGACGCCGGAGAGCACGATCCCGGCGATCGCGGTGAGGGCGATGGCGGCGGTGAGCGGGGCGGGCGCCCTGGTGGCGGGCAATCCCACGGCGACCGCACCGGCAACCGCACCGGCGACCGTTCCGGAGACCGTTGCGGTGCCTTCCGCGGCGCCGGTGTCCGTCGCCGGCCCGGCCTCCGGCTTCGCGAACAGGAGCGCGGTCCAGCGCAGGTAGTAGACGAGCGCGATGACCACGTTGACGGCCATGACGACGGCCAGCCAGACCGGTCCCGTACCGACGATCGACGAGAAGACCGCCACCTTGGCGAAGAGCCCGATGACGCCCGGCGGCAGCCCGGCCAGGCAGAGCAGGAAGAACGCCAGCGCGAGGGCCGTCAGCGGGCGGCTCGCGTAGAGCCCCCGGTAGTCGGTCAGGCGGTTGGCGGGGGCCGTTCGGGCGACGAGGGCGGCCACCGCGAAGGCGCCGAGGTTCACGGCCGCGTACATCAGGGCGTACGCCACGGTGGTGCCGATCTGGTGCTCCGGGTCGTCGGAGTACGCGGCGGCCGCGATCGGCACCAGGAGGTAGCCCGCCTGGCCGATGGAGGACCAGGCCAGCAGCCGGACCGCGCTGTGCGCGTACCCGGCGCGCTGGCGCAGCGCGGCGACGTTGCCGACCGTCATCGTCAGGGCGGCCAGTACGGCGACGACCGGGCCCCAGACGTCGGCGTACGGCTCGAACGCGATCACGGTGATGAGGATGAGGCCGGAGAAGCCCGCGGCCTTTCCGACGACGGAGAGGTACGCGGCGATCGGCAGCGGCGCGCCCACGTAGGTGTCGGGTACCCAGAAGTGGAAGGGCGCGGCGGCGAGCTTGAAGGCGAAGCCCACGAGGGTGAGGACCGCACCGACCTTGGCGAGCGTCGCGAGTTGCGGCTGTACGTCGCCGAGCCCGTCCGCGATGGACGCCAGGTGGAGGGTGCCGGTGGCGGCGTACACGAAGCTGACGCCGAGCAGGGTGACGGCGGTCGCCGCCACGGAGGAGAGGAAGAACTTCAGCGCGGCCTCGGAGGAGAGCCGGTCGCCGCGTTTGATGCCGACGAGCGCGAAGGCGGGCAGCGTCGTGACCTCGAGGGCGACGACCAGGGTCGCCAGGTCCCGGGAGGCGGGCAGCAGCGCGGCTCCGGCGGCCGAGGACAGCAGCAGGAACCAGTACTCGCCGGCCGGGTACTTCTCCATGTCGTGCATCGAGAGCAGCGCCGTCAGCAACGCGCCGCCGAGGACGAGGAGTTGGATGACGACGGTGAAGTGGTCGGCCGCGTAGGAGCAGTCACCGGCGTCGGTGGTGAGGCAGAACGTCTTGCGGTGGCCGGCCCGCAGCGGGCCCAGGGCCAGCCCGGCCAGCGCGAGGCCGGCGATGGTGACCCAGCCCAGCAGGGCCTTCTTCTCCTTGGGGAGGAAGAGGTCGGTGACCAGGACGACGAGCGCGACGGCCGCGGGGATCGCCGCCGGGGCGATGGCGATCCAGTCCACGGACTGCACGAGGGAGCCGACCGCGTCCGCCGCGAGCGTTCCGGTTCCATGGGAGGAGGCGGCATGGGAGCCGGTGACGGGGATGCTCATCAGCTGCCTCCGAGGAGCGAGCGCACGGCCGGGTCGGTGAGGCCGAGGAGGGCCGCGGGCCACAGGCCGGCGAGGACGGTGAGGGCGGCGAGCGGGGTCCAGGCGGCGAACTCGTAGCCGTGGACGTCGGACAGCACCGGCTGCCCGGACTCCGCGGTGCCCTTGTCCCCCATGCAGACGCGGCGCACGACGGCCAGCAGGTACGCGGCGGTGAGCAGGGTGCCGAACGCGGCGACCGCCGTGAACACCAGGTAGGTGGGGCGGCTGAGCCCGTCGGCGGGTTTGAAGGCGCCGAACATGGCGAGCATCTCGCCCCAGAAGCCGGCCAGCCCCGGCAGGCCGAGGGAGGCGACGGCGGCGAAGGCGAGCAGACCGCCGAGGCGGGGGGCCCTGCCGTACAGGGCCGCGCCGTTCTCCCCGGTGAGGCGGTCGAGGTCGCTCGTTCCGTAGCGGTCCTTGATGGCGCCGACCAGGAAGAACAGCAGGCCGGTGATGAGGCCGTGGGCGACGTTCGCGAAGAGCGCGCCGTTCACACCGGTGGGGGTGAGGGTCGCGATGCCGAGCAGCACGAAGCCCATGTGGCCGACGGAGGAGTACGCGATGAGGCGCTTCAGGTCGCCGCCGGCTCCCTTGCGGGCCAGCGCGAGACAGGCGAGGGACCCGTAGACGATGCCGACGACGGCGAACGCGGCCAGGTAGGGCGCGAAGGTGTGCATGCCGTCCGGGGCGACGGGCAGCGCGATACGGACGAATCCGTAGGTGCCCATCTTGAGCATCACGCCGGCCAGCAGCACGGAGCCGACGGTGGGCGCGGCGGTGTGGGCGTCCGGGAGCCAGCTGTGCAGCGGCCACATCGGGGCCTTGATCGCGAAGCCGATACCGATGGCGAGGACCGCGAGCAACTGCGTGGAGTGACTGAGCGACGACCCGTTGTCAGTGGCGAGTGCCACCATGTCGAATGTGCCCGCTTTCAGCCCGATGAGCAGCAGGCCGAGCAGCATGATCACGGAGCCGAGGAGGGTGTAGAGGATGAAGCGCAGCGAGGCCGCCTCGCGGCCGGCGCCGCCCCAGCGCGCGATGAGGAAGTACATCGGGATGAGGACGGTCTCGAAGGCCAGGAAGAAGAGCATCAGGTCCAGCACGGCGAAGGTGCTGAGGGTGCCCGCTTCGAGGACGAGGAGCAGGGCGACGAAGGCCTTGGGGGACGGGCCCGCGGGCATCTTGAAGTAGCTGTAGAGCGCGCAGAGGAAGGTCAGCAGCGCGGTCAGGACGAGGAGGGGGAGCGAGATGCCGTCGACGCCGAGATGGATGTGGATGTTGAGGGCGGGGATCCACGTGAGGTCGGTGCTGGCCTGCATCGTCGCCGGGTGGTCGTGGTCGAAGCCGGCCGCGAGGACGATCGCCAGGATCAGTACGGCGCCGGTGACCGTGACGCCGTGGCGGAGCACGGCCTGGTCCGGGTCACGCCCCCGGAGGCCGGGCGGTGCGGGGAGCAGGGCTCCGACGGCGCCGAGCAGGGGCAGGACGACGATGCCTGCGAGCACGTACTGGAGGGCGGTGTCGTTCACGGCTCACGCTCCGACGGCGACGAGGACGGCGAGTACGACGGCACCGGCCAGCAGCGCGCTGAGATAGGTCTGGACATTTCCGGTCTGGGCGCGCCGGACGGCCGCGCCGAGCAGGCGCGGCACCGCGCCCGCTCCCCGTACGTAGGTCTCGACGACCTCGCGGTCGAGGAAGCGGACGAGGTTCGCGGCGGCGAGCACCGGTCGGACGAAGAGCACCGTGTAGACGGCGTCGAGGTGGAAGCCGCTCGCCGCGTGGCGGTGCAGGCGGCCGAGGAGCAGCCGGCCAGGGTCGGCCGGGTCGTCGGACGACGCGATGTCGCCGTAGACGGCGGTGTGCGCGGCGATGGCGGTCGCCTCGGCCTCGGCGGGTTCGGCGCCGGAGTCGGCGCCGATCGCGCCGAGCGGGGCGGCGGACCGGCGGGCGGCACCGGCGGTCCAGGCGCCGTAGGTGACGAGGACGCCGACGAGGGCGAGGCCGATGCCGAGGACGGAGGTGAGGAGGGTCGGGGTGAGCTCGGTGCCGTCGAACCACTTCGGGAGGTCGAAGACCGACGGGACGAGGGCGATCATGCCGAACGCGACGCTGGGGACGGCGAGCACCCACAGGACGGCGTTCATGATCGCGGGCTCGCGGCCGTGGTCGGCGGCGCGCGGGCCGCTGCCCCGGAAGGCGAGCAGGAAGAGCCGGGTGGCATAGCCGGCGGTGAGCACGGCGGTGATCAGCCCGGCGGCCAGCACGGTCCAGCCGACCGCCGACGGCACGCCGTCGGTGTGGCCGCCGGAGGCGTGCTCGGCGGCGCGCAGCACCGATTCCTTGGAGAAGAAGCCGGAGAAGGGGGGCAGGGCGGCGAGGGCCGCCAGGGCGATTCCCATCGTCCACATGGCGTCCGGGGCGCGCTTGCCGAGGTCGCCCATGCGGGACATCGCGGACAGCGAGTTGGTGCCGGCCGCGTGGATGACCACGCCCGCGCCGAGGAAGAGCAGCGCCTTGAAGGCGCCGTGGGACAGGAGGTGGAAGACGGCGGCGCTGCGGTCGCCGACGGCGAGCGCGCCGGCCATGTAGCCGAGCTGGCCGATCGTCGAGTAGGCCAGTACCCGTTTGATGTCGTCCTGGGCGAGGGCCGCGAGACCCGAGCCGATCATGGTGACGGCGGCCATGACGGCGAGGACCGCCAGCGCGGCCGCGCTGGCGGTGAAGACGGGCAGCAGCCGGGCGACGAGGTAGATGCCGGCCGCGACCATGGTCGCGGCGTGGATCAGCGCGGAGACCGGGGTCGGGCCGGCCATCGCGTCGGGCAGCCAGGTGTGCAGCGGGAACTGGGCGGACTTGCCCGCGACTCCGGCGAGCAGCAGCAGCGCGACGATCGTCGGGTGCTGGAGCTGGCCGTGGGTGGCGGCGGTGAGGATCCCGTTGATGCGGAAGGTGCCCGCGTCGGTGGCGAGCGCGAAGACGCCGATGATGAAGGGGACGTCACCGAGCTTGGTGACGAGGAACGCCTTCATGGACGCCGCGCGGGCGACCTCGGTCTCCCAGTAGTGGCCGACCAGGAAGTACGAGCAGATGCCCATGATCTCCCAGCCGACCAGCAGCACCATCAGGTCGCCGGAGTAGACGACCAGGAACATGGCGGCGGTGAAGAGGGAGACCAGGGCGGCGTAGGAGGGGTAACGGGGATCGTCGCGCAGGTACGCCGTCGAGTAGAGCTGGACGCAGGTCGCCACGAGGCCGACGAGCACCGCGATCAGGACGGCGAAGCCGTCCAGGTGCAGGGCGAGGTCGATGGGGACCGAGCCGGTCGGGGTGAGCCGGGTCGCGGCGTCGGTGGGCGCGCCGCTGCCCTGCCGCACGGCGACGACCGCGGCCAGCACGAAGGCCGCCGCGGTCGGCAGTACGGCGAGCGGCCGGACGAATCCGGGGGCCCGCCGGCCCAGCAGCAGTCCGGCGGCCGCGCCGAGGAACGGGAGCAGGGGGACCAGCGCGGCAAGGGTCGTGAGGGTCACGCGGTGGCCTCTGCCTTCTCGTCTGCCGCCGCGTCCGGCGTGCTGCCCGCGCCGGCCGGACCGGTTCCGGCGAGGCCGTTCTCGGCGAGGTCGGTGAGCTTGTCGACGTCGGAGCTGCCGCGGTTGCGGTAGACGAGCAGCACGATCGCCAGGCCGATGCCGATCTCGGCGGCGGCGATGGTGATCGTGAAGAGCGTCAGCGCCTGGCCGGCGTGCAGGGTGTCGCGCAGCCAGACGTCGAACGCGACGAGGTTGAGGTTGACCGCGTTCAGCATCAGCTCGACGGACATCAGGACGAGGATCGCGTTGCGGCGGCCGAGGACGCCGTAGAGCCCGATGGAGAAGAGGAGGACCGCGAGCACGGCGGGATAGGCGAGGTGCATCAGCTCTCCTTGTCCTGGTCCTGGTTCTTGCGGGACAGCACGATGGCGCCGACGAGGGCGGCGAGCAGCAGCACCGACAGCGCCTCGAACGGCAGCACCCAGTGCTGGAAGAGGGTCTGCCCGGTGACCTTGGTGGAGCCCTGGACCGGACCGTCCAGATCGATCCACGTGGTGCGGAACGCGTCGACGACCACCCAGACCAGGGTGATCGCGGAGGCGGCCGCCACGGTGACCGCGACCCAGCGGTTGTCGGAGTCCGCGTCCGGGGAGCGGCCGATGGGCGCGCGGGTGAGCATCAGCCCGAACAGGATCAGGACCACGACGGAACCGACGTAGATCAGCACCTGCACCCAGGCGATGAACTCCGCCGTCAGCAGCAGGTACTCGACGGCGAGCCCGCCGAGCGCGACCACCAGCCACAGCGCGGCGTGCACCAGCTGCTTGGTGGTGACGGAGATCAGCGCGGCGCCGAGGGTCGCGATACCGACGAGGACGAAGGCGATCTCGACCCCGGTCGGGGAGAGGAATCCGGAAGGGGCCGCGGCGGCGGCTGCGAGGCTCATGCGCTGCTCTCCGGTGGTGCCTGCTCGGCCTGTCCCGCCTGTTCGGCCGACTGGGCCTGCTCGGCCTGTCCCGCCTGTTCCGCTTGCTGCGCCTGCTGCGCGGCGATGAGCTTGTCCGCCGCCTTGCGGGCGGCGGCGATCTCCTTGGGCTCCTCGGCACCGGGGTCGAGTGCCGGCGGGGCCGGCACCGTCCACATCCAGTCGCGGAGCTTGTCGCGCTCATGGGTCAGTTCGAGGATGTCCGTCTCGGCGTACTCGAACTCCGGCGTCCAGAACAGCGCGTCGAAGGGGCACACCTCGATGCAGATCCCGCAGTACATGCAGAGCGAGAAGTCGATGGCGAAGCGGTCGAGCACATTGCGGCTGCGCTCCCGCCCGCCGGGCGCGGTGGCGGGCGTCGTCTCCTTGTGGGAGTCGATGTAGATGCACCAGTCGGGGCATTCGCGCGCGCACAGCATGCAGACCGTGCAGTTCTCCTCGAACAGTGCGATGACGCCGCGGCTGCGCGGCGGCAGGTCGGGCTGCACGTCGGGGTACTGCGCGGTGACGGAACGGCGCGTCATCGCCTTGAGGGTGACGGCAAGGCCCTTGGCCAGGCCGTGGCCGGGAATGGGCATCAGGAGATCACCACCTTGACGACGCCGGTCAGCGCGATCTGCGCCAGGGCGAGCGGAATGAGGACGGTCCAGGCGAGCTTCTGCAGCTGGTCCTCACGCAGCCGCGGATACGTGACCCGGAGCCAGATGACGACGAAGGCGAGCACCGCGGTCTTGAGCAGCGTCCACACCCAGCCGACGCTGTCGGCCCACGGACCGTGCCACCCGCCGAGGAACAGCACGGTGGTCAGCCCGCACAGCACGACGATGCCCGCGTACTCCGCCAGCAGGAACAGCGCGAAGCGCAGACCCGTGTACTCGGTGTACGCGCCGAAGATGATCTCCGAGTCGGCGACCGGCATGTCGAACGGCGGGCGCTGGAGTTCGGCCAGGCCCGCGATGAAGAAGACGAGGGCGCCGATGATCTGCCACGGCGTCCACCACCACTGGTACGCGTCGACGATCCCGGGGAGCGAGAGCGTGCCCGCGGCCATCGCGACGGAGGCCGCCGCCAGCAGCATCGGCAGTTCGTAGGCCATCAGCTGGGCGGCCGTACGCAACCCGCCGAGCAGCGAGAACTTGTTGGCCGACGCCCAGCCGGCCATCAGCGAACCCAGCACCCCGATGCCCATCACCGCGAGCACGAAGAACAGCCCCGCGTCGATGGCCTGTCCCACGAAGCCGTTCGGGCCGACCGGAATGGCGATCAGCACCAGGAGATAGGGGAGCAGCGCGACGGCCGGCGCCAGCTGGAAGATCCGCCGGTCGGCCTCGGCCGGGACGATGTCCTCCTTCTGCGCGAACTTCACCCCGTCGGCGACCAGCTGGGCCCACCCGTGGAAGCCGCCCGCGTACATCGGGCCGAGCCGGCCCTGCATATGGGCCATCACCTTGTGCTCGGCCTGGCCGATGATGAGCGGGAACGTGAGGAAGACGACGAGAACGGCGACGAGCCGCAGCGCGACATCGAGGATGTCGTTCACGGGGTCGGTCCTCCCTCGGTGTCGGGGGTCTCCGGCGGGGTGGCCGGGGCGGGTTGAACGGGCGGAGCGGGCGGAGCGGTCTCAGCAGGCAGTGCGGGTTCCGCGGGCGGAGCGGTCTCCGGAGCGGGAGCCGTAGCCGGACCCGGAGCCGGTTTCTCGACCGGCGCGGGTTTCTCCGCCGGGGCCTGCTGCCAGGGGGCGTCGGGCTGGTCGCTCGCCGGGCGGGGCCGGCGGGCCGGCCGCTCGGCGGCAGCACCCGCACCCGCACCGGCAGCGGCCGCACCACGTGCGGCACCGGCCGCGCCCGCCGCACGCGGGGTGCGGGCCGGGCGGGCCGGGGCCGGCGGGAGCTGGCCCTTGAGCGGGCCCCATTCGTTCGGGTCAGGGACGCCCGGCGGGAGCATCGTCCGGCGCTTGGGCCCGCCGTGCTCCGATTCGCCCGGCTCCTTGGCGCCGGGCCACGCCTTGGCGACGCGGGCGGCGAGGACGAAGTCCTTGCGCAGCGGATGGCCCTCGAACTCGTCGGGGAGCAGCAGCGGCACCAGGTGCGGGTGGCCCGTGAAGTCGATGCCGAACATCTCGTGCGTCTCGCGCTCGTGCCAGCCCGCGCCAGCGAAGACGTCGACGGCGGTGGGCAGCACGGCCGCCGAGTGCGGGACCGTGGTGCGGACGAGCAGCCGCCGCACCATGCGGCCGTCGGCCGCGGCGCCGGGCAGCGACACCAGATGCGCGCAGACCCGGAAGCCCGCGGCGGCCTCGTCGACGGCGCTCAGCCAGTCGAAGTAGGTGCAGCCGAGCTTGTCCCTGGCGATCTCCAGCGCGGCGATCCACGAGCCGACCGGAACGTCCACGGTCAGCAGACCGAACGCCTCCACCGCCGTGGCCTCGGCCCCGAAGATCTCCGCCGCGCCACCGGGCAGCCACCCGACGGCCGGCTCGGCGGGAACGGGCGCGACAGCCGACGCTTCGCCTGCGGCCGCTTCGCCCGCGCCCGGCTCAACGCCCGGATCATTGCCCGGCTCTGCCTCCGACTCCGCACCCGGTTCCGGGGTCGTCATCGCTGGTCCTCCCCCGGCGTCGGCGGTGCGGCGATCAGCTTGCTGCTCAGGGCCGCCACGGACGGGCGGGCCACCGGGCCGTCGGCGTACCGGTCGGCGAGGGACTCGCGGGCGATCTTCTCCTGGAGCTTGAGGATCCCCTGGAGCAGCGCCTCCGGCCGCGGCGGGCAGCCGGGGACGTAGACGTCGACGGGGATGATCTGGTCGACGCCCTTGGTGACCGAGTACGAGTCCCAGTACGGGCCGCCGCAGTTGGAGCAGGCGCCGAAGGAGATGACGTACTTCGGCTCGGGCATCTGCTCGTAGAGCCGCCGGACGGCCGGCGCCATCTTGTCCGTGACGGTGCCGGAGACGATCATCAGGTCGGCCTGCCGGGGGCCGGGGGCGAACGGGATGACACCGAGCCGGATGAAGTCGTGCCGGGCCATCGACGCCGCGATGAACTCGATCGCGCAGCAGGCGAGTCCGAAGTTGAAGACCCACAGGCTGTAGCGGCGGCCCCAGTTCAGGATCACCTTCATCGGTTCCGGCGCGAGCCGGGCGAGGGTGCCCAGCCGGCGCGGCTCCGGCAGGTACTGGACCTCACTCCCGTCCGGCCCGGAAGCACCGGAAGCATCAGGACCGGACGTCGCGGGAGTCACAGGGGTCACGTCCATTCGAGGACGCCCTTCTTCCAGGCGTAGAGCAGGCCGACGGCCAGGAAGCCGATGAAGACGAACATCTCCACCAGCGTGGTCGCGCCGAATCCGGGCGCGGCGAAGACCGTCGCCCAGGGGAACAGGAAGATCGTGTCCACCGCGAAGATGACGTAGAGGAAGGAGTACACGTAGTAGCGGATCTGGGTGTGCGCCCAGCCCTCGCCGACGGGGTCGACCCCGCACTCGTACGTGAGCATCTTTTCCTGCGTCGGCACGACCGGCCGCAAAAGCCGCCCGGCGCCGAAGGCCACGGCCACGAAGAGCACCCCGACCACCGCGACCAGACCGACGACCGAGTAGCCGTGGAAGTAGTCCACGTCCGTCCGCCCCTCGTTCCCTCGTTGTCCAGCGATCCCAGTGGATCTTTAGACGATCTATACGGAGGGAGTCTAGGCCCTGACTTGAGCGCGGGAAGCGGCCGTGCAGGCCTCAGGGGGGTTAACCCCACCTTGTCCCGCCCTATGAACCCCATGGCGCTCCGGCCGCCCCTACCGGCAGGCTGGAAGCATGAGCCCGAGTCCTGCTGTCCCGACCTCCGCCGAACCCGCCCCGCTGCCGCCACCGCGGCTCGCGTACGGCGCGGTGACCTGGAAGGAAGTCGGGTACCTGCTGCTGAACCTGCCGATCGTGATCATCGGCTTCGTCTTCGTCGTGACGATGCTGGCGATCGGTATCGGGCTGTCGGTCACGGTGATCGGACTGCCCCTGCTCGCGGGCGGGCTCATCGGCTGCCGGCTGCTCGGCAGACTTGAGCGGGCGCGCGCCCGCGAGATGCTGGGGGTGGTGATCGACGATCCCCGGCCGCTGCGGCCGAGCACCTTCGGCTTCCTGCCGTGGCTGTGGGCGACGCTCAAGGACCCGGTCGCCTGGCGGCACGCGCTGTACTTCGCCATCCGGCTTCCCTGGGGCATCCTCACCTTCACCCTCACCTTCGCCTCGCTCTTCGTCGCCTGGCCCGCGCTCGGCTTCATCGCACGCGGGCTGACCACCGTGGACCGGGTGATGGTGCGGGGGCTGCTGCAACCGTCGGACGAGCTGGAGCAGCGGATCGCCGAGCTGGAGTCGGACCGCGGGGTCGTCGTCGACCACGCGGCGGCCGACCTGCGGCGCATCGAGCGCGATCTGCACGACGGGGCTCAGGCCCGGCTCGTCGCGCTGGCGATGGACCTCGGCCTGGCCAAGGAGAAGCTGCTGGAGGACCCGGAGGCGGCGGCCAAGATGGTGGGCGAGGCGCACGGCGAGGTGAAGATCGCCCTCCAGGAGCTGCGCGATCTGGCCCGCGGCATCCATCCCGCGATCCTCACCGACCGCGGTCTGAACGCGGCGCTGTCGTCGGTCGCCGCGCGCTGCACGGTGCCGGTCCAGGTCGGTGTCGACCTGAACGCCCGGCCCGCGGCGGCGATCGAGGGCATCGCGTACTTCACCGTGTCCGAGCTGCTGCAGAACATCAGCAAACACAGCGGCGCGCGCACCGCCGGCGTCGACCTGTGGCGTTCGCAGGATCGGCTGATGATCCAGGTCAGGGACGACGGGAACGGCGGAGCCGGAACCACCGGCGGTACGGGTCTCGCCGGGCTGACCGAGCGGCTCGACTCCGTCGACGGCCTGCTCGTGGTGGACTCCCCCGTCGGCGGCCCGACGACCATCACCGCGGAACTCCCCTGGCGCGACCGCGAGCAGGCACCGCCCAGGACCGGGTCCGCGCGCCAGGGCCACCTGGCGGGGTAGGGATATCCCCTCCCGAACACGCCGATCCGCACCATGGGCGGGAAAGCGCCGTTCGACCAGGCTGTATGTCATAGGGGAGCAGAAACCAGAGGACGGACGGAACCATGGCTTACGACTTTTCGCCGGCACCGCGCGAGCACCGCGTCCCAGCGGTGCTTCGCGCGCCGTTCGAGGCGAGGACCTGGCGTGAGTTGGCCTACCTGCTGCTGAACCTGCCCATGGGCATCCTCAGCTTCGTCTACGTGGTGACGATGCTCTCGGTCGGTGCCGGCCTCCTCATCACCTTCCTCGGACTGCCGGTCCTGGCCGCGGGCCTCGCGGGCTGCCGGGGCATCGGCATCATCGAACGGGCCCGGTCCCGCGCACTGCTGCGTCACGACGTGCCCGAGCCGGGCCCGGTCCGCGCCGCCAAGGGCGGCTTCATGGGGTGGCTCGGCGCACAGCTCAAGAGCGGCGTCTCCTGGCGGCACGCCCTCTACTGCTTCCTGCACTTCCCGTGGGCGGTCTTCAGCTTCTGCGTCTCGCTCACGTTCTTCTTCTACGGCTGGGGCTTCCTGACCTACCCGCTGTGGCGGTGGATCTTCCCCGTCTACCTCGGCCAGTCGGGGCTGCAGCTGTACGGCGACAAGGACGGCGGCGGCTGGTACCTGCACACCGCCGGCGACATGGTGCTCACCTCCAGCGTGGGCCTGGTCCTCGTCCTCGCCGCCCCGTGGATGTTCCGCGGCATGGCGCACGTCGACCGGCTGATGGTGTCGGGGCTGCTCGGCCCGTCGAAGCTGGCCACCCGGGTCACCGAGCTGGAGTCCGACCGAGGAGTCGTCGTGGACCACGCGGCGGCCGACCTGCGGCGCATCGAGCGCGATCTGCACGACGGCGCCCAGGCCCGGCTCGTCGCCCTGGCCATGGACCTCGGGCTGGCCAAGGAGAAGCTGCTGGAGGACCCGCAGGCCGCGGCCGTCATGGTGGGCGAGGCGCACGGCGAGGTGAAGATCGCCCTCCAGGAGCTGCGCGATCTGGCCCGCGGCATCCATCCCGCGATCCTCACCGACCGCGGTCTCGGCCCGGCCCTGTCGTCGGTCGCCGCGCGCTGCACGGTACCGGTGAGCGTGACCGTGGACCTGCCGGCCCGCCCGGTGCCCGCGATCGAGGGCATCGCGTACTTCACGGTCTCCGAGCTGCTGCAGAACATCAGCAAGCACAGCGGGGCCTCCAAGGCCCAGGTCGACATCTGGCGGTCCGCGGACCGGATGATGCTGTACGTCTCCGACAACGGCGTCGGCGGCGTCGACACCTCGGCCGGTTCGGGGCTGGCGGGGCTGATGGAGCGGCTGGACGCCGTCGACGGTGTGCTGGCCGTCGACTCCCCCGCCGGCGGCCCGACCCGGATCACCGCCGAACTCCCCTGGCGGGTGTGACACCCAGCGGGTTCCCCGGCACCGGCCGGGCCCGCCCCGGGCGTACCCGCCGCCCCTGGAACGCCCCGGTTTCCGCGCGACCTCCACCCGCTGGAACCGCCCCCACCCCACGCCCCTCGTCGCCGGCCGGACCCGGAAATCCTGATCCGTCCGGCGATTGGGGGCGGCAGGCTCCCCATCCCGGGTCCGGATACTGAAATGCTGGGGTGGTCACATCGAATGTGGGGGGCTGGAAAACGTGGGAGACAGGGTGCGGGTCGTCATCGCCGAGGATTCGGTACTGCTTCGGGAGGGCCTGACCCGGCTGCTGACCGACCGGGGTCACGATGTCGTCGCGGGAGTGGGCGACGCCGTGGCACTGATCAAGGTCATCGGAGAAATGGCGGACGAGGGCGATCTCCCCGATGTGGTGGTGGCGGACGTCAGGATGCCGCCCACCCATACGGACGAAGGTGTGCGGGCCGCCGTTCAGCTGCGCCGGGAGCATCCCGGGGTGGGTGTGCTGGTGCTGTCGCAGTACGTCGAGGAGCAGTACGCGACGGAGCTGCTGGCCGGCAGCAGCCGTGGCGTCGGCTATCTGCTCAAGGACCGGGTGGCGGAGGTCCGCGAGTTCGTGGACGCCGTGGTCCGGGTGGCCCAGGGCGGTACCGCGCTGGACCCCGAGGTCGTGGCGCAGCTGCTGGGCCGGAGCCGGAAGCAGGACGTTCTGGCGGGGCTCACGCCGCGCGAGCGCGAGGTGCTGGGCCTGATGGCCGAGGGCCGGACGAACTCCGCGGTGGCCGCTCAACTCGTGGTGAGCGACGGCGCGGTGGAGAAGCACGTGAGCAATATCTTCCTGAAGCTGGGGCTGGCACCGAGTGGCGGGGATCACCGGCGGGTGCTGGCCGTACTCACCTATCTCAATTCATGATCATCTGACAGAGTGTCAGATGCTGGCATGGCGCACCGGCCGTTCGGGCACGGCGCACCACACACCGGTACGGAGCAGCACGCACTGGCATTGAGTCCCACTCATGCGCGCGGTCGTAGAACTGAAGCACCACGCGACAGCGTCGTACGAGTGAGGGCTTGGGGGGCGATCGAACTGTGACACAACGTGGCAGAGAAAAGCTCAGCGCGACGTGCAGGAAGCGGTCAAACCCCAGGAAGGTGACCCTTACCCCCGTAGCATGTGGGTGGGATCAACGGTCATGACCGTGTCCGTGAGCCGCCGCCTCGAAGGAGGTCCGATTCAGTGACCAGCCAGGTCAGCAGCCCAGCCGTAGGACAGCCGCTGCTCGGTGAACAGCGCAAACCGGCCAAGGAGGTCCAGCGGCTGGACCGGGTGATCATCCGGTTCGCCGGGGACTCGGGTGACGGAATGCAGCTCACGGGTGACCGGTTCACCTCGGAGACGGCGTCGTTCGGGAACGACCTCTCCACGCTGCCGAACTTCCCCGCCGAGATCCGGGCACCCGCGGGAACCCTGCCGGGTGTGTCCAGTTTCCAGCTCCACTTCGCCGATCACGACATCCTCACGCCCGGCGACGCGCCCAACGTGCTCGTCGCGATGAACCCGGCCGCGCTGAAGGCGAACATCGCCGATCTGCCGCGCGGCGCGGAGATCATCGTCAACACGGACGAGTTCACCAAGCGGGCGATGGCGAAGGTCGGTTACGCGGCCAGCCCGCTGGAGGACGGCTCGCTGGAGGCGTACGCGATCCATCCGGTGCCGCTGACGAGCCTGACCGTGGAGGCCCTGAAGGACTCGGGGCTGGCGCGCAAGGACGCGGAGCGCGCGAAGAACATGTTCGCGCTGGGCCTGCTGTCGTGGATGTACCACCGGCCGACCGAGGGAACCGAGAAGTTCCTGCGGAAGAAGTTCGCGAACAAGCCCGATATCGCCGAGGCCAACGTCGCGGCGTTCCGGGCCGGCTGGAACTTCGGGGAGACCACCGAGGACTTCGCGGTCTCCTACGAGATCGCCCCGGCCTCCGCCGCCTTCCCGGCCGGCACCTACCGCAACATCTCGGGGAACCTGGCGCTGTCGTACGGCCTGGTCGCCGCGAGCAAGCAGGCCGACCTGCCGCTGTACCTGGGCTCGTACCCGATCACCCCGGCCTCCGACATCCTGCACGAGCTGTCGAAGCACAAGAACTTCGGCGTGCGGACGTTCCAGGCCGAGGACGAGATCGCGGCCATCGGCGCGGCGCTCGGCGCGGCGTTCGGCGGGGCGCTGGCCGTCACCACCACCTCGGGACCCGGTGTGGCGCTGAAGTCGGAGACCATCGGGCTGGCGGTGTCGCTGGAACTGCCGCTGCTGGTGGTGGCGATCCAGCGCGGCGGCCCGTCCACCGGACTGCCGACCAAGACCGAGCAGGCCGACCTGCTGCAGGCGATGTACGGGCGCAACGGCGAGGCGCCGGTGCCGATCGTGGCCCCGGCCACCGCCGCCGACTGCTTCGACGCCGCCATCGAGGCGGCCCGGATCGCCCTCGCCTACCGCACCCCGGTGTTCCTGCTGTCCGACGGCTACCTGGCCAACGGCAGCGAGCCGTGGCGGATCCCCGACATCGACGAACTGCCGGACCTGCGGGTGCAGTTCGCCACCGGCCCGAACCACACGCTGGACAACGGCGACGAGGCGTTCTGGCCGTACAAGCGCGACCCGCAGACGCTGGCCCGCCCCTGGGCGGTGCCCGGCACGCCCGGTCTCGAACACCGGATCGGCGGCATCGAGAAGCAGGACGGCACGGGCAACATCTCCTACGACCCGGCCAACCACGACTTCATGGTCCGCACCCGCCAGGCGAAGATCGACGGCATCGACGTACCGGACGTGGAGGTCGACGACCCGAGCGTCGTCGACGGACAGCCGCACGCCCGCACGCTGGTGATCGGCTGGGGCTCGACGTACGGTCCGATCACCGCCGCGGTACGGCGGATCCGGGCCGGCGGCGGCCAGGTCGCGCAGGCCCATCTGCGCCACCTCAACCCGTTCCCGAGGAATCTCGGAGAGGTTCTGAAGCGTTACGACAAGGTGGTGGTCCCCGAGATGAACCTCGGCCAGCTCGCCCACCTGCTGCGGGCGAAGTACCTGGTGGACGCCCGCTCGTACAACCAGGTCACCGGCCTCCCGTTCAAGGCCGAACAGCTCGCTCACGCCATCATGGAGGAGGGCGCAGATGTCTGAGGCAACCATCGCCGACCACCCCACGCCGGGGCTCCCGGCCCTGTCGTTGGTCCCCAAGTCCGACACCAAGCAGTCGATGAAGGACTTCAAGACGGACCAGGAGGTGCGCTGGTGCCCCGGCTGCGGTGATTACGCGGTCCTCGCCGCCGTCCAGTCCTTCATGCCCGAGCTGGGACTCGCCCGCGAGAACGTCGTCTTCGTCTCCGGCATCGGCTGCTCGTCGCGCTTCCCGTACTACATGAACACCTACGGGATGCACTCCATCCACGGCCGCGCCCCGGCCATCGCCACCGGACTCGCCTCGTCCCGGAGGGACTTGAGCGTCTGGGTGGTCACCGGCGACGGGGACGCGCTGTCCATCGGGGGCAACCACCTCATCCACGCGCTGCGCCGCAACGTCAACCTCAAGATCCTGCTGTTCAACAACCGGATCTACGGTCTGACGAAGGGCCAGTACTCGCCCACCTCCGAGGTCGGCAAGATCACCAAATCGACCCCGATGGGCTCACTGGACGCGCCGTTCAACCCGGTCTCGCTCGCCATCGGCGCCGAGGCCGGTTTCGTGGCGCGCACCATCGACTCCGACCGCAAGCACCTGCAGTCGGTACTGCGCGAGGCCGCCGCCCACCCGGGCACCGCACTCGTGGAGATCTACCAGAACTGCAACATCTTCAACGACGGCGCCTTCGACGCGCTCAAGGACCAGCAGACGGCGCAGGACGCCCTGATCCGGCTGGAGCACGGGCAGCCGATCCGGTTCGGCGCGCCGGCCGAGGACGGTCTGGGCTCCAAGGGCGTCGTCAGGGACATGGCCACCGGCGAACTCAAGGTGATCGACGTGACCGTGGAAGGGACGGCAGGGGTGCTCGTCCACGACTCCCACGCCGCGTCGCCCACCACCGCCTTCGCCCTGTCGCGCCTCGCCGACACGGACACGCTGCACCACACCCCCATCGGGGTGCTGCGCAGCGTCGAACGGCCGGTCTACGACGCCGACATGTCGGACCAGCTGGAGCGGGCCGTCGAGGAGAAGGGCAAGGGCGACCTCGCCGCGCTGCTCGCCGGCCAGGACACCTGGACGGTCGTCGGCTGACGACCGGCACACCACCGCACAGCACCACACCGGCACAGCGCCACACCAGCGCACCGGCACACGACGGAGCGGTCCACGCGGATGCCCGCCCGGGGAGTTCGACGACTCCCCCGGCGGGCATCGCCGTTCAGCGGGCCGGATCGTTCAGCGCTCGTTCGCGGGCCGGTTCGTTCAGCGCGCGGCGTCGTACGTCGCGCGCGCCTCGAACACGTCCGGCAGTGAGCCGCCGATCCAGCAGGCGAGCTCCCAGACGCGCCGCGCGGCGCCCTCACCGAGCGGGGTGAGGGAGTACTCGACGCGCGGCGGGATCACGGGGTACGCCTCGCGGTGCACGAAGCCGTCCCGCTCCAGCGCCTGGAGCGTCTGGGCGAGCATCTTCTCGCTCACCCCGCCCACCTGCCGGCGCAGCGCGCTGAACCGGTGCGTCCCGTCGATCAGCGCGGCGAGGACGAGCACGCCCCAGCGGCTGGTGACGTGCTCCAGCACCACCCGCGAGGGGCAGTCCGCAGAGAAGACGTCGGGAACATCCCGTGGGGGCCCACTGGCGACCAGCTGCTCCAGTGCACTGGGCTCGATACTTACGCTCATGGCAGTACCTTACCTCAAAGTGGGTACTTACGATTAGTTAGTGCAGGTCTTAGGGTGAGTGCATAAGCCGATCCGGCGCGGTCACCCGGCCGAGCCGCTATTACAGGGGAGCACTCACCATGAGCATCGTTGTCACCGGAGCCACCGGACAGCTCGGCCGCCTCGTCATCGACGAGCTGCTGGAGCGCGTGCCCGGCGACCGCATCGCCGCCGTGGTCCGCGACGCGGACAAGGCCGCCGACCTCGCCGCCCGCGGCGTCGAACTGCGGACGGCCGACTACAACAGCCCGGAGACGCTCAAGGCCGCCTTCCGCCCCGGCGACTCCGTGCTGCTGATCTCCAGCAACGATCTGCACGGCCGGGTGGCGCAGCACACCGCGGTGATCGACGCCGCCAAGGAGGCCGGGGTGGCCCGGCTCGTCTACACCGGCATCCTCGGCGGCCCCGAGGCGGACTTCCTGCTCGCGTCCGCCCACCGCGAGACGGAGCAGCTGATCCTCGCGTCCGGGCTGCCGTACACGTTCCTGCGCAACGGCTGGTACACCGAGAACTACACGGGCCGGCTCGACACGGTGCTGGAGCACGGCGCCGTCGTCGGCAGCGCCCGCGAGGGCCGGGTCGCCACCGCCGCCCGCCGGGACTACGCCGCCGCGGCCGCCGTCGTGCTGGCCGGGGACGGTCACGAGAACGCCGCCTACGAGCTGAGCGGCGACAGCGCCTGGACCCTGGCCGAGTACGCCGCCGAAGTGGCGAAGCGCTCCGGCAAGGAGATCGTCTACACCGACCTGCCCGCCGAGGACTTCCGCGCGCTGCTGACCGGTACGGGAATGCCCGCGGACTTCGCCGAGATCTTCGCCGACGTGGACGACGCGATCTCGCGCGGCCGCCTCGCCCTCACCACCGGCGACCTGGCCCGGCTGATCGGCCGCCCGACCACCCCGCTCACGGTGACGCTCGCCGAGGCGCTGAAGGTCTGACCCGCCCGCCGGCCGCACCGCTCCGACCTGCGGATCCCGGACCGGCATCTGTTAAGCCCCGCCTGTCATGACCGTTAAGCAAGACGGCCATGACAGGCGGGGCTCGTCGGCGCTACCTTCGAGCATTGGCGTCTGCCGGAGGAGCATCCGTTGTCGCAACCAGTGAACGAGCACCGCGCGGGCCTTGCGTACGGATTCGGCGCCTATGGACTCTGGGGCGCCTTCCCGCTCTTCTGGCCGCTTCTCGAACCCGCCGGAGCGCTGGAGATCCTCGCCCACCGGATGGTCTGGTCGCTCGCCGTCGTCGCGGTGATCCTGCTGGTCATGCGCCGCTGGGCCTGGATACCGGAGCTGCTGCGGCAGCCCAAGCGGCTCGGCCTGCTCGCGGTCGCCGCCACCGTGGTCTCGGTCAACTGGGGCCTCTACATCTGGGGCGTCAACTCCGGCCATGTCGTCGAGACCTCGCTCGGCTACTTCATCAACCCGCTGGTCACCATCGCCATCGGCGTCCTGGTGCTGCGCGAACGGCTGCGGCCGCTGCAGTGGACCGCGGTCGGCATCGGCGTCGCCGCCGTACTCGTCCTGGCCATCGGGTACGGGCGGCTGCCGTGGATCGCCCTCACCCTCGCCTTCTCGTTCGCCACCTACGGCTTCATCAAGAAGAAGGTCGGCATGGGCGGGCTGGAGTCACTGGCCGCCGAGACCTCCGTGCAGTTCCTGCCCGCGCTCGGCTATCTGATCTTCCTCGGCGCCCAGGGGAACGCCACCTTCACCTCCGAGGGCCCCGGCCACGCCACCCTCCTCATCGCCTGCGGCCTGGTCACCGCCGGCCCGCTCATCGCCTTCGGCGCCGCCGCCATCCGGCTCCCGCTCAGCACCATCGGGCTGCTGCAGTACCTCGCCCCGGTCTTCCAGTTCCTCCTCGGACTCGTCTACTTCCACGAGGCCATGCCGCCCGAGCGCTGGGCCGGCTTCGCCCTCGTCTGGGCCGCCCTCGTCCTCCTCACCTGGGACGCCCTGCACAACGCCCACCGCACCCGCACCGCGGCCCGCGACGCCGCGACGGCGATGGCGGCGAAGGCGTCGGCCCCGGCGTAACCCCGCCCGGTGCCCGCGGCGCGACCCGCCCGGCGCCCCGGGAAATCCGCTGGCCCGTGCCCTGGCGCGGTGTCAGGGTGGGGGGCATGATGCGCAGCTTCGAGGAACTGGTGGCCGAGGCCGAGACCGTGTCCGTCGACGGCTGGGACTTCTCCTGGCTCGACGGGCGGGCGAGCGAGGAACGGCCCTCCTGGGGGTACGCGCGGGCCATGGGTGAGCGGATGGCGCGGGCCACCGCGGCGCTGGACATCCAGACCGGGGGCGGGGAGGTGCTCGCCGGGGTGCCTCGGCTTCCGGCGCTGACGGTCGCCACGGAGTCCTGGCCGCCGAACGTCGCCAAGGCCACCGGGCTGCTGCATCCGCTCGGGGCGGTCGTCGTCGCCGACGAGGACGAACCGCCGCTGCCGTTCGGCGACGCGGCGTTCGACCTGGTGGTGAGCCGCCATCCGGTGACCACGTGGTGGAACGAGATCGCGCGGGTACTGCGGCCGGGCGGAACGTACTTCTCGCAGCAGGTCGGCCCCGCGAGCGTGTTCGAGCTCGTCGAGTACTTCCTGGGCCCGCTGCCCGCCGGGGTACGGCGCGGACGGCATCCGGACGACGCCCGGACCGCGGCCGAGGCCGCCGGGCTGGAGATCCTCGATCTGCGGATGGAGACCCTGCGCACCGAGTTCCACGACATCGGCGCGGTGATCTACTTCCTCCGGAAGGTCATCTGGATGGTCCCGGGCTTCACCGTCGAGCAGTACCGGACCGAGCTGAAGGCGCTGGACGAGCAGATCCGGACGGACGGATCTTTTGTCGCCCATACCACTCGTTTCCTCATCGAAGCCCGCAAAACCTTCTGACGCCGACGCATCCCGATACACCTTCGTCGTGCATCACGCATCCCACAATGACCCCAAATGGGTCATCTGCTGCAAATGGTGCCAACCGCCCATTCTCCTCGTACGGTAAGGGGGTTGAGCATCACTGGGAACAGTGGTGACGTCTATTTGAGGAGGCAACCATGCTTGCTCAGACCTTGCACTCACCCGTTGTCGCACCAGACCCGACGGCACTCGGCCTCGCGATGATGGAGCCCGAGACGGCCCTGAGCGATGCCCCGGTCTACTCGCCGCAGGCCATCGGCGGCGGGATCCTCCTCCTCGGGCTGCTGCTTTCGCCGTCGCAGCCGAAGGAGCCGAAGGACAAGTGAGCTCCGATCGGTCGCGGACGGCGTACGCCGACTCGGCGGCCGACCTGGCTCGCAGTGCCCTCGACGCCCTCCACGGCGCCGGGGGCACGGCCATGGTCGCCGCCCACGTCGAAGGAGCCGAGGACGGTGCGGCGGCGCTCGCCGCCGTCCGGGTCGTCGGGGCGGACACCTTCGCCCCCATCTGCTCACCGGCGCCGCCCTGCACCCCCTGGACGCGGCGGCCGTGGCACGGTCCTTCACCGTCCTCCCGCCCCCGCAGGGCGTTCCCCAGTCGCCGCCCGCCGGGCCGGCCGAGCCGTGGGTGATGGCATGGCGGGACTGGGCCACCGGATCGATGCTGGCGCGCTTCGCCGCGGAGGGCGCGGCGGCCGAGGTGGTGTCGCGGTACGCCGCGCGGCCGGCCGAAGCGCCGCTGCTCGCGCGGCGCGTCGGGCTCCGCCCGGCCGAGGCGCCGTCCCCCGGTCCCGCGCGTGACCTCGGGTGGGCCGAATGGTCCGTGCGGATGGGGCAGTTGTCCTCGCTGGCCCTTCCCGGTCTTGACGGACCCGTGCACGCGGCAGCCCGCCAGGCGCCGTTGGCGCTCGCGCGCGGTGCGACACGTTCGCTGCTGCGCCGCGACTACCCCACGGCGGCACGGATCGCCCGGTGGCTGGCGCTCCTCCAGCACGAGGGGGTGGCACTGCCCCTCGACCCCGTCCCGCTGGTCACGCATCTGCGGATGCTCGGCAACGGACCCCGGCTCGCCCTCGACACCGCGATCGCCGGCAACCTACTCGGACTGGAGCCCGTATGACGGCGTCGGTGACAGCGACCGCCCACCAGGTGAGCACGAAGGCACTGGGCTGGCTGCACGAACACCACCGGCGCGGCGCACTGCCGGAAGGCACCGGCACCGATGTCTCCGACCCTCCCGGCGTCTACAAGGCGATCGGCGAACTGGCCCTCGCCGCCTCCCTGGTGGTGCGCGAGTCCGTGTCCGGCGCGACCGGACTGCGGCAGGCCCGCGACATGATGGACCACGCCTGGGGGCAGTTCGGCGAGGGCGACCTGCTCTACGCGCGGCTGCTGGGGTACCCGCTCATGACGGACTCGCTGGAGACGTACGCGCACCTCGCCCGCGGCGGCTACCGCCATGAGCCGATGCAGCAACTGCTCCGGCAGATCACCGGATTGCGGTCGGTGCGCAGCGTGGAGCACCATCCCAACCGTGCCCTCGCCGTCGCCAACGCGGCGCGCGTCACCGGTCTCGAAGGCACCGGGCGGGCGGGTGACTGGGAGGAGCTGATCCGCGCCACCTGGCTCGGGAACACTCCGGAACCCTGGCTCATCGACTGGCTGACCGGCTACAGCATGACGCACACGGTCTTCCATGTGACCGACTGGGGACGCAGACCGGAGGACCTCCCCGACGACATCGGCGACTACCTCGCCGCGTGGCTCCCGGCCTGGATCGACATCTGGGCCGAGGTCGGCGAGTGGGACCTGCTGGGCGAGCTGATGATCGTCGGCAGCTGTCTGAAGGAGCCGTACCTCGACCCGGGGGCCTGGGAGCTGATGGCCGGCATCCAGCACGAGGACGGCCTGGTGCCACGCGACGCGTCCGCCGTCTCCGACGACCCCGACGACCGGTTCGCGGACCAGCAGCACACGGCGGTCGTCGCCGCGATCGCCGGCACCCTGGCGGTCTCCCGCACCCTCGACGGCGGTTCCGGCGGCGGTTCCGGCGGCGCTTCTCCCGACGCCGACGGCAGTCCGGTTCAGCCGTGACGCGGTGGCGATGACCCGGTGGGCGGCGGAGGCGGCCGCCCCGCTGCTCGGCACCCGTTCCGGGGCCAGTGGCACCGTCGTCGCCCTGCGGCTCGGTGACGAACGGGTGTTCCTCACCGAAGGACGTACGGCCCACGTCGGCGGCGACCCGGTCGACGCCGACACCCGGTTCGAAATCGGCTCGCTCACCAAGGTTCTGACGGCCCTTCTGCTCGCGGAGCAGGCGGCCCGCGGCGAGGTCGCCCATGACGATCCCGTCTCCCGCTTCCTGCCGCCCGGAACCGGTCCGCGCCCCCGCGGCGCGCCCATGACGCTGCTGCATCTCGCCACCCACACCTCGGGACTGCCGCGACTGCCGCCCGGCCTGCTGGTCTCCGGCCGCGCGCGCTGGCTGACCAATCCCTATGCCGCGTTCTCGCACGACGACCTGCTGCGCGCGGTGCGGCGCACCCGGCCGCGCTTCGAGCCCGGCTCCCGGTTGCGCTACTCCAACTTCGCCGTCGGCCTGCTCGGACACCTGCTGGTACGCGCCGCCGATGCCGCCGACGCCCAAGCCGCCGACCCCCATGGCACCGACGCCTACGGCACCGGCGCGGCCTGCTGCTACGAAAGCCTGCTCACCGCCCGGGTGTTGCACCCCCTCGGCCTGCTCAGGACGGACTGCGCCGACGGCCTCCCGCAGGCCACCGGCTACTGGCACGGCCGCGCCCGGCCCGCCTGGCGGATCCCGGGCCTGCCCGCGGCGGGGGCGGCGCGCTCCAGCGGACGGGACCTGCTCCACCTGCTGGACGCGCTGATCGACCCCGGCACGGCGGCCGGGCCGTCGTTGCAGGCCGGGCTCGCCGACGTGATCCGCCCCCGGCTCGCCGTCCCGCGCGGCACCCGGCGCCTCGGACTGATCTGGAACATCCAGCCGCGCCCCGGCCACGATCTCTACCACCACTCCGGCGGCACCCGCGGCTTCTCGTCCTTCGCCGGTTTCAGTCCGCAGTCGGAGGTGGCCCTCGTCGCCCTGACCAACACCGCTCCGGCCATGAACAGCACCTTCATCCAGCGCGCGTACGACGCACTGGGTGCACTGGCGCTCCTGCGAACCCGCTGACGCCTCCCACCGGATTCCGGCACCTTTCGGCGTGCTGAGCCAGTCGAGTGGCCATCAACCGGATACCTTCATCAGCGACATGGTGATTGGTGACAAATGTCTGGTACATCCCACTAGCATGTGAAGGAATGGATGCGCCTCCCGGGCGATTGATCACAACCTGTCCAGTCCGCCGACTCCGGGTCGCCACGAAGACCACCGCACCTCAGCGCGGCAGGGTCACGTTCAGCGGCCCGCAGATGACAGCATCTGCGGGCCGCAGCCCAACACCCCACCCACCTCCGGCCTCGTCCCATCCCCCTGCCGGTCCACATCGACCGAACGGCCTTGACGAGAATTACATGCGCGTGCAATAAATGCGTATGCACACTCAGCGGACGTTCCTCTTCGTTCTCGGCAGCCCTCGCGCGGACGGCAACACCGAACTGCTGGCGCGCCACGCCGCCGAACAACTGCCCCCCGGCGCCGAGCAGCAGTGGCTGCGGCTGGCGGATCTGCCACTGCCGGACTTCGAGGATCTGCGCCACGCGGGCGACGGCCGCTACCCGGCGCCCACCGGCCACGGCAAGGTCCTGCTGGACGCCACCCTGGGCGCGACCGACCTCGTGATCGCCTCGCCGCTCTACTGGTACAGCGTCTCGACCGCCACCAAGCGCTACCTCGACCACTGGTCGGGCTGGATGCGCGTACCGGGCGTGGACTTCAAGCCCCGGATGGCCGGACGCAAGCTCTGGGGCATCACCGCTCTGGCGGGGCAGGACCCCGCCGACGCCGACGCCCTCGCGGGCACGCTGGAGAAGACGGCGAACTACCTGACGATGGAGTGGGGCGGCGTGCTGACCGGCAACGGCAGCGAGCCCGGCGACGTACTGAACGACACCGCGGCGCTGGGCCGGGCGAAGGAGTTCTTCACGGAATGACGGTGCTCCGCGGAATGACGGTGCTCCGCGGAACGATGGTTGCTCCGCGGAACGATGGTTGCTCCGCGGCACGACGGTGCCGCACCGGGCGGCCCGGCCTCACCCGCCGAGGTTCACGCGCTGATGTCCCGCGAGGTGAAGCGCGCCCACGCGGCGGAGCCGAACACCGCCGCGTACAGCGCCTGCAGACCGAGGTTCTTGACGATGTCGTCCCAGTAGACCGGGGCTCGCAGAACGTCCGCGAAGCTCAGCCAGTAGTGCGGGAAGAGATACGGCTGGACCACGTGCAGCTGCGGGATCGTGTCCACGATCTGCACGGTGATCACCAGACCCACCGTCGCCGCCATCGCGCCGATACCGCTGTTGGTGAGGGTCGAGATGAACAGCCCGATCGCGGCGACGCCCACCAGCGAGGCCGCGACCAGCGCCGCGATCATCAGGGCGCGCAGCAGGCCGTCGGAGAACGAGATGGTCGTGCCCGACAGCAGCGTCACGTCCCCCAGCGGGAAGAACGCCGCGCCGACCGCCAGTGCCGCGCCCGCCACGACCAGCGTCGCCACCGCGCAGAAGACGGCCACGGCGGTGAACTTGGCGAGCAGCAGCCGGGTCCGGCCGGCGGGGGCCACCAGCAGATAGCGCAGCGTGCCGGAGCTCGCCTCGCCCGCGACGGAGTCACCGGCGATCACGCCGACCGCCATGGGAAGGAAGACCGGCAGGGTCGCGGCGAGCGACGCGAAGCTCAGGAACAGGCCGTTGTTGCTGACCTGCGAGATGAACGCGGGACCCGCTCCCTCTCCCCCGCCGCCGCCCCGGCCGGCCGAACCGCCGTCCCGGGTCTCGATCTTCACCGCGATCCCGACCAGCAGCGGCACGGCGGCGAGCACCGCCAGCAGCGCCACGGTCCGCCAGCGGCGGAAGACGATCGTCAGCTCGCTGCGGAACAGCCCCAGCGACCAGAGGGCGCTGCTCAGGGGGCGGACGACGGGGACCGCCTCGGCCTCAGCCCGCGACATCGAAGCCCTCCCCGGTCAGCGCCACGAACGCGTCCTCCAGCGAGGCCCGTTCGACCCCGAAGCCGCGGACCCGCACCCCGGCGGCCACCAGGGCCGCGTTGAGGTCCGCGAGGTCCAGCGGTTCCGCCGCTTCCGCCGATGTGGACCTTTCCGCCGCATCCGGCGGGTCGGGTGGCAGTTCGCCGGTGACCTTGTCGTCCAGGACGATCAGATCCGTCACGCCGTGCTCCTTGAGAATCCGTACCGCGTCCGCCGGATCGGGGGTCGTCACGGCGAGCCGGCCACGCGTACCGGCCGCCAGTTCCGCGACGGTCCCCTGGGTGATGAGCCGGCCGCGCGCCATGACGGCGACGTGCGAGCACACCTGCTCGATCTCGTCGAGCAGATGCGAGGAGAGGAACACGGTCGTGCCGTCGGCCGCCAACTCCCTGATCAGGGACCGGATCTCGCGCATGCCCTGCGGGTCGAGACCGTTCGTCGGCTCGTCCAGCACCAGCAGCTCGCGCGGTTGCAGCAGCGCGGACGCTAGGCCGAGCCGCTGCTTCATGCCGAGCGAGTACGCCCGGGCCTTCTTGCCCGCGGCGGCGGCGAGACCGACCCGGTCGAGCGCGTCCCCGACCCGCGCGGTGCGCGTGCGGGGGTCCGCCGTGGGATCGGCGGAGTCGTAGCGCACCAGGTTGTCGCGGCCGGAGAGAAATCCGTAGAGCGCCGGTCCCTCGATCAGCGCGCCGACCTTCGGGAGCACCGTGCGTCCGGCGCGCGGCATCGGACGGCCCAGCACCGCGGCCGTCCCGGCCGTCGGCTCGATCAGGCCCATCAGCATCCGGATGGTGGTCGTCTTGCCCGAGCCATTGGGCCCGAGGAAGCCGAAGACGCTGCCGCGCGGCACCCGGAGATCCAGGCCGTCCACGGCGAGCGTCCCCCGGTACTGCTTCGTCAGACCACGGGTCTCGATCACGGCCTCGACCACGGCCTCGGCATCGGCCGCGGTCCCGGGTCCGGCCGCGGCGGACGGCTCTTCCATCGCACTTCCTCTGCAGGAGGACAAGAGCCCGCCCGGCCGGTGACACGGCCGGGCGGACGAAGGGGCTTACTTGGCAGCCGAGTTGGCGGCCTTGAGCAGGGCGTCCTGGTTGACGGCACCGACGTACACGGTGCCGTTGTCGGTGATCAGGGCGTTGACGAGCCGGGTCGAGAAGACCGTGCCGGAACCGAACTTTCCGGTGACGTGCTTGCCGAAGCTGTCGATCAGCCCCTGCACGTTCTTGTCGTTCCGGCCGCGCCCGGACTGCGATCCGGCGTCGGACCCGGGCAGGGCGCCCTTGGGCACCTTGATCTCGGCGACCGAATTCCAGTCCGCGCCCAGGACGTTCAGGCCTTCGAGAGCGGCCGCGCCGTCCTTGTCCGCCCTCTTGTCGTTCAGCGCGGTCCGGTCGGCCTTGTCCTCCGTCACCTTGGCGCCCTTGGGCGGGGTGAACTGGAAGGTGCTCGCGTCGGGCTTGCCGAAGTCCACCTTGGTGAAGCCGATGTCGATCGCGGCCTTGCCACCGGTTTTCGGCGTCAGCGTGAACTTCAGCGGCACCCCGGTCGACGCGTCCACCGCGACACGGATCGTGCCGACCGTGGAGTCGCCGCCCTTGGGCTGGACGAGAAGCTGGTAGGCGTTGCGCCCGGCGACCTTCGCCGTGCCGTCCACGGAGACGGACGTGTTGGGGCCCGCCGCCTTGAGCGCCTGCTGGGCCGCGGCCTGCGGGGTGCTCGGGAAGTCGTCGGGCAGCTGCTTGGCGTGGTCCGTGCCGGCCTTGCCTGCGGACTTCGGCAGCGTCGAGTGGTACGCCTGGTTGGACGAGCTGTCGTACGCCCAGACCTGGTCACCGTTGTGGATGACGCTGTACTCGGCGGCCTTCTCGATGATCGAGACGCGCTGCTTGTCCGGTCCGTCGGCCGCGATGTGCAGCGTGTGGCTGCCGGCCAGCAGCTGGGTGAGCTGCGCCTTGGGGTCGGCGGCGGAACCGCTGCCCTTGCGGCCCTTGCCGCTGTCGTCGCCGCCCGCGCCGCCGAAGGGGCTGCCGCCGCCGGTGGCGCCGCCCAGGAAGGACGGCAGCCCGAGGTCTGTGGTGATCTTGACCGAGCCCGAGACCGTCTGGGTGTCGGACGCGGCTATCTTCGTCAGCAACTGCTCTGCCGTGATCTTCGGCAGATCGGGGTTACCGGAGTCGGCGAGCGCCGGGACGAGGCTGATGGTCGCCGCCGCCACCCCCGCCACCGCGACAGGGACCGCGTACCGCATCGCCTTGCGGCGACCTGGACCTCTGCCCTCTCCCCCGGTGTCTCCGGTGTCTCCCGCTTCCGGGACCTGCGTCGGTTGGATCCGTGCCATTGCGTTCCTACCTCCGTCGTCAGCGGCGGCCACGATGCCGTGCACTCGTCCACCTCTCGGGTCCATTGTCACCCGATCCGCCCCTGAGGTGGTGATATCAATCCCACCAAACCGGGAGCCCCAGCACATCAGCCGCCGGGAGCAACCCTGTGTACGCCCCCGGGATGACGAACCCCGAGGACGTACACGGGTCGGTGGAAGCCCCGGAGGTACCGGAGAGCCCGCCGGGGGCCCGTTTCGGAGGCATTCGGACCCCTTCAGCCGGGTTCGGCCGTCCCCCGGCGCTCAGGGGCAACCCTCACGTGCGGTGAGAATCACGGCTCGGACGTTGAGTCGGACGGGCACCGTTTGCGTATACCGCACAATCGCCAGTCCAGGGTGGGTTGTTGAGCGAATCTCCCAAAACTTTTTTCGCGGATCGTTGAGTGGGCCGGCGCGGCCGCTGCGTATGGAAGGACGCGAACGTCGCACCGTCCACGCACTGCCACCAGGGGGAACCGTCATGTCCAAGCCCATTCGCACCAGCCGTACCCGTCTCTTCGCCGCCTCCGGAATCGCGGTTCTGGCGCTCGCCGTCACCGCCTGCGGCCCGACGGACTCCGACGCGTCGGGCGCGCAGGACCAGCCCTCGACGCCGCCGGCCACCTCGCAGCCGGCCTCGCAGCAGCCCGCGGGACAGCCCGCGGCGCAGTTGCCCGCGCCCACCGGCGCCCTGATCGCGGCGAAGACCCCGGCCTTCGCCGCGATGGTCACCGACGACCAGGGCCGCACGCTCTACCGCTTCGACAAGGACACCGCGCACCCGTCGGCGTCGAACTGCGCGGGCGACTGCGCCGTCAAGTGGCCGCCGGCCCTCGCCAAGGACAGCGTGACCGTGACCGGCATCGACAGGAGCCTGGTGGCCACCGTCACCCGCGCCGACGGCAGCAAGCAACTCACCCTCGGCGGCTGGCCGCTCTACCGCTTCGCCAAGGACACCAAGGCCGGCGACACCCTCGGCCAGGGCGTCGGCGGAACGTGGTTCGTGAGCAGCCCGCAGGGCAAGAAGGCGGCGAGCGGCGCCGGCACGAGCACCGGCGGCGACACCTCCGGATACTGATCCGGATTCTGATCCGAATTCTGATCCGCTGTTGATCAATCCCCAGACGGTCTCGACCTGGAGGATCGGGTGCGGAAGGATTCGCCCGTGGCCACGGAACCGAGCGAAGAGCTGATGCGGACGCTCTACAAGGAGCACGCGGGACCCCTGCTCGCCTATGTACTGCGGCTGGTCGCGGGGGACCGGCACCGGGCCGAGGACGTTGTGCAGGAGACGCTGTTGCGCGCCTGGCGCAACAGCGACCAGTTGGAGCGCGCCACCGGATCCGTCCGTCCCTGGCTGGTGACGGTGGCGCGCCGGCTGGTCATCGACGGCCATCGCAGCCGGCAGGCCCGCCCCCAGGAGGTCGATCCCGGCCCCCTGGACCTGCTGCCGGCCCAGGACGAGATGGACAAGGTGCTCCGGCTCATGACCATCTCCGACGCGATGGCCGACCTGACGGCCGCCCACCGGCAGGTGCTCGCCGAGACCTATCTGCGGGGGCGCACGGTCGAGGACGCCGCCGCGGTGCTCGGCATACCCGCGGGAACGGTGCGGTCGCGGATCTTCTACGCGCTGCGCTCGCTCAAACTCGCGCTCGAGGAACGAGGAGTGACGACATCATGACGTCGCCGCAGGAGCAGCACGCGGACGTCGGGGCGTACGCCCTCGGACTCCTCGACGACGCGGACGCCACCCGGTTCGAGACGCATCTGGCCGGTTGTGAGCTCTGCATGGCCGAACTCGACTCGCTCGCGGGCCTCGAACCACTGCTCGCCGAGTACGCGGCGGCGACCCCCGACCCCGGCGCCTTCCTTTCCGTTCCCGACCGCTCCGATGACGCGCTGCTCGGCCGGCTGCTCGACGAGGTCGCCGAGGTCCGCGCCAGGACGCGGCGCCGCCGGATGGTCCTGGTCGCGGCCGCCGCCGTCCTGATCATCGGCGGCCCGCTGATCGCCGTCCAGGCCACCTCGGGCGACACGACCTCGGCGGTCGCCGACCATGCCCCCGGCGGGCCCGCCGAGGCCGCCTTCGATCTGATACCGGCCTCCGCCAAGGTCTCCGGCACCGACCCCGCCACCAAGGTCAGCGCCACCATCGGCGTCGAGAAGAAGGCCTGGGGCAGCCACGTCGTCCTGGAACTCGGCAACGTGAAGGGCCCGCTGCGCTGCAGCCTCGTCGCCGTCGGCAAGAACGGCGACCAGCAGACCGTCACCACCTGGGCGGTCGGCCCCTGGGGCTACGGCATCCCGGACAGCCCCCACGACACCGCGCGCACCCCCCTCTACATGCACGGCGGCGCAGCCATGCAGCCGAACGAGGTCGACCACTACGAGGTGCGGACCCTGGACGGCAGAACACTGGTGGACGTCAAGGCCTGAGATCCCCTCGCGGGGTCAGTACGGGGACGGCCGTCGAACGCTTCAGGCGTTCGGCGGCCGTTCGCCGTTTTCAGCCCGCCGTCCGCGGGATGCGGCGGTTCCAGGTGCGGTGGAAGACGGTCTCGTCGCCGGAGTGGCAGGTCACCTCGTTGAAGGTGACGAAGTGCGTGGCGTCCGCCTGGATCTCGGACCGGGTGTCGATGCTGACGTCCCAGCCCAGGTCCGGACGGCGCAGCCGGACGTGCCACAGGGAGCGGGTGGCGGCGGAGAGCGGGTCGCCGGATTCGATGCGGTAGGTCTCCAGGGCGTCCTCGGTGAATTCGAGGCCGTCGGGGTAGATCCGGGTACCGCCGTAGCGCGGGTCGACGTCCAACTGCCAGGCGCCGGTGGCGACATCGCGGGTGACGACCCGCTCGGGGCGCGGCTCGGGCGCGCCGGGGAAGACCACCGGGAGCGGCGGGGCCTGTTCCGGTTCCTCGAAGTGCAGCGGGATCGCGGACGGCGACGGGGCCCGGACCGGCAGGTCGAGCGCGCTTTCGGCGGCCTCGATGGTGAAGCCTGAGGCGTTCTCGGGCTGCGCGTGCGGCCAGATCCACGGCCAGTAGGCGGAGGACAGCGCGAGCCGGATGCGGTGGCCGTGCGGGAACGCGTGGCCGATGCCGTTGAGCTCGAACGTGATGTCCTCGGTCTCGCCCGGGGTCCACTCCACCGCCCGGTCCCGGCCGTGCCGCGCCAGGAGGTTGAGGACGCCACGGGTGACGAGCGTGGAGGAGCCGTCCGGTGCCACGTCGCAGACCCGGGCGATGACCTGGCCGCGCGGCGCGTCGCAGCGCAGCCGCAGCCGGACCCGGGGGCGACCGAGGACCTCGACGCGGTCGGTGAGCGGCGCGGAGTCGAAGCAGACCGAGCGGCCGTCCTCCTCGCGCTGCTCCGGCGGCAGGTCGGCGTCGTTGCCGAACGGGAAGAAACGGCCGGCGTCGACCCCGGTGTGCTGCGGGGAGTCGACCCGCACCGGGCCGCCGGGCAGCGCGTACGGCGTGTAGGTGACGGCGGGCGACGGCCAGCTGTCCTCACCGACCCAGCGGCCCGGCAGTTCCTCGTAGACCGTGGCCGGCGGGTGCGACTCGCTGATCCAGGCGCGCAACAGGGGATCGTCCATCACCCCCGTGGGCTTGTCCTTCAGCCAGTGGTCCCACCAGCGCAGCGTCTCCTGGAGGAAGCCGATGGCGGGCCCGGGCGGCAGGCCCCGGTCGGGGTACTGGTGGGACCAGGGGCCGATCAGCCCGCGGACGGGGGCGTCCAGCTGCTCGACGAGGCGCAGCACGGTGTCCCGGTACGGGTCGTGCCAGCCGCCGACGGCGAGGACGGCCGCCTTGACCGCGGAGTAGTCCTCGCACACGCTGCCGTGCTGCCAGTACGCGTCACGGCTCTGGTGGCCGAGCCACGTATGGATGAACGGATCGACGACTTCGAGCCGTTCCAGCCACATCTGCCGCCAGCTGTCACCGACCGCCGTGGGATCGGGCGGCCGGCAGACGAAGGCGAGCATCGTCGCGGCCCAGGCGTGCATGTCGACTGCGAGGACCGAGCCGCCCATGTAGTGCACGTCGTTGTCGTAGCGGTCGTCGGTGGAGCAGACGGTGACGACGGCCTGGAGGGCCGGTGGCGCGAGCGCGGCGATCTGCAGGCTGTTGAAACCGCCCCAGGAGATGCCGAACATCCCGACCCGGCCGGTGCACCAGGACTGCGCGGCCAGCCATTCGACGACCGCGACGCCGTCCGCCAGCTCCGCGGCGTCGTACTCGTCGCCCGGCAGCCCCTCGGAGTTGCCGTGGCCGCGCACGTCCACCCGCACGGAGGCGTAGCCGTGGCCCGCGTACCAGGGGTGCCGCTGCGAATCGCGCGGCGCCGTCCAGTCGTAGAGCCGGTACGGGAGGTACTCCAGCAGCGCGGGCACCGGTTCGTCGGCGTACGGCCGCCAGATGCGCGCGTACAGCCGGGTGCCGTCGGGCAGCGGGATCCGGACGTCCTCGACGAAGGTCGTGTAGGGGAATTCGGTACGGATGCGCATCGGCGAGGCTCCCTACGACGTCGGCGGCGGGTCAGTGGACGGAGTCGGTGGACGGGATCGGTGGACGGGTTCAGTGGACGGGGTGCATCGTGCGGCGCAGCCAGGGCGCGGCGGCGACCACCGCGAGCCCGGCGAGTACGGCGACGGCGCCGTTGACACCGAAGTAGGCGACGTTGGAGACCGTGCCGTAGACCTTCACGGTCTGTGCCTGGATGCCGTTGGCGAGGGCGAGCGACAGGAACCACAGCGCCATCGTCTGGCTGGCGAAGGCCCGGGGCGCGAGCTTGGTCGTGGCCGACATGCCGGAGGTCTCCAGCAGGATGTCGCCGAGCCCGAGCAGCAGATACGAGCCGACGATCCACCAGACGGCCATCTGGTACGTGTCGTCGCTGTGCCCGGACGTGGGCAGCACCATGAGCAGGAAGGACAGCCCGCCGAGGATCACCCCGAACGCGATCTTGTTGGACGCGTGCGGCTGCCGGGGCCCCATCCGCGACCACACCGCCGCGACGACGGGCGCGAGCGCGACCTCGAAAGCGCCGAGCGCGGAGGCGTACCAGCTCGCCGGGAAGTGGAAGCCGAGGATCTCCGTGCGGGCGTTGGTCGAGGCCAGCAGCATCATCGTCGAGTACGCCTGGAACAGGATGAAGTTGAATACCACGGACGCCAGGAACAGCACGACGTACGGGCGCAGCCGGCCGCGCTCCTCGTCGGTCACCCGGGGGCTCCGGAACATCACGGCGAAGTAGGCGACCGGCGCGATCACCGAGACCACCGTCAGGACGTCGACGAAGCGGTCCATCGTCAGCCAGCCGGCCAGCGCCAGCGCCGTGGCCAGGACGGCGACGGCGAGCAGCCCGGCGACGATCAGCCGGACGGCACGGCGCATGGCCCGAGGCGACAGCTCGAATTCGGCGGAGGCCTTGCGGCCGGCCAGGTGACGGCGGCCCGCGACGTACTGGATCAGGCCGAATGTCATGCCGATCGCGGCGGCCGAGAATCCCCAGTGCCAGCCCTTGTGGTCGCCGAGCCAGCCGGTGATCAGCGGGCCGAGGAAGGCCCCCACGTTGATGCCCATGTAGTACAGCGCGAAGCCGGCGTCCCGGCGCTCGTCCTCGGTGCGGTAGAGCTTGCCGACCATGGTGGCCACGTTGGGTTTCAGCAGGCCGGTGCCGGCGCTGATCAGCCCGAGGCCCGCCCAGGTCATGGCGGGGGTCGGGAAGGCCATCGAGTAGTGGCCGACGGCGATGAGGATGCCGCCCCACAGCACCGCCCGGTACGAGCCGAGGATGCGGTCGGCGAGCCAGCCGCCGCCGACCGAGACCAGGTAGACCATCGTTCCGTACGCCGCCGAGACGGAGGCGGCGGTGCCCGGGTTCATGCCCAGGCCGCCGCCGGCGACCGAGTCGGCGAAGTACAGGACGAGGATCGCCTGCATGCCCAGGAAGGAGAACCGCTCCCAGACCTCCAGGCCCGACAGCGTCAGCAGCCCACGTGGATGCCCGAAGAACGCGTGGTCGTCGGACGCGGGCGGCTCCGGATCGGCCGCTTCGTCGGTCAGCGTGTCGGTCACCGGCGGCCGGCCTCCCGATCGGTCGGAATAAAAGGCATCAATGCGGATCATATGAGGCAAGATCCCGAACGGCCTGATGTGGATGACCTGTCCCGGCCATATAGGGGCGATGCCCCGGCAAAGATCGAGAGGGGACCGGCTACGCTGCCCGTGTAAGCAGTGCCACCCCTCAGACGCATCTCAGCGAATGGAGTACCCCTCGTGAACGTCGTCGGGCCGTTCGGGTTGAGCGTGCGGGACGAGGCTCTCGAAGCCGACGTCCAGGCCGGGCTGTTTGCCGTGGAAGAGGGCCTCCTGGAGGCCACCAAGAGCGACGTCCCCTTCATCGCCGGCGCCGCGCGCCATCTGCTGCGGGCGGGCGGCAAGCGATTCCGGCCGCTGCTGGTGATGCTGGGCGCCCAGTTCGGCGACCCGCACGCGCCGGGCATCGTGCCCGCCGCGGTGGTCGTGGAGCTCACCCACCTCGCGACGCTTTACCACGACGACGTGATGGACGAGGCGGACGTGCGCCGCGGCGTCCCCAGCGCGAACGCCCGCTGGGACAACTCGGTGGCCGTCCTCACCGGCGACTTCCTGTTCGCCCGCGCCTCGCACATACTGGCCGACCTCGGCCCCGAGGCCGTCCGCGTCCAGTCCGAGGCCTTCGAGCGGCTGGTGACCGGCCAGATCCTGGAGACCGCGGGCCCGGCCGACGGCCGCGACCCCGTCGACCACTACCTCGACGTCATCAGCGGCAAGAGCGGCTCGCTCGTCGCGGTCTCCTGCCGCTTCGGGGCCATGATGTCCGGCGCGGACGAGTCGGTCGTCGACATCCTCACCCAGTACGGCGAGCGCATCGGCACCGCCTTCCAGCTCGCCGACGACATCCTCGACATCGCCAGCGACAGCCACGAGTCGGGCAAGACCCCCGGCACCGACCTGCGCGAAGGCATCCCCACCCTCCCGGTGCTCCATCTGCGCACCCGGGTCGCCGCGGCCAACGGCTCGGCCTCCCCGGCCGACCGCCACCTCTGCGACCTCCTCGCCGGCGACCTCACCGACGACCACCGGCACGCCGAGGCGCTGCGCCTGCTGCGCGCCCACCCCGCGCTGGAGCAGGCCCGCCGCGACACCGTCCGCTACGCCGACGAAGCCCGCGCCACCCTCGCCCCGCTCCCGGACTGCGCCGCGAAGCAGGCCCTGGAGGGCCTGTGCGACGCGGTGGTGTACCGCGCGGGCTGACCCCCCGCACCTTCGGCCGACAGAGCCGGACCTACTGCGGCCGATCAGCCGCACCGGCTTGACGGCCGCAGTTCCGGTCAGGCCGGCAGCCGCCAGGAGGGGCCCTCCGGATCACCCATCCAGACGGACTGCTGCATATCCGGCGTGACCGTCACACCGAAAGCGGACAGCGGCGGCGAGCCGGTCTTCTGCCACCCTGCGAGAGCCGTCTCCACCTGGTCCCACAGGCGCAGCGGCCCGTACTGATGGACGCTCCATCCGTCCCCGCTCGCCGCCGCCTCCGTCCAGGCCAGCGAGCCGGTCGCCACATCGAGGAGGGTGACCTCGTCCCCGGAGCCGAGCAGTTCGGCGGAGGGTGCCGCGAGCTGTGCGACGAGGTGGGCGGCCCGGTCGTCCAGCAGGACCGGGTTCACCCGGCTGGGGCGGACCTCCCCCTCGTGCCGGAAGAAGGTGGGGCGCGGCGGATGGCCGTGCGGGCGGGCGAGCATGTAGGAGATCGGTTCCCCGGTGAAGCTGCCTTGCGCGCCGCCGTCCTCACCGACGGTGAGGCGGAGCAGGCCTGACGCCATCATCCAGCCGCTGAGCGTGACAGCGATGGTGCCGCCGGCCCGCACCTGCCACAACCAGGAAGTCGGGATGGAACGCACGGAGCACGTGGCCACGAGGCGATCGAACTCCGTCTCCTCGTCGCGCCAGTCGAGTCCGTCATCGACGATCAACCGTGGGACGTAGCCGGCGGCGGCGAGATGTGCGGCAGCACGCGCGGCCAGTGCGCGGTCGACCTCGACCGAGGTGACGTGCTTCTCGCCCAGGCGATGACTCAGTAGAGCGGTCGAATAGCCCGTGCCCGTCCCGATCTCCAGCACCCGGTCCCCGTCCCGGATGCCCGCCGCCTCCAGTGTCCGGACGACCAGGGACGGAAGCGTTGACGAGGAGGTCGCGTCCCCCGCCGCGACAACTCCGGCACTCCAGTCGGCATCGGCGCCGTCGATCTGTGTCACCCAGGTGCTGTCCTCGTAAACGAGGGCCAGCCACTCGTCGTCTCCGATCAGCGCCTGAACGACCGGTTCCCATTCCGTTCCCCGTCGGCCCTGTCGCGCGCGGTAGAAGGCGCCGTCGAAGAACAACTCGCGGGGAACCGCCTCCACAGCCGCGCGCCAGGCGGGATCCACGGCAGGGAGCCGTCCGGCCAGAGCACTGCGGAGCTGTGCGGCGTCAACAGGCATGGGATTCTCCGGACCTCTGGAGCTGATCGGCGATGGCGGAGGCAATTCGGGCGGATATCGCCTCGGGGAACCATGCCCACTGCCCGTTCGGATTGCACTCGTACATCCACCACCGGCCATCGGTGTCGAGCCCGAAGTCAAAGGCGCCGAAGACCAGCCCGAACGCCTCAAGGAACGCGCGCACACCCTTTTCCACCACTCCGGGCGTCTCGACCAACCGGTAGGAGAGAGCGTCGTAGTCCCGGCGCCAGTCCAAGAACGAAGAGCCGTCGATCCGCGCGGCGAACAGTTCGTCGCCCACGATCGTCAGTCGCACATCGGCCAACTTGTCGACCCGCTGTTGGAAGGTATGCAAGGTCTGCGCCACGCCGGGGCCGATGTCCTCCGGAGGAACCTCTTCCACCCAGACCGTGTTGGCCCGGCCGTCATCGTCGACGAAGTCGGTACTGCGCAGCAGCTTGTAGACCACCGGACCGTGGTCCCGGGCGAACCGGCGGGCCCGATCCACATCGTTCGTCATGAGCGTCGGCGGCACCGCCAGGCCGCAGCGCGCCGCGACTGCCAGCCGCGCGGGCTTGTGCTCGGCATCCTGATTACGCCACGGATGGTTCACGTAGTGGGCGCCGCGCAGCGACCCCAGAATTCCGCCGAGGCCGTACCGGGACTGCTCGACGGACCAACGTGCCACCTGGTCGGACGCGTCGTGGCGGTACGGGCTCGGGCGCCGCCAGTACACGGACCGTACGCGTTCCAGATCCAGCACACGGCTGGCAGTCCGCACACTGCCGGCAGAGTTCCTGCAGCCGAACAGCGCATTCACCTGAACCGAAACGGGGAAGTCGCCGGGATCAAGACGGACCACCGGGACTTCCCGACGATTCAGCTCGGCGATCACGATGTCGGCGGTCGGGTCATCGAGCCGGGTCACCACGAGGACTGGGCAGGCGTCCCCGTGCTCCGCCTCAGTCACTGTCGCCGGACTGGTCACTGCCCTGATCAGGGGTGCCGTCAAGACTCGTCTTGGTCGACGTCTCCTTCGACGTCTCGGACTTCTTGTGCTGCGACCACGCCGAGATCTCGACACCGTCCGTATCCAGCCACCGCGCTCTCTGAGTACGGGTGTCCAGAACGATCCGAGGGGCCGGCGCCGGCGTGTCGCCGGGAAACGGTGCCATGCGGGTCAATCCCCATGGCATTGAGGCGCGTTCGGGCATCACGGCTCCTCGCGTTCTCGCATGCTGCGACAGTCGATTGATCGCTCTCCGTGACGCTAGCGTCACGGAGGTGACTGACACAAGAGGAGCGGCGCATGGATGTGCCGCCACGCCTCGTGCGGCTCGCCATGGATCAGCGAGGAAGCGCCCCGCGGACGGATGCTCAGAGCAGGTGGTCGAACTCGCCCGCCTTGATGCCGGACACAAAGGCGCGGAGGCGGGCAGGGGTGGTGCTGATCACCTCGTCGGGGCGGTCGCTCTCGCGGACGAGTATGCCGCCGAGGCCCATAGCAAGCTCAACGCAGTTACCGTTCCCCTCCGAAAAAGAGGACTTCTGCCATGTGATGCGTGTGACCATCGCCGGTTCTCTCACAATTCTTGTGCGATGTGATGGATGAGGTCTCTGGACTTTCCGATATCGAGGGCCATGCCCTCCACCGCAGCGTAGATGACCCGGTATTTGTCCAACTGGGCCTCGGCGTCCAGGAATACGGAACCCGCCACGCTGTCGAGCTGGACCGTGTCCAGTTCAGGGACCGCGCCGCAGGCATAGAGCATCCCCTGTGCCGATACCGCGAGTTCGGACGTGAACGGGATGACACGGATGGTGACTGAGTCCCACTCGGAAGCAGTGCTCAGGAAATCCAGCTGTTCGCGCGCCACCTTGCGCCCACCGAAGCGCATACGCAGGGCAGCCTCGTGGATGATCGCGCTGAACGGCAGCGGCGCCTCTCGCTCGAAAACGACGCGTCGGCGCACGCGGTGCTCGATTCGCGATCCGATCTCCTCGGAGGGGAGCGGGGGAACCACTGCTGCAAACATGGCGCGCGCGTAGTCTTCGGTCTGGAAAATTCCAGGGACCGTGACGGTCTGCACCGTACGCATGAGGGTCGCGTGATGCTCAAGCTCGGCGATGTCACGAAAGTCAGCCGGAAGGGCCTCCCGGTACTCGTCCCACCATCCCTTCCCGCGTTCGTCGGCCATGCCCACCAAGGCTGCGACCAAGTCCGCGTTCCCGGCCGAGTAGTGACTGGTGAGAATACGCACCCGGTCGCCGCTGACTCCCCAGCGACCGGACTCGATGTGGCTGATCTGAGCCTGATTCCCACCGAGTCGCTCCCCCGCCTCCCGGGCGGTCATCCCGGCATGCTCGCGGAGCTTGCGCAGCTCCGCCCCCAGGCGCCGCTGTCGCGCCGTGGGATAACTCCTCGGTGGCATCCGTTCATCTCCCTTGAAGGCAGGCCGGGCATATCGCATGGGCGTAGCGCGGCCTCACCGAACCCGCGCCAGCTTACGTCTCATGCTTGTGCCGTCTCATGCATGTGCCCTACCGTCTGTGTTGCTTCGATCACACCGGGGCGCAGGTGGCATCCCGCCGCTCGCACCCCTATTTTGCGCTGCCCGTAAGCCGGAAGTGCACCCCTTGCGATGAGGGGCGTGGCCACCGCACGTCGGCGCACATGCATCAGCCCTCCCGTTTCTGGAGATTCCATGATCACAACGAAACCCGTACCGCAACCACCTCACCCCGACGCCCCGTGGGACTACTGGCTCCAGATTCCGCATGACCTGCGTGGAGCGGGAGTTGCGCGCGGCACTTTGCGCTCCGTCCTCGACGCCCACGAACTGATCCCGTTGCTGGACACCTCCGCGCTGCTCACATCGGAGTTGGTCGCCAACGCTCTGGAGTACTCCGACGGTCCGGTGTCGTTACGACTCCACTGGCGGGCGGAGCGTCTGAGGCTCGCGGTGTGGGACAACAACCCGAAACCACCCGATTGCCTGTCCGTACGGGAGGACTCCGAGCGCGGTCGAGGGCTGTACCTGGTCGAGCTCCTCTCCGAGGAATGGGGTTACTACCTGACCGGGGAGGAACACTTCGGGCTGTCGGGCAAGCTGGTGTGGTGCGACGTGGCAGCCGGGAAAGCGGCCACCGTGTGGAATGCGCACTCGTGAGAGAACGCGAACGGCCGCCGAACGCCTGAAGCGTTCGACGGCCGTTTCCCGTGGTGCCGTTGGTCAGCGGACGAAGACGCCCGCCTTGTCGGCGAGGTCCAGGAAGTACTGCGGCATGACGCCCAGCACGAGCGTCACCGCCACGCCGATGCCGATGGCCGTGGAGGTCCAGGCGCTCGGGACGGCGACGGTGGGGCCGTCGGGCTTCGGTTCGCTGAAGAACATCAGCACGATGACGCGGATGTAGAAGAACGCGGCGATGGCCGAGGAGAGCACACCCACGATGACCAGCGGCATCGCGCCGCCCTGGGCCGCCGCCTTGAAGACCGCGAACTTTCCGGCGAAGCCGGAGGTCAGCGGGATGCCCGCGAAGGCCAGCAGGAAGACCGCGAAGACCGCCGCGACGAGCGGCGAGCGGCGGCCGAGGCCGGCCCAGTGGGACAGGTGGGTGGCTTCGCCGCCCGCGTCGCGGACCAGGGTGACGACGGCGAAGGCGCCGAGCGTCACGAAGGAGTACGCCGCGAGGTAGAAGAGCACCGACGAGACGCCGTCCGGCGTGGTGGCGATGACACCCGCGAGGATGAATCCGGCGTGCGCGATGGACGAGTACGCCAGCAGTCGCTTCACATCGGTCTGGGTGACGGCGACGATCGCGCCGACCAGCATCGTCAGGATCGCGACGCCCCACATCACCGGCCGCCAGTCCCAGCGCATGCCCGGCAGGACCACGTAGAGGAGTCGCAGCAGCGCGCCGAAGGCGGCGACCTTGGTGGCGGCGGCCATGAAGCCGGTCACCGGGGTCGGGGCGCCCTGGTAGACGTCCGGGGTCCACATGTGGAACGGCACGGCGCCGACCTTGAACAGCAGCCCCATCGCGACCATCGCGGTGCCGATGAGCAGCAGCGCGTCGTTGCCGGTGGTGGCGGCGAGCGCCGGGGTCATCTTGGCGGTGCCGTCGACGACGGCGGCGATGCCGGAGTACGAGACGGTGCCCGCGTACCCGTAGAGCAGCGCGATGCCGAACAGCAGGAAGGCCGACGAGAAGGCTCCCAGCAGGAAGTACTTCATCGCGGCTTCCTGCGACATGAAGCGCCGGCGGCGGGCCAGCGCGCAGAGCAGGTACAGCGGCAGCGAGAAGACCTCCAGCGCGACGAAGAGCGTCAGCAGGTCGGACGCGGCCGGGAAGATCAGCATGCCGCCGACCGCGAAGAGCAGCAGCGGGAAGACCTCGGTGGTGGTGAACCCGGCCTTGACCGCGGCCTTCTCGGCGTCGCCGCCGGGAACGGCGGAGCCCTGGGCGGCGAAGGAGTCGACCTTGCGGCCGTGCGCCTTCGGGTCGAGCCGGCGTTCGGCGAAGGTGAACACCGCGACCAGCCCGACCAGCAGGATCGTGCCCTGCAGGAAGAGCGCGGGGCCGTCGACGGCGACCGCTCCCATGGCCGCGACATGCGCCTTGGTGGTGCCGTAGCCCCTGGCCGCCAGGGCCACGACGGCGGCGAAGGCGGCGGCGAGGCCGATGACGCTGACCGCGATCTGCCCCAGGTAGCGGGACTTACGGGGCAGGAACGCCTCGACGAGGATCCCGACGACCGCTGCCCCGAAGACGATCAGGACGGGCGACAGCTGGGTGTACTCGATCTTCGGGGCGGGGATCTTGTCTGCGGCGGGGGCCGCCATTGTCCACAGGCTGTGGACGGCTGTTCCGCTCACTTGGTCGCCTCCAGCGCGGGCTTGGGGTCGGTCTTGTGCACGTCGGAGAGCGTCTGGCCGACCGCGGGATTGACGATGTCCGTGAGCGGCTTCGGGTACACGCCGAGGAAGAGCAGCAGCGCGATCAGCGGGACCACCACGGCGACCTCGCGGACCCGGAGGTCCCGCATTCCCTCGATGCCCTCCTTCACCGGCCCGGTCATCGTCCGCTGGTACAGGACGAGGACGTAGAGCGCGGCGAGCACGATGCCGACGGTGGCGATGATGCCGAGCGCCGGGTAGCGGCTGAACGTGCCGACGAGCACCAGGAATTCGGAGACGAACGGGGCGAGCCCCGGCAGCGACAGGGTCGCCAGTCCGCCGATCAGGAAGGTGCCCGCGAGCACCGGCGCCACCTTCTGCACCCCGCCGTAGTCGGCGATGAGCCGCGAGCCGCGCCGGCTGATCAGGAAGCCGGCCACCAGCAGCAGCGCGGCGGTCGAGATCCCGTGGTTGACCATGTAGAGCGCGGCGCCGCTCTGCCCCTGGGTGGTCATCGCGAAGATGCCCATGATGATGAAGCCGAAGTGCGAGATGGACGCGTAGGCGATCAGCCGCTTGATGTCGCGCTGGCCGACGGCCAGCAGGGCACCGTAGATGATGCTGATCACCGCGAGCACCAGGATCACCGGCGTCGCCCACTTGCTGGCCTCCGGGAAGAGCTGGAGGCAGTAGCGCAGCATCGCGAAGGTGCCGACCTTGTCGACGACCGCGGTGATCAGGACGGCGACCGGCGCGGTCGACTCCCCCATCGCGTTCGGCAGCCAGGTGTGCAGCGGCCACAGCGGCGCCTTCACCGCGAAGGCGAAGAAGAAGCCGAGGAAGAGCCACCGCTCGGTGGAGGACGCCAGGTCGAACTTGCCGGCCGCGCGCGCCTGGAGGATCTCCTGGAGCGAGAACGTGCCGTGGCCGAGCTGGTCGGCGCTGGCCGCGTACAGCCCGATGACGGCGGCCAGCATGACGAGCCCGCCGACCAGGTTGTAGAGCAGGAACTTCACGGCGGCGTACGAGCGCTGCTTGGCCGCCTCGTCGTCGCCGTGCTCGTGCGCCTGGTCCCCGAAGCCGCCGATGAGGAAGTACATCGGGATGAGCATGGCTTCGAAGAAGATGTAGAAGAGGAAGACGTCGGTGGCCTCGAAGGAGACCACCACCATCGCCTCGACGGCCAGGATCAGGGCGAAGAAGCCCTGGGTGGGCCGCCAGCGGCGGTTGGGGTTCTTGTCCTCGAGGGGGTCGGCGTCGTGCCAGCCCGCCGCGATGATGAACGGGATCAAGAGGGCGGTCAGCGCGACCAGCGAGACGCCGATGCCGTCCACGCCGAGTTCGTAGCGGACCCCGAAGTCCTTGATCCACGCGTGGGACTCGGTGAGCTGGTAGCGCTCACCGCCCGGTTCGAACCGGACGAGGACGATCACGGCCAGCACGAACGTCGCGACCGAGAAGCCCAGCGCCGACCACTTGGCGACAGTGCGCTTCGCGGCCGGTACGGCGGCGGTGGCGATCGCGCCGACCGCCGGGAGGGCGGCCGTGACGGTAAGGAGGGGAAAGGACATGAGTTATCAGACCGCCCTCATCAGGAGAGTCGCGGCGACCAGGACCGCCGTGCCACCCAGCATCGACACCGCGTACGAGCGGACATAGCCGTTCTGCAGCTTGCGCAGGCGGCCGGAGAGGCCGCCGACCCCGGCGGCGGTGCCGTTGACCGCACCGTCCACCAGGGAGTGGTCCAGGTAGACCAGGCTGCGGGTGAGGTGTTCGCCGCCGCGCACCAGCACGACGTGGTTGAAGTCGTCCTGGAGCAGGTCGCGCCGGGCGGCGCGGGTCAGCAGCGAGCCGCGCGGAGCGACGGCCGGCACGGCCTTGCGCCCGTACATCAGCCAGGCCAGGGCGACCCCGATGACCAGCACGACCATCGTGCCCGCCGTCACCGTCGTGGCGCTGAGGGGCGAGTGCCCCTCCTCGTGCCCGGTGACCGGCTCCAGCCACTTCAGGAAGGAGCTGTTCAGGCTGAACAGCCCGCCCGCGAAGACCGAGCCGAAGGCCAGCACGATCATCGGGATGGTCATGGACTTGGGCGACTCGTGCGGGTGCGGCTCGTGGCCTTCCGCGTCCGCCTCCCAGCGCTTCTCGCCGAAGAACGTCATCAGCATCACGCGCGTCATGTAGAACGCGGTGATCGCGGCGCCCAGCAGGGCCGCGCCGCCGAGGATCCAGCCCTCGGTGCCGCCCTTGGCGAAGGCCGCCTCGATGATCTTGTCCTTGGAGAAGAAGCCGGACAGACCCGGGAAGCCGATGATCGCCAGATAGCCGAGGCCGAAGGTGATGAACGTGACCGGCATGTACTTGCGCAGGCCCCCGTACTTCCGCATGTCGACCTCGTCGTTCATGCCGTGCATGACCGATCCGGCGCCGAGGAAGAGTCCGGCCTTGAAGAAGCCGTGGGTGACCAGGTGCATGATCGCGAAGACATAGCCGATCGGGCCGAGCCCGGCCGCCATGATCATGTAGCCGATCTGCGACATCGTCGAGCCCGCCAGGGCCTTCTTGATGTCGTCCTTCGCGCAACCGACGATCGCACCGAACAGCAGCGTGACCGCGCCGACCGTGACCACCGCGACCTGCGCGTCCGGGGCGCCGTTGAAGATCGCGCCGGACCGGGTGATCAGATACACGCCCGCCGTCACCATCGTCGCCGCGTGGATCAGGGCCGAGACCGGGGTCGGGCCCTCCATCGCGTCGCCGAGCCAGGACTGCAGCGGCACCTGGGCGGACTTGCCGCAGGCGGCGAGCAGCAGCATCAGGCCGATGGCCGTCAGCTTGCCCTCGCTCGCGTCGCCCGCGTGCGCCAGCACCGGCTGGAAGCTGAACGTGCCGAAGGTCGTGAACATCAGCATGATCGCGATGGACAGACCGACGTCACCGACGCGGTTGACGAGGAACGCCTTCTTCGCCGCCGTGGCCGCGCTCGGCTTGTGCTGCCAGAAGCCGATCAGCAGGTACGAGGCGAGGCCGACGCCCTCCCAGCCGACGTACAGCAGGAAGTAGTTGTCGGCGATGACCAGCAGCAGCATCGCCGCCACGAACAGGTTCAGATAGCCGAAGAAGCGGCGGCGCCGCTCGTCGTGCTCCATGTACCCGATCGAGTAGATGTGGATCAACGTGCCCACACCGCTGATCAGCAGCACGAAGGTCATCGACAACTGGTCGAGCTGGAAGCCGATGTCGGCCTGGAAGCCGCCGACCGGCACCCAGCTGAACAGGTGCGAGTACATCGTGCGGTCTTCGCCGCTCTTGCCGAGCATGTCGAAGAAGAGCACGGCGCCGATACCGAAGGACACCGCCGCGAAGAGCGTGCCGAGCCAGTGGCCGACACGGTCCAACCGGCGGCCGCCGGTCAGCAGGATCGCCGCGCCCAGCAGTGGTGCCGCGACGAGCAATCCGATGAGGTTCTCCACTGTCGCTACCCCTTACAGCTTCATCAGATTGGCGTCGTCGACCGAGGCCGAGTGCCGGGAGCGGAACATCGTCACGATGATCGCGAGCCCGACCACGACCTCGGCGGCGGCGACCACCATCGTGAAGAAGGCGATGATCTGGCCGTCGAGGTTGCCGTGCATCCGGGAGAAGGTGACGAACGCCAGGTTGCAGGCGTTCAGCATCAGCTCGACGCACATGAAGACGATGATCGCGTTGCGCCGGATCAGCACCCCGGCGGCGCCGATGGTGAACAGCAGCGCGGCCAGGTACAGGTAGTTGACCGGATTCACTTGCTCGCCTCCTCTGGCGCCGTGACCTCGGGCGCGGACCGTTCCAGCCAGCTCTCCGAGCGCTGTTCCAGCTCGGCGAGATCGGCCAGGGCCTCGTTCGACACATCACGGATCTGACCGCGGTCCCGCAGCGTGGCGCTGACCGACAGGTCCGAGGTGGTGCCGTCCGGCAGCAGGCCGGGGACGTCCACCGCGTTGTGCCGGGCGTACACACCGGGGGCGGGCAGCGGCGGCACCTGGGTGCCCGCGCGGACCCGCGCGATCGACAGCTCGCGCTGCGTGCTGCGCTCCTCGGTCCGCTCGCGGTGCGTCAGCACCATCGCGCCGACGGCCGCCGTGATCAGCAGCGCGCCGGTGATCTCGAAGGCCCATACGTACTTGGTGAAGATGAGCCGCGCCAAGCCCTCGACGTTGCCGCCCGCGTTCGCCTGGCCGAGGCCGGCGAACGAGTCGAGCGAGGCGTTGCCGATGCCCGCGATCAGCAGGATCCCGAAGCCGAGACCGCATCCCGCGGCCAGCCAGCGCTGACCCTTCAGCGTCTCCTTCAGCGAGTCGGCGGCGGTGATGCCGACCAGCATGACGACGAAGAGGAAGAGCATCATGATCGCGCCGGTGTAGACGACGATCTGGACGACGCCGAGGAAGTACGCGCCCTGCGCCATGTAGAAGACAGCCAGGATGATCATGGTTCCGGCCAGACAGAGCGCGCTGTGCACCGTCTTCTTGCTCAGTACCGTGCCCAGCGCACCCAGCACGGCGACGACCGCGAGGATCCAGAACTGGAACGCCTCCCCGGTGGACGTCGCGCCCACCGTGGCGGCGGTGAAGGTGGACATCATGCCTCGGCCCCCGTTCCCGCGGGCTTGCCGCCGCCGGGGGCGGCCACGGGCACCGCGTCCTCCGGCGGCTTCTCGCCCTTGGAGACCGCCACCTGGCGCTCGGTGCCGGGAGCGGCCTCCGTCACCAGACCGCGGTAGTAGTCCCCTTCGTCCATGCCGACGAAGATCGAGTGCGGTGCCTCGACCATGCCCTCGTCCAGGCCGGCGAGCAGCTGCTCCTTGGTGAAGATCAGCGACTCGCGGCTGCTGTCGGCGAGTTCGTACTCGTTGGTCATCGTCAGCGCCCGGGTGGGGCACGCCTCGATGCACAGCCCGCACAGGATGCAGCGGGCGTAGTTGATCTGGTAGACGCGGCCGTAGCGCTCACCCGGGGAGTAGCGCTCCTCCTCGGTGTTGTCCGCGCCCTCCACGTAGATCGCGTCGGCCGGGCAGGCCCACGCGCACAGTTCGCAGCCGACGCACTTCTCCAGCCCGTCCGGGTGCCGGTTGAGCTGGTGCCGGCCGTGGAAGCGCGGCGCGGTCGGCTTCTTCTCCTCGGGGTACTGCTCGGTCAGCCGCTTCTTGAACATGGCCTTGAAGGTCACGCCGAAGCCCGCGACCGGGCCCAGGAACTCAGGCATCGTCGGCCTCCTTGTCATTGTCCGGGGCGTCCGGGGCGCCGACGAGCTGCGGCTCGCCAAGACTGCGGCTGCGACGGCGCGGCACCGGTGGCAGCGTCTGCCCCGGCAACGGCGGTACGGGGAAGCCGCCCGCCATCGGATCGAACGGTTCCGGCGGTGCCGCGGCGGCTTCCGCCTCGTCCTTCTTCCGCCCGCGGTCGCGGAACACGTCGACCACGAGGGAGATCAGCAGCAGGCCGACGACGGCGCCGCCGACGTACAGCACGATGTCGCGCAGGCCGTAGTTCTCGTTCCGCATCGCCCGGACGGTCGCGACCAGCATCAGCCAGACCATCGAGACCGGGATGAGGACCTTCCAGCCCAGCTTCATGAACTGGTCGTAGCGCACCCGCGGCAGCGTGCCGCGCAGCCAGATGAAGAAGAACAGCAGCAGCTGGACCTTGATCGTGAACCAGAGCATCGGCCACCAGCCGTGGTTCGCGCCCTCCCAGAAGGTGCTGATCGGCCACGGGGCCCGCCAGCCGCCCAGGAAGAGGGTGGTCGCCACCGCCGAGACCGTCACCATGTTCACGTACTCGGCGAGCATGAAGAGCGCGAACTTGATCGACGAGTACTCGGTGTTGAAGCCGCCGACCAGGTCGCCCTCGGACTCCGGCATGTCGAACGGGGCGCGGTTGGTCTCACCGACCATCGCCACGATGTAGATCAGCAGCGAGACCGGCAGCAGCACCGCGAACCAGCGGTCGTGCTGCGCCTCGACGATCGCCGAGGTGGACATCGACCCGGAGTAGAGGAAGACCGCCGCGAAGGACAGCCCCATCGCGATCTCGTAGGAGATCATCTGGGCCGAGGCGCGCAGGCCGCCGAGCAGCGGGTATGTCGAGCCGGAGGACCAGCCCGCGAGCACGATGCCGTAGATGCCGACGGACGCGGTGGCCAGGATGTACAGGACGCCGATCGGGAGATCGGTGAGCTGCAGCGCGGTGCGGGTGCCGAAGATCGACACCTCGTTGTCGGCCGGGCCGAAGGGGATCACCGCGAAGGACATGAAGGCGGGGATCGCCGCGACGATCGGCGCGAGGATGTACACCACCTTGTCCGCGCGCTTGACGATGATGTCTTCCTTCAGCATCAGCTTGATGCCGTCGGCGAGCGACTGGAGCATGCCCCACGGGCCGTGCCGGTTGGGGCCGATGCGCAGCTGCATCCACGCCACGACCTTGCGCTCCCAGACGATCGAGAACAGCACGGTCAGCATGGCGAAGGCGAAACAGAAGACCGCCTTGAGGAGGACCAGCCACCACGGATCGGTGCCGAACATCGACAGATCTTCGGCGGAGAGGTTGTTCACTGGGCCACCTCCGTGGCAGCGGCGCCGACCTTGACGACCTGGCCGGGCAGCGCGCCGGTATCGCTGGCGACGCCCCCGCCCGTGGAGTTCAGCGGCAGCCAGACCACCCGGTCGGGCATCGGAGTGATGCGCAGCGGCAGCCGTACCGAACCTGCGGGTCCGGAGACCTCGGTGAGCGCGCCGTTGGCGAGCCCGGCCTCCGCGGCGGTCGCGGCCGACAGCCGCACCACCGCCTCGTGCCGGGTGCCGGCCAGCGCCTCGTCGCCCTCCTGGAGCTTGCCCTGGTCGAGCAGCAGCCGGTGGCCGGCGAGCACCGCCTCGCCCGCGGCGGGCACGGGCAGCGTCTTCGACGTCTCCAGCGGCTGCGAGGCGTGCGGCCCGTCGTACGGGGCGAGCCGGTTCAGTTCGGTGCGGGCGGCGCGGACGTCGCCCAGTCCGAGGCTGACGCCGAGCGCGTCGGCGAGCATCGTCAGGACCCGGGCGTCCGGCAGCTGGTGCCGGTTGACGACCTGGTCCGGCTTGATGGCCGCGTCGAACAGCCGCGCCCTGCCCTCCCAGTTGAGGAAGGTGCCGGCCTTCTCGGCGACCGCGGCCACCGGCAGGACGACGTCCGCCCGGTCGGTGACCTCGGAGGGCCGCAGTTCCAGGCTGACGACGAAGCCGACCGCGTCCAGCGCGAGCCGGGCGCGGGCCGGGTCCGGCAGGTCCGCGACCTCGACGCCGCCGACGACCAGCGCCGCCAGCTCGCCGTTCGCGGCCGCCTCGACGATCTGGCCGGTGTCCCGCCCGAAGCGGTGCGGGAGTTCGGCCAGGCCCCAGACCCGGGCGACCTCGTCGCGGGCCCGCGGGTCGGTGACCGGCCGGCCACCGGGCAGCAGCCCCGGCAGCGCGCCCGCCTCGACCGCTCCGCGCTCACCCGCGCGGCGCGGGATCCAGGCGAGCTGCGCGCCGCTCGCGGTGGCGAAGCGGATCGCCGCGGTCAGCGCGCCGGGCACGGCGGCCAGCCGTTCGCCGACCAGGATCACCGAACCGTCCGCGCGCAGCGCCTCGGCGGCCTTCTCGCCCGCCTCGTCGAGACCGACACCGCCGGCGAGCGCGTCCAGCCACTCGGGCTCGGTGCCGGGTGCGGCGGGCAGCAGCGTGCCGCCCGCCTTCGTCAGGCCACGGGTCGCGAACGGCGCCAGTGCGAAGGTCCGCTGGCGCCGCTTCTGGTTCGCTTTGCGAAGCCGGAGGAAGATCCCCGGAGCCTCCTCCTCGGCTTCGAGCCCGACGAGCAGGACGGCCGGCGCCTTCTCCAGCGTCGTGTACGTGATGCCGACGCCGTCCAGGTCCCGGCCGCGTCCCGCCACCTGCGAGGCCAGGAAGTCGGCCTCCTCGGCGCTGTGCACGCGGGCCCGGAAGTCGACGTCGTTGGTGTCGAGGGCGACCCGCGCGAACTTGGCGTAGGCGTAGGCGTCCTCGACGGTCAGCCGGCCACCGGCCAGGACCGCGGTGCGGCCGCCGGCCGCCGCGATCCCGGCGGCCGCGGCCGCCAGTGCCTCGGGCCAGCTCGCCGGCTCCAGCTCGCCGGTCTCCTTGTTACGGAGCAGCGGATGCGTGAGGCGGTCGGGCCGCTGTGCGTAACGGAAGCCGAAGCGCCCCTTGTCGCACACCCATTCCTCGTTGACCTCGGGGTCGTCGGCGGCCAGCCGCCGCATGACCTTGCCGCGCCGGTGGTCGGTGCGCGTCGCGCAGCCGCCCGCGCAGTGCTCGCAGACCGACGGCGACGACACCAGGTCGAACGGCCGGGACCGGAAGCGGTACGCCGCCGAGGTCAGCGCGCCCACCGGGCAGATCTGGATGGTGTTGCCGGAGAAGTACGAGGCGAACGGGTCGCCGTCGCCGATCCCGACCTGCTGGAGGGCGCCGCGCTCGATGAGCTCGATGAACGGGTCGCCCGCGATCTGCTCCGAGAACCGGGTGCAGCGCGCGCACAGCACACAGCGTTCCCGGTCCAGCAGCACCTGCGTGGAGATCGGCACCGGCTTCTCGTACGTGCGCTTCTTGCCCTCGAAGCGGGTGTCCGCCTGGCCGGTGCTCATCGCCTGGTTCTGCAGCGGGCACTCGCCGCCCTTGTCGCAGACCGGGCAGTCCAGCGGGTGGTTGATGAGCAGCAGCTCCATCACCCCGCGCTGCGCCTTCTCGGCGACCGGCGAGGTGAGATGGGTCTTGACGACCATGCCGTCGGTGCACGTGATCGTGCAGGACGCCATCGGCTTGCGCTGGCCCTCGACCTCGACGATGCACTGCCGGCAGGCGCCGGCCGGGTCGAGGAGCGGGTGGTCGCAGAACCGCGGGATCTCGATGCCCAGCAGCTCCGCCGCACGGATCACCAGGGTCCCCTTGGGGACCGAGAGCGCGACGCCGTCGATCGTGACGGCGACGAGATCCTCCGGCGGAACCGCCGCCTCTCCCCCTCCGGAGGGGGCAGACGTGGTGACTGTCATGCGTTCACCTCCAGGTGAGACGTTCCGGCGTCGGCCCATACGGTCGAGGCGGCCGGGTCGAAGGGGCAGCCCTTGCGCTCGATGTGCTCCTCGTACTCCTCGCGGAAGTACTTGAGGGAGGAGAAGATCGGGCTGGCGGCGCCGTCGCCGAGCGCACAGAAGGACTTGCCGTTGATGTTGTCGGCGATGTCGTTGAGCTTGTCGAGGTCGGACAGCTTGCCCTTGCCGGCCTCGATGTCGCGCAGCAACTGGACCAGCCAGTACGTGCCCTCACGGCACGGCGTGCACTTGCCGCAGGACTCGTGGGCGTAGAACTCCGTCCAACGCGTCACCGCCCGCACGACGCACGTCGTCTCGTCGAAGCACTGCAGCGCCTTGGTGCCGAGCATGGAGCCGGCGGCGCCCACGCCCTCGTAGTCGAGCGGTACGTCCAGGTGCTCGTCGGTGAACATCGGGGTCGACGAGCCGCCGGGGGTCCAGAACTTCAGCCGGTGGCCCGGCCGGATGCCGCCGCTCATGTCGAGCAGCTGGCGCAGCGTGATGCCGAGCGGGGCCTCGTACTGGCCGGGGCTGACGACGTGCCCGGACAGCGAGTACAGCGTGAAGCCCGGGGACTTCTCGGTGCCCATCGACTTGAACCACTCCTTGCCGCGCTGCATGATCGCGGGCACCGAGGCGATGGACTCGACGTTGTTGACGACGGTCGGGCAGGCGTACAGGCCCTCGACCGCCGGGAACGGCGGGCGCAGCCGGGGCTGGCCGCGGCGTCCTTCGAGCGAGTCCAGCAGCGCCGTCTCCTCGCCGCAGATGTACGCGCCGGCCCCGGCGTGGACGGTCAGCTCCAGATCGAAGCCGCTGCCCTGGATGTTCTTGCCGAGGTAGCCGGCCTCGTACGCCTCGCGCACGGCCTCGTGCAGCCGGCGCAGCACGGGGACGACCTCGCCGCGCAGATAGATGAAGGCGTGGTTGGAGCGGATCGCGTGGCAGGCGATGACCATGCCCTCGATGAGCGAGTGCGGGTTCGCGAACAGCAGCGGGATGTCCTTGCAGGTGCCCGGCTCCGACTCGTCGGCGTTGACGACCAGGTAGTGCGGCTTGCCGTCACCCTGCGGGATGAACTGCCACTTCATACCGGTCGGGAAGCCGGCGCCGCCGCGGCCGCGCAGTCCGGCGTCCTTCACGTACGCGATGACGTCGTCCGGCGGCATGGCGAGGGCCTTGCGCAGGCCCTCGTAGCCCTCGTGACGCCGGTAGGTGTCGAGCGTCCACGACTGCGGGTCGTCCCAGAAGGCCGACAGGACGGGGGTGAGCAGCTTCTCGGGCGACACGGTCATCATTTGCCCTCCTCGCTCTCAGGTCCTGCCGGGTTGGCGGGGTCCGACACGGCGGTCTCCTGCGGTGCGTCGTGCGAGCTGGCGTGCTCGGCGGGGCTGGGCTGCCCGGGGGTGCCCGACGGCGCGGCCGGGGTCTCGCCCTGCGGCGGTACGGACGACCGGCGGGCCGGCTGTCCGGCGCCCGCGGCGGGCAGTTCCTCGCCGCGCGACAGCCGCAGTCCCGCGAGCGAGGCGGGGCCGGCTCCGCCGGTGGCCTCGACGGCGCCGGGGCGCTCGTCGGGGAAGCCGGCGAGGATGCGGGCGGTCTCCTTGTACGTGCAGAGCGGCGCGCCACGGGTCGGCCGCACCTCGCGGCCGGCGATGAGGTCGTCGACCAGCCGCTTGGCGGAGTCCGGCGTCTGGTTGTCGAAGAACTCCCAGTTCACCATCACCACCGGCGCGAAGTCGCAGGCCGCGTTGCACTCGATGTGCTCCAGCGTGACCTTGCCGTCCTCGGTGGTCTCGTCGTTGCCGACCCCGAGGTGCTCCTTCAGCTCGTCGAAGATGGCGTCGCCGCCCATCACCGCGCAGAGCGTGTTGGTGCAGACCCCGACCTGGTAGTCCCCACTGGGCTTGCGCCGGTACATGGAGTAGAAGGTCGCGACCGCGGTGACCTCGGCGGTGGTGAGGTCGAGCTGCTCGGCGCAGAACCGGACGCCGGTGCGGGTGACGTACCCGTCCTCGGACTGCGTCAGGTGCAGCAGCGGCAGGAGCGCGCTGCGGCTGCCGGGATAGCGGGCGATGATCTCCTTCGCGTCCGCCTCCAGCCTGGCGCGTACATCGGCCGGATAGTCGGGCGCGGGCATCTGCGGGATGCCCAAAGACACGTCGGTCATCGGTCGACGCCTCCCATCACGGGGTCGATGGACGCCACGGCCACGATGACGTCGGCGACCTGGCCGCCCTCGCACATCGCCGCCATGGACTGCAGGTTGGTGAAGGACGGGTCGCGGAAGTGGACCCGGAAGGGGCGGGTGCCGCCGTCGCTGACGACATGCACGCCCAGCTCGCCCTTGGGCGACTCCACCGCGGTGTACGCCTGGCCCGGCGGAACCCGGAAGCCCTCGGTCACCAGCTTGAAGTGGTGGATCAGGGACTCCATCGAGGTGCCCATGATCTTCTTGATGTGGTCCAGGGAGTTGCCGAGGCCGTCCGGGCCGAGCGCGAGCTGCGCGGGCCAGGCGATCTTCTTGTCCTCGACCATCACCGGTCCTGGGGCCAGCTTGTCCAGGGCCTGCTCGACGATGCGCAGCGACTGCCGCATCTCCTCCAGGCGGACCAGGAAGCGGCCGTAGGAGTCGGCGGTGTCGGCCGTCGGGATCTCGAAGTCGTAGTTCTCGTAACCGCAGTACGGCTGCGCCTTGCGCAGGTCGTGCGGCAGGCCGGCGGCGCGCAGGATCGGGCCGGTGGCGCCGAGCGCCATGCAGCCGGCCAGGTCCAGGTAGCCGACCTCTTCCATCCGGGCCTTGAAGATCGGGTTGCCGGTGGCGAGCTTGTCGTACTCGGGAAGGTTCTTGCGCATCTTCTTCACGAGCTCGCGGATCTGGTCCACCGCGCCCGGCGGCAGGTCCTGGGCGAGGCCGCCCGGCCGGATGTACGCGTGGTTCATCCGCAGCCCGGTGATGAGCTCGAAGACGTCCAGGATCAGCTCTCGGTCACGGAACCCGTAGATCATGATCGTGGTGGCGCCGAGTTCCATACCGCCGGTGGCGATGCACACCAGGTGCGACGAGAGCCGGTTGAGCTCCATCAGCAGCACGCGGATGACGCTGGCCCGGTCCGGCACCTGCTCGGTGACGCCGAGCAGCTTCTCGACCGCGAGGCAGTACGCCGTCTCGTTGAAGAACGGCGTGAGGTAGTCCATGCGCGTCACGAACGTGGACCCCTGGGTCCACGTCCGGTACTCCATGTTCTTCTCGATGCCGGTGTGCAGGTAGCCGATGCCCGACCGGGCCTCGGTGACCGTCTCGCCGTCGATCTCCAGGATCAGCCGGAGCACACCGTGGGTGGACGGGTGCTGCGGCCCCATGTTGACGATGATGCGCTCGTCGTCGGACCTGCCGACCGTCTCGGCCAGCTCGTCCCAGTCACCGCCGGTGACGGTGAAGACCCGGCCTTCGGTGGTGTCGCGTTCTTCCGCCTGAGCGGGTGCGTGGTGAGTGCTCATCAGGAGTACGACCTCCGCTGGTCGGGAGCCGGGATCTGGGCGCCCTTGTACTCGACGGGGATGCCGCCGAGCGGGTAGTCCTTGCGCTGCGGGTGGCCGGGCCAGTCGTCCGGCATCATGATCCGCGTGAGGGCCGGGTGGCCGTCGAAGACGATGCCGAAGAAGTCGTACGCCTCACGCTCGTGCCAGTCGTTCGTCGGGTACACCGGGACGATCGACGGGATGTGCGGGTCGCTGTCGGGGGCGCTCACCTCCAGCCGGATCAGCCGGTTGTGCGTGATCGAACGCAGGTGGTAGACGGCGTGCAGTTCGCGGCCCTTGTCCTCGGGGTAGTTCACCCCGCTCACGCCCGTACAGAGCTCGAAGCGCAGCGCCGGATCGTCGCGGCAGGTCTTGGCGACCTGCACGAGGTGCTCGCGGGCGATGTGGAAGGTCAGCTCGTCGCGGTCGATGACGGTCCGGTCGATCGCGTTGGAGGGGAGCAGTCCCTGCTCCTCCAGCGCGCCCTCCAGCTCGTCGGCCACCTCGTCGAACCAGCCGCCGTAGGGGCGGTGGGCCGGTCCTGGCAGCCGGACGGTCCTGACGAGGCCGCCGTAGCCGGAGGTGTCGCCACCGTTGTTGGCACCGAACATGCCCTTGCGGTGACCGATGACCTCGCCGGCGTCGTCGCGCTGGCCGGGGAGGTTGTCGGTCTGCAGGTCGCGGTCGGGGTTGGTGCCGTTGGCGTCTGTCACCGCAGCAGCCCCTTCATCTCGATCAGCGGGAGCGCGTTGAGAGCGGCGGACTCCGCTTCGCGGGCCGCCTCCTCACGGTTCACGCCGAGCTTCTCGCCCTGGATCTTCTGGTGGAGCTTGAGGATGGCGTCCATGAGCATCTCGGGCCGGGGCGGACAGCCGGGCAAATAGATATCAACGGGGACAATATGGTCAACACCCTGCACAATGGCGTAATTGTTGAACATTCCACCCGAAGAAGCGCAGACCCCCATGGAGATGACCCACTTGGGATTCGGCATCTGGTCATAGACCTGCCGCAGCACCGGCGCCATCTTCTGGCTGACCCGGCCGGCCACGATCATCAGGTCCGCCTGCCGCGGCGAGCCGCGGAAGACCTCCATACCGAAACGGGCCAGGTCATAGCGCCCGGCCCCGGTCGTCATCATCTCGATGGCACAGCAGGCCAGGCCGAAGGTGGCCGGGAAGACCGACGCCTTACGCACCCAGCCCGCGGCGGACTCCACCGTGGTCAGCAGAAATCCACTCGGCAGTTTTTCTTCGATACCCATGCGTTGGCCCCTTGTCCCCTAGTCCCATTCCAGGCCGCCGCGCCGCCACACGTATGCGTAGGCGACGAAGACGGTGAGCACGAAGAGGAGCATCTCCACGAGCCCGAAAATCCCCAGGGAGTCGAACGTGACGGCCCAGGGATAGAGGAAGACGATCTCGATGTCGAAGACGATGAAGAGCATCGCCGTCAGGTAGTACTTGATGGGGAAGCGCCCGCCGCCGATGGGCTGCGGAGTGGGCTCGATGCCGCACTCATAGGCTTCCAATTTGGCCCGGTTGTACCGTTTTGGTCCGACGATCGAGGCCGTGATCACGGAGAAGATCGCGAAGCCGGCCCCGAGGCCGCCCAACACGAGGATGGGCGCATAGGCGTTCATCGTCCCCCGCTCCTTCCAGTCGCCGATGACTGCGTGGGGGTCCCCCCGCCGGGGGAGGGACCATGCGCTCGGGTCGTGTCCGGCTCACGAAGATCGCGTTCATGTGAAGATCGCGTCTATGTGAGGCAGTTCACAAGCCCAAGCCGCCTGCATCTTATGCCCGGCGGTCTGTGATCTGCGACACGGGGTGGGCCAACGGCTTTGTGATCTCCACCACCTGACGAATGATCATGAAGGCTGATGAGCGGTGATCTTGCACCGCATGCGGCACAAACAATCACTTGACGTCACATTCACTCGCGTTACCCCTGGTCACAGCGACGCGCGCATTATCAAGGCCCCCTCGCGGTAGGCAAATTCGCCCTGGACCGAATGGCGTGATAGCGACGGTCGCCCCCTTAGGGGTGAACGGGACGAAGGTCCCGCTGACGCACGTGAACCGACTCACGAGCGCTCCGCGGCGACTCCGGAACGAGTCGGACATATGGTCCTGGTGAGCAAGATCCAAATAAGGACATTCGACCGTGCACACGACAACTGTGTCGCATCCCACCTTTGTTGAACGGAACCGGCGCATCCTGATAGCCAGGACCACATGTCCCCAAACCTCATCCGGACGACCAAGTCCGAATCGCATATACGCCGCCGACGGCACGCCGCTCCCGGTAACCCGAACTGGGTCCGCCGGGCCGGAATCGTCGGCGGCGTCGTCAGTGCGCTCGCGCTCAGTGGCGCGGCCGCTCCGGCCATGGCCGATCACTCGAACCACACGCCCGCTCCGGTCGGAACCGCGACGACCGCCGAGCAGACGCCCGCACTGAGCACCACCGCCTCCGCCGCGCAGGCAGCCGCAGCCATCGACCAGACGGTCGTCCAGCTGAAGCTGCAGGCCGCCGAGGACAGCGCCGCCGCCGCGGCCAAGAAGGTCGCGGCCGCGACGAAGCAGGCCGAGCTGAAGAAGGCCGCCGACGCCAAGGCTGCCGCCGCCCAGGCCGCTGACGAGCGCGAGGCCGCCTCCCAGGCCGCGTCCCGCTCCTCGGAGCGCACGAAGCTCTCGGTGTCGTCCTCGTCCTCGTCGTCCGGCTCCTCGTCCTCGAAGGTGTCCTCCGCCGCCTCCAAGGCGAGCGGCAGCATCGCGAGCGTCATCAGCTTCCTGCAGGCCCAGGTCGGCAAGCCCTACGTCATGGGCGGCACCGGCCCGACCTCGTACGACTGCTCGGGCCTGGTCCAGGCGGCGTTCAAGACGATCGGCGTGGAACTCCCCCGCACCTCCCAGGAGCAGTCGAACAGCGGCACCCCGGTGTCCATCAGCTCCCTCCAGGTCGGCGACCTGGTCTTCTGGGGCGGCCAGGGCAGCGCGTACCACGTCGGCGTCTACATCGGCGGCGACCAGTACCTCGACGCCGCGAACCCGGAGACGGGCATCGGCGTCCACGACATGAGCTGGTCCACCCCGGACTTCGCCACCCGCGTGGCCTGACGTCCAACCCCCCAGCTCCCCCGCTTCCCCCCACGTAGGGCCGCCGTCCCCCGCTCGGGCCGGCGGCCCTTCCGTATGTACGAGTTTGGGGTTATACGGATTGAGTTGATACGTATTGATGCGAGTCGAAGTGGGATGAGGTGTGTGGGCCGGACCCCCGCAATGGGGAGTGCTGCGGACCGGCCCCGCTGACAGGCGCACAGCTGCCAGGACCCCCGCGCGCACCGGCCTTGAGCTGCACGGGAGCGGACAGTCTGTGACAGCGAGCATCATGGGCCTGTGAACGAGTCGTACGAGCGGGAGGCGTAATGGCAGGCCGGCACACCCGCTGGGTTCCCTCCAGTCTTGACGCGGAGGATCCCGAGCGGATCGCGATCCGAGAGTCCCTGGCGTTCGGCAAAGCGCTCTACGACCGACGCGTGGCCCTCAGCCTCAGCACGGCGGAGCTGGCGGAACGGGCCGGGGTGACACAGGACGCCATCGAGTGCATCGAAGAGGGTGGCACCGAGCCGACGATAATGCTGCTCCGTACGCTGGCCGCTGCATTGGACTCCGACGTTCGCCTCACCCCGGGACACGAACTAGGTTCGCTGTGGTTCGAGGCACACGCCGCGTAACGACCCCTGGGCCGGCGGTGGCTGAGCAGAGATCGCGGAGTGGTTCTTCTGCGGCGCTGCGCACCTTGACCGGGCGGAGGGGGAGGCACGGCGCTGCGCGCCCGCCAGCGCAGCGGTCCGCTGCGCGGCCCGGTGAAGCGGAGGGAGTCCGGTCCGCTGCGCTCCCCGAGCAGGACGGGGGCTCGGATGCGGACGGTGGGGCGGCTCGGCTTCGGGGCGGGGCGCGAGCTCCAGCCCGGGGCGCAGCGGGATGCCGATCGAGACCCGGCTCTCGAACCGCGCCACACCTTCAAAGCGATCAACCTGTGTGGCCGGACCCCCGCCATGTTGAGTTCTGGCCGACCTTAGTGCTCCGCAGCCCCCAAAGGACCGCTCCTCAGGGCCCGGAGGGCATACCCAGTCACACCAGCACCACATCGCGGCGAGGATGGCGGGCCAGAACTCCACCCCTGCACGGGCGCACCATTCGCGGGGCAGCGCTGTGCCGAACAACGACGCCGTCCCGCGATGGGCAGAGCGGGGGCAACCCCGCCAGGCCCACCCCTCGCAGAGCATCGCGAGCTCAACCGCCCGCTACGTGGCAAAGGGCAGCGCAGCGGACTGCCTCGCCGGCGAACACCACCCCCGGGGCCCCAGGGCCCCGCCCCGGCAAGGGGAGCGCAGCGAGCCGCTCTCGCTGGCAGGCGCGCAGCGCCGGGCCTCCCCTCCGCCCGGTCAAGGTGCGCAGCGCCGCAGAAGAGCACTCCGTGATCCCTTGCCTCAGCCACCGCACCGCCCGCAGCGGACCGCCCAACTTGGCACCGCTTGAAACCCAACCACCCGCTCCGCAGCAGATCGCGGGGTGGGAACCGGTGGGGTCGGCCGGTCGTCAAGCAGGGCATGCCTTCTGCTCTCGTGCTCGGTTTCGATCCGCTCGCAGTGCCAGGTATGGACGGGGGTGCCCTGCGCGCCCTCCTGGACAAGGAGCTGGCCCGTTTTGGCGATCACGCCATCGATGCGTCCATGGCGCTCATCGCGCCGGACGCATCCGCCGAGTCCATGGTCGTCGCCGCACTGTCCGAACGCGCCTGGGACGTCGTCGTCATCGGCGGTGGGATCCGCAAGCCCGAGCCCCTGCTGACGTTCTTCGAGCAGGTCGTGAACCTGGTCCGGCTGCACGCGCCCGGAGCCGCGATCGCGTTCAACGCCAGCGGCGGCGACAGCGTCGAGGCGGCCCAGCGGTGGCTGTGACCCCCGGCCCCCGCCCCCCGCCCCCCGGGATTGAGCCGATTACGACGGGCCGGCTTCGCCGGTCTTGATCGCGCGGAGGAACGCCGCCCAGTGGGCGGGGGTGGTGGTGAGGACCTCGCTGGGGCGGTCGCCCTCGCGGAACAGGATGCGGCCGGTGGGGTCCGCCGTCACTTCGAGGCAGCTGTCAGACATTCCCGTGCCACTGAAGCTCGACTTCTGCCATATCCGATCCGTCATCGATCTCCCCTTCACATGCGATAGAGCAGGTGCTGCACCAGCCCCAGGGAGTCCTTCCGCGCGTGGAACTTGGACTCGGGTTCGGGGTCGAGCGGTGGCAGAGCCACCGTACTCAGTTGTTCGAACGCCTCGGTGAACCGGGTCAGGTGTGCAGGATCCCCGAGATAGAGCGGAGCAACGGGATGCTCCAGGTGCACAGTTCCCAACTCGGGAGCGGATGAATCGAACAGAGCGAAGGGGGTTCCGAAGCCCGCCGGGTAGGTCTGGGCGGTGAAGGGCAGGATCTGGATCCCGACATGGGGCAGCCGCGACAGGTCCACGAGGTGCTCGATCTGGCGGCGCATGATCTCGGCGCCGACGAATTGCATGTGCAGCGCAGCCTCATGAATCACCATGTGCAGAACCAGCGGCGTATCGCCCTTGAGGATCTCCTGGCGACGGAGCCGGAAGTCGACGGCCCGGTCGAGCTCATCGGGACTGGCGTCGCGGTTGCCGATCTCGAACAGCGCACGCATGTACTCGGGCGTCTGCAGCAGGCCGTGCACGTACACCCACTCGAAGTTCCGGAGGGCTGTGCTGCTCGCCTCCAATTCGGCCAGATCGAGCACCGAAGCGGAGAGAGAATCCTGGTACTCCGTCCACCATCCCTTGCCTGTCGAGCGCCCCATCGCGACCAGCGCGTCGACCAGCGCCTGACTGTTGCAACCGTAGGCGTGCGCCAGCGCGCGTAGTTTCTCCTCGGGAATGGCGGTTCGGCCCATTTCGATGTGGCTCATGTGGGCGCGCCCCAGCCCGGCGAGGGCTCCGGCGTCGGTGGCGGACATGCCGCTCAGCTCGCGAAGCCTGCGCAGTTCCGCACCCAAGCGGCGTTGCCGTTGCGACGGGTTGGACCTCAGGCCCATCACTACCTCCTCGACGGATCATGGGCAGTCTGCCCGTCGGTCGGGGGCGCGGTCCACTCGTTCGGAGCAGTTCCGGCGATTGGGTTGCAATCGCTACACGTGGGTCTCTACCGTCAAGAATGACCAGCCCACCCCTTGCGAAACGGAAGCACCGCTTCTCCAGGGTGAATTGACCCTGCGTCAATACATTGAGGGCAACCGGACACCCGGAGGCATCACGTCATGCCAGGACCCGACTTTTCCCTAGTCTTCCCGCCCGACCCCGTCTGGGTGCGGTCCGCTCGTGAAGCCGTTCGTGCGCTCCTGCGGAGTGCGCGGCGGGACGATCTCACTGATACGGCGCTGCTGTTGACGTCCGAGGCCGTGACGAACGCGGTCAACGCGTGTCACAGCAGCGGCTGTTCGATACCCGTGACGCTTTCGGCCGAGTGGACCGGGCGCCGCACGGCGACCGACACCGACACCGGCCGCGACGCCTGCGAGACGCTGCGCGTCCTCGTGCACGACTTCGCGCCGGGGCTGCCTGCCGGGCGGGCGGCCGAGGGGGGTGACGAGTCGGGGCGGGGGCTGGCGCTCATCGGGGACTGTGCCACCGACTGGGGGGTGCGGCCGACCGACGCGGGGCCGGGGAAGTCCGTCTGGTTCGAGCTGTGAAAGGCCAGGTCAGAGCAGTTGTGACGCGTGCCGGACCCCCAGGAATCGGCCCATAGGGGCTCGGGGTGTCAGGATGGGGGGCATGACGATCAGCGTGTACTTCGACATCACCATCGATGACGCCCCCGCCGGGCGCATCACCTTCAACCTCTACGACGACGTGGCCCCCAAGACCGTGGAGAACTTCCGCGCGCTCGCCACCGGCGAGCAGGGCTTCGGCTACGAGGGGTCCTCGTTCCACCGCGTCATCCCGGGCTTCATGCTCCAGGGCGGCGACTTCACCCGCGGTGACGGCACCGGCGGCAAGAGCATCTACGGCGCGAAGTTCGCGGACGAGAACTTCACCCGCAAGCACACCAAGCCGGGCCTGCTGTCGATGGCGAACGCCGGGCCGAACACCAACGGCTCGCAGTTCTTCATCACCACCGTGGCGACGCCGCACCTCGACGGCAAGCACGTCGTCTTCGGCGAGGTCGCCGACCAGGCCAGCCAGGACCTGGTCACGAAGATCGAGGGCTACGGCTCCCGGAGCGGCAAGACCTCCGCGAAGGTCACCATCTCCGGTTCCGGAGTCGTCGGCGCCTGACCAGGCATGACGGACGCGCCGGGAGGGCGGGGAACCGCCTCCCGGCGCGCGTCGGCACCCACCTGCCAGGAGCCTCGCCTCAGGAGTTCGGGGCGACCTTGCTCAGGCCGTTGATGATGCGGTCCATCGCGTCGCCGCCGGTCGGGTCCGTGAGGTTGGCGAGCATCTTGAGGGTGAAGCGCATCAGGACCGGGTGGGTGAGACCGCGCTCGGTGATGACCTTCATGACCCGCGGGTTGCCGATGAGCTTCACGAAGGCGCGGCCCAGCGTGTAGTAACCGCCGTACGTCTCCTTGAGGATGCGCGGGTAGTTGTGCAGCGCCAGTTCGCGCTGGGCGGGGGTCTGGCGGGCGTGGGCCTGGACGATGACGTCGGCGGCGATCTGACCGGATTCCATCGCATAGGCGATGCCCTCGCCGTTGAACGGGTTGACGAGGCCGCCGGCGTCGCCGACGAGCAGCAGGCCCTTGGTGTAGTGCGGCTGGCGGTTGAAGGCCATCGGGAGGGCGGCGCCGCGGATGGGGCCGACCTGGTTCTCCTCGGTGTAGCCCCAGTCGGCGGGCATGGAGGCGCACCACGTCTTGAGGACCTCGCGCCAGTCCAGCTCCCGGAAGGCCTTCGACGAGTTGAGGATGCCGAGGCCGACGTTGCTCGTGCCGTCGCCCATGCCGAAGATCCAGCCGTAGCCGGGCAGCAGCCGGTCCTCGGTGCCGCGCTTGTCCCAGAGTTCCAGCCAGGATTCGAGGTAGTCGTCGTCGTGGCGGGGCGAGGTGAAGTACGTGCGGACCGCGACGCCCATCGGGCGGTCCTCGCGGCGGTGCAGGCCCATGTGCAGGGACAGCCGCGTCGAGTTGCCGTCGGCGGCCACGACCAGCGGGGCGTGGAAGGTGACCGGGGTCTTCTCCTCGCCGAGCTTGGCCTCGACGCCGATGATGTGGCCGGTGCGCTCGTCACGGATCGGGGCGCCGACGTTGCAGCGCTCGTGCAGCCGGGCGCCGGCCTTCTGGGCCTGGCGGGCGAGCAGCTCGTCGAAGTCCTCGCGCTTGCGGACGAGTCCGTAGTCCGGGTACGAGGCGAGGTCCGGCCAGTCGAGCTGGAGGCGGACGCCGCCGCCGATGATGCGCAGCCCCTTGTTGCGGAGCCAGCCGGCCTCTTCGGAGATGTCGATGCCCATGCCGACGAGCTGCTTGGTGGCGCGCGGGGTCAGCCCGTCGCCGCAGACCTTCTCGCGCGGGAACGCGGTCTTCTCCAGGAGGAGGACGTCGAGTCCCGCCTTGGCCAGGTAGTACGCGGTCGTCGAACCGGCGGGCCCGGCGCCGACGACGATCACATCGGCGCTGTTCTCGGACAGGGCGGTGTCGGTCACGGTGGGCTCTCCGGTCTCGGCGAGGGGTCTTGGCTCCTACCGAGTCTATGAGGCCGCCGCCCGGGTGCGGGCGGCGGCTCTCGGTGCGGGACGCTCCGAGCTCCCCGGGTTCCTCAGACGGCGCTGCTCGGGAGGCCGGCCGGGGAGTCCGACGGGCTGCCGAACGGATCGTCGGTCGGGGTCTCGGACGGGGTGTCGGAGGGGCTGTCGGAGGGGCTCGGCTCGTCGGACGTGCTGTCGGACGGGCTCGGCTCGTCGGACGGGCTGTCGTCGCCTGGGGACGGGGACTCGGCGCACAACTCCGTGCTGTCCCCGGAGGAGGCGGGCGCGGACGGGCAGGAGGACGGAGTCGCCGGCTTGTCGTCGTTCCGGTTGAACATGATCACGCCCGCGGTGGCCACGCCCCCGATCGCGAACGCGCCCAGCATGATCAGCCCGACCACGAGCAGCCGGTTGCGGGGCGCCCGGCCCGGCTTCCCGGCCGGGGCGTTGAGGTTCAGCAGCAGCTCGGGTTCCGTGAAACCGCCGGCCGACGGCGCGTCGTACGGCTGCCCGCCGTACGACGGGAGGTCCTGCGCCGGCACGTCCTGCGCCGGCACGAACCCCGGCTGTGAGGGCTGCGAAGGTTGCAAAGGCTGTGAGGGCTGCCCGTAGCCCGGCGGGTAGGCGGGCGGGTATCCGGGCGTGCCGCCCGGACCTCCCGCGCGCACCCGCAGGATGAACGTCACGGCGAGCACCCCGCCGAAGGCCCACAGCAGCCCGAAGAGCAGCGCTTCCGGAACGCTGGAGGCGGCCTCCACCGTCGCGGACCTGGTGCCCTCCGCGTACGTGCCCTTCGTGCCGCCGATCGCGATCAGCAGGACGAAGAGCCCCGCGTAGAAGCCGGCCGCCAGCCACTGCTCGCGCCGGTCGGCGCAGCGGCGGACGGCCACCACGCCGAGGATCAGCGCGCAGACCACACCGGCGGCGAGGGCGCCGGGAACGGCCCAGCCGTCACCGAACTTCCCCAGGTCGGAGAGGCCGAGCCGCTCGCTTTCGTAGCCGGATCCCGACCGGGTCGCTTCGACCGGCACTCCCCAGGCGAGGCCCAGGGCCGAGAGCCCCGCGTTCACGATCAGCAACGAGATGCCCATCCAGGACCCGTTGTCCATCTCGTCGGAGTGATCGGCCACGACGATCAGGACGATGAGCGCGCACCCGCCCACCCCGATGCCGAGCGCCAGGATCGCGGCCCGCAGGGCGCGGGTCGCGGCGGCCAGTCCCGGGCTGGTCGACAGGTGTCCGTCCAGCCGGTCGCGGCACAGCACGAACAGGCCCACCAGCAGGCTGAGCACGAAGGTCCACAGGAGCACGGTGAACGGGCCGGACGTGATGTCGATCCGGTCCCCGGACTCCCCGTCCGTCACCGTGAGACTCGGCTGGGCGACGAGCGCCAGGACGAGTGCGGCGGCCGTGCACACCGCCGCCACCCGGATCGCCGCCTCGGCGCCGGTCTGCGTGCGGCGCAGGTGGCGCAGGGCCAGGACGAGGGCGAGGGCCCACAGGATGGTGACCACCAGCGGCACGATCGACAGGGTGAAGGTGTCCTGGGTCGACGAGCGCAGGAAGGGGGCGGCGGTGCTGCCGTCGTAGTCGTCGGAGGACGAACCGCCGTCGCCCGGCGTGATCTTGGCGCCGAAGATGCCGCCGACGCCCTGGAGGACCATCGCGAGGTAGCCGCGCAGCCGGTCGCCGTAGCCGAGGTCGGCCTCGTCGGTCTGCCGGTTGGACTGCGTCGCCAGCAGTGCGGCCAACGCCAGCAGCACGGCGGTGGGCCACAGGCCCGCCTTGAGCGGTCCCGTCCAGTCGCCGGAGAAGGTGCGGCGCAGGAACAGGGCGATGGGCGAGGGCCCCTGCGGCACGGGGGCGTACGCGGTAGGGGCGTACGCGGTCGGGGCGTACGGCGGTGGCGCGTAGGCGGGCGGGGCGTAAACGGGCGGCCCGGACGCGGGCGGACCGTAGGGCGGCCCGCCGTACGTGGGCGGTGCGGTCGGCGGGGCCGGCGGCTGACCCGGAACGGGCGGCTGTCCCGGAACCGGCGGCTGTCCCGGGACGGGCGGCGCCTGGCCGCTCACCGGCGATTCCTGCCCCTCGGGCGGCGGCTCCTGCCCCTCGGCCGGCGGCCGCCCCGGTATCGGGGGCGCCCCCAGTTCACGGCCGCATCTCATGCAGAAACGTGCATCGTCCGACGACGCGTTGCCGCAGGCGGGGCAGAACGGCATGGGGCACTCCGGGTGTCGGGATCGTGTGTCGGGGAACGGCCGTCGGGGAACGGCCGTCCTCGTTCAGACCCCGGAGTTTATTGTCACCGACCTCACAACTGCCCGGTTATTGACCGATCTTCGCTGCCCTGTGCAGCGCGACGACACCGCCGGTGAGGTTGCGCCAGGCGACCTTGGCCCAGCCGGCCTCCTGCAGCCGGGAGGCGAGCGCGGCCTGGTCGGGCCAGGCGCGGATGGACTCGGCGAGATAGACGTACGCGTCCGGGTTGCTGCTCACCGCGGTCGCGACCGGCGGCAGGGCCCGCATCAGGTACTCGGTGTAGACGGTGCGGAACGGCTTGAACGTCGGGCTGCTGAATTCGCAGATCACGACGCGGCCGCCCGGCTTGGTGACGCGCAGCATCTCGCGCAGCCCGGCGTCCGTGTCGTGCACGTTGCGGAGCGCGAAGGAGATGGTGACCGCGTCGAAGACTCCGTCGGCGAACGGCAGCCTGGTCGCGTCGCCCGCCGTGAGCGGCAGGGTCGGGTGGCGCTTCTTGCCCTCGCGCAGCATGCCGACGGAGAAGTCGCACGGGACGACCTGGGCGCCCGCCGCGACGAAGGGCAGCGAGGAGGTGCCGGTCCCGGCACCGAGGTCGAGGACGCGCTCGCCGGGCCGGACGTCGAGGGCCTGCGCGACGGCCTTGCGCCACAGCCGGGCCTGGCCGAGTGACAGCACGTCGTTCGTCAGGTCGTACTTGGCGGCTACGTCGTCGAACATCGCGGCGACTTCGTGCGGCTGCTTTTCCAGGGAGGCTCGGGTCACGGGCCCATTCTCCACCCCGCGCCCGCCACTCCGGCCCGGGGTCGCCTGCGGACCGTCGTTTCCCCGCCGGATCAGCCGACGATTCCCCGCCGGTTCCCCGACGGTTCCCCGACGGATCAGCCGACGATCAGCGGCGGAGCGCCTCCGCCGGCTGGATGCGCGACGCCCGCAGGGCCGGGTAGAGGCCGGCGAGCAGCCCCGTGAGCAGCCCGATCACCGGGGCGGACGCGATCGTCAGCGGATGGACGACCGGCGTCCAGTCCCGTACGAGGGCGACGATCACGACCGTGAGGCCGCCGAGGCTGGTGCCCACCAGCCCGCCCAGCGCCCCCAGGGCGCCGGACTCGGCCAGGAACTGGGCGGTGATGTGCCGGCCCCGCGCGCCCAGGGCGCGGCGCAGCCCGATCTCGGCGGTGCGTTCCAGGACCGCGACCAGGGTCGTGTTGGCGATGCCGACGGCGCCGATGACCAGGCAGATCGCCGCGAGGAGGAGGAACAGCTGGTTGAGGTCGCCGGTGACGGTGCCGCGCAGCGTACGGGGGTCGGGCGGCGGGACGGCCTTCAGGTATTCGGGGTGGTCGGGGCGGAGCGCGGTGGGGGCCTCATGGGCGATCTGTCCGGCGGCGCCGACCCTGGTGGCGATCAGCATCCTGGCGTCGCCGCCCCTCGGCGGCCCCCAGACCCGCTCGGCGGTGGTGCGCGGCACGATCACCGACAGCAGGAAGTCCGCCTTGCGGCGGGTGTCGTCGATGATCCCGACCACGGTGAACGGCTGATCGCCGATGAAGACCGCCGGATACGTCTCCAGGGTGGTGATGCCGAGGCGGGCGGCGATGCCCGAGCCGATCACGGCGACCGGCTGCGCGCTCCGCGACAGGTAGCCGTCGTAGAGCCTGCCCTGCGCGAGGTGCGGGTCCGCCGCGAGGAGAGCGCCGGGTGACGCGGCGACGATGCCGATCTCCTCGCCGCCGGAGTCGGCGCCCACCGGCGAGGAGCGGACGGTGGAGCTGCCGGCCGGGTGCACCGTCCAGTACACGCCGGCGTGCTCCACGCCGCCGAGCCGGCCGACGCGTTCGTCGGCGTCGGCCGGGAAGGCGGGCCCGGCGAACGCGTTCTGCTGGACGCTGGTGTCCTCGACCGTCACCTCGGTCGCGGTGAGCAGGTCGAAGCGGGAGTCGATCTGCGAGGACGTGGTGGCCGTCAGCCCGAGGATCGCCACGAACGTGCCGACGCCGAGGACGGTGCCGAGCGCGGTGAGCGCGGAGCGGCCGGGGCGCTGCAGCATCCCGGCGAGCGACTCGGAGAACAGCTCGCGCAGCGGGAGGACGGACGGCTCGACGGGACGCCGCGCGCCCTTCCCGCCGGCCCCGCGCCACCGGAACCCCATGCCGGACCGGAACCTCACACCGTGGCCCGTTCGGTCAGCACGCCGTCGCGGATCGAGACGGTGCGCGCGCCGCGGGCCGCGACCAGCGGGTCGTGGGTGATGACGACGATCGTCATGCCGTCGGCGTGCAACTCGTCGAGCAGGCCCAGGATCGCGCCCGCGGTGGCGGTGTCGAGGTTGCCGGTCGGCTCGTCGCAGAGCAGCAGCGACGGCCGGGAGACCAGGGCGCGCGCGATGGCCACCCGCTGCTGCTCGCCGCCGGACAGCCGGGTGGGCGCGGCGTCCAGCCGGTGGCCGAGACCCACCCTGGCCAGCGCCTCGCGGGCCCGCTCGTGGGACGCGGCGCGCGGCACGGCGCCGTACAGCAGGGCGAGCCGGACGTTCTCCACGGCGCTGCGGTACGGCAGGAGGTGGAAGGACTGGAAGACGAAGCCGATGCGCCGGCCGCGCAGCGCGGTGCGGTCGGCGTCCTTGAGCGCGCCGGTGTCGATGCCGTCGAGCAGGTAGCTGCCGGAGGTGGGCACGTCCAGCAGGCCCACGATGTTCAGGAAGGTGGACTTGCCGGAGCCGGACGGGCCGACGACGGTCACGAACTCGCCCGCTCCCACCGTCAGATCGCAGGCGGTGAGCGCGGCGACCGGCGGCGGGCCGGGATAGGTGAGCCCCGCCTGACGCAGTTCGATGACCGCGGGGGCCTCGACCGCGGGGAGGTCAGCGACCACTGGACGCGTCCTTGGAGCCGGAGGCGTCCTTGGAGCCGGACGCTTCCTTGGACGGGCTTCCGGGGGAGGTGTCCCTGACCCCGGTGACGACCCGGTCGCCTTCCGCGAGCACGCCGTTCCCCAGCGGGACGACCTCCACGAAACCGTCCCCGGTGGTGCCCGGTCTGACCTCCACCCGGCGCTGCGCGCCTCCCTTCGCGACGACCGTGACGACCGTGACGACCGTGCGGCCGTCCGCGCCCGCCGAGATCGCGGTGACGGGGACGACGAGCGCGACCCCGTCCGTGGAGGCCGCCTCCACGGTCAGGCGGACGTCCTGACCCGCGAGTTGTGGATCCAGCGGGAGGTCGGGGCGGACCACCATCGGATATCCGCGCGGCCCGGCGGCCCCGCCCTGGTCCCGGTCCTGGCTCTGCCCCTGATTCTGTCCCTGGTCCTGGTCCTGCTGCTCCTCCGACGGCTGCCCCTGCGCCTGCCCGCCGTCGACGGACGTGGCGACCGAGGCCACCGTCGCCGCCGCGGTCACCCCGCTGACCTCCGACAGGATCTGGACCCGCTGCCCCGGCCGTACCAGGCCCTTCTGGTACTCCTGCAGCGTGCCCCGCACCACCAGCGCGCCGGCCGAGACGGTCATGACCGCGGCTCCCGACACCTTCGATCCCACGTGCGCGGGTATGGAGTCCACCCGGGCCGGAAAGCCGTCCAGGTAGACCACTTCGGCGGCCGGCAGCATCGGCCCGCCGGTGGCGAGGACCGCGGCGAGGTCCGTCCGCGCGCTGCCGAGATCCTCCCGGGCCCGCTGCACGGCGCGCTTCGCGGCCTTGCTGGTGGCGGGTTTCCCGGCCGGCGGATTGCCGGCCGGCGGATTGCCGGTCGTGGGGCCGCCGGTGCCGGGCTTCCCTGTCGGGGACAGGAACGGCTCGTTCGCCGCGTCCATCTCGTCCTGTGCGTCCTGCGCGTCCTGGAGGGCGCGTTCGGCCGCGGTCACCGCGTCCCGGGCCGCCTTCAGCGCCTCGCCGCCGTCCGCGTGGGCCGGCAGCGGGTCGTAGCCGATCGAGGCGTAGAACCCCGTCAGCGCCGCCTTCGTCCCGGGCCCGAAGGTCCCGGGCGGGTCGTCGCCCGACCGGTGGCCCAGTTCGCCGAGCGAGCGCTGCAGTTGGGCGACGTCGTCACCGGTCGCGCCGGGCTTCAGGTCCCGGTACACCGGCAGCGCGCCGCGCAGCGCGAACACCGGCCGCCCGGACACCTCCAGCAGCACCTTGCCGTCGGTCACCGTCGCGCGGGGGGCCACCAGCAGCTTCGTCACGACCGGTGTGGCGGCGCCCTCCCCCGCCGTGACGGAGGGCGAGACGTCCACCGACTGGCCGGCCCGCACCGTGCCGCGCAGGATCACCGAGTCCTTGAGGACCCGGCGCTCCACCGGCGCGGTCAGCAGGTCGGGAGCCGGCGCCGCACGCTCCGCTGCGGCCTGGGCGGGCGACTTGATGACCAGCGACGCCCCGGCGGCCGAGCCCGACAGCGCCAGCGCGCCCACCGCGACGGCGATCACCCAGATCCGGCGCCGTGCGAGGACCGGTGCGTCAGCCACCCTGGATCCCGTCGCCGCCGGACTTCGCCTGGCAGGTCTGCCAGATGGCGGCGGTGGACGGATCCTGCTTCAGGCGCTTCCCCAGCTCGGCCGGGTACTGGAACTCACCGGTCGCCGGGCTGGGGTCGGGATAGTCCGTGATCCCGTGCTCACGCATGCACTTCGTCTCCTGCCGCATCGCTTCCAGGAACGCCGCGGGGACCGGGTCGACCGTCGTGGTGTTGTTCTTGACCTGCTCGCTCCCGCCGGAGTTCCCTGGCGTCCCGGGCCCGGAGTCCACGGAACAGCCACCGGCGCCCAGCGCCGCGGCCAGCAGCGCGGGCAGCAGCAGCGGGATCGGGCGGTGGAGGGTGCGAGGGGTTCGGAACGGGGTACGGGACGGGGTCCGGTCTGCGCTGTGCACGATCGATCAGCGTAGCCGCGGTCGAACAGCCGCTCTACTGTCCCAAAGGACAGTAGATACAGCGACATTCCCTCTGGTCGCATAGTGCGCCGCCGTCGCGGCTTCACGCACCACGCATCAGGGAGGAACGCCGCATGACGCACGTCGACCGCACCACTCTCCGCCGCACTCTCGCCACGACCCTGGCCCTGGCCGCGCTCGGCACCGCCTCGCTCGTCTGCGCGGGACCGGCCGACGCGCTGGGCAAGGACGGCAACCTGGAGCCGGGCGAACTGGGCCTGTACTACGCCCAGAACCGCACCAACCTGCTGTTCGACCTGTTCTACGCGGGTAACAACTTCGCCGGTGACCGGTACGCCGCCAACTTCAGCATCTCGCCCAACGACAACACCGAGTCGTACTGGAACCGCGACGCGCAGACGTGGAGCGTCTGGACGGACGCGTACCGCGCCGGGGTGCACGGGTGGATCCCGGCGTACACGTGGAGCAACGCCAGCACCAACTTCAAGAACAAGATCTCGTCCGCCAACCCCGGCTGATCCGCGGCCCCGCCGCTCCGTCCGCACCGCGGGAGGGGGCGGCGGAGCCCGTGCGCCGACCCGCGCCGATCCGCGCCGCCCGCTCCCCCGCGTCCCCCGGAGTCCGCCGATGCCCAGCCGCCGTGCCGCCGCCCCCGCTGCCTGCCTCGCCCTGCTCGCCCTTCTCCTGACGGGCCTCACGGGCTGCGGATCCGCCTCCGGCGCGGGTTCCGCGGAGGCGAAGTCCGGTGCGCCGGGGGACCGGGCGGAGCCGGCGGTCGGCGCGACGCCCGCGCTCCTCGACAGCAACGGGCTGACGTTCCCGATGGACGACTACCTCGTCCCGGCGGAGCAGCGGCAGGAGTTGCAGAAGGCCCAGGACGTCCTCATCGACCAGTGCATGCGGCGCTACGGCTTCCGCTACACCGCACCGGCACCGGCCGTCGGCACGGACGTCTACGGCGAGAACGGCCGCCGCTACGGCGTGTCCAGCCCGTCCCTGGCCGCCAGGTACGGCTACGGCGACCCGCCGCAGCAGGCCCCGGTCCGCGCCCCGCGCCCGGCCAGGGGGACCAACGAGTCCCTCGTCCTGGACGGCCCGCCGGACCTGGACCCCAAGTCCCTCCCCGCGAACCTGGAGGAGGCGGAGAAGGCCAGGACCTCCGACAAGAACACCGGGGTCGTCAACGGCGTCAAGATCCCCGTCGCGGGCTGCACGGGCGAATCGGGGCTCAGGCTCTACGCGCCCGACGCCGCCGCCGTCGACATCACCTTCCCGCAGAACCTCAACGCCGAGGCCAACGAGCGCTCCCGGCAGGACTCCCGGGTGGTGCGGGTGATCCGGGACTGGGCGGCGTGCATGGCCGGGCACGGCTACCGCGTCCCGTCGCCGCTGGGGGTGCCGGCGGCGCTGGGTCTGACCGATCTGTCGGGTGCGCGGGCGGTCACCACCGCCACCGCCGACGTCGCGTGCAAGCAGCAGGTGAACCTGGTGGGCGTCTGGTACGCCGTCGAGTCCGCCTACCAGAAGGCGCTGATCGAGAAGAACGCGGAAGTCCTCAAGAACTTCAAGGATCAGCAGCAGGCGCGGATGCGCCTGGCCGATTCGCTGTCCGGTTGAGTCGGGCTGATATAGCCTTCCGTTGCTCAAGTCCAGGCTTCCGGGGGGAATCCGTGCATCTGCTCTGCCCGGTGTGCGAGGTCTGCGGGACCGGACTACGCGACGATCCCCACCCCCACGGCAGCGCGGTCCTGGCGGGGCTGCGGCTGATCCCCGATCTGACGGGCCGTGAGCACGAGGTGCTGATGAGCCTGCGGGACGGCGCCTCGAACCGGGAGCTCGCCGAGGAACTCGGCATCACAGAACGTACGGTGAAACTGCACGTCGCGAGCCTGCGCTTCAAGCTCGGCGGCGTCTCACGGCTGCAACTCAGCCTGATCGCGCTGGTGCACCACGCCCGCGGCGGTCATGCCCGCCGGTGCACGAGCCGTCCGCCGACCACGGTGGCCACACAGGCGCCGCCGGCGTCGAACACCGCCAGGTCCGCCCGGCCGCCGGGAACGAGCGCGGGCGGCACGGATCCGGTGGGCACCCGCGTCAGACCGCCGCGGGCGGCGGCGGCCCGCAGGGCGGGATCCGTCAGATACCCGTCCACGACCGCTGTCGCCCCGAGCCGCAAGAGGGCGTGAATCCGCTCCCGCGGACTCGGCGCGTCCGGTACCGGTGCCGCGTGCACCAGCGCGGGGCCCAGGGCCCCGTGCCATTCCCGCACCCTCGCCTGCGGAAACTGCACGCGTAGCTCATCGGCCGTGCCGACCGCCGTGATCCGGTCGCCGGAGACCGCGACCGCCCGTCCGGTGCCACTGTCTCCGCTGTGGATCGTGAGCATTCAGTTGGCGGCGAGCAGCTTCAGCTCGGGGTGCGCCGTGCCGCCCTCGATCGCCGTCGACGACAGGTGCGAGACGGCGTGGTCGTTGACCGGGTCGTTCGCCGGGTCGTCGTGCACGACGAGGTGCTCGTAGGTGGTCGCGCGCTGCGCGGGCACCCGGCCGGCCGAGCGGATCAGCTGGATGATCTCCATCCGGTTCGAGCGGTGCTTGGCGCCGGCCGAGGAGACCACGTTCTCCTCCAGCATGATCGAGCCGAGGTCGTCCGCCCCGTAGTGCAGTGAGAGCTGGCCGACCTCCTTGCCCACGGTGAGCCAGGAGCCCTGGATGTGGGCGACGTTGTCCAGGAAGAGCCGGGCGACCGCGATCAGCCGCAGGTACTCGAAGATCGTGGCCTGCGTCTGTCCCTTCAGCTTGTTGTTCTCCGGCTGGTAGGTGTACGGGATGAAGGCGCGGAAGCCGCCCGTACGGTCCTGCACGTCACGGATCATGCGCAGGTGCTCGATGCGCTCGGCGTTGGTCTCGCCGGTGCCCATCAGCATCGTGGACGTCGACTCGACGCCCAGGTTGTGCGCGATCTCCATGATCTCCAGCCAGCGCTCGCCCGACTCCTTGAGCGGCGCGATGGCGGTACGCGGCCGGGCCGGGAGCAGCTCGGCGCCCGCGCCCGCGAAGGAGTCGAGGCCCGCGGCGTGGATCCGCCGGATCGCTTCCTCGGCCGTCACCCCGGAGATGCGGGACATGTGCTCGATCTCGGACGCGCCCAGCGAGTGGATGACCAGCTGCGGGTACGCCTTCTTGATCGCGGCGAAGTGCTCCTCGTAGTACTCGACGCCGTAGTCCGGGTGGTGGCCGCCCTGGAACATGATCTGGGTGCCGCCCAGCTCGACGGTCTCCGCGCAGCGGCGCAGGATGTCCGCGATGTCGCGCGTCCAGACCTTGTCGCTCTGCGGCGCGGCGTAGAACGCGCAGAACTTGCACGCGGTGACGCACGAGTTCGTGTAGTTGATGTTCCGCTCGATGATGTACGTCGCGATGTGCTCGGTGCCCGCGTACCGGAGGCGGCGCGCGGCGTCGGCGGCCGACCCGAGGGCGTGCAGCGGGGCGGAGCGATACAGGTCCAGCGCCTCCTCCGGGGTGATGCGGCCGCCGGCGGCGGCGCGATCGAGGACGGCTGCGTAATCGCTCACCGGTGCTGTCCCTTCCGAAGGGGTACAAGACGGACCAGCTCAGCGTACGCCAGACCCCGGACGGGCCCCTGGCCGGGCCGCCGGGTGTCCGGAGCGTCACATGCTTGTCACGGGGTGCCCTGCGCCCCTGACATCGCCCTCGCGGGCCGGATAATCTGCAGTCTCAAGACAAATGCTCGGTGACGACGGCTTGTGGTGCGGGACGGGGTTGGATATGGCGGGGGCCGGATCGACGAGGGGACTGCGTCCGCGCAGGCTCAGCGAAGAGACACTCGCCGCGGCGCCGGCGCCGGGCCGCGGGGCGGTCCTGAGACAGCGCGCGGGCTCCGCCGCCACCACCCTCTGGGCGACGATGCGCCCCACCCGCAACCGCAGTACCGGCTATCTCGCGATCGGCGCGGTCGGCGCCCTCATCGCCACCTCCGTCGCGGTCGGGGTCGGCGCCGCGGGCTCGATCCCGCAGCTCGCGGACATCGGCGCCTGGCTGGGCAGCAGCGGTTCCGGCGAGGCCGCGCACGCCAACGGTCTGACGGGTGACGTGGACGGCAAGGTCAAGCTGCCGGGCATGAACGGCCACTCCGTGACGATCGCGCAGGACGGCAGGACCGTCCTCGTGCTGGACCGGAAGACCGGCAAGGTCGTCCGGATCGACCCCTCGCAGCTCACCGCCGAGCAGTCGACGAACTACGGCACCAGCGGACTGCAGCTCGTCTCCGGCGGCACGTACGCGTATGTGGTGGACGCCGCGAAGGGCACGGTCCAGCGGATCGACCCGGCGCTGACCACCCCGACCGGGGACAAGGTCCAGCTGGGCCCGGGGCTCGGCACCGCGGCCGTCGACTCGCAGGGCACGCTCTGGGTTCCGCAGCCCGCCAAGGGCACCGTCGTCCCGTTCGTGAACGGGGCGAAGAGCGCCGAGGTCAAGGTCGCCGCCCCGGACCACGACCTGGTCCTGACCCTGGCGCAGGGCCGGCCGGTGGTGACCGACCGGACGGACGCCGTCACCAAGGTGCTGACCGTCGCCGGTACCCAGCAGACCTTCAACCTGCAGGGCGGCATCAACGACTCCGCCCCGCTGAAGATCCTGGTGCCCGCCACGACCGACAGCCCGATGGTGCCGATCCTCGCCTCCGACAGCGGCGCGCTCGCGCTCGTCGACGTCACCAGCGGCCAGTCCATCAACGCCAAGGTCCCGATCCAGGGGCACGCGCTGGGCGCGCCGCAGGTGCTGGGCAAGAAGGTGTACATCCCGGACGGGACCACCGGCAGCCTGCTCGTCTACGACACCGCGACCTCGGCGTTCCAGGACTCGGTGAACGTGACGAGGAAGCCGGGCAACCTGGAACTCTTCGTCCGCAACGGCCTGCTGTGGGTCAACGACCAGAACAACAACTCCGCCGCCGTCATCAACGCGGGCGGCGACGTCCACACCATCGGCAAGTACACGGACAAGGTGCCGACGGCCCGGAAGAAGAACGACAAGCCCGTCGAGGACAACGTGCCGTCCTCCCGGCCGACCCACCAGGCGCAGCAGCCGACCCGCCCGGGCAAGGGCCAGGGCGGCAACACCCGGCCGCCGACCCAAGCGCCGGCCACCACGCCGCCGCCGACCCAGGCGCCGCCGGCCACCCCGACGAAGAACTGCGCCATCAACTGGGAGGCGGGCTGCCCCGAACCGCAGACCCCCGGCACCCCACAGGCCCAGTCAGGCGACGGTTCCATCACCCTGACGTTCCAGCCGGCCTCCGGGCTCACCCCCAAGCGCTATCTGCTCAAGGGGGTGGGCAGCGGCCAGACCGCGACGCCGTCCGAGGTCGGCCCGAACGGGCCCTTCACCTTCCAGGTCGACGGCGGCGCCTGCGGTACGGAGTTCAGCTACACGGTCGTCGCGGAGTACGCGGGCGGCGCGGCGAGCAAGGAGTCGAAGTCCTCGGCCCCGGTCCGCCCCTGTGTCGCCCCCGGCGCCCCGCAGAGCCTCAAGATCAGCGACAACGGCGGCGGGCACGGCGCGAAGGTCAGCTGGAAGGCGCCCTCGGGCGCGTCCGGTGTCACCTACAAGGTGACCTGGCCGGGCGGCAGCCAGTCGACGCAGAGCACCAGCCAGTCGGTCACCGGTCTGGAGAACAGCAAGCAGTACGACGTCTCGGTGAGCACCAGCAACGCGGCGGGCTCGGGCGCGGCCACGAGCGGCACGATCGACCTGACGCCGCCGGACGTGACGATGAACATCACGCACAACAGCAACGACCCGGACCCGCTGGCGATCCGCTCCGACCCCAGTACCCAGACCGGCACCCGGGCGGGCAAGTTCCCCTCGAACTACACCGGAGCCGTCACCGTGCACTGCCGGACGACGGGCAGCTCGGAGCGCCAGCCGTACGACAACGTCACCAGCAACGTCTGGGGCAAGATCTCGTCCGGCTACGGAAACGGCTACGTCGCCGACATCTACCTGGACTCACGCTTCAACTCCGCCGTCTGGGAATGCCAGTGACCCCTCCCCCCTCCCACAACCGAAGTGCGAGCACGTCATGAGCGTTCCCCCGCAGTACCAGCAGAACGACGCCGTCGCGCTCTTCGCCCAGTGCTTCCACGCGCTCGGGGACAACATCGAGCGGGTCGTCAAGGGCAAGCGCGACACCGTCGAGCTGGCGCTGACCTGCCTGTTCGCGGAGGGGCACCTGCTCATCGAGGACGTGCCGGGGACGGGCAAGACGACGCTGGCGCGCTGCCTGGCCGCGTCGATCGAGGCGAACTTCGCGCGGGTGCAGTTCACCCCGGACCTGCTGCCGTCCGACATCACCGGCGTGACGATCTACCGGCAGAACACCGGGACGTTCGACTTCCTGCCCGGCCCGGTCTTCGCGAACATCGTGCTCGGTGACGAGATCAACCGCGCCTCGCCCAAGACGCAGTCGGCGATGCTGGAGGTCATGGAGGAGCGCCGGGTCACCGCCGACGGCAAGACCCACCCGGTGCCGCGCCCCTTCATGGTGCTCGCCACGCAGAACTCCGTGGACATGGGCGGTACCTACGCGCTGCCCGAGGCGCAGCTGGACCGCTTCCTGATGCGCGTCACGGTCGGCTACCCGGACCACGCCTCGGAGGTCGCGGTGCTCACCGGCTCCGCCGCCAACACCTCGCCCGACTCCCTCTCGACGATCGCCACCTCGCACCACATCGCGGAGTTCATCCAGGTCGCGACGCAGGTGCAGGTCGCCGAGCAGCTCTACGACTACATCGTGCGGGTCGTCGCGGCGACCCGCACGCTGCCCGACGTCCGGCTGGGCGCGTCCCCGCGCGGATCCGTCGCGCTGCTGCGCGCCATCCGGGTGCGGGCCGCCTCCCAGTCGCGCGGCTACGCGCTGCCCGAGGACGTCAAGGCGCTCGCCGTGCACGTCCTCGCGCACCGGCTGATCCTGACCCCGGAGGCCGAGTTGAGCGGCCGTACCGGCGCGGACGTCATCGCCGAGGTGCTGGCGACGGTGCCGGTGCCGCAGGCGGCCGGCGGGGCGCGGATCTGATGCCCGCGGCCGACGCCACCGCCCGTTCGGGCGCCGGCCCGCTGTCCGCCACCGGCTGGGGCACCCTGCTGGCCGGTGCCGCCCTGCTGGCCGCCGGCTACGGGTACGGGTACGGAGAGGCCGCGGCGCTCGGGCTGACCTGCCTGGCCGCGGTCGTCACGGCCGTGGTCTGGACGGTGCCGAAGCCGCAACTGGCCGCGGAACGCCGGATCGCGCCGCGCAAGGTCGGCCGGGGCGACCGGGCGGACGGCATCGTCACGCTCACCAACACCGGCACCCGCACCCGGCGCGGGCTGCGCGCCACCGACATGTGCGGCGACCAGCCGCTCACCATGGACGTGCCGGTGCTGCGCGCGGGCGGCTCGCAGGAGCTGCACTACGCGCTGCCGACCGCCCGGCGGGGCAGGATCACCGTCGGCCCGCTGCGGCTGGAGCGCACCGACCCGCTCGGGCTCGCGCGCCGGATCCGTTCCTACGGCTCCGCCGACACCCTCGTCGTCCGGCCGCGCATCTGTCTGCTGCCGGTGCTGCCGTCCGGCAAGGCGCACCATGTCGAGGGCCCGACCTCGGACACCGCCGACGACGGGTCGCTGACCTTCCACGCGCTGCGTGAGTACGTGCTCGGCGACGATCTGCGCCGGGTGCACTGGCGGTCCACCGCCCGCACCGGCACGCTCATGGTGCGGCAGATGGTCGACGTGTCGCTGCCGCACACCACGCTGGTGCTGGACACCCGGCCCGGCGCGTACGTCTCGGACGACGACTTCGAGCTGGCCGTCGACGCGGCCGCGTCCATCGCGTACGCCGCCGCCCGCTCCAACTTCCCGGTGCACGTGCTCAGCGAGGCGGGCCCGATCCTGCACACCGACGGTTCCGGCAACGACGCCGACGCGCTCCTCGACCGGCTCGCGCTCATCGGCCGCTCCGACCGGAAGTCGGCCGCGTCGGCCTTCGACGGGCTGGAGCACCACCGGGGCGGCGGTTCGCTGGTCGTCGTCACCGGCACCGGCGACACCGACGGGCTGACGGCGCTCGGCCGGGTCAGACGGCGCTTCGACCGGGTGACGATGCTGCGCACCGGCCAGGACATGGCCGCGCCCGACGCGCAGGGCGTGTCCAGCGCCACCGTCGACGTACCGCAACTGCACATCGCGTCCCTGGACGCCCTGCTGGCCGGCTGGCGCTGGGAGGCGGTCCGTTGAGCGCCACCACGCGTCCCGCGCGCACCGCGCCGCTGCCGCCGCAGGGCGGCGGCCCGAACTGGGACTGGGCCGCGCCCGCGCCCACCGGGCCGAGCGCCGAACGTCCGAAGACCCCGGTCACGACCCGCGGCGACGGCCTCGGGCGCGCCCGCCGCCTGTGGTCGCTGCTGCCGGTCGCGGCACTGCTCGCCGTCTCCGGCCTGGGCTGGCACCGGGTGTTCAGCACCCGCGACCTGCTGCCGGTGCTCGCGGTGTCCGTCCTCGCGCCGATCGCCCTGTCCGCGCTGCTGTCGGGCGCCCTGTCCCGCAAGGGCCGCACCGGCCCGCTCTGGCCGTCCGTCCTGCTGACGGTCGCCGCCTGGACCGGCACGGTCTGGCTGACGATGTTCCGGGACGGCGGACCGCGCGCCATCTGGCCCGCGCTGCTCGACGCCCCGCACGCCGTCCTGACCACCATCCTTCCCGTCCCCGGCGAAGCGCGGCTGCTGGTGCTGCCGCACGCGGTGCTGTGGCTCGCCGCGTTCGCCTCCGCCGAACTGGCGCTGCGCACCCGCACCCCGCTGCTCCCGGCGCTGCCCGCGGTGCTCGCCTTCGGCTTCCCGCTGGTGCTCGGCGTGGACGGCCCGGGGTCCAACTACCCGGTGGTCGCCGCGCTGGCCGCGCTCACCGCGCTGCTGGCGCTGATCCGGTCGCGGGTGAGCCTGTCCGTCCGCGGGCTGGTGCTCGGGCTGCCGGTGGTTCTCGGCCTGACCCTCATCGCATCGCTGGCCGGGACCGGCCTGCCGGGGATGGGCGCCGCGTACGACCCGCGGGACGCGATCACCCCGCCCACCGTCCGTCCGGAGTCCATCAGTCCGCTGGACCAGGTCGCGGCGCTGATGCGCAGCGGCGACGCCAAGGTCTTCACCGTCCGCACCGCCGCCGAGACCAACTACCGGCTGGCGGTGCTGGACGCGTACAACGGCACCACCTGGTCCAGCACCGCCAAACTGGCCCGCACCGGCGGCCGGGTCCCCGCGGAACACGGCGTCGATCCGGGCAAGCGGCAGGAAGTCACCCAGCGCTTCACCGTCCAGTCGCTGCCCGGCATCTGGCTGCCGGCCGCCGACCGGCCCTCGGCCGTGACGCTGCCGGACCACACGGAACTGTCGGTGGACCCGGCCGCCGGTGTGCTGGCCACCGACCGGACGGCGCCCACCGGCTTCAGCTACACGGCCGTGTCCCAGCTGCCGGTCTACGACGTGCAGCGGCTGCAGTACGCGCCGGCCGCCGACGACCCGGCGCTCGTCGAACTCCCGCGCACCGACGCGGCCGACCAGCCGATCCCGTCCGTCGCGTCCTTCACGAAGATCGCCGCGAAGGCCACCGAAGGGAGCTCGTTCCCGTACGAGCAGGCCGTGAAGCTCGCCGACTGGCTGCGCGCGTCCTACCAGTTCGACCCGCGGGCCATCCCCGGCCACACCTACCGCGGCCTGGAGTTCTTCCTCACCGACGGCAAGCGCGGCACCTCCGAGCAGTTCGCCGCCTCATTCGCGGTGCTCGCCCGCACCCTGGGGCTGCCCTCCCGGGTGGTGGTCGGCTTCCGGCCCGGCACGAAGACCGGCGCCGACACCTGGCAGGTGACGGGCAAGGACGTACTGGCCTGGCCCGAGGTGGAGTTCAAGGGCATCGGCTGGGTCCCCTTCTACCCGACCCCGGGCACCACGTCGAAGGACGGCAGTTCGGTCGCCCCGGCCGGCCAGCCGAAGGACCGCAAGACGGTCGACCAGCAGATCACCGACCAGCCGCGGCCGTCCGCACCGCCCAAGGCCGCCGGCACCCCGCGGCCGACGGCCGCACCGGCCGCCGGCACCCCCTGGTGGATCTACGCCCCGGCCGGCGCCCTGCTGCTCGTCCTCGGCTATCTGCTCTACGCGGCCTGGCTGCCCTGGCGGCGGCGGGCCAGGCGGCGCGGCGCCGCCGACGTACGGCAGCGGGTGCTCGGCGCCTGGCAGCAGATCGTCGACCGGCTCACCGAGATCGGGCTGCCCGCCACCGGGGCGCACACCGCGGAGGAGGTCGCCGCGTTCGGGGCGACCCGGGTGGGCGGCGCCGCCGGCGAGCATCTCCCGGATCTCGCCCGCCTGGTGAACGAGGTCGGCTACGCCGGCCGCACCCCCGACCCGGCGTCGGCCGACGCCGCCTGGGCCCACTGCGACGCCATCGAACGCGTCGTGCTCCGCACCATCCCCAGACGCGACCGGATCGGCCGCGCGCTGCGGCTCCGGAGGGGTTGACCGCCTCCGGCCAGAGGGCGCATGCGCCGACCCGGCGGGCTGCGGGAGGCGGTAGGTTGTCGTGAGACGCGTGAGGCACGGGAGGACAACGGTGGACCGGACGCCGGGAAGGCGCGGGCAGGGCGCGACGGAGAACCCGGAGGGTGACGAGGGTTCCGTCGCCGTACCCCAGCAGACGTCGGCGGAGGGATACCGCCTCCCGCCGGGCTACAAGCTGCTCCGGCAGGCCGGCACCGGCCGCCACAGTTCCGTTCTGCTGTGCGCCGAGGAGGCGACCGGCGCCGAGGTGGCCGTCAAGCTGCTCGCCGTCACGGTCGACGACGAGAGCACCCGGCTCGCCGCGCACTCCGAACTCCTGTCCGCTGGCGCCGCCGCCCGGCACCCCTGCTCGGTGACCGTCGAGGACGCCGGCTTCACCGCCGACCACCGCCCGTACCTGGTGGAGCAGTTCTGCCGTGGCGGCAACGCGCAGGCGAAGCTCGCCAACTCCGGGCCGTTCCCCGTCGACGAGACGATCGTCATCGGCACCCGGCTGGCGCTGGCGCTGCACTCCGCGCACCGCCGCGGGGTGCTGCACCTGGACGTCCGCCCGGCGAACATCCTCTTCGACGAGAACGGTGACGCGCTGCTCGCGGACCACGGTCTCGCGCGGGTCCTGCAGCGCTCCGCGCCGCAACTGGGCGCGGTCTTCGACCCGATGTTCGTGCCGCGCGAGCTGTTCGGCTGGGAGAAGCCGGGCCCGGCGGCCGATGTGTACTCCCTCGGCGCGACGCTGTACGCGCTGCTCAACGGCGAACCGGCGTACGCGGACGCGGGCCGCACCTCGTGGTCCGCGCTCTACGCGGAGGTGCTGCGCGGCGAACTGCCGTACCCCGCCCACCGTCACGACATACCGGACCCGCTGCTGATCCTGGTCCGCAGGATGATGTCGGCGAACCCGGAAGGGCGCCCGCCGCTGACGGAGGTGCACCGCTCCCTGCGGTCGCTGCTGTCGCCGTCGGCCGCGACGAAGGTGCCGGCGCTGGAGCCGGAACCGGCGATGGAGTCGCCGCTGCCGGGCTGGGACCCGGCGGACGATCTGACGCCGGAGGAGCAGGCGGCCGTCGAACAGGCGGGCGCGCGGGCGCAGGACGAGGCCAAGCGGCAGTCGCGCAAGCGGCTGATCGCGGCGACCACGGCGCTGGTGGTGTTCGCCGCGGCGGCGACCACGGCCACGCTGGTGCTGCGCGACCGCAGCTCGAAGCCCCAGCCGAAAGCTTCCTCCAGCGCTTCCACGGCTCCCGGCCCGACGTCGAGCGCCGCCCCGGTGCAGGTGCCGGCGGACAAGCTGCCGGGTCTGATGCCGCAGAACGTGCAGGCCGTGAAGGCCAACGGAAATGTGCAGATCACGTGGAAGCCTCCGACGCAGGCCGCGCAGGTCGCCGGCTATGTCGTGCGGGCCGTGGTGCCGGGTGGCGGCGAGCCGCTGCAGAAGACGCCGAACGGCAATGAGCCCGCGGTGGTGTTCACGGCCGGGTCGGTCACGGCCGATACGTGCTACACCGTCAACGCGGTGATCTCGGTGGACGGGAAGTTCCAGTTCGCGCCGTCCAAGGAGCTGTGCAAGACGGCCGGCTGAGTACCGTTCGGCCCCCGCGGCGACCTGCGACCACTTGATCCTCTACTTGATCTTCTTCAGGTCGCCGCTGGGGTGGCCGGCCGCCGCGTCGTTGGTGGTGTAGGTCAACGTCAGGGCGTCCTTGAGGGTCAGCCGTTCCGCCGTGGCGCCCGGCGAACAGCCGCTCGTCGCGCCCGGATCACCGGCCGTCGAGTCGAAGACCAGCACCCTGGTGGTTGCGGACACCAGCTTCCACGTGCCTCCGCAGTGCAGGACTCCCAGCAGGTCCACGGTGCTCTCGGCGACGATCCCGCCGACCCGTCCCGCCTTGACGGTGACCGTCAGGACCCCGTTGGGAACGCCGTTGGTGGAGACGGTGCCGCCCTGCCACGTGCCGATGAACACGGCGGGCACGGACCCGGTGGCCGCGCCGGTGTCCGTGGCCGGGGTGCCGGTGGACGGGGTGCCGCTGCCCGGCCCGCCGCCGGCGGTACCGCCCGGCTGGTCCTCCGGCCGCAGCAGGACCACCACGGTCGCGGCGACGGCGGCGACCAGCAGCACGGCCACCGCGGCCAGCAGCCTGCGGCGCCCGCGGCGGACGGGAGGCTGCTCCGGCGCGGAACGCGCACCCGGGTTCGGGGCGCCCGGTACCGCGTCGCGCGGCCCCGACGTCTCCATGCCGAAGGAGTGCGAGGTCGCGGGCGGCGGCCCGAACGAGCCGTAGGCCGAACCGAGGTGCGCCCCCGCGGGCGTCACCTCGGAGCGCGTCGACAGCGGAGCCGCCTCCAGGTCCAGCAGTTCGACCATATGACGGCCGAGCTGCGCCATCAGCGGCCGGGAGAGCCAGCCCTGGCGCACCAGCGCGGCGGCCCCGTCGGGCGACAGCCGGGCCGCGAGCTGGGCGGGAGTGGGGCGGACGGCCGGGGCCTTGGCGAGGCAGGACTCCACCACGTCGCGCAACTCGGGTGGCACACCGTCGAGTTCCGGTTCCTCGTGGGCGACCTTGTAGAGCAGCGAGGCGGCGCTGTCGCCGCTGAACGGGCCGTGTCCGGTCGCCGCGAAGGCGAGCACGGCGCCGAGTGCGAAGACGTCGGAGGCCGCGCCGAGCGGCCGGGCGAGCACCTGCTCGGGCGACATGTAGCCCGGCGAGCCGACGACCACCCCGCTGCCGGTGACGGACGCGCCGGAGGCGTCCATGGCGCGCGCGACACCGAAGTCGATGAGCACAGGACCGTCCAGCGAGAGCATCACGTTGGACGGTTTGATGTCCCGGTGCAGCAGGCCGAGCCGGTGCACCGCGTCGAGCGCCTCGGCGAGCCCGGCACCCAGCGTCCGCACCCCGCTCGGCGGCAGCGGCCCGAACTCGGTGACGGCGTCGGCGAGGGTGGGTCCCGCGATGTAGCCGGTGGCGATCCACGGCACCGGCGACTCGGTGTCCGCGTCGAGCACCGGAGCGCTCCAGGCCGCGCCCACCAGCCGGGCGGCGTCCACCTCACGGCGGAAGCGGGTGCGGAACTCGGTGTCCTCGGCGAGCTCGGAACGGACCACCTTCACCGCGACCGTGCGCCCGCCGGGGCTGCGGCCGAGATAGACCCGGCCCATCCCACCCGCTCCGAGCCGTCCGAGCAGACGGTACGGGCCGATCGACGACGGATCTGTCGTAGCCAACGGCTGCATCAGAGCCTCCTCTGAGCGGAGTGTGCCCCCGGGCGGCGCCCGTGACGCACGATGCGCCGCAGCGGTGATCCGCTGCGGCGCATCCGTTGCCGCCCGATCAGTGGCCGAGGCCCTTGGCGAGCTCCTCGTCCGCGGACTGGAACGCGTGCGCGGCGCTCTCGAGGAACTTGCCCATGCCCTCAAGACCCTCGATGGTCTTGGTCGCACCGGTGTTGAACTCGGTGTACGACTGGTCGAACTGCTTCGAGGAACGGTCGGTCACATAGCCGCCGTTCACCAGGCCCTGAACAAACTTGTGCAGCGTGTTCAGCTTCTCGGTGATCTCGGCCTGGCCCGTCTTGAGCTTGCTGGCCGCGTCACGCATGTCCTGGTATGTAACGTTCACATTAGACATAGAGGAATACCTTCCATTGGCCTTGCCGCAGGGCCGACCCCCGTGGCCTTCGAGTCGCAGATTGATGTGATGGTCTGCGGAAGCCTCAGCTTACGGGTGAGGACGGCGCGGGTGCAGTCTGCGGTTCCCGGTAGCGGAACGTCGAGGTCACAGCGTCGAATACGTCGAAGAACGAGTCCGCGAGATCGAGGATCGGACTGCTGCAGGCGACCAGCGCGACCCGGTCCCCGCCGCCCGGCAGCGGGATGAATGTCTGCATCAGCACCGTGCGTACGGTTCTGCTGTCGCCGGGGATCTCGATGTCCTCGATCCCGTACGTACGGGCGGCGGCTCCGGTCTCCGGGATCTCCACCGTCGTCACCTTCCGCCACGCGTCCCCCTCGCGCCGGGCCGGCTTCTCCCGCAGCCCCGCGACGATCGACGCGGGATCCGTGGCCAGCAGTTGGCCCTCGGGCGTCCGCGCGCCGACCAGCGACACGGTGACGGACGCGGTCAGCGGCATCCCGCCGAAGTTCTGCGCCATGCAGCCGATGTACACCGCCCCGCTGTCGTACGCCTCACGCGCCGCCCTGCGCAGGAACTTGGCGAGCACGTCACGGTGCTCCCCGATCGCCGGGTTCTCCTGCACCCGCTGCGCCATCAGCTTGCGGATGCTCTCGTCCCGGCTGGCCGGGTGCAGGTCGAACTCCCACCATGTCATCGGCACGGTGAGCGAGAAGCCCTCCCGCTCGACCGGCATCACCCGCGGAGTCGCACTCACTACTTGTCGCCCTCACCCTTTGCCGCTTTCGCCAGGTCGTCGGCGAGTTGCTTGTCGGCCTTCCGGATCTCGCGCACCGCGGTGTTGGCCATCTTGGCCAGCCCCTCCAGGTGCCCGTCGATCTCCTTCCGGCCGTCCTTCCAGTTGTGCTCGAAGCTGTCCAGCGCGTCGGCGACCTTCCCGGAGCCGAGCTTCGCCTCGTAGGACTCGAAGAGCTTGCGCGTGCCGTTCATCGTGGTCCGTACGGCATCGAGGTTGGAGGCAAAATCCTCCAAACCGCCGAGATCCACCTTCAATCGGTCAGGACTACCCATACTTCCCCCGTCGGTTCTGCCGCCGCCCGCCGCTCACGGCTTCCGCGTCCAATGCCCGCCAATTCTCTCACTCTTGACCCACCGAGCGTCAGGACACCTTCTGCCATGGGCCCGGTTCCGGCCCATGCGGCCGGTGCGTTGTCGGGGACCTGTTGCATGATGGTCAACAGCAAATACCAGTAGTGCTCAGTGGTGCAGGGGGACGGCAGTGGAACTCCAGCTCAGCGTGATCGACCCGGTCCGTGACGACCGTGCGGACATGCTGGTCGACGCCGACCCCGCGGCGCCCGTCGGCGCGCTCGCGGCGGAGATCGGCCGGCTGCTCGGACGTCCGGACGACGGACAGGGCCCGCCCACCCTGCACATCAACGGCTTCCAGATCGACCCCGAGCTGAGCCTGGACGCCTCACCGGTGCGCGACGGCGCGGTGGTCAGCGTCGCCGCGCCGGACGCCTGCCCGGCGCCCGACGCCCAGGGGACGGTGGAAGTCCGGATCGTGGGCGGCCCCGACGCGGGCGGCGTGCACCGGCTCGGTCCCGGCGTCGCCGTCGTCGGCAGCGGGCCCGACGCGTGGATCCGGCTCAACGACCCGGCGCTGCCGCACTCCGCGGTGGAGGTGGACGTCGCGGTCGACGGGACGGTCACCGTCCACCCGTCCTTCGGCAGCTCCGCCACCATCGACGGCAAGCCGCTCAACGACGCGAGCCCCTGGCGGCCGCGCAGCGTCGTCGCCGCCGGACAGACCCTGCTGGAACTGAGCCTGCCGAGCTTCCCCGACACCGCGCTGAAGCCCTCGGAGGACGGCACCGGTCTCGACTACAACCGGCCGCCGCGCATCACCCCGCCGCCGCGGCCGACCAAATTCCAGCTGCCGAGCAAGCCCAAGCAGTCCGAGAACCGCCCCATGCCCTGGCTGATGGCGGTCGTGCCGCTGTTCGGCGCGGTGATCATGGCGATGATGATGCACCAGCCGCGCTTCCTCTTCATGGCGGTGCTCAGCCCGATCGCCATGGTCGGCAACTACATGAACGACAAGAAGCACGGCAAGAAGTCGTTCCGCCAGACCAACGCCGACTACGAGACGCACAAGGAGTCGATCGAGCGGCAGGCCCGCAAGGCCATGGCCGCCGACACCGCCGCCCGCCGCACCCAGGCGCCGGACCCGGCCGAGGTGCTGGTCGCCGCGACCGGACCGAGCCAGCGGCTGTGGGAGCGGCGGCGCTCCGACCCGGACTACGGGATGCTGCGCGTCGGCACCGGCACCCTCCCCACCGAGGTCCAGGTCGCGGACCCGGCCCAGGAGGAGCACAAGCGCAACGAGGCCCGGAAGCTGTCCGACGTTCCGGTGACCGTCCCCATGCAGCAGCACGGCGTGCTCGGCGTCGCCGGCCGCGGTGAACTGCCGCGCGCCATCGGCCGCTGGCTGGTGGCCCAGGCCGCCGCCCTGCACTCCCCCGCCGACCTGCAGATCTGCGTACTCACCGACCCCAGCGGCCGCGAGGGCTGGGAGTGGGTGCGCTGGCTGCCGCACGCCAGGGCCCGCGAGGGACAGTCCGCGCTGGCCCTGATCGGCACCGACGCCGACAGTGTCGCCCGCCGGATCAGCGAGCTGCTCGCCCAGGTCACCTCCCGCCAGGACGCGGCCCGCGAGGCCGGCTCCCAGCCCAACCAGGCCTGGGGCGGCCCCACGATCCTCGTCGTCCTCGACGGCTCCCGGCGGCTGCGCGCGCTGCCCGGCCTCACCCAGGTGCTGCGCGACGGCCCCCGCGTCGGCATCCACCTCATCTGCCTCGACGCCGACCGCCGGCTGCTCCCCGAGGAGTGCCGCGCGCTCGTCGAGGAGGACTACTACGGGCTGCTGCAGGTCTCGATGGCCGGCATCGAGCCGGTCTCCGAGGTGCGGCCCGACTGTGTGACCGCCGCGTGGGGCGAGCAGATGGCCCGGGCGATGGCCCCGATCCGCGACGTCAGCGGTGACGAGGGATCGGCCCTGCCGGACTCCTGCCGGCTGCTCGACGTGATCGAGATGGAGCCGCCCACCGTCGGCGGGATCGCCGCCCGCTGGAGCATGGGCGGCCGCTCCACCCAGGCCGTCGTCGGCTCGTCCTTCGACGGCGCGTTCGCCATCGACCTGGTCCGCGACGGGCCGCACGGCCTGGTCGCCGGCACCACCGGTTCCGGAAAGTCCGAGCTGCTGCAGACCATCGTCGCGTCGCTGGCGGTCGCCAACCGGCCGGACGCGATGACGTTCGTCCTCGTCGACTACAAGGGCGGCGCGGCCTTCAAGGACTGCGTGAAGCTGCCGCACACCGTCGGCATGGTCACCGACCTCGACACGCACCTGGTGGAACGGGCCCTGGAGTCGCTCGGCGCCGAACTGCGCCGCCGCGAGCACACCCTCGCGGCAGCCGGCGCCAAGGACCTCGAGGACTACATCATCGCGATGCGCACCAACCCGGGGCTCGCGGCGATGCCCCGACTGCTCATCGTCATCGACGAGTTCGCGTCCATGGCCCGTGAGCTGCCGGACTTCGTCACCGGCCTGGTCAACATCGCCCAGCGAGGCCGTTCGCTCGGCATCCACCTCATCCTCGCCACCCAGCGACCCTCGGGTGTGGTCTCCCCCGAGATCCGCGCCAACACCAACCTCCGCATCGCGCTCCGCGTCACCGACGCCAGCGAATCGTCCGACGTCATCGACGCCCCCGACGCCGGATACATCGCCAAGTCCACCCCGGGCCGGGCGTATGTGCGGCTCGGCGCGTCGTCGCTGCTGCCGTTCCAGTCCGGACGCGTCGGCGGCCGGCGGCCCGGCCAGGTCGCCACGAAGGCGCCCGCGCCGTGGACCGTGCAGATCAGCTGGGACGGCCTCGGCCGCCCGGTCCCGGAACGGCCGGCCGGCCCCCGCACCAACGACGACGACCTGCTGACCGACCTCGCCGTCCTCGTCGAGGCCATCCAGGGCGCCAACGAGCAGCTGGGGCTGCCGCCGCAGCACAGCCCGTGGCTGCCCGCGCTCACCGAACGCATGGTCATCGACGAGCTGGAGACCCCGGTCAACGTCTCCCGCGACGGCCTGCTGCCGGCCCCGTACGCGGTCGACGACCTGCCGAGCGAGCAGGCGCGGCGCACCGCCTCCATCGATCTGACGACCTTCGGTCACCTGATGATCGCGGGCGCCCCGCGCATGGGCCGCTCGCAGACGCTGCGCACCATCGCCGGCTCGCTGGCCCGCTCCAACTCCTGCGCCGATGTGCACCTGTACGCGCTGGACTGCGGGAACGGCGCGCTCCTGGCGCTGTCCGCGCTGCCGCACTGCGGCGCCGTGGTCCGCTCCAACGAGGCGGACCGCGCGGTCCGGCTGATCGGCAAGCTCGCCGCCGAGGTGCAGCGCCGGATGGCGCTGCTCGGCGAGGGCGGCTTCACCGACATCAACGAGCAGCGGACCGGCGTCGCCGAGGCGGACCGGCTGCCGCACATCGTGCTGCTGCTGGACCGCTGGGAGGGCTTCACCCCCTCGCTCGGCGATCTGAACAACGGCTCGCTGACCGACACGATCTTCCAGCTGATGCGCGAGGGCGCGTCCGTCGGCATCCACGTGATCATGACGGGCGACCGGTCGCTGCTGCTCGGCCGGATCTCCACCCTCACCGAGAACAAGATCGCGCTGCAGCTCAGCGACTCGGGCGACCTGTCCCTCATCGGCCTCAACCCGCGCAAGATCCCCGCGAAGATCCCGCCGGGCCGGGCGTTCCGCGCCCAGGGCGCCACCGAGACCCATGTGGCGCTGCTCACCGAGGACCCCAGCGGCCAGGCCCAGTCCGCGGCCCTGCACGCCATCGGCGCCGCGGCCAAGGACCGGGACAGCGCCGTACCGCGGTCCCGGCGGCCGTTCCGGGTCGATGTGCTGCCCGCCCGGATCTCCTTCGAGGAGGCGTGGGAGATGCGCGACCCGCAGGAGATGCAGGCCATGCGCGGCGGCGGCCGGCTCTGGTCGATGGCGGCCATCGGCGGCGACCAGCTGACCGTGCTGGGCCCGAACCTCGCCGAGGGCACGCCCGCCTTCGTCATCGCGGGCCCCGCCCGCTCCGGGCGCAGCACCGCGCTGCTGACGATGACGCGCTCGTTCCTCACCGCCGGCACCCAGATCATCCTGGCCACCCCGCGCCGCCAGTCGCCGCTGCGCCGTCTCAAGCACGCCCCGGGCGTCGTGGGCTTCTTCGGCACCGACGAGATCACCACGGCCGAGCTCCAGGAGGCGCTGGCCCGCTTCAGCGGCCCCGGAGTGATCATCGTGGACGATGCGGAGCTGCTGCGTAACTGCGAGGCGGGGGACGTCTTCCAGTCCGTGGTCCGCAACGCGACCGGCAAGGACATCGGCCTGGTCATCGCGGGCGACGCGGACGACATCTGCGGCGGCTTCAACGGCTGGCAGGTCGAGATGAAGAAGGCCCGCCGCGGCCTTCTCCTGTCCCCGCAGAACATGTCGGACGGCGACCTGGTCGGCGTCCGGCTGCAGCGCGGCTCCATCGGCCAGGCCATCCAGCCCGGCCGCGGCCTGCTGCACCTGGGCGACGGCGAGGTCCGTACCGTCCAGGTCCCGCTGACCTCGCTGTAACAGCGGTCGCGCGGGGAGCACCGGTCACTCCGGGCGGCAGCGGTCACTCCGGAACGACAGCGGTCGCTCCGGTCCCGGGGGGCGCGTGGTCAGAGCAGTTCGACGCGCGCCTCCGCGGGAAAGCCGACGCGCCGGGCGAACTCGGCGATGCCGGTGAGCTGCCCGGCGCCGAGGGAGAAGTCGAGCGTCGTGAAGTACCGGCTCAGCAGCTCGGAGTCGAAGGACTCCCAGCGGGCGGCCTGCTCGGCGACCTTGTCGACCTCTTCCAGCGAGAGGTCACGGGAGGCGAGGAACGCGCGGTGCACCTCGCGGACCGCCTCCGGCTCGCGCTCGAAGTAGTCGCGGCGGGTGGCCCAGACGGCGAAGACGAACGGCAGCCCCGTCCAGTCCTTCCACATCTGGCCCAGGTCGTGCACCTGCAGGCCGAGCCGGGGCGCGTCGTGCAGGGAGGCCCGCAGGGCCGCGTCACCGATGAGCACGGCGGCCTGCGCCTCCCGCATCATCAGCGACAGGTCGGGCGGGCAGCTGTAGTAGTCGGGGCGCACCCCGTACCGCTCGGTGAGCAGCAGCTCGGCGAGGCGCACGGAGGTCCGGCTCGTGGAGCCGAGGGCGACCCGCTGACCGTCGAGCTGGTCGAGCGGCAGCTGGCTCACGATGACGCAGGACATGACGGGGCCGTCGCAGCCGACGGCGATGTCCGGGAGCGCCACCAGTTCGTCGGCGTGCCGCAGGTACTCCATGAGCGTGACGGGAGCGACGTCCAGGTCCCCGCGCACCAGCTGGGCGCTGAGTTTCTCCGGGGTGTCCTTGGTGAGTTCCAGGTCGAGGAGGGCTCCTGTCCTGGCAAGCCCCCAGTACAGGGGCACGCAGTTCAGGAACTGGATGTGGCCGACCCTGGGACGGGTCCGGCCGCTTTCGGCGTCAGGTGCAGATTTGTCCACATCAGGAGGCTAGTCCTGGTCCTTGCGGATCTTGTGGGCGGGCGGCGGAACAGCCCCTGGACGGGCCTCGAAAGGCCGATCTTGAGACCCTTCCCCACCCCTGAACCTGCGTGCTACTCTCCTCGCAAGTTGCAGTTTGGTTTCCCTTGCAGTACAGAGCCTGCGGAGCATGTGACCCCGTAGGCTTTTGTAGTTTTCAGACTTCGCAGTTGCAGGTTCTGGAGCAGGGCAACCCTTTGGGCCCAAGGAGGGCTTTATGGCTACCGGAACCGTGAAGTGGTTCAACGCTGAAAAGGGCTTCGGCTTTATCGCCCAGGACGGCGGGGGCCCCGACGTCTTCGTTCACTACTCCGCGATCAACGCCGCTGGGTTCCGCTCCCTCGAGGAGAACCAGCAGGTCAACTTCGACGTCACCCAGGGCCCGAAGGGCCCCCAGGCGGAGAACGTAACCCCGGCCTGATCGACGGGATCGCCTCACAGCATTGCCAAGGAGCCCCGCACCGGTTGTGCGGGGCTCCTGCCTTTCCCGCCGCTACCGCGGGCCCGGCACGGGTTCCGGAGTTTCCCGGCCTTCTCCGCTTTCATCGCGTTCGACGCGTTCCGTACTTTCCCCGTGTTCCGGGTGTTCCGGGTGTTCCACGTGTTCCGGGCGTTCGGCCAGCTCCGCGTAGAGCGCGTCGATCCGGTCCCGGTACCGCTCCGCGACGACCGAGCGGCGGAGCTTCAGCGTCGGTGTGAGCTCTCCCGCCTCCACCGACAGGTCCTCGTCGAGGATCACGAACGCCCGGATCCGGGCCGGCCGGGCGACCTGCTCGTTGGCCGCGTCCACGATCTCCTGCACCAGGGCGTGCACCGCCGGGTGCCGGGTCGGGCGGGCGCCCAGGATCTTCTGGGTGCGCGAGGCCCAGCCGATGATCTCGTCCGGGTCCAGGGTGAGCACCGCGACCGGGTACGGGCGGCGGTCGCCGATCATCACCGCCCGCGAGACGTAGCGGGACTGCTGGATGGCGAACTCGATCTGGGTCGGGGTGAGGTTCTTGCCGGCCGAGGTGATGACGATGTCCTTCTTGCGGCCGGTGATCTTCAGATAGCCGTCGGCGTCGAACGCGCCGAGGTCCCCGGTGTGCAGCCAGCCGTCGGAGTCCAGTGCCTCGGACGTCGCGTCCGGGTCGCCGTGGTAGCCGGGGAAGACGTTGGCGCCCCGGGCGAGCACCTCCCCGTCGTCCGCGATCCGCACCTCGCAGCCGTCGATGGGCCGGCCGACGGTGCCGTGCCGGAAGTCGGTGGCGTGGTTGACGGCGATGATGCCGCCGGACTCCGTCATGCCGTACCCCTCCAGGACGGCCAGCCCGCAGGCCCGCAGGAAGTCCATGGTCTGCGGGGCGATGGGCGCGGCTCCGGTGGTCGCCCAGCGCAGCCGGCCGCCGAAGACGGCGCGGACCAGGCTGAAGAGCTCGGCGTCCGCCGCGTCGTAGGCCTCGCGCAGCTCCGCCGGCAGCTCCTCGCCCCGGTCCCGCAGCTCGGCCGCCCGCACACCGAGCGCGACGGCCGCCTCGAACCGTTCCCTGCCGCCCTCCTGCGACTCCGCGAGCGACAGCACCTGGGAGTGCACCTTCTCGAACAGCCGCGGTACGGACGGCAGATGGGTGGGCCTGACCTCGGCGAGCTCGGCGACGATGCTCTCGATCCGCCCGCCGAAGAAGCACAGCGCCCCGCCGACCAGCAGCGTCGTGAACTGGATCAGCTGGGCCAGCATGTGGGCGAGGGGCAGATACAGATACGTGGTGTCGCCGGGGAGGCCGCCCTCGATGTGCGGCACGGTGGCGTCCTGCACGGCGCCGAAGTTGCCGTGGGTGAGCCGGCACCCCTTGGGCATCCCGGTGGTGCCGGAGGTGTAGACGATGGACGCCAGGTCCTCGGGCTTGCGCGCCCCGGCACGGGCCAGCAGCTCGGCGAGCAGGTCGTCGTCCAGCGGGGCGGCCGTCCCGGCCGAGCCCTCCGCCGCCGAGCCTTCCGGCGCCGTGCCTCCAGCCGCCATGTCCGCCGACGGGTGGCCTTCCGCCGCGGTGCCCGCCGCCAGCCCGTCGAGGGCGCTGAGCACCAGGACCCGCCGGAGCTGCGGCAGCCGGTCCCGCAGCCGCTCCACCTTGGCGGCCTGCCGGTCGTCCTCGCAGAGGATCACGGAGGTACCGGAGTCGCTCAGCACCCAGGCGACCTCCTCGTCCCCGGCCGTCGGATAGACCGGCACGATGACGGCGCCCGCCGCCAGCGCGGCGAGGTGCGCGTACGTCCACTCCGGCCGGGTCTCGGACAGGATCGCCAGCCGGTCACCGGGCTCGACGCCGAGCGCGACGAGCCCGCAGCCGGCCCGCCGTACGGTGTCGCGCAGTTCCGTGTAGGTGATGTCGCGCCAGCCGCCGCCGGCGCGGAAGCGCAGTGCGGGACTGTCGCCGTGCCGTTCCGCCACCCATTCCGCTGTCAACGCCAGCGTCCCTGGCCGATCGGTCTGCGGTGCCATGGTGCCCATCGCGCGCCTCCCTTGGTCGTGTAGCCATGACGCTATGAAGCACGAGGCCCCACGAAGATGACACGAACCGTCACACGGGTTGACCCTGCCGCTCAGCGGGAGCACCGTTGAGTGTCATGGGCACGCATACGATCACGGTGCACCGGGTCAGAGCGGCGTTACGCGGTGCCCAGCGGCTCGGCATCGACACCGCCCCGCTGCTCCAACGAGCCCAGATCGCCCCCCTGTTGCTCGGCGACGACCGGGCCCGGGTGACCGACGCCCAGTTCACCTGCCTCGTCAAGGAACTGCACCGGGCCACGAACGACGAGTTCCTCGGCCTCGGTCCCGCGCCCAGCCCGCGCGGCACCTTCGCCATGATGTGCTGCACGGCGCTGGGCGGCCGTGACCTGGGCGCCGCGCTGGACCGGGCGGTGCGGTTCTACGGGCTGTTCCCGAGCGGCCCCGCCCTCGCCGTCCGCGCGTCGGGCGCCGTCGCGCGCTTCACCGTGCGCGGCGAGCTCACCGACGATCCGGACCACTTCCTCTCCGAGTGCCTGGTCGTCATCTGGCACCGGCTCTCCAGCTGGCTCGTCGGCAGCCGCATCCCGCTGCTGTCCGCCGAGTTCGCCTATCCGGCGCCGCCGCACCGGGCCGAGTACGACCTGCTCTTCGGCTGCCCGGTCCGCTTCGGCGCGGAGCACACCGGCGCCTCCTTCGACGCGCACTGGCTCGACGCCCCGCTCATCCAGGACGAGTCGGCGCTCGGTGAACTGCTGCGCCGGGCCCCCGCCGACCTGCTCAGCCGGCGCGACTACGGAACCACCGTCACCGAACAGATCCGCCGCACCATGGCCCGCGCCCTGATCACCCGCACCCGGCTGCCGGAGGCCCCGGAGATCGCGGCGCGGCTCGCGGTCAGCCCCGCGACGCTGCGGCGCCGGCTGACGGCGGAGGGCACGTCCTTCCAGCGGCTCAAGGACTCGGTCCGCAGGGACGCGGCCATCGCCGGGCTCAGTGAGGGGCACGAGCCGATCGCCCAACTCGCGGCGCGGCTCGGATTCTCCGAGGACACCGCCTTCCACCGGGCGTTCCGCCGCTGGACCGGGACCACCCCCGGCGCATACCGCCATGCGGCCCTCGGGCTGCATCCCTCGGAGTGAAGGCCTCGCACCGGATCCCCGGCATCGAGCCTCCGGAGTGAACCCCTTGGAGTGAATGCGGTTCCGGGTCAGCAAAGGTGAGCGGCGTGGTCAACGCCGGGGCTACCCGCAAGTCACTACGGTCCCTGTACCCCACACCTTCCACCGTATTGATGGGAGAGCCGCAGTGCAGAGCACCGTACGACGCATCCGGCACACCGTCCTGGCGGCCCTGGCCGCCCTGGCACTGACGACCGCACTGACCGCCGCCGCGGCCCCGGCCGAGGCCTCGGCTCCGGCCGAGGCCTCGGCTCCGGCCGCCGCCGCGTCCGCCACGTCCGCCACGTCCGCCGGGCAGCCCGGCGACATCGTCAGCGCCCAGCCGAGCCGCTTCATGCCCAACCCCCTCGTACTCACCAGCACCAGGGCCTGGAAGATCCGCTACCGGTCCACCACCGCCACCGGCGCACCGAACGTCGTCTCCGGAACCGTCCTGGTCCCCAACGACGGCAGGACCGGACAGCGCCCCCTCGTCACGTACGCCGTCGGCACCGTCGGTCTCGCCGACAGCTGCGCGCCCTCCCGCGGCTTCCCCACCGGGACCACCGCCGAGGGCAGCCTCATCTGGCAGGCGCTGCTGCGCGGCTGGGCCGTCGCCGTCACGGACTACGAGGGGCTCGGCACCCCCGGCACCCACACGTACACCGTCGGCCGGGCCGAGGGGCAGGCCGTGCTCGACGCGGCCCGCGCCGCCGAACGGCTGCCCGGCACCGGCCTGAACGCCGACACGCCCGTCGGCATCATGGGCTACTCGCAGGGCGGCCAGGCCTCCAGCTGGGCCGCCGAGATCCATGACTCCTACGCACCCGACCTGAACGTCAGGGGCACCGCCACCGGCGGCGTCCCCGCCGACCTCCTCAAGGTCGCCGACTTCAACAACGGAGGCGTCGGCGCGGGCCTGATCCTCGCCGCGGCCGTCGGCCACGACGCCGCGTACCCGGCGCTCGACCTCGCCAAGTACCTGAACGACAAGGGCCGTTCGGTGGTGAACATCGTCAAGACGCAGTGCGTCGCCATAGACGCCATCGCCGGTCTCTTCCAGCGCATCGACCAGGTCACCGTCAGCAACCCGCTCTACCAGGCCGACTGGCAGAGCGCGCTGCGCGCCGACACCCTGGGCACCCACGCGCCCGACGCCCCGGTCTACCTCTACCACGGCGTCATCGACGAGCTGATCCCCTACACCGTGGGGCAGCAGCTGCGCACCGACTGGTGCGCGAAGGGCGTCGACGTCCAGTGGCAGTCCATGCCGCTCGGCCACATCACCGGAGCCATCGCCGGATCCCCCTTCGCCATGGCCTGGCTCGCCGACCGCTTCGCCGGCCACCCGACAGCAGGCAACTGCTGACCGGGGTCGTTCAGCACATGGCGCCGGCCGGACTGGGGAACCGGTCCGGCCGGCGTCGGCGTATCACCGCGGCTACCACCACAAACGTCACCGCGACCGTCACCGCGGCCGTCACCGCTTGCGGTAGAGGTCCTCGATCTCCTTCGTGAAGTCCCTCACAACCGCCGCCCGCCTGAGCTTCATCGACGGCGTCAGATGCCCCGAATCCTCCGTGAACTCCACCGGCAGCACCCGGAAGCGCCGTATCGACTCGGCCCGTGACACCGAGTCGTTCGCGTCGTCGACGGCGTGCTGGATCTCCGCGAGGAGCTCCGGGTCCTCGGCGAGCTGCGCCGGGCGGACGCCGTCGCGGTGGTGCATCCGGCGCCAGTGGCTGAGGCCGTCGGGTTCGAGGGTGATGAGCGCCGCCACGTAGGGGCGGTTGTCGCCGACGACCATGCACTGGCCCACGAGGGGATGCGCCCGGAGCCGGTCCTCCAGCGGAGCCGGGGCGACGTTCTTGCCGCCCGCGGTGATGATGATCTCCTTCTTGCGGCCGGTGATCGTCAGATAGCCCTCGGCGTCGAGTTCCCCGATGTCACCGGTGGCGAACCAGCCTCCGTTCACCGGGTGATACGCCCCGACCCGGCCGTTCCAGTAGCCGCCGAACACCATGCCGCCGCTGAGCAGCACCTCGCCGTCGTCGGCGATCCGGACGGCGGCACCCGGCAGCGGCCAGCCGACGGTACCGAGCCGGGGCCGCAGCGGCGGGGTGACGGTGGCGGCGGCCGTGGTCTCCGTCAGCCCGTAGCCCTCGAAGACCACGACGCCCGCGCCCGCGTAGAACGCGGCGAGGCGGCGGCCGAGCGGTGAGCCGCCGCAGATCGCGTAGCGGACCTTGCCGCCGAGGGCGGCGCGGATGCGCCGGTAGACGAGCGGGTCGTAGAGCGCGTGGGCGGCCCGCAGTCCGAGCGAGGGCCCGCGCCCGGTTCCGGACTGCTGTGCCTCCAGGGCCTCGCCGTACCGCCGCGCGATCGTGGCGGCCCGGTCGAAGGAGGCGGCCCTGCCCATGGACTCGGCGGTGGCGCGGCCGGTGTTGTAGACCTTCTCGAGCACGTACGGGATCGCGAGCAGGAACGTCGGCCGGAAGCCCGCGAGGTCGGCCAGCAGGTCATCGGTGGCGATGCTGGGCGCGTGGCCGAGCTTGACCCGGGCCCGCAGACAGCCGACGGCGACCATCCGGCCGAAGACGTGCGACAGGGGCAGGAAGAGCAGCGTCGAGGCGGGCTCCTCGCTCACCGACTTGAAGACGGGGTGCAGCAGTTCGATGGAGTTGTCGACCTCGGCGAAGAAGTTGCCGTGCGTGAGGATGCAGCCCTTGGGGCGTCCGGTGGTGCCCGACGTGTAGATGAGCGTGGCGACGCTGTCGGGTCCGAGGCCGCCGCGCCGCCCCTCGATGAGGATGTCCGGCAGCTCCCGCCCCTCGGAGATCAGCTGGGAGATGCCGCCCGCGTCCAGCTGCCACAGATGCCGCAGCCCGGTCAGTTCGCGGCGCCGCCCGCTGACGAGCCGGGTCTGTTCGACGCTCTCCACCGCGCAGGCCACCGCCCCGGAGTCCGCGAGGATCCACGCGGCCTGCGAGGCGGAGGACGTCGGGTAGATGGGCACGGTGATCAGGCCCGCGGCCCAGGCCGCGAAGTCCAGCAGCGTCCACTCGTAGGTCGTCCGCGACATGATCGCGAGCCGGTCACCCGGGCGCAGCCCGGAGGCGATCAGCCCCTTCGCCACCGCGACCACCTCGTCGCGGAACGCCGCGGCCGTGATGTCGCGCCAGGCCCCGCGCTCGTCCTTGCGGCTGAGGACGGCCTCCCGCGGAGCCTCCGCCGCGTTGCGGAACGGGATGTCCGCGAGGCTTCCGGCGCTCTCGGGCGGTACGAGAGCCGGCACGGAGGCCTGCCGGACCGAACCGCCCGATACGACGAGATCCGGTTCCACGGCGACGAGTTGGGACGGCATCGGGCTCTTACGGGACATCAGGGGCTCTCCTGGTTCGCGGAATCGTACGGCGGCTCGCGCTACGCGGATCGGCGGCGTTCAGGGCGGCATCGGGCGGGGACGAGAGCGGACGGGGGTTCGGTGCGGGCGGGGTTCGGTGCGGGCGGGGCCGGGGTGGGCGGGGCCGGGGTGGCTCGGACGGATCAGGTGGTGCCGGTCACGGGCGTTCGAGCACGGCCGTGACCCCCTGGCCGCCCGCCGCGCAGATGGAGACCAGCCCGCGCCCCGGGCCGCCGCGCTCGGCGAGCAGCGTGGCGAGGGTCGCGACGATGCGGGCGCCGGTCGCCGCGAAGGGGTGCCCGGTGGCGAGCGACGAGCCGGCCACGTTCAACCGCTCCCGGTCCACCGTGCCCAACGGGCCTTCCAGGCCCAGCCGTCCGGTGCAGAAGTCCTTGTCCTCCCAGGCGGCGAGGGTGGCCAGCACCTGCGAGGCGAACGCCTCGTGGATCTCGTAGAGGTCGAAGTCGCCGAGGGCGAGGCCGGCCCGTTCCAGCATGCGCGGCACGGCGTACGCGGGCGCCATGAGCAGCCCTTCCTCCTCGCCCATGGGGTTGCCGACGAAGTCGACGGCGGCCGTCTCGTACGCCGTGAGGAAGGCGAGCAGCTCCAGCCCGTGACCGTCAGCCCATTCCTCGCTCGCCAGCAGGACGACGGCCGCGCCGTCCGTGAGTGGTGTCGAGTTGCCGGCCGTCATGGTGGCGCCGCCCTCCCCGACGCCGAAGACCGGCCGCAGCCGTGCGAGCCGCTCGGCCGTGGAGTCCGGGCGCAGGTTCTGGTCGCGGTCCAGGCCCCGGAAGGGCGTCACCAGGGCGTCGAACAGGCCGCGTTCGTACGCCGCGGCGAGCCGCTGGTGGCTGGCGGCGGCCAGGACGTCCTGCGCCTCGCGCGCGATGCCCCACCGCTTGGCGGTGTGCGCGGCGTGCTCGCCCATCGACAGTCCGGTGCGCGGCTCGGCGTTGCGCGGGATCTCCGGTACGAGATGACGTGGGCGGATGCGCGCCAGCGCCCTGGCGCGCGCACCCGTGGACTTCGCGCGGCGCGCCTCCAGCAGGATCCGCCGCAACTGGTCGTTGACGCCGAGCGGCGCGTCGCTCGCGGTGTCGGCGCCGCCCGCGATGCCGCAGTCGAGCTGGCCGAGCGCGATCTTGTTCGCGACGGCGATGATCGCCTGCAACCCGGTGCCGCACGCCTGTTGGATGTCGTAGGCGGGGGTGGCGGGGTCGAGCGTGCTGCCGAGCAGGGTCTCGCGGGCGAGGTTGAAGTCACGGCTGTGCTTGAGGACGGCCCCGGCGACGAACTCCCCCACGCGCTCACCGGCCAGCCCGGTTCTCTCCACCAGTCCGGCCAGCGCCGCGCCCAGCATGTCCTGGTTGGACGCGGTGGCGTACGGGCCGTCGGAGCGGGCGAACGGTATGCGGTTGCCCGCCACCACCGCGACCCGGCGCGGACTGTCCCTGCGATCACTCATCGGCTGGCTCTCCCCTTTGCTGGGCGCTGACTCACCAGTAGCCTTACCGGCGGTAAACTTACTCCAGAGTAAGGAGAAGGCCAATGGCCGATCGCTATCTCCGTTTCACGGGTACGGCCCCCGGCCGCTTCCTCTCCGGCCGCCTCGGCCTCCCCCAGCCCACCGCGCTGCGCCGCTGGTCCCCGGAACACCCCGACCTGGTCGGACCGGTCCTGCGCCTGACGGCCGGCGCCCCGCGACCGGACGACGCGACCGGTACGGAGCCGGTGCCCGGCGCACCCGACGCGCCTGCGGCCGCCGCCCCTGCCGCTGTCGTTCTGGACGCCACAGACGTCTGCGAACCGGCCGCGCTGCACGACGCGTACGCGGCACTGCACCCCGTCGTCCGCACGCTCGCGCCCTGCGGTCGGGTGGTCGTTCTCGGCGCCGTCCCGGACCCGGCCGACCCTCACCAGGCCGCCGCCCAGCAGGCACTCGAAGGCTTCGTCCGCTCCCTCGGGAAGGAGATCGGCCGCGGCCGTACCGTCCAGCTGCTGCGCCTGGCGCCCGGCGCGGCCGCCGAGTCGACGCTGTGCTTCCTCCTCTCCCCCAAGTCCGCGTACGTGAGCGGCCAGGTCATCGAGATCGGCCCGGCCGCCCCGGTCGTTCCGGCCGTTTCCACTGCTGCCTCCGGCACGCGGATCGCCCTGGTCACCGGCGCCGCGCGCGGCATCGGCGAGTCCGTCGCCGCCACGCTCGCCCGCGACGGCCACCATGTCGTCTGCCTCGACGTCCCGCAGGCCGAAGAGGCCCTGGCCGACGTCGCACGGCGGCTGGGCGGCACCGCCCTCGCCCTGGACATCACCGCGCCGGACGCCGGGGAACGCATCGCCGCCGCACTCCCCGACGGCCTGGACGTGCTGGTCCACAACGCCGGGATCACCCGCGACCGGAAGCTCGCCAACATGGCCGCCGACCGCTGGGACTCCGTCCTCGACGTCAACCTCGGCAGCGTCGTCCGCACCACCGACCACCTGCTGAAGTCCGGCACGTTGAACGACGGCGGCCGGATCGTCGCCACCGCCTCGATCAGCGGCGTCGCGGGCAACGCCGGCCAGACCAACTACGCCGCCTCGAAGGCCGGCGTCATCGGCTTCGTCCGCGCGCTCGCGACGGATCCGCGCACGACCGGGCACGGCATCACCGTGAACGCCGTCGCGCCCGGCTTCATCGAGACGAAGATGACCGCCGCGGTCCCGCTGTTCATCCGCGAGGCCGGCCGCCGGATGAACTCCCTCGGCCAGGGCGGGCTTCCGGTCGACGTCGCCGAGACCATCGCCTGGTTCGCGGACCCCGGATCGGGCGGCGTCACGGGGCAGGTCGTGCGCGTCTGCGGCCAGAGCCTGCTGGGCGCGTGACCCGCACGTTCTCCCTCTCCAGCCACCCCGAGCCACCCCGCATCGAAGGGACGACCCGACGTGCCCACCCGCACCCTCGCCGCACCACCGCGGCTGCCCCTGGTCCTGGCCCGGGGCGCGCTCGGCTCGCGCCGCAAGCGCGGGCGGCCGCGCGACAGCGCGGCGCCCACCGACCGGCTGGTCCTGCCCGCCGTACGCATCGACCCGGGCCGGCTCGCCGCGTACGCACGGGTCTGCGGCTTCACCCAGGACGGGCGTGACGCGGCGCCTGACGCGGTACCGCCGACCGGCGCCGTACCGCTGACCTACCCGCACATCCTCGGATTCCCGCTGGCCGCGCAGCTGATGGCCGACCGTGCGTTCCCGTTGCCGCTGCTCGGCCTGGTGCACACGTCGATCGAGATCACCCAGGTGCGCGCCCTGCGCGCGACCGACCGTCCCGAGCTGACCGTCCACACCTCGGCCCTCCGCCCGCACCACCGCGGCACCGAGGCCGTCCTCGTGACCGAGGCCCGCCTCGACGGCGAACTCGTGTGGTCCGACCGCAGTACGTACCTCGCCCGGCACGGCGGCGCCACCGGCCCGCGCCCCGACGAGGCGCCGGAGCGCGCGGGGTCCGCGCTGCCCGCCGTCGCCACCTGGCGGCTCACCGCGGACCTGGGCCGCCGCCATGCGCGGGTGTCCGGCGACTACAACCCGATCCACCTCTACCCCTGGACCGCCAAGCCCCTCGGCTTCCCCCGCGCCATCGCCCACGGCATGTGGACCGTGGCCCGCTGCGCCGCCGAGACGGTCCCCCTGAACGCCGGCCGGATCACCCTGCGGGCCGTGTTCCGAGCACCGGTGCTGCTCCCCGGCACGGTGACCTACGCGGCCGGGACCGCGGCCGAGAGCACTCCTGGGACCGCTCCCGGGACCGCTCCCGGGACGGGATCCCGCTTCGAGCTGCGCGGCGACGGCCGCGTCCACCTCACGGGCGAGGTGGTTCCCAGCGCCGGCCGTTCATGAGGTTGTCCAGGCCGGCCCAGGCGAAGTTCATCAGCGTCGCCGCGGTGTCCTTCCCCGACTGGCCGGGCTGCTCGCAGCCCCAGCCCGCCAGCGACTCCGCCGCGCCCACCAGGGCGTGCGCCAGCGCCGTGACCTCCCGCTCGGCGAGCTCGCCGTCGCAGTCTGCCTCCCGGGCCGCGGCCGCGATCAGCTCCCTGACGAACTCGGCGATCTCGGCGCGCATCTTCGCGACCTCGTCCGCGAACGGCTCCCCCTGGGTCCGCGCCTGCTGATACAGCACGGTCCACCCGTCGGGGCGTTCCGTCGTATGCGTGAAGAACGCCCGCAGCCCGCACCACAGTTGCCGGTCCGGCGCCGCCCCCGGCTCCACTCCGGCCATCACCGCCTCGGTGAGCGCCGCCGCCTCCCGCCGGATGCACGCGGTGAACAGCTCTTCCTTCGAGTTCAGATACAGATAGACGAGGGGTTTCGACACCCCCGCCAGCTCGGCGATCTCATCCATCGAGGCCGCCCGGTACCCCCGCCGCGCGAACGTCGCGACCGCCGCGTCGAGCATCTGCTGCTCCCGCACCTGCCGCGGCACCCGCTTGGTCTTCCCGCCCACCCCGTGCCACCTCTCCCGTAGCGCTGCCCGCTACCCGCTACCCGAAAGTAAGCCTACGGGTCGGGTCCCCGCCCGGCCCGCCGCCCGCGACAGGGTCCCCGGCGGCTTCCGGACAACCGGCCACCCCCCGTGAATCTGGACAGAGTCCTACTGACGGGCCGACAATCCCACCATGACGTCCCCCGAGTTCCGCGCCCAGGGCGTACGGCCGTCGGAGAACGAGCGGGACCACGCACTCGACGTGCTGCGCGCCGGGACCGGCGACGGCCGGATCTCCCACGACACCTTCATGCACCGCATGCACATCGTGCTCACCGCCCGCAGCCGCGACGAGGTCGACGGCGCCCTCGCCGACCTCCCCTCCCGCGGCCGCGCCCCGCAGCTCCTGCTGCGCACCGTCGCCCGCCTCTCGGCGCTCTCCGTAGGCCTGCGCGGCAGTTGGCGCACCGAACAGCTCCCCGGCCTGCGACTGCCCGAGCCCGGCCCCCTCCCCCTGCGCATCGGCCGCGCCCCCGTGTGCGACCTCCGCCTCGGCCACGACTCCGTCTCCCGCACCCACGCCGAGCTCCGCTACCAGGACAACGCCTGGCTCCTCTCCGACCTCGGCTCCCTCAACGGCACCCACGTCAACGGCCTGCGCATCACCGGCACCGTCCGCGTCCACCCCGGCGACCACGTCGCCTTCGGCAGCCTCAACTTCCGCCTCGCCACCGGCTGACCCGGCCCGCGCTGCCGCCCGGTTGCGGCTCTTCGTATCGTGGTCGCCATGGGATGGGTGACTCTGGTCGGCACATTGAGCGGTGCGGTACTCGGCGTGGGCTCGTCCATGCTGATCGAGGGCCTCCGGGCCCGGCGGGATCGCGGCAACCGTCTCGAAGAGGTCCGCCGCGAGGCCTACGTGAAGTTCCTGACCGCCCTCACCGAGACCGAGACCGCCCTGCAGACCCTCGCCCTGAGCCGTCCGACACCCGTCGACCCAGGCGACGTGATCACCGCCTACCGCTCCCAGCGCATACTGCCGACCTTCTACGAACTCCTCATGGTCGCCCCACCCGTGGTCTCCGAAGCCGCGGAAAACGCGTACCAGGGAATGCGGAGCATCCGCGACGGCATCACCACTCTCGCCCTGGTGGACCAGGGCTCCGACCCATGGCAAGAGGTCCATCTCCCCTACCGCCACGCGGTCCGCCGGCTGCGCCAGGTCATGCGCGACTCCATCCAGGGCGGCGCACCGAGCAACGCACGTTGATGGGTCGCCGCGCCTGAGCCCGTTCCTAGGAGAGCAAATCGGGCGGGCCTTCAGACACGGCAACCGTCACACGGCACGCGTAGCCGGGAGCGCTGCCGACCGCGGCCGGGACGGGGTGCCAAAGACGGCCTGCAGCGAGGGAGGGAGGGGCCGGTTGCGCTCGGTCGATCCTCCGGCGGCTCCGTGTGGTGGGACGCCGTACCCCAGCCGTCACGCATGACGGGCGCGCGAGGCGACCGCGCCACCGGGAAGGGGCGGGGCGGGGAGCAGCTGCTGCCGCGATACGGCTGAGGCCGGTGCTGTCGCTCCGCTTCGTGCTGGTTTCGTCGGGGCATACGAGCATGCCGCGCTCGATCTCCTGGTCGACGTGTACAGCTGCGCGTACACCGTGGCGCATCGCCTGGGTTACCCCGACCTTGCCGAATTGATCGTCGCGCGGCAGCAGTGGGCCGCCACCCGGACATGGTCACCCATCGCGCAGGCAGCGAGCGCATGGACGGAGGCAGGCACGTTCCAAACGGCGGGTGACTACGACGGGGGCATGGGCGTTATCGAACGCGCCATCGTGCTCTTGTCCGCCGCACCCAGTAACAACCAACAAGCGATTGTCGCGGCCGGCAGCCTGCATCTCCGCGCGATCACTCTCGCCTCACGGGCCCGAAACACCGCCGCAACCGCTGAGCACATCCGGCACGCCTCCACGCTGGCAGACCAGCTCGGAGACGCAGACATGCTCTGCCACAATCTGACGTTCGGCAGAGGCAATACCCGGCTCCACCAAATGGCCTCATGGATTGAACTCGACAAGCCCCACGAGGCTGTAGGCATGGCCGAGGACCTGACGCGCTCCGGGGCAGAGCTTCCAGGGCTGACGCCCACCAGGATCGGCCACCTCCACATTGACGCCGCTCGCGCGCATCTGGCGGCAGGTAACCGGGACGGGGCCTTGGAGTCGCTGTTGGAGGCACGCAGGGTGGCGCCGCAGATGGCACGCATCCACCCAATGGCACGCGAGGTACTGCGAGTGTTGGTATCTCTGCACAGACGCGCCAAACCAGAACTGACGACGTTGGCGCGATGGGCCGGGCTTCACCAAGATCCGTAAGCCATCAGCAGCAGAGAACAGCAACACGCCGGAGGCCCCTCTGCTGGGCCCACGATGAGCACGGCGGGGAGGCGCTGTGCGCAGCCGTGTTGGGGCAGCCCCATTACGTCGTCGGTCCGATCAAGGACGCAGTTTTCGACCTGCGGTCACGCGAGATGTTGCGCTGAGCTCAGCGGATCGCTTCATCCATCAGCACGTACAGCAGACCCACGAGCGAACCGCTACTGACGATCTCCCGGCGGTCGATCATGCCGCGCACCCGGTCCAGGGGGATCCACTCGATGCGGTCGGACTCGTTCTTCTCCGTCGGTGGGCCGATCTGCGTGGCCCCATCGGCCCGGAACACGTAGTGCTGCGAGTCCGTGATCCCGTTGGCCGGTTCGGCGTATATGAGCGGCTTCATCGGCGCGGGGCGCCAGCCCGTCTCCTCTTCCACTTCGCGCGCAGCCGCCACGTCGGGGGTCTCGCCCTCTTCGATGAGCCCCATCGGCAGTTCCCAAGCCCATGAGTCCGTGATGAAGCGATGGCGCCACATCATCAGGATCTCGCGCTGGTCGTTCACCACAGCGGCCACGGCCAAGTGGCGCATCCGCACCACGTGATGCTCCCAGCGCCGGCCGTCCGGTTGCTCGACATCGACGAGGAACAGGTTCACCCATTGGTTGGCGTAGATCTGACGCTCGCCGTGAGTCTTCCACCGCATGCAGGCCGCCCCTCTCGCAGGTGCTTCCAGCATCCCAGAGAGCAACGCGGCGTCAGCTTTGAGGACTCCAACCAGCGTGCCAGTGCCCCCGGGCCCCTCGGCGGATGCCGGGGATCGGGGGCACTGCCGCATATACGACTACGCGGCGACCGGGACGCGCTCGTCGCGGTTCGCGTTCGCGTCGTCTTCCATCAGGCTGTCGAGGTCCGCGCCGTGGGCTGTGGCGTATTTGTCGCGGTCGAGGATGTTCTCGCGGGCGGCGACGATGATCGGGATGACGGACTGGCCGGCGACGTTCGTGGCGGTTCGCATCATGTCGAGGATGGGGTCGATGGCGAGGAGGAGGCCGACGCCTTCGAGGGGGAGGCCGAGGGTGGAGAGGGTCAGGGTGAGCATGACGGTGGCGCCGGTGAGGCCTGCGGTGGCGGCGGAGCCGATGACGGAGACGAAGGCGATCAGGAGGTAGTCGCCGATGCCCAGGTGGACGTCGAAGACCTCGGCGATGAAGATCGCGGCGAGGGCCGGGTAGATCGCGGCGCAGCCGTCCATCTTGGTGGTGGCGCCGAACGGGACGGCGAAGGACGCGTACTCGCGCGGGACGCCGAGGCGTTCGGTGACGCGCTGGGTGACCGGCATGGTGCCGACCGAGGAGCGCGAGACGAAGGCGAGCTGGATGGCGGGCCAGGCGCCGCGGAAGAACTGCAGCGGGCTGACCTTGGCGACGGTGGCGAGCAGCAGCGGGTAGACGCCGAACAGGACGAGGGCGCAGCCGACGTAGACGTCGGCGGTGAAGGTCGCGTACTGCTTGATCAGGTTCCAGCCGTAGGTGTTGATGGCGTTGCCGATCAGGCCCAGCGTGCCCAGCGGGGCGAGCTTGATGACCCACCACAGGGCCTTCTGCAGCAGTTCGAGAACGGCGGAGCTGAGGGTGAGGATCGGCTCGGCCTTCTCGCCGAGCTGGAGCAGCGCGATCCCGACGACGGCCGCCATGAAGACGATCTGCAGCACGTTCAGCTCGGTGAACGGCGAGATGACGTCGGTCGGGATGATGCCGGTGAGGAAGTCCAGCCAGGAGCCGGTGTGCTTGGGCTTGGCGCCGTCGGCCGGGGTGAGGCCGCTGCCGGAGCCGGGGTTGGTGAGCAGGCCGATCGCGAGGCCGATGGAGACCGCGATCAGCGACGTGATCATGAACCAGAGCAGCGTGCGGGTGGCCAGCCGGGCGGCGTTGGAGACGTTCCGCAGGTTGGTGATGGAGACCACGATGGCGAAGAAGACCAGCGGGGCGACGGCCAGCTTGAGCAGCTGGACGAAGATCGAGCCGATCTCGTCGAGGGCCTTGCCGAGCCAGGCGATGTCGCCACTGCGGGCGATCCAGCCGAGACACACACCGAGGACGAGGCCGCCGAGGATCTGCGCCCAGAACGGGATCTTGGGTATGCGTACGCGACTGGATGTAGGAGACATGTTCCGGACGCTAACACTGGAGCTTTGAGAAACTCAAAGTCATTCTTTGGGTTCTCATGACGTGGACGCCCGGAATCGGCCAGGGCCGGCACGCGGACAGCACAAAGCCCCGCCGGGAACGGGGTGTTCCGGCGGGGCATGGCGAAGCGTGTGACGAGGGTTACCCACCGACCCCCGGGCGGTCCTGCGGCCGGACTGGCGCTACGCGGTGCGCGCGGCGTCGTCCGCCGCGTCCTCCGCGCTCTGGCTCTTGGCGAAGTTCGCCCGGCTGCGCTCGACGCGCGCGGAGACCTGGGCGGACGCGGCATCGCGGGCACCGCGCAGCAGCACGAAGCTCAGCGGCGCGGAGATGACGAGCGCGAGCAGCGCAACCCACAGGAGGTTGGAGCCACCGAGCCCGGCCGGCAGGATCCGCAGGGAGACCAGACCCCAGATGACCGCGAAGCAGCCGACGAAGAGGCCAAAACGCATGGCGGTGTAACGGAACATGCTTCCAGTGAAGCACGGCCCGCCGACGATCAGTGCAGGGGGAGCCACATAGTGATGTCGTCGCGGAAGTCGTCCGCGGCGACGCGGATCGCGTCCGGTACGCGGCCGACTTCCTTGAAGCCGCAGGCGGCGTAGAAGGCGTCCACGCCGGTGCCGCCGCGCACCCCGAGCCGGAGCGCGCCGAAGCCCAGGTCGCGGGCGAAGCCGACGGCCTCGGCCAGCATCTGCCGGCCGCGCCCGCCGCCCTGGAGGACCGGGTCGACCATGACGGTGACCAGCGTGCACCAGTGCCGCATCAGCCGGTGGGTGTTGAGCTTCAGGAAGACCGTGCCGACCGCCCGCCCGTCCTCGTACGCGACGAGCAGCCGCTGGGTCCCCGCGCCGACCGCCTCGAACTGCCCGTTTGCGACCGGGCGTACGTCCTCGGCCGTGACCGGCGGGACGAAGCCGACCGCGCCGCCGGCGTTGGAGGCGTCGGTCCAGATTCGGAGGATCTCTTCGCGGAGGCCGGTGGACAGCTCGGGGTCGCGCGCAAAGGTAAGGGTCATAGGCCGATGGTAGCCATTACTTCTGGCGTTCGGCAACGGGCTTCCGCATCCCGGACAACGCGAAGGCCCCGGCAGCACGCACACGCGTGCTGCCGGGGCCTTCGGCGAACCAATGACGTCAGAGGCGCATCGGCTGCGGGGACTCGCGCCGCTCGGCGTTCGGCCCCGGGTACTCGCGGATGATCTCGTAGCGCGTGTTGCGCTCCACCGGGCGGAACCCGGCGTCACGGATCAGTTCGAGGATGTCGTCCCGGTTCAGCTTGTTCGGCGTGCCGAAGTCGTCCGCGTCATGGGTGATCTTGTACTCGACGACCGAGCCGTCCATGTCGTCCGCGCCGTGCTGCAGCGCCAGCTGGGCGGTCTGCACCCCGTGCATCACCCAGAAGACCTTGACATGCGGCACGTTGTCGAAGAGCAGCCGGGAGACGGCGAACGTCTTGAGCGCGTCCGCGCCGCTGGCCATCGTGGTGCGGGCCTGCAGCGTGTTGCGGATCTTGCCGTCCTTCATGTCCACGAAGTCGTGCTGGTACCGCAGCGGGATGAAGACCTGGAAGCCGCCGGTCTCGTCCTGCAGCTCGCGCAGCCGCAGCACGTGGTCCACCCGGTGCTTCGGCTCCTCGATGTGCCCGTAGAGCATCGTCGAGGGGGTCTTGAGACCCTTGGAGTGCGCGAGGCGGTGGATCCGGGACCAGTCCTCCCAGTGGGTGCGGTGGTCCACGATGTGCTGCCGGACCTCCCAGTCGAAGATCTCGGCGCCGCCGCCGGTCAGCGACTCCAGGCCCGCGTCGATCAGCTCGTCCAGGATGTCGGAGGCCGACAGACCGGAGATCGTCTCGAAGTGGTGGATCTCGGTCGCCGTGAACGCCTTCAGCGAGACGGACGGCAGCGCCTCCTTGAGGGCCTTCAGCGAGCGCGGGTAGTAGCGCCACGGCAGCGTCGGGTGCAGGCCGTTGACGATGTGCAGCTCGGTGAGGTTCTCGCCCTCCATCGTCTTCGCGAGACGGACGGCCTCCTCGATGCGCATCGTGTACGCGTCCTTCTCGCCCGGCTTGCGCTGGAACGAGCAGTAGGCGCACGACGCGGTGCACACGTTCGTCATGTTGAGGTGCCGGTTGACGTTGAAGTGAACGACATCGCCGTTCTTCTTCGTCCGTACGTGGTGTGCGAGACCACCCAGCCAGGCGAGGTCGTCGGACTCGTAGAGGGCGATTCCGTCCTCACGGGTCAGCCGCTCACCCGCGTAGACCTTCTCCTCCAGCTCACGCTTGAGTCCAGCGTCCATGCCTGCCGCCTCCTAGTTGCCGTTCCGACCCGATCAAAACTACTCCCCCGGATCCCGCCCGCGAGCAGGCCCCACTCACGCCTCTTCGGGGAGCGAGCCGACCCGGTTCTCCCACTTCGTGGAGAGCACGATCGTGGTCCGGGTACGGGCCACGCCCTTCGTTCCTGACAGCCGGCGGATCGTCCGCTCCAGGCCGTCCACGTCGCCCACCCTGACCTTGAGCATGTACGAGTCGTCGCCGGCGATGAACCAGCAGTCCTCGATCTCGTCCAGGTCGCGCAGCCGGTGCGCCACGTCCTCATGGTCCGCCGCGTCGCTGAGCTGCAGCCCGACCAGGGCGGTCACGCCGAGGCCGAGCGCCACGGGCGCGACGGTGGCCCGGTAGCCGGTGATCACCCCGGCCTGCTCCAGCCGGTTGATCCGGTCGGTGACGCTGGGCCCGGAGAGCCCCACCAGCCGTCCCAGCTCCGCGTACGAGGCCCGCCCGTTCTCGCGCAGCGCCTGGATGAGCTGCCTGTCCACCGCGTCCATATGCCTGGACCCTCCCGTTCATGCATCGATTGCGCCGTGCGAACAAGAATCTAAGGCATCCGCGACCCTGCGGCCTGCGCATCAGCGCGCCGGTCAGGCGGAAGCGGCCGATCCGAGCTCGCCTTCCCACCTGCGGTACAGCTGGTGGGGCACCGCCGCCGCGTCCAGCACCCGCCCGGCGACGAAGTCCACCAGGTCCTGGATGTGCCGGGCGCCCGCGTAGAAGGCGGGTGACGCGGGCAGCACGACCGCGCCCGCCTCGTCGAGCGTCACCAGGTGCTTGAGGGTCTGGCCGTTCAGCGGTGTCTCGCGGACCGCGACCACCAGGGTCCTGCGCTCCTTGAGGGTGACGCTCGCCGCCCGCTGCAGCAGGTCCTTCGACAGTCCGAGCGCGACGCCCGCCACACAGGCGGTACTGGCCGGCACGATGAGCATCCCCTTGACCGGGTACGAACCGGAGGACGGTCCGGCCGCGAGATCGCCCGCGGCCCAGAACCGCACGTCCGCCAGGTCGGCGTCCGGCACATCGAACTGGCCGTCCTTGCCGTCGGCGCCGCGCGCCAGCCAGGTCCGCAGGTCCTCGCGCCAGTGCGCGTCCCGGAACGCGTGGCCCGTCTCGTCGAGCAGCGTCAGCCGGGCGGCCCGGCTGACCACCAGGTCCACCGCCTCGCCGGCGCTCAGCAGCCCCCGGAGCACGGCGGCGGCATACGGCGTCCCGGATGCTCCGGAGACCCCGACGATCCAGGGTTTGCGCAGGCTCGTGTCCACCCCGCGAGCCTATCCGGCCGCCCGGAACGGCCGGCGGCGGGAGAGGGCTCTCGCCGGGAACCACTCCGGATGTCGGTGGCGTTGTCTACGGTAGGGACACATGGATCTGAGGGGGGCCTCGGTGAGTCACAGCTACGAACCGACCGCGGACCGTTCCGCGCAGGCGAGTATCGGTCTCGCTCCGCTGCGCAGCGGGGCGAGAGTCACGGCTGCCGCCGCGCTCATGCTGGCGTGGGTGGGGCTGCTGTGGCTGCTCGAAGCCGTGGACGTGGCGACCAACCACTCGCTCGACACCTTCGGCATCGTGCCGCGCGAGACCGGTGAGCTGCGCGACATCATCCCGGCCGCGTTCATGCACTTCGGCTTCGCCCATGTCGCGGCCAACAGCCTGCCGCTGCTCGTGCTGGGGTTCATCGCCGCGCTGCGCGGCATCCGCCGCTTCCTCAGTGTGTCCTTCGTCATCATCCTGTCCAGCGGCCTCGGCGTCTGGCTCGTCGCGCCCGCCCACACCAACACGGCGGGCGCCTCCGGCGTCGTCTTCGGCCTCTTCGGCTATCTGCTGGTGCGCGGGTTCGTGGACCGGCGGCTGCTGGACATAGCCGTCGGGCTCGGCGTCGCGGTGCTGTACGGGTCGATCCTGTGGGGCGTACTGCCCACCGCTCAGGGCGTGTCGTGGCAGGGCCACCTCTTCGGGCTCCTCGGCGGCGTCGCCTCCGCCTTCTTCTTCCGCGCGCGCACGCCCGACGGATTGATGCGATGACGGATCCGATGCGATGGAACGGACCGATGCGATGACCGAACGATGCGCCCTGCCGGATCCGTCCGACGACGGGTCGATCCGCCGGAAAACCCGTTCGGGCCGAGCGGCATCCACAGCTAATCTTCAGACCTCACCCGGCGTCGAAGGCCACCGGCCGAAGGCCCGCTTGTTCTACGGGAGTCACCACATCAGCACCGCACACAAGGGTCTGGCCGCCATCGGCTGCGTCGCCCTCATAGCCGGCGCCTCCGCGGCCTGCGGCACCGTCCAGCAGGCCGGCGCGGCGGCGAAGGTCCAGAACGCCGTGGAGAAGCTCGGCGAGCAGAAGGCGGTCACCGCGACCGTCTCCTTCGACGCCACCGCGGACCAGATCTGGACCGCGATGAAGGGCTCGGACGGCTTCACCCAGGACACCGCGAAGATGCTCGCGGGTCTGCACGCCAAGCTCGGGCTGAGCTCGGACAAGCCGCTCAAGGACGCCGCGGCCGCCAAGGACGCGAAGGACGCCGCGAGCGGCACGTCCTCCTTCTCCTTCCAGCTGTCCTCGGACGCCGAGGGGAAGCAGAACCTGATCGAGGTCAGGTCCGTCGGCAAGAAGATGTACCTGCGGGCCGACGTCAAGGCGCTGACCGCGCTCGGCGGCGCCGCCAAGGGCGGTGGCCACCCGCCGCTCGACCAGCTCATCCCCAAGGCGGACGAGCTGCCGTCGTCGCTCGGTGTCGTCAAGGACGCGCTGGCTGGCAAGTGGATCTCGATCGACCCGACGGCGTTCGCCGATCTCGGCAAGACCCTCGGCGGTGACAAGGGCCTCGGCAAGTCGCCGCTGCCGGTGCCCATGCCGGGTGCGTCGTCCCTCGACGCCAAGACCCAGCAGCAGCTGATCGACGCGGTGAAGAGCGCGGTCGCGCACAACGCGAAGTTCACCGACAAGGGCAGCAGCAACGGCGTGGACCACGTCACGATGACGGTCCCGGCGGGTCAGACGGCCAAGGAGCTCGCCAAGGGCTTCGCCCCGCTGGAGAAGCAGATCCCGGGCTTCAAGGCGCCGGACGTCAGCAAGGTCCCGGCGAAGGATCTCGCCGTCGACCTGTCGATCAAGGACGGCATGCTGTCCGGGATCGGCCTGGACGTCTCCCAGCTCGACGAGAAGGCCCACGGCAAACTCCCGCTCGTCATCGGCCTCCAGGGCGGCAGCGACCCGGTGACGGCCCCGGCCGGCGCGCGGGTGCTCACCCCGCAGGACCTCATGGGCCTGTTCATGTTCGGCGCCATGAACATGAAGGACCCCAGCGCGTAACGCACGCGGCAGCAGTCGTAGTCGTCGTAGCGAACGGCCCGGCCCCGGTATCCCTCTCGGATACCGGGGCCGGGCCGTGCTGTCGGCCGCGCTCTCAGATACCGAGCCCGCGGACCGCGAGGTCCAGCAGCGCGCACACGAACAGCGCGATGCCGATGAACCCGTTCACCTGGAAGAACGCCCGGTTCAGCCGGCTCAGATCGTTCGGCCGCACGATCGAGTGCTCGTACAGGAACGCACCCGCGACGATCGTCAGACCCACCCACCAGAACGCGCCCGCGCCGGTGGCGACCCCGTACCAGGCCAGCAGGACCGTCGTGACGACATGGCAGCCGCGCGCCCCGTACAGGGCGGCGGCGACGCCGAAGCGGGCCGGGACGGACTTCACGCCGTCCGCCCGGTCGGCGGCGACGTCCTGCGACCCGAAGATCAGGTCGAAGCCGCCGATCCACACCCCGACGGCCAGCCCGAGGATCACCGCGTGCCACGACCACTCGCCGGTGACCGCGAGCCACGCGCCGACCGGGCCCATCGCCTGCGCGAGGCCGAGGATCGCGTGCGGGAAGTTCGTGAACCGCTTGCCGTACGGGTAGACCACCATCGGGATGACGGCGATCGGCGCCAGCGCCAGGCACAGCGGATTGAGCAGCGCCGCGGCGCCCAGGAAGATGACCACGGCCACCAGCGCACCGGTCCACGCGGAGCGCACCGACACCGCCCCGGTGACCAGTTCGCGCTGGGCGGTCCGCGGATTGCGGGCGTCGATCTCCCGGTCGATGATCCGGTTGCACGCCATCGCGAAGGTGCGCAGCCCCACCATCGCCACGGTGATGAGGACGAGCCGCCACCAGTGGACGGAGCCGTCCAGGGCGAACATCGCGCTGAGCGCGGCGATGTAGGCGAAGGGCAGCGCGAAGATCGAGTGCTCGATCATGACGAGCCGCAGGAACGCCCTGATCCTGCCGGGCGGCGCGGGCTCCGGCGCGAAGAGGTCCGGGGTTGCGGAATCCGTGGTCACGAGAGGCCGTACTCCTTCCAGCGCCGGTCGACCTTCGCGGCCGTCTCCGGATCGGAGACCACCATCTCGGGCCAGCCGCCGTCGCGCGTGTACCCCTCCTCGGGGAGCTTACGAGTCGCGTCGATACCCGCCTTGCCACCCCAGAACTGCTGGTAGGAGGCGTGATCGAGGTGGTCGACCGGCCCTTCGACGACCGTCAGGTCGCGGCCGTAGTCGGTGTTGCCGAGCGCCCGCCAGGCGACCTCGTGCAGATCGTGCACATCGCAGTCGGCGTCCACGATGATGATCAGCTTCGTCAGCGACATCATGTGCGCGCCCCAGATCGCGTGCATCGTCTTCTGGGCGTGCTTCGGGTACTTCTTGTCGATCGAGACGATCGCGCAGTTGTGGAAGCCGCCCGCCTCCGGCAGGTGGTAGTCCACGATGTCCGGCACGATGATCTTCAGCAGCGGCAGGAAGAACCGCTCGGTGGCCCGGCCCAGCGGACCGTCCTCCGTCGGCGGCCGGCCCACCACGATCGACTGCAGCAGCGGCCGCTTCCGCATCGTCACACAGTCGATGGTCAGCGCCGGGAACGGCTCCTGCGGGGTGTAGAAGCCGGTGTGGTCGCCGAACGGCCCCTCGGGAAGCGTCTTCCCGGGCTCCAGCCAGCCCTCCAGCACGACCTCGGCATTGGCCGGGACCTGGAGCGGGACGGTCTTGCAGTCCACCATCTCCACCCGCTTGCCCTGCACGAAGCCCGCGAACAGGTACTCGTCGATGTCGCCGGGCAGCGGCGCGGTCGACGCGTACGTCACCGCGGGCGGGCAGCCGAAGGCGATGGCGACCGGCAGCCGCTCACCGCGCCGCTCGGCCACCTTGTAGTGGTTGCGGCTGTCCTTGTGGATCTGCCAGTGCATCCCGATGGTGTTCCGGTCGTGCCGCTGCAGCCGGTACAGCCCCAGGTTGCGCACCCCGGACTCCGGGTCCTTGGTGTGCGTCAGCCCGAGGTTGAAGAACGAGCCGCCGTCCTCCGGCCAGGTGAACAGCGCGGGCAGCGCGTCCAGGTCCACGTCGTCGCCCCGCAGCACGACCTCCTGCACGGGCGCGTCGCCGGACTTCACCTTCTTCGGCGGCACGTGCGTCATCCCGGCGAGCTTGCCGAACGCCTCCCGCACGCCGGTGAAGCCGTGCGGCAGCTCCGGCTTCAGCAGCCCGGCGATCTTGTCGCTGATGTCGCTGTACGCCTGCAGCCCGAGGGACTTCAGCATCCGCCGGTCGGTCCCGAACACGTTCATCGCGAGCGGCATCGACGACCCGCGCACGTTCTCGAAGAGCAGCGCCGGGCCACCCGCCTTGTTCACGCGGTCGGTGATCTCGCCGACCTCCAGATACGGGTCGACCTCGGCCTTGATCCGCTTGAGGTCGCCGTCCTTCTCCAGGGCCCTCAGGAAGGATCGAAGATCGTCGTAAGCCATAGGGTCCAGTATCCGCCACGCACTACTCTGTATCCGTCACCGGGCCCCTGTCGCGGCCCGTCTTCCGGCTCAGGGGGGCTCTCCCACCATGGTCAGGTATCTACCGTTCCTGCTGGTGCTCGCGCTGTGGATCTACGCGTTCATCGACTGCCTGAACACTCCGGAGGAGGAGGTCCGCGGACTGCCGAAGGTGGTGTGGGTGATCATCATCCTGCTCTTCGGCGAGGTCCTCGTCGGACCGATCGCCTGGCTCGTCGCGGGCCGCAACCGCCGCCGCGCGCCCGCCCGCTCGCAGTGGGTCGCGCCGGACGACAACCCGGACTTCCTCAAGGGCCTCAAGGACGACACCCCGCCGTCCGGCGGCTGAGCGCCGGCCGGACCGCCCCGGGGGGAGCGGCCGGCCGGTCCCGCGTCCTACGGCGTCAGACCCCGGCGTACGAGTGCTTGCCGGTGATGAAGATGTTCACGCCGTAGTAGTTGAAGATGAAGCACGCGAAGGCGACCAGCGCCAGCGCGGCGGCCTTGCGGCCCTTCCAGCCGGCGGTCGCACGGGCGTGCAGGTAGCAGGCGTACGCGACCCAGGTGATGAACGACCAGGTCTCCTTGGGGTCCCAGCCCCAGTACCGGCCCCAGGCGGCCTGCGCCCAGATCGAGCCCGCGATGACGGTGAACGTGTAGAGCGGGAAGACCAGCGCGTTCATCCGGTACGCGAACTTGTCGAGCGTCGCCGCGGACGGCAGCCGGTTCATGATGTTGGCCCAGGTCGGGTTCACCGCACGGCCGGCGGTCAGGGCCGCCTCGTAGAAGTCCCGGAAGAGGAACAGGAACGTTCCGACGGCCGCGAGGTAGAAGACCGCGCCGGAGATGATCGCGCACGAGACGTGGATCCACAGCCAGTACGAGTGCAGCGCCGGGACCAGCTGGTCGCTGTCGGTGTAGAGCACCGCGACGGCCAGGCCCAGGTCCAGCAGCACCGAGGTGACGAGGAAGAGCCCGATCCAGCGGACCCGCTTCTTCAGCGCCAGCAGGGCCAGGTACATGCCGACCGCGACCATGCCGAACGTCGTCGAGAACTCGTACATGTTGCCCCACGGCACCCGCTGCACGGAGGCGGCGCGGCACGCGACGGCGGCCAGGTGGAACACGAAGGCGAGCACGGTCAGCGAGACCGCGATCCGCCCGTACTTGTCGCCGTCCGGGTCGGTACCGGCGGCGCCGGGGCCGTCCGGGATGCCGCGGTCGCTCGCCGTGGAGCGGGTGACGACCTTGGGACGCTCCAGGGTGGCGGTGCCGCCGCCGCGCTGGACGACCTCGATCGCGGGGGCCGCCGCGGGTGCGGTGAGCGCCGCCGCGGTGATCGCGACCCGGCTGCGGCTGCCGAACACCCACTCGGCCATGTGCGCGAGGAAGGCGAGTGTGTAGACCGTCATGGCCGAGTAGATCAGGTAGTTGCTGTAGTTCGCGAAGTTCTCATTGACCGCGGCCGCGATAGTCACGCGCGCGCTCCTTCGTCTGGCAGGAGAGGTTCTTCCGAGGGGTCTGTGGCTGTGCCGCCGCCGGGGCCGCTGGGGTCCGGTAGCTGGGGCGCGTCGGGCAGCAGCTGGTAGGCGAGGTCCCCGAGCTCGTCGGCGATCTTCGCGGACTCGCTGCGGCCGAGTCCGGCCAGCTCCACGACGGTCACCCCGTCCGCGCCCGGGGTGGCCCGGATCCACACCCGGCGGCGCTGGATGAACAGCGAGCCGGCCAGACCCAGGATCGCGGCGACCGCGCTGCCGAGCGCCCAGCCGTTGCCGACCTGGTGGGAGACCTGGAAGCTGGCCCAGGTCTTGACGCCGTCGAAGGTGATGGAGCCGCCGCCGTCCGGCAGTTGCAGGACCTGCCCGACGGCCAGCACCTGACGGAGCGGCTGGCCGTTCGCGGCCTTGTACTGCTTCATCTTCTTGTCGTTGAGCTGGTACACGTTCTGCGGCAGGCCGCTGTCCATGCCCAGGTCGCCGTGGTACGCGGTCAGGATCAGCGCGGGGCGGTCGAGTGCGGGGAAGACCGAGTGCGGCCCCTGGACGTCGTCGATCACCATCGTCGGGGCGAAGATCCCGCTGAACGCCAGCTGGTCCTTGGCACCCGCCTTGTCGCGGTAGTTGTCGGTGACCTTCACGACGCCGCGCGAGGTGAGGCTGCCGTCACTCGGCAGGAACGGCGTCGGGCCCTGGTAGACGACGGTGCCGCGGGCGTCCTTCACGGTGACGACCGGCGCGTAGCCGTGCCCGATCAGGTAGACCGTCTCACCGTCGATCTCCAGCGGCTTGTTCACCTCGATCGAGGACTTGACCGGCTTGCCGTCCGCGCCCTTCCAGTAGTGGATGTTGGCGCGGAACGTCCGCGGGGTGCCCTTCTGCGGGCCGGTCCGCGCGTAGGTGGCCTCGAAGCTGTCCAGCGAGAAGCCGAAGGGGTCCAGGTCGTCGGCGGTGTAGAACGTGCCGGGCTTGAAGTCGTCGTACTGCGTGAGGTTGTTGGAGAAGCCGCCGCCCTCGACGATCAGCTTGCCGCCCTCGCCCTTCCACAGCGAACCGACCGCGAAGGAGATCAGCAGCCCGAAGAGCGCCAGGTGGAACATCAGGTTGCCGGCCTCGCGCAGGAAGCCCTTCTCGGACGCGACCGCGCCGCCGACCCGGTGGGTACGGAACCGGCGGCCGCGCATCAGCTTCTGCGCGGCGTCCAGCACCTCGTCCTCACCCGCCGCGGTGCGCCAGGTCGTGTACGCCGGCAGCCGGGTCAGATTGCGCGGCGCGGCCGGCGGCCGGGAGCGCAGCTGCCCGACGAACTGCCAGCTGCGCGGCAGGATGCAGCCCGCCAGCGAGATGAACAGCAGGATGTAGATCGCCGAGAACCACGGCGAGCTGTAGACGTGGAACAGCCCGAGCGCCTCGTAGACCGGGGTGGCGTTGGGGTGCACGTCCTTCCACATGTCCGCCTTGTTGGAGTCGACGCTGGTCTGCGGGACCAGCGAGCCGGGGATCGCGGCCACGGACAGCAGGAACAGCAGGATCAGGGCGATCCGCATCGACGTGAGCTGCCGCCACATCCAGCGCACCCAGCCGGAGCACTCGCGCAGCGTCCAGCCGACGGTGCCGCGCCAGCCGGGCCTGCGCACACCGCCGAAGGAGCCGGGCACCACCTGGCCGAGTTCCTCGACCGGCGCCGTCGACAGCTGCGCGCCCGCCGCATCGCGTTCTTCGACGTCACGCTCCTCGACGTCACGCTCCTCGGCGCCGCGGGCGGCCTTCGGCCCGGATTCCGTACTCATGAATCAGACCCCAGGGGTGAAGTTGGTGGACCAGGTCTGCAGGGAGAAGACCATGTCGTCCCATACGCCGGTGAGCAGCAGCACGCCGACGACGACGAGCATGCCGCCGCCGAGCCGCATGACCCACACATAGTGCCGCTTGACCCAGCCGAACGCGCCCAGTACGCGGCGGAACGCCACGGCGGCGACGATGAACGGCAGGCCGAGACCCACGCAGTAGAAGACGGTGAGCAGCGCCCCGCGCCCCGCGCTGGCCTCGTTGAAGGCCAGCGCCTGGACGGCGCCCAGCGTCGGGCCGACGCACGGCGCCCAGCCGACGCCGAAGAGCACGCCGAGCAGGGGCGCGCCGACCAGCCCCATCGCGGGCTTGCGGTGGAAGCGGAGATCACGCTGGGTCAGACCGCCCAGTATCCCCATGAAGGCGAGGCCCATGAGGATCGTGACGACGCCGAGCACCTGGGAAATGATCTCCTTGTGCTCCTGCAGCCGCAGCCCGAAGTAGCCGAAGAGCGCCCCGCCGGAGACGAAGACCGCGGTGAAGCCGAGGACGAAGAGCGACGCGCCGGCGACCATCCGGCCGCGCTTGGCCTCGGCCAGGTCGGCGCCGGACGTGCCGGTGACGTAGGAGAGGTAGCCGGGCACCAGCGGCAGGACGCACGGGGAGAAGAAGGAGACCAGGCCGCCGAGCATCGCGATCGGGATCGCGAGGAGCAGCGCCCCGGAGGAGACCGTTTCGGTCACGTCACTTCTCCGCGACGATCGGGTCGAGCGCCTGGCGCAGGCTGTCCTCGCCGACGGCCTTGAGGATCCGTACGGCGATCCGGCCGTCCCGGTCGATGATCAGGGTGTTCGGGATGCCCTGCGGGTTGAGGCTGCCCTTGGGGAACTTCAGCATGAGCTTCCCGTTCGGGTCGTAGAAGCTCGGGTACGGGATGTCGAACTGCGTCTCGAAGCCGTTCGCGTTGACCTTCGTGGCGTCGCGCATGTTGATCCCGAGGAACTCGACGCCCTCGGCCTTGGTGGCGTTGGCCACCTTGACCAGGTGCGGAGCCTCGGCGCGGCAGGGGTCGCACCACGAGCCCCAGACGTTCAGGACGACGACCTTGCCCTTGTAGTCGGCGAGGTTCAACTGCTTGCCGTCGACCGACTCCCCGGAGATGGCGGGGGCGGCGAGCCGGTCGCCCTTGGCCACCCGGGAGATCTCACCCGAGCCGCCGACGAAGTTGGTACCGCTGCCGCCGGAGGCGGAGCCGCTGCTGGAACAGGCCGAGAGCGCCAGCGCCAGCGCGGCGACTCCTGCCAGTGCCGCGGCACTGCGGAGCGGGCGGCGTCGGCGGGCACGCGTAGGACTCATGTGAAAAGTTTCGCATGCGTCGTCCGGCGATCTTTCCCGCCCCCGACACCGACGCCAAAAGCGGCAATTGCCCCAAGTAAGGATCAGGTAGCAGGAGCGGCCGCACTCTCGGCCGCGCCCCCCGACCCCCGCGCACCGCCTAGGTGGTGGCGGCCGTCGTCGGGGAGCCGGGGGTACCGGCCGCGCCCTCCGGCGCGAGGTACGACTTCCAGCCGCCCGCCGGCTTCTGCCCGACGTCCAGCCGGCGCAGCTTCCCGAGCACCTTCGGGTCCTGCGCGTCGAGCCAGTCCACGTACTGCCGGAAGGAGACCAGCCGGACGTCCTTCTTCTCCTGGCCCGCGATGTGCTTGAACGCCTCCTCGACGGCGTTCATGTAGATGCCGCCGTTCCACTTCTCGAAGTGGTTGCCGATGTAGAAGGGCGCGCGGTTCGTCTCGTAGGCCCGCTGGAAGCCGGCGATGTACGAGGCGGCGGCCTGCCGCTGCCAGCCCGGGTAGTTGCCCGGGTCGCTCTGGGTGGCGTTCTTCGACTGGTTCGCGAGCATGTTGTAGTCCATTGAGAGGACCTCGAAGGAGTGGCCGGGGAACGGGATGAGCTGCAGCGGCAGGTCCCAGAGCCCGCCACGCTTCTCGGGCCAAACCTGTCGGCCGCCCGGCGAGCTCGCGTCGTAGCGCCAGCCGAGCTTGTGGGCGGTCGGCAGCAGGTTGTCCTGGCCGAGCAGGCACGGCGTGCGGGCGCCGACGAGTTCCTTGTCGTAGTCGAACGGCAGCGGGGCCTCGTCCTTCAGCCCGGTGTTGGTCTTCCAGTTCTTGACGAACGACTTGGCCTGGTCGATCTCGCTCTGCCACTGGGTCGGCGTCCAGTTCCCGACGGTGCCGCGGCCCGAGCAGAAGTGCCCGTTGAAGTGCGTGCCGATCTCGTGGCCCTCGGTCCAGGCCTCACGGATGTTGTCCAGCGTCATCTTGACGTGCTCGTCGGTGAGGTAGCCGATGTCCGACGCGCCCAGGTTGTTGTTCGGCGGGTCGTAGAGCCGCTTCTTCGACTCGGGCAGCAGGTACAGCCCGGACAGGAAGAACGTCATCGACGCGCCGTTGTCCTTGGCGAGCTTGCGGAAGCGCGGGAACAGGCCGTTGCCGACCTCGCCCGCGCCGTCCCACGAGAAGATCACGAACTGCGGCGGCGTCTGGCCCGGCTCCATCCGCTCCGGCTTCGGCTGGCCCGGCTGGGGTCCGGTGTTCGCGGTGGAGCCGTCCCCGATCAGCTGAACCGTTTTCTCGGGTTCCTTCTGGCCGGTGGCCCCGCCCGGCTTGGTCCCGTTGCCGCCGGTCTTGCCTCCGTCGCCCCCCGAGGAGCATCCGGCAGCAGCCGCACCGACCGCGACTCCGGCAGTGGCGGAGAGCAGACTCCTACGGGTCATGGCGCGCATGTACATCCCCATTTCTCGGGCCTCATGGATGGCGATCACGAAAAAGGTGGCCACCATCCATGACGGCTGTCACAGCCGTACGGTTACCGAAAAGTCAGAAAAATCCCACCGGTTAGCTCAATTGGCGCACGTAAGCGCCCTCAGGAACACCGGATTGACCCATTGGATCGACCTTCCCGGCCAATCCAACAGGCCGACCCGGCGGATGGCCAGGCCGCGGCACCGCCGGCCCGTTCCCGATCGGCCCGCGAGATCGCTAAGCCCCGAATCCCTTCGATCCGCCCTTCACCGGCTTCGCGCCCGCCAGCAGGTGCGAGGGCACCAGATCGCGGGCCGGTTCCGCGTAGCCGACCGACACGATCTTGTCCCCCTGGTATGTGAAACTCGTCACACTGGCGAGGGTGCACTGCCGCTTGCGCGGGTCGTGCCACAGCCGGCGCCGTTCGACGAAGCTGCGGGTGATCCAGATCGGCAGCTGGTGGCTGACGCAGACCGCCTCGTGCCCCCGCGCCGCGTCCCGGGCCGCGCCGAGCGCCGCCATCATCCGCACGACCTGGTCGACGTACGGCTCGCCCCAGCTCGGCTTGAACGGGTTGGTGAGGTGCTTCCAGTTCGACGGGTTCTTCAGCGCCCCGTCGCCGACCCCGAAGGTCTTGCCCTGGAAGACGTTCTCCGCCTCGATCAGCCGCGGGTCCGAGGCGATCTCCAGCCCGTGCGGGGCCGCGATCGGCGCCGCCGTCTCCTGCGCCCGCTCCAGCGGGGACGACACGACGTACGTGATGTCGCGGCCCGCCAGGTGCTCGCCGACCCGGTCGGCCATCTTCCGGCCCAACTCGGACAGGTGGTAGCCGGGCAGCCGCCCGTAGAGCACACCCGACGGGTTCTCCACCTCGCCGTGCCGCATCAGGTGGACCACGGTGATCTCTGTGTCGTCAGTCATGCCGCTCATCTTTCCGTCGTCCCCGCTCATTCCGTCGCCTCGGCCGCGGCGCGCGCCGCGGCCGGCAGCGCGGCGGCGATCCGCTCGATCGCCGCGTCGTCGTGGGCCGCGGAAACGAACCACGACTCGAAGGCCGACGGCGGCAGGTAGACGCCCTGCGCCAGCATCGAGTGGAAGAACCCGGTGAAGCGGAACGCCTGCTGCCGCTTCGCCTCGTCGTAGTTGGTCACCTGCTCGTCGGTGAAGAACACCGAGAACATGTTCCCGGCCTTCTGCAGCCGGTGCGCGACACCCTCCTTGGTGAGCGCCTCGCTGACCAGCGACGACACCCGCTCGGACACCGCGTCCACGGTCGCGTACACCGCGTCGTCGCAGAGCCGCAGCTGGGCCAGGCCCGCCGCGGTCGCCACCGGGTTACCCGACAGGGTGCCCGCCTGGTAGACCGGCCCGGCCGGTGCGAGGTGGCCCATGACGTCCGCGCGGCCACCGAACGCGGCGGCCGGGAAGCCGCCGCCCATGACCTTGCCGAAGGTCATCAGGTCGGGTTCGACACCGTCGAGCCCGAACCAGCCGGCCTTCGAGACGCGGAAGCCCGTCATCACCTCGTCGGAGATGTAGAGCGCGCCGTTCTCCGCGCACAGGCTCTTCAGCCCGGCGTTGAAGCCGGCCGCCGGCGGCACCACGCCCATGTTCCCGGGCGACGCCTCGGTGATCACACACGCGATCTCGCCGGGGTGCGCGGCGAACGCCGCCCGCACCGCCTCGAGATCGTTGTACGGCAGCACGATCGTGTCGCCGGCCTGCGCGCCCGTCACCCCGGGCGTGTCCGGCAACCCGAACGTGGCGACACCGGAACCGGCCGCCGCCAGCAGCGCGTCCACATGACCGTGGTAGCAACCAGCGAACTTGACCACCTTGGCCCGGCCCGTGAAACCGCGCGCCAGCCTGATCGCCGACATGGTCGCCTCGGTCCCGGACGACACCAGGCGGACCTGCTCCACCGGGCCGATCCGCGCCACGATCTCCTCGCCCAGCAGCACCTCCCCCTCACCGGGGGTGCCGAAGGACGTACCGCGCGTCACCGCCGCCTGTACGGCGCCGATCACCTCGGGGTGCGCGTGGCCGAGGATCATCGGACCCCACGAGCACACGAGGTCGACGTACTCCCTGCCGTCGGCGTCCGTGAGGTACGGACCCTTCCCGGACACCATGAACCGGGGCGTACCGCCCACCGCGCGGAAGGCGCGGACCGGGGAGTTCACACCTCCGGGCGTCACGGCGGCAGCTCGGTCGAACAGAACCTGCGAAACTGGGGCTTCGTACGGATAGCTCACAGGCACATGCTCTCAAACGCCGGGCGTTGCGCGCGCAGGTCTCGACCCGGCATCTGAGACGATGATCGGGTTGCGCGGTTGGGTCTGTGAATGGTCGGGTAGTGAAATGCAGCGCGGTGGCGAACTGGGCGAGGGAACGGGCGACCATGAGCCCAACCACGCCCGCCCCACCGGCAGGCGCCGTCGGTCCGCCGATCGCGATCGCAGAGCAGCCGCGGAGAGTGGAAGCAGGGGTGGCCGAGTGGGGGTGACCTACAAGTACTTCGGGGCACCCGATGGCGCCACAGCCGCCCGGGTCCCGATCTCCATGCGCCCCGAGGAGCTCGGCGGTGACGAGCTCGGCAACGGCATGTACACCAAGGTCAAGCCGGAGACCATGGCCGCCATGGTGCTCACCGGCATCGAGGGCATACCCCCGGCCAAGGTCCCGCCGCTGGAACTCGTCGTCCTCCACCCGGACTACGCCGTCGTCAAGCTCCCCATGAGCGTTGTGGAACCCCTCCGCAAGGCTGGCGAAGAAGAACTCGGCGCCGCCGCCTTCATCTGGTCCACCGTCCCGGACCGCCGCGGCCCCCGAGATGCCTTCGTCATCTACCAGATGCTCCATGAATGGCAGGGCTTCGCGTCCCGCTGCCATGAAGCCGGCCACCAGCTGTACTGCCTGGTCTGGCCCTGACGGGTCGCACTTCGCCCGATTTCCCGACGCTCCCCCAAATGGGGCACTTTCGGGATGCATATGCGTCTGTGGTCGCGCTACGTTCGACTCCCCTAACTAGGAGTCACAGTGCGATCACGCATGGTTACCGTTCTGGGCGCTCTCGCCTCTGCCGCCCTGCTCATGGTGGCGGTACCCGGTTCCGCCCAGGCGGCCACCGGCACCCTGACGATCAACGGCGTCGACCACGTCGACCCGAAGGGCTGCTTCAACCTCACGCCCCCGGACTCCTCCATCAACGGCGAAGTGACGCCGGACGACATGATCGTCAAGAACAACACCGACAAGACCGTCGTGGTCTGGGACAGCTGGGACTGCAGCGCCGACGGAAACAACCAGGACTCGACCATCGCACCCGGCGCGGAGGCCTCGGTCCACGCGGACGACAGCGTCTCGGTCGAGTAGCCGGCGTCTTCGTCCCGGTCGTCCAAGGACGCCCGAGGCGACCCGGCGATCGCGCGGACCGCTTCGAAGCCGGTCCGCGCGATCATCGTTCGTACGGTCGGCGCGGGGTGCGTACCGGGGTCGGATAGTGGTCGGCGACCACGCGCCGCATGGCCCCGATCCGGTCGGCGGCGACTTCCTTCGCGGCGAAGAAGATGTTGCCGCGCACCTCGGGGAAGCGGTGGCCGAAAGTGAGATGCCGGGAGAGTTCCGCCGGATCCTGCCAGGCGCTGAACTGCGCCGGGTCGCCCGATTTGTAGAGAGCCTCACCAATGTACAGATGCGTGTTCGTGCCACGGCAGGTTTCCGCCCACCAGGCGACAAGCCGGGCATAGTCGGCGACATCGTTCCCGATGTGCCAGTAGACCATCGGCGCGATGTAGTCGATCCACCCCCGCCGCACCCACGTACGCGTATCGGCGTAGATGCCGTCGTAGGACTCGGCCGCGCCCTGGGTGTCGGAGCCCTCGGGATCCGTCGTCCGGTTCCGCCAGATCGCGAACGGGCTGACGCCGAAGCGCACCTGCCGCAGGCGCGGCGAACCGCCCGTCAACAAAGACCGGTTCAACTCCGCGATCCGCTGCCCGGTCTCGCGCACCAGCAGGTTGATGTTGTCACGCCGCCACGCGGCCCGGTCGGGGAAGTCCGCGCCGTACCGCGCGTACGCGGCGTCGTCGTCGAAGGTCTGCCCGGGGATCGGATACGGGTAGAAGTAGTCGTCCCAGTGCAGGCCGTCGAGGTCGTAGCGGGCGACCGCGTCGAGCATCGCGTCCTGGACGAAGCGGCGCACCTCCGGCAGCCCGGGGTCGTAGAACAGCGCCTTGCCGTACGGCACCACCCACTCGGGGTGCAGCCGGGCCGGGTGGGTCGCCGCCAGCCGGGCCGGGTCGGGGTTCGTGGCGATCCGGTACGGGTTGAACCAGGCGTGCAACTCCAGCCCGCGCAGGTGCGCTTCGCGCACCGCGAAGTCCAGCGGGTCCCAGCCCGGATCGCGGCCCTGTACGCCGGTGAGGCACTTCGCCCAGGGCTCGTACGGCGACGGCCACAGCGCGTCCGCCAGCCCTCTGACCTGGAGGACGACCGCGTTCAGCCGTCGTTCCACCGCGATGTCCAGCAGACCGGTCAACTCCCGCCGCTGCTCCGCCGGGGACCGCCCCGGGGACGGCCAGTCGCGGTTGAAGGCGGTGGTCAACCACATGCCGCGGAACTCCCGTCGCCCGTCCCGCACTTGAGTCGGGGCGCTGGACGCGGCGTGCGAAGTGGCGGAGCCGAGGGTGACGGAACCGGCCGTCACCGCCGCGGCCGCGGCCGCCGTGGTCAGGGTCCTGCGGGAGATCTGGCCCACTTCCCTGACGCACTCCCGGGTGGCGCGCCCGAAGGGGAAGCGGAACAGCCCTTCGGACGGCCTGCCGATGGCCGTCTCGATCGCGTCGGCCGCCGCCCGGACCTCCTCGGCACGCTGCTCAGGGGTGAGGTGGGGAAACGCCGGGTGCGTCATGGAGTGGTTGCCCACCGGGTAGCGGTCCGCGATGTGCCGGGCCAACGCCGGGTTGTCCGCGGCGAAGCGCCCGGTCATGAAGAACGTCGCCGGCACCCGCCGGGCCCACAGCGTCCGCAGGATCGCCTCGGCGCCCTGCGTGCCCGCACCGCAGTCGATGGTCAGCGCCGCCTTCTGCTCCGTGATGGGCAACGACCTGATCTCATGACCCGCGAAGGCCCCGGTCACCGCCGCACGGGGAAACCCGCCGTGCGGACGGGCCGGCGGAACGTCGGCACGCGCCGAACTCCGCCCCGCGAGGCCGAGCGCGGTCGCCGCGACCACGCCACCCGCCAGCCCCCGCAGCAGCTGCCGCCTCCCCGGCCGAGCGTCGTGGATCCCGTCAACCGGTGTCGCAGCCATACCCGTCGCGCCCTTCGTCCCAGTCCATCCGCATATGCCTCGACCAGCAACGTAGTGCGCCGCTCCACGGCGGTTCACGCCCAGGACGGGACAGTCACACGAATGGATCAGTCCGCCGGGCGGGGGTCGTGAACCGGTAGCCGCGGTCGAGCAGTTGCGGAAGATAGCGGCGCAGGGCCGCGATGGTCTGGGAGCGGTCGGCGCGGCCTTCGTGCTCGGGGACGGCGGAGCGGCTGAGGGAGCCGTCGTGGTGCAGGACGATCGATCCGGTTCCGGCGCGGCTCAGCACCGCGTCGGCGATGCGGTCGACGCCGGGGTTCGTCCAGTCGGCGGTGTCGATGGACCAGCGGATCGGACGGAGTCCGAACTCCGCGCACGCTCGCAGGGCGGCGGGGACGAAGCGGCCGCCGGGCGCACGGAAGAGTGTCGGGGGCCGACCGCCGCCGGTGCGGGCGAGTACGTCGTTGGTGCGTTGGATCTCGTCGCGGACCGTTGCCGGCGTCAGGAGGCGGAGGGTGGGGTGGGACCACGTGTGGTTGCCCAGCGCGTGCCCCTCCTCGACGACCTGGCGCACCACCCACGGGTACTTCTCGGCGTTGGCGCCGAGCATGAAGAAGGTCGCGGTGACGCCGTAGCGGCGCAGGACCGCGAGGACCCGTGGGGTGTAGATCGGGCTGGGACCGTCGTCGAAGGTGAGGGCCAGCGCCATCGGGCCGCCCTGCACCAGCCGTTCCACCTCAGGCGCCGGTCCTGGTACATCGGCGGCGGCGTCGGCCCTGGTCACGGTGACGGGACAGAGCAGCGACATCCCGGCCGCGAGGAGGAGCCGCCGGCCCGGCAGGGCGTTCCGATCGTTGATCACCGTCTCAGCATCGGCCCCGCGTGCCCCGGGATGGGCCACCCCGGCGAACGACACGCGCCCCGGCTCGTGCCGTCCTGTCCCCCGGGCCGGACGCTCCTACGCTGACCGCGATATGAACCAGCGCACCGCTCTCCAGAGCTCACAGTCGCCCCGGATCCTCGGCCGGGTGCTGACCACCGTCGTCGCCATGGCCGCGCTCGTCGCGTCGGCCGCCGCCCCCGCGACCGGCCTGGCTCCCCCCGACCGGCCCGACCGGCTCGCCGTCGTGGCAGCCGCGGCGCCCGCGGCCGCCGTATGCCCGACCGGCAGGACTTCGCTTCCCGCTCCGGCGAACCTGCTCGGCCGGACGATCCGCACGATGCCCACCGAGCGGAAGGTGGTCGCGCTCACGTTCAACTCGGCGTGGGACGAGACGGGCCTGGACACCGTCCTGAAAGTGCTGCACGACTACAAGGCGACGGCCACGTTCTTCCTCACCGGCCAGTTCGCCGAACTGCACCCGGCCGCGGCCCGGTCGATGGCGGCGGCCGGCAACGGCATCGCCAGCCACAGCTACAGCCACCCGCACTTCGGCGACCTGGACTGCGCGGGCCGGGAGCGCGAGGTGCGGCTCGCCGACCAGGCCCTGCGCACGGCGATCGGGACGGCGCCGCTGCCGTTCTTCCGGTTCCCCTACGGCGAGACCAACGCGCAGCAGGTCGCCGAGGTCAACGCGATGGGCTTCGCGAACATCGAGTGGACCGACGACACCAACGGCTACCTCGGCACGGCGGGCGGCATGACCGTGCAGAAGGCCGTCGACCGCGCCCTCAAGTCCCTGACGCCGGGCGAGATCATCCAGATGCACGTCGGCGACCCGAACGGCCGCGGCCCCATCCTCGACGCCCTGGCCCTCCCGCTGATCATCGACGCGGTCCGCGCCCGCGGCTACGAGATCGCCGACCTGCGCACCCTCCTCCCCACCCCGGCGGCGCCCACCGCGTAACACCCGGCAACCACCGGGGGCCCGCCCACGTCACCATGTCCTGTGAGCACAGAGCCCCCGGTGACGCCGCTGCCCCAGCAGCCGCAAGCAACGCGGACCCCCCAGGCGCCCGTGCGGCCGTACTGGTGAAAGCCAAGGCATATCTGGCCGCGCGCGGCGAGTAACGCCCATCGGAATGCATTGGCGCGGTTCGGGTGCGTCTGGCACGACAGGGGCCGGACCAGTCGCTACCGTCCAAATATGGCTACATTTCCGACATCCAGCACGATGGCGACCGGTCGTCAGCTCACCGCCCCGCCGTTCGCCCGGCCCGTGCTGGCACTCGCCGCCGCCGCCGGATTCGCCCTGGACGCGTACTGGCGGGCCGCCGCACTGCTCCGGCGCGTCCTCGCCTTCCGGCGCTGAGCCGACCGCCCGGACCAGGCCGGACGGACAGCGCGGTCACGCCGCCGGTGTCGGGGCCCGCAGGTGGTCGCTGATCCACTTCATGGAGCCCTGCCCCATGCCCCGCAGGTAGGAGAGCCCGTCGTGGCCACCGCCCACTATGACCTGGAGGCGGGTCCTGACCGGGCCGTGCCCGTAGCCGGCGATGAACTGCTTCACCTTCGCCAGCTCCCCGCGGCTCTCCTTCGTCCCCACCTGGAACGCGAGGTACACCTCGGGCCCGTGCCGGTCGATCAACCGCTGCGCCAGGGCCTGCGGGTTGTTCGCCTGCTTCTCCTTGAGGTGATCGCGCCACAGGGACGAGTCCGGCACTATGTCGGGGCCGCTCACTATCGCCGCCTTGAACGTCTCCGGATGCTGGAGCACGCTCTTCAGCGCGCAGAAGCCGCCCGACGACGAGCCCATGAACGCCCAGCCGTCACGGTCCTTGAACGTCCGGAAGTTCGCCCGGACCAGGTCCGGGACATCGCTCGTCATCCAGGTCCCCATCTTCTGCTGACCCGGAATGTCACTGCAGTCGTGATAGTGCGGCCCGGGATTCATCACCGGCATGACGATGATGAACGGCAGGCTGCTGCCCTGCGCCGTCCACCGCGCCACATCCTCCTGCAGCCCCAGGTCGCCACGGATCCAGTAGTTGTACGGATAGCCGTAACTGCCCGGCAGCGCGATCAGCACCGGGAACGCGCTCTTCGCGTACTTCGGGTCGTAGTACTGCGGGGGCGCCCACACCCAGACCTTGCCCGTGAAACCGGACTTCTTCCCCCGGTACGTCGTCATACCGATCTTGGTACCGCCCGCCAGCGTCGTCCGCTGCTCGGTGAACGGCGCGTGCGAGCCGGTCAGGACCGACGCGGCCGTCCCCGCCGAACCGTGCGGGAACTCCGGGCCGCCCCGTCCGCTGAACACAACGGGCCGGGAGCCGTAGCCGACGAAGAGGAGCAGCACCAGGACGGCCACCGCTGCCATGGGCCAACGTTTCACGGGGTGTCCCCCTCTTCATCCGGCCCGACAGGGCGAAGCGACGCTTACGCCTGTTGAGATTCCGGATCCCTACCCACCGTTCCGGCCCGTCAAGGTGCCGTGGATCACACCGCGACCGTTGCCCCTGACCGGAGTGACCCTCGTCCCAATTACCGGGGAGAAGCCGGGCAACCCAGACAGCCCGAAATCCGTCTCGTCATGGCGAGAGGCTCACACGCGGGCGGAACGCTGGGCCGGGGCACTGCGCCCAAGATTGGGAATCGAGAATTCTGATGAGCCTGACGGGGACCCCCTTCTTCCTGTGCACGATTCTCTTGGTGCTGGTCGCCCTGGCGCTGCCGCTCACCCTGTGGAGCCGGCTGCGCGGGCCCCGGGCCGTACGGCACGCCGCCAGGTTCGGCATGCTGCTGCTCTGCCAGGTGACGTCGGTGCTCATGGTCTTCGTGATCGTGAACAACTCCAACAACCTGTACGACAATTGGGAAGACCTCCTCGGCACCGGCACCCACGTCCAGGCCACCGCCGACCTCGGTCCCGACGGCGGCGCGGCGCAGGCCAAGCGCGAGCCGAAGATCGAGCAGAAGTTCCAGCAGGCCAAGGGCCCGAACATGGGCGACGTCCAGCAGGCCGACCTGAAGGGCCGGGTGTCCGGCGTCCAGGGCGAGGTCTACGTCTGGCTGCCGCCGCAGTACAACGACCCCGCCTTCAAGGACAAGCAGTTCCCGGTCGTCGAGATGCTCCCCGGCTACCCCGGCTCCGCCAAGGCCTGGTACGGCACCCTCAAGGTCCAGTCGCAGCTCAAGCCGCTGATGCAGAGCGGCAAGGTCGCCCCGTTCATCCTCGTCTCACCGCGCACCACACTGCTCGGCGGCCAGGACACCGGCTGCGCCAACATCCCCGGCAAGGTCAACGCCGACACCTGGCTGAGCGTCGACGTCCGCCGCATGGTGAGCGACAACTTCCGCGTCCAGAACGACGCCGCGGGCTGGGCCGTCGTCGGATACTCCGCCGGCGCCCACTGCGCCGCGCGCCTCGCCATCGAGCACCCCGACCGCTACGCGGCCGGCGTCAGCCTGTCCGGTTACAACAACCCCGCCGCCGAGCAGGACTCCCTCACCGCCAAGGACCCGGTGCTGCGCGAGAAGGCCAACCCGCTCTACATGCTGCAGCACGCCGCGCACCCGCCGCACACCTCGCTCTACATCTCCGGCGCCTCGGGCGACGGCTACCAGGACGGGGTGGCCCTGCGGAAGGCCGCGAAGACGCCGACGAAGGTCAAGGTGGTCCAGATCGCGGAGGGCGCCGGCGGCCACGGCACCGCCGTCTGGAAGTCCCAGGTCCCCGACGTCTTCCGCTGGCTCACCGAACAGGGCTTCAAGGTCCGCTGATCCTTCACGGGAGCGGTGGCGGGAGCGGGGCGGGGCCGGGGGCGGGAGGGCCGGGAGCGGGACCGTGCCCCGCCACAGCCGCACCGCGGACAGCACCGCCGCCCCCAGCAGGATCAGATCGCGCGCCGCCAGCAGCAGCGCCGCCGGGACCGAGCCGCTGAGCAGATCCCGGAACAGGTACGGGAAGACCGCCGTCGTCAGCACGCACGCGCCCAGCACCAGCCACGCCACCGGCCGCTGCGTCGTCGCCCGGTGCAGCAGACACACCGCGGCCAGACCCACCAGCCACACCATGTACTGCGGGCTGATCACCCGGCTCGTCACCACGAACAGCAGAACGGCCGTCAGCGCCGCGTCCGGCAGCACCCAGACCTCCGTACGCCCCGCCCGCGACCGCACCCGCCACAGCAGCAGCCAGCCGAACGCGACGACCGTCAGGGCCGCACTCACCCGCGCCACCACCTGCACATACGGGCCGATGAACTCCATCGAGCCGTCATGCGGCGCCCAGTGCCCCGACCAGCCGAAGTGCCGCGCCAGATGGAACGGCAGCGCGCCGAGCGACTCCACCTCGATGCCGCGGTCCCCCTGATACGTCAGGAACGACAGGGCGCCCGGCATCGCCAGCAGGAAGACCACCGTCACCAGCACCGCCGACACCACCGCCGCCACCCACGAGTGCCGGGTGCGCCGACCGCGCGCCGTGCCCACGAGCAGCAGCACCGGCCACACCTTCACCACCGCGCCGATCCCGACCAGCACCCCGAACACCCGGTCCGCCCACACCCGCCGCGTACCGGCCGCCAGCAGCGCCCCCACCGCGACCGCCGTCACCATCACGTCGAACCGGCTCCACGGCACCGTGCTCAGCAGCGGCAGCCCCACCACCCACATCCACGGGCCGGCGACACTGCGCCGGCCGTCCGGGTACCGGGCCGCGTACACCAGCGCCGCCAGCACCGCCGCGTCGCACACCGCGCACAGCACGATGAACGCGTGCGAGTAGTCCAGGAAGGGCACCAGCCGCGGGGCGAGAATCGGCAGCGCGGCGCCCGGCGGGTACTGCCAGGACACGTCGTCGTGCGGAAAGCTGCCGGAACTCAGCACGTCGTACCAGCCGCGGTACACCTTCGACACCGAGACGTCCGGGCCGTCCTTGCTGCTGAACGGGCCGAGCCGCAGCGCCGCCGACACCAGCACCAGCCGGGTCAGCAGCCAGACCCCCACCGGCCACAGCAACCGCCGCCGCGACGGGCCCGCTCCCGCTTCCGCGACCTGTGCCGAAGCGGCGTCCGTGCCCGTGCCGACCACTGAACTGATTCCTCCATGAACGATCCGGCCCGGCCGGAACACCCGGGCACCACCATGGTCACGATGCTAATGAAGATCCGATCCGGACGGCGGACGCCACCGACCCGCCACTTATGCTCGGTGGGCAAGCCATCCCGCAGTCGAAAGGCGCCGTGACATGAGCATCCGTACCGCAGTGGTCACCGGGGCGAGCAGCGGCATCGGTGCCGCGACCGCCCGCAAGCTCGCCGCCGCCGGCTACCACGTGCTGCTCACGGCCCGCCGCGCCGACCGCCTCGAAGCGCTCGCCAAGGAACTCGCCGCCGCGGGCCACTCGGCCGCCGCGCGCACCCTGGACGTCACCGACCGCGCCGCCGTGGACGCCTTCGCCGCGTCCCTCGACCGCTGCGACGTCCTCGTCGCCAACGCGGGCGGCGCCCTCGGCGCCGACACCATCGCCACCTCCGACCCCGCCGACTGGCGCGCGATGTACGAGGTCAACGTGCTCGGCGTCCTCAACATCACCCAGGCGCTGCTCCCGGCCCTCACCTCCAGCGGCGACGGCACGGTCGTCGTGCTCTCCTCCACCGCCGGCCTGGGCAGCTACGAGGGCGGCGGCGGCTACGTGGCCGCCAAGCACGGCGCGCACGTCATCGCCGAGACCCTCCGCCTCGAACTGTGCGGCGACCCGGTCCGCGTCATCGAGATCGCGCCCGGCATGGTGAAGACCGACGAGTTCGCCGTCACCCGCTTCGGCGGCGACGCCGACAAGGCCGCCAAGGTCTACGCGGGCGTCGCGGAACCCCTCTCCGCCGACGACGTCGCCGACACCATCGCCTGGGCCGTCACCCGCCCCGCGCACGTCAACATCGACCTCCTCGTCGTCCGCCCCCGCGCCCAGGCCTCCAACTACAAGGTCCACCGAGAGCTCTGACCAGGACATGCCGGCCCGCCACGAGCGGCGGGCACCACCGGGCTCCTTCGTACGAGTGAACGCGCCCCCATCACCCGCTCGACAAACGAACCTCCGACCCAGGCTCACCCCACAACCGCACACAGAACGGCCCCCGGTCAGGACGGCAATCCCGACCGAGGGCCTCACCACCACGGAATTGGAGCTTCCCGGTGGTTGAACACGAGTCGGTGTTCCCTGGAGGCCCGAACACAGCTCAACCAGCTCGGCCTGCCGTACGGCAAGAAGTCGGTGAAGGTCGCGCCTCCGCGCGTCCCGTTCTCCCGCCGCGACTATCTGCGGGGCGTCATCGACGCGGACGGAGCAGTCGGTTACACCGGTCAAGGGTTCCCGTTCATCTCCCTCGCCACGGCGAGCACAGCTCTGGGGGCCGCCTCCCGAATCGCCAGCACTCTGACGCACTGAATGGCGGGTTACGGGAATTCACCGTAGCCCGCCATTCACGTTGGCAAACGCGCCTCAGCCCTTGACGCAGACGACCTGCTTCAGCTTGGCCACGACCTGGACCAGGTCCCGCTGCTGCTCCATGACCTTTTCGATCGGCTTGTACGCGCTCGGGATCTCGTCGATGACGCCGGAGTCCTTCCGGCACTCCACACCGCGCGTCTGATCCTCCAGGTCACGGGTCGTGAACCGCTTCTTCGCCGCACCCCTGCTCATCCGGCGGCCGGCGCCGTGTGAGGCGGAGTTGAACGCGTCGGCGTTGCCGAGGCCCTTCACGATGTACGAGGACGTACCCATGGAGCCCGGGATGATCCCGAACTCGCCGGAGCCGGCCCGGATCGCGCCCTTGCGGGTGACGAGCAGGTCCATGCCGTCGTAGCGCTCCTCGGCGACATAGTTGTGGTGGCAGGAGATCTCCGGCTCGAAGGCCACCTTGGCCTTCTTGAACTCCCTGCGGACCACGTCCTTGAGTAGCGTCATCATGATCGCGCGGTTGCGCTTGGCGTACTCCTGCGCCCAGAAGAGATCGCGCCGGTAGGCCGCCATCTGCGGGGTATCGGAGATGAAGACCGCGAGGTCCCGGTCGATCAGACCTTGGTTGTGCGGAAGCTTCTGGGCCTCTCCGATGTGGTGATCGGCGAGTTCGTTGCCGATGTTCCGGGAGCCCGAATGGAGAGTGAGCCATACCGCGCCCTCTCCATCAAACAAAATTTCGATATAATGATTTCCGGTTCCGAGCGTTCCCATCTGCTTCATGGCACGTTCGCGACGAAATCTGACCGTTTCCGCGAGGTCGTCGAAACCCGCCCAGAACTCGTCCCACCCCGTCGCCGACACTCCGTGCATGCCTCGCACGTCGACCATCTCCCGGTGCATGCCACGCCCGACCGGGATCGCCTGCTCGATCTTCGAGCGGAGCCGGGACAGATCGCCCGGCAGGTCGTTGGCCGTGAGGGAGGTCTTCACCGCGCTCATGCCGCAGCCGATGTCGACGCCGACCGCCGCGGGGCAGACCGCGCCGTGCAGGGCGATGACGGAGCCGACCGTCGCGCCCTTGCCGTAGTGGACGTCCGGCATCACGGCGAGGCCCTTGATCCAGGGCAGCGACGAGACGTTGCGGAGCTGCTGCATCGCGCCGTCCTCGACGGAGGCCGGGTCGGTCCACATGCGGATCGGCACCCGGACGCCGGGCACCTCGGTGTAGGACATCTCCAGCCCCCTTCTCGAACGGACAAATTGGCACAACGAAATCACGCCGTGCCGACATCAATAATGTGGACGAAACGCCCGATAGCCACAGGCGGCCACGCAGCCGCATCAGCAGGTGCGGTAGACATTGTGTCCACGGCACGCATGCGCGCGCCAAGGGATTTCGGGGCACCCCCCGGCGGAAGGAGCCTGGCCAGTGCAGCCATCGCGAGGACTGCTGGGCATCGTCTGCGCGGCCGTACTGGCCGTCTCGGGGCTGAGTGCCTGCACCGCGGACGGCGATACGGACCCGGCGGCGGTGGACGCGAAGTCCGCGACCGGTGACCAGAAGGTCGCCCCCGCGCCGCCCGGCAAGTACCGCAAGCTGCCGGAGCCGTGCGGCGCGCTCGAACCCGACACGCTCAAGAAGCTGGTGCCGAACGCACCGGACTACACGGGCGACGCCGAGCTCACCTACGACACCAACCGGCGGGTCGGCTGTACCTGGACCGGTGAGACGTCGCAGGGGAACCGCTATCTGCAGATCGACTTCGAGCGCGTCGTGTCGTACGACCCCGGGGTGAGCGACGAGGCGCAGGCGGAGTCCGACTACGACGCCAAGGTGCTGCAGGCCGACATTCCGACGACCCCGGGCACTCCGGGCGCCCCGGCGACGACGCCGCCCGTGGCGCCGCCCGGCAGCCCGGCCGGTCTGCCGGGCCAGACTCCCACCACCGCGCCGACCACCGCGCCGGCCACCTCTCCGGCGACCTCCCCCGATCTCGCGCCGCGGCTGCTCGCCGACGTCGGCGACGCCGCTTTCCTCGATGACGAGCTGATGACCCGTGACTCGGGGGTGCACCGTGACATCACTCTCGTTTTCCGCACGGCGAATGTCCTCGTGACGGTCTCGTACGCGCAGTGGTCGGCGGACAAGGCCACCGCCCCGCAGAGCGCTGACCTGCAGCAGGGCGCGGAGCAAGTCGCGGATGTGCTCGTCAAGACGATCAAGTGACGGCGGATCGTCCGATAACGGACGCCCCGTAGGCTGTCCGTTTCCCGGCCCCCCGGCCGGCCCACCGCCCTGTCGGGAGCAACGAAGTGAGCGAAGGACCCATGCACCGTTCAGCACCGCGAATCGCCCGAGTTCTCGCCTGTGCCGCCGTGCCGGTACTGGTCGTCGCCGGCTGCTCGTCGGGGTCGGACTCGTCCAAGAAGCCGGACGGCGCGGGCTCGGGCAAGACGTCCGCCTCGGCGGCTCCCGCCGCGGCGAAGTTCGCGAAGCTGCCGGACCCCTGCAAGTCGGTGACGCAGTCCACCGTGGGGCGGCTCGTCCCGAAGGTGAAGGACGCGGCGGGCACGGCGGCGCAGTCGCCGGTCCAGAACCAGCGCGGTGGCTGCTCCTGGAACGGGCTCGACGGCTACCAGTTCCGCTGGCTGGACGTGGCCATGCAGCGCTTCGACTCGGCCGGCGGTGTCGGCAGCGGTGAGGAGCAGGCCAGGAAGCGCTTCACGGAGCAGGTCGCCGCGGCGGCCCAGATCAAGGGCGCGACGTCCGTGAAGGCCGACGGCGTCGGCGACGAGGCGACCCTGGTGAGCGCGCTGGTGGAGAAGGACAAGCTGAACTACCAGGACGAGACGGTCGTCGTGCGGACCGGCAACGTCATCGTCGTCCTGTCCCACAACGGGGCGGGCTTCGAGGGCGCGAAGACCCCGGCGGCCGATCAGCTGCAGAAGGACGCGCTCGCGGCGGCGAAGGAGGCCGTGGCTTCGGTCGCGGCGGCGAACGCGGCGGCGAACACGTAACAACTCGGGTCGCACCTGCACCGGTTTCAGCACCTTTGTACGACCTGGCCGCACCCCCATATGACAGGCTGGGCCGTCCAGTTGCCGAGGGTGGGAGGGGTCGCGGGTGCCCGCGATACGTTTGACCCGGACGCACCGGATTCTTGTCGGTGTGGTGGTCGCCGGTGCGGTGGTGATCGCCGCGATCGGTTTCGCGGGATCGTATGCCGCGGTGCGGGAGCTCGCCCAGAACAAGGGCTTCGGCTGGTTCGCGAACGTGTTCCCGATCGGTGTGGACGCCGGGATCGTGGTGCTGCTGGCGCTGGATCTGCTGCTGACGTGGATGCGGATCCCGTTCCCGCTGCTGCGGCAGACCGCGTGGCTGCTGACCGCGGCGACCATCGCGTTCAACGGTGCGGCCGCCTGGCCCGATCCGGTCGGGGTCGGGATGCACGGCATCATCCCGGTGCTGTTCGTGGTCTGTGTCGAGGCCGCCCGGCACGCGGTGGGCCGGGTCGCGGACCTGACCGCCGACAAGCACATGGAATCGGTCCGCCTCACCCGCTGGCTGCTCGCCCCGTTCCCCACCTTCAAGCTGTGGCGCCGCATGAAGCTGTGGGAACTGCGCTCCTACGACCAGGTCATCCGCCTCGAGCAGGACCGCCTCGTCTACCAGGCCCGCCTCCAGGCCCGCTACGGCCGCGCCTGGCGCCGCAAAGCACCCGTCGAAGCCCTCATGCCCCTGCGGCTCGCCCGCTACGGCATCCCCCTCGCCGAAACCGCCGCCCTCGGCCTCGCCGCCGCCGGCATCATCGTCCAGGAGCCGGTACCGGCGCCGGTACCGGCGCCGGTACCGGCGCCCGCACCCGTGCCCGCGCTGGCCCTGGAGCCGGTGCACCCGGCCGAGCAGCCGGAGCCGCGGCCGGAGCAGGCACCGGAGCCCGCGCCGCAGGTTCGGCAGGCACCGGAGCCCGCGCCGGTCCGCGAGCCCGCACGTGCCCGCATACCGGCGCCGGTCCAGGAACCCGCGCCGGTACCCGACGCCCGCCCCACGATCCCCGTCTCCCCCGGCCGCGTCCGCACCCTCGCCAACGGCTACGGCTCCGTGCAGGTCAGCGCCTACGCCCCGGAACCGGAACCGGACCCGGACCCGGAACCCGAACCCGAACCCGAGGCCGAGCCGGAACCCGCCCTGCACCGCCCGCCGCACATCGAGCCGGACGTGCCGCGCGAGGAGCAGTACTACGGGGCGTTCCGCCGCTACGTCGTCGAGGTCAACGAGTTCCCCAACCCGCGGCAGTTCGGCCGCTATCTGCTGGAGAACTACGGGGTCACGGGCCGTACCGGCGGCCCGCTCAGCGAGGGGACGCTGCGCCGCTATCTGACGGAGTTCGAGTCGCAGTACCGGACCGAGTGGGACTCGGAGCAGGTCCCGTAAACGCCTGATCCCCCGGCCGCCGGAGAATCCGGCAACCAGGGGATCGTCGTGACCGTCAGGCGCCCAGCAGCGTACGGACGCGGTCCGCGCCCACCGCGAGCAGCAGGGTGGGCAGCCGGGGGCCGGTGTCCCGGCCGACGAGCAGCTGGTAGAGCAGCGCGAAGAACGACCGCTGCGCGACCTTGAGTTCGGGCGTGGGCTTGGCGTCGGCGTCCAGGCCGGCCTGGAGCTTGGGCACGGCGTAGACGAGGGTCGTCAGGCCGTCCAGCGACCAGTGGTCGTCGAGTCCGTCGATGAGCAGGTCGAGCGCGGCCCGGTCGGTGGCCGGGAGGGCGCCGAGGGTCTCGGTGTCGGGCTCGGTGCGGACCCGGGTGCGCTGGTCGGCGGGGACGTGGGTGGTGATCCACGCCTGAGCGCGGTCGAGCCGCGGCCGGGTCGCGTCGAGGGACGTGACGGGGTTGGCGGGGTCGAGGTCGCGCAGGATGCGCAGGGTCTGCTCCTCGTCGCCGGTGGTGATGTCGACGACGGAGGCGAGCGTCCGGTACGGCAGCGGGTGCGGGGTCCGCGGCAGTTCACCGGCGGCGGTGCGGGTGGCCCGGCTGTACGCGGCGGCGTCGGCGGCCTGCACCGAGCCGTCGGCGATCTTGCGCTCCAGCGCGTCCCACTCGTCGTAGGTGCGCTGGATCTCCTGGTCGAAGGCGATCTTGAACGACTGGTTGGGGCGGCGGCGGGCGTAGAGCCAGCGCACCAGCGGCGCCTCCATGATCTCCAGCGCGTCGGACGGCGTGGGGACGCCGCCGGCCGAGCTGCTCATCTTGGCCATGCCGCTGATGCCGACGAAGGCGTACATGGGGCCGATGGGCTGCTCGCCGCCGAAGATCTCGCGGACGATCTGGCCGCCGACGACGAAGGAGGAGCCCGGCGAGGAGTGGTCGACGCCCGAGGGCTCGAAGATCACGCCTTCGTAGGCCCAGCGCATCGGCCAGTCGACCTTCCAGACCAGCTTGCCGCGGTTGTGCTCGGAGAGCTTCACGGACTCGGCGTGGCCGCAGGCGCAGGTGTAGGAGAGCTCGGTGGTCTCGTCGTCGTAGGACGTGACCGTGGTGAGGTCCTTGTTGCAGACCGAGCAGTACGGCTTGTACGGGTAGTAGCCCGCGCCGCCGGTGCCGTCGTCCTCGTCGGCCGCGCCGGAGCCCGCGGCGGCTTCGACCTCGGCCTCGTCGAGCGGCTTCTGCTGCTTCTGCTGCGGCTTCTTGCCGGTCGCCGGCTTGTCCTTCGTCCGGTACCGGTCGAGGATCGCGTCGATGGCGGCACGCTCGCGCATCGCGAAGAGGATCTGCTCGCGGTAGGCGCCGGCCGTGTACTGCTCGGTCTGGCTGATGCCGTGGAACTCGATGCCGAGCTCGGCGAGCGCGGCGATCATCGGCGCCTTGAAGTGCTCGGCCCAGCTGCCGTACTCGCTGCCCGCCGGCGCCGGGACCGCGGTCAGCGGCTTGCCGATGTGCTCGGACCAGGACGGGTCGATGCCGTTGGGCACCTTGCGGAACCGGTCGTAGTCGTCCCACGAGATGATGTGGACGCACTCCCGGCCGCGGCGGCGGATCTCGTCGGCCACCAGGTGTGGCGTCATGACCTCGCGCAGGTTGCCGAGGTGGATCGGGCCGGACGGGCTGAGGCCCGATGCGCAGACGATCGGTTTGCCGGGGGCGCGACGGTCCGCCTCGGCAATGACCTCGTCCGCGAAACGGGAGACCCAGTCGGTCTCGGGGCTCTGAGCCACGATCGGCACTTCCTTCCTCGACAGCATGTCGCACCCATTCTCACAGACCGAAAAGGGGATGCGGTCCCGTGGGATACTCGAAGGGTTTCCCACTCCCCCAACCGGAATGGCACCCACCCCATGGCCTCGGTCGCATCCCTTTCCGCCTCTGTCCAGCAGCGTGTCTCGGCCGCCCTGGCGGCCGCCGTGCCGTCGGCCGTCGATGCCGACCCGCTGCTGCGCCGAAGCGACCGGGCCGATTTCCAGGCCAACGGCGTGCTGGGCCTGGCGAAGAAGAACAAGGCGAACCCGCGGGAGCTCGCGGCCCAGGTCGTCGCCGGCCTGCCCGCCGACGAGCTGATCTCGGAGATCGAGGTGTCGGGCCCCGGCTTCCTCAACATCACCGTCTCCGACGCGGCGATCACCACCACGCTGGCCGCCCGCGCCGCCGACGACCGGCTCGGCGTGCCGCTGACCGCGGACCCCGGCACCACGGTGATCGACTACGCGCAGCCGAACGTGGCCAAGGAGATGCACGTCGGCCATCTGCGGTCGTCCGTGATCGGTGACGCCATCGCCAAGATCCTCGAGTTCGAGGGCGAGACGGTGATCCGCCGGCACCACATCGGCGACTGGGGCACCCAGTTCGGCATGCTCATCCAGTACCTGATCGAGCACCCGCACGAGCTGGACCACGCGGACGCCGACACCGACGGCGAGGCGTCGATGTCCCGCCTCAACCGGACGTACAAGGCGGCCAGGACGCTCTTCGACGCCGACGAGGCGTTCAAGGACCGGTCCCGCAAGCGGGTCGTGGACCTGCAGGCCGGGGAGCCGGAGACGCTCGCGCTCTGGCAGCGGTTCGTCGACGAGTCGAAGATCTACTTCTACTCGGTCTACAACAAGCTCGACATCGCGATCCAGGACGACGACATCGTCGGCGAGTCCGCCTACAACGACATGCTCGTCGAGACCTGCCGGATCCTGGAGGACACCGGCGTCGCGGTGCGCTCCAACGGCGCGCTCTGCGTCTTCTTCGACGAGATCAAGGGCAAGGACGGCGAGCCGGTCCCGCTCATCGTGCAGAAGGCGGACGGCGGCTTCGGCTACGCGGCCACCGACCTGTCGGCGATCCGCGACCGGACCGGCAACCTCAAGGCCGACACCCTCCTCTACGTGGTGGACGCCCGGCAGGCACTGCACTTCCGCATGGTCTTCGAGACCGCCCGGCGGGCCGGCTGGCTCACCGAAGAGGTCACCGTCAAGCACCTGCCGTTCGGCACGGTGCTGGGCAAGGACGGCAAGCCGTTCAAGACCCGTGAGGGCGAGACCGTCCGGCTGGTCGACCTGCTCGACGAGGCCGTCGAGCGGGCCACCGTCGTCGTCCGGGAGAAGAACGAGGAGCTCTCCGACGAGGAGGTCGCGGAGCGCGGCGCCGAGGTCGGCATCGGCGCGGTCAAGTACGCGGACCTGTCCACGTCACTCGGCCGCGACTACGTCTTCGACCTGGACCGGATGGTGTCCCTGACCGGCGACACGAGCGTGTACATCCAGTACGCGTTCGCCCGGACCCAGTCCATCCTCCGCAAGGCCGGAGCAGCCCGGGCCGTCGCCCGCCCGGAGCTGCCGCTGGCCCCGGCCGAGCGCGCGCTGGGCCTGCTGCTGGACGAGTTCGGTGACGCCCTCGCGGGTGTCGCGGACACCTACGAGCCGCACAAGCTGGCGTCCTACCTGTACGCGGTCTCCTCAGCCTTCGCGACGTTCTACGAGCAGTGCCCGGTCCTCAAGCCCGAGACTCCCGACGACGTCCGCGAGAACCGGCTCTTCCTCTGCACCCTGACCGGCCGCACGCTGCGCCAGGGAATGACCCTGCTGGGCATCCACACCCCTGACCAGCTCTGACCGCACGCAGAGGGGCCCGCCGGACGATCGTCCGGCGGGCCCCTCTGCGTATCCGGCGGAGCCGGTCAGGCGTTGTAGTGGATCGTGCCGCGCAGGGCGGGCGTGCCGCCGTCGCAGTGCTGGACGAACGTCGCGGCGAGGGCGGTGACGTTGCCCGCCGTGTCGGTGACGAGCTTGCTGATGGTGAACGTGCCGGTCGCCGTGCAGGCGCGTCCGTCGCCGAAGATCATCATGGCTGCGTCGCCGTTCACGCCCGTCGCCTGGTACGTGGTCCCCGCTGTGAGCTGCTGCCCACTGGGCGCGTCGAACAACGCGGTCCAGTAGTCACGCTTGCCCGACACCCCGTATTGCAGCCGGCTGGTGGACCCGCTGAGGGTGAAGGTGCTGGTGGAGCCGGTGTAGGAGGTGCTCTTCCCGCCGCCGATCCACTCCCCCTCGTCGCTGGAGTAGGAGTAGGACAGCGGAAAGGCGTGGTACTTGACGGTCCCCGTGAGCGCCGGCGCGGACGCCTGCTCGCAGTTCTGCGTGAAACTCGCGTCCAGGAGCGTCACCGCGCCCGAGGCGTCGGTCGCGATCTGGTTGACGGTGAACTGGCCGTACACCTCGTTGCAGCCGCGTCCGTCACCGCCGACGTCGAGTCCGGGTGACCGCCCGGTCCGGAACGGCGCGCGCTCCGCGCCCCGGTAGACGCCCGGCCGCAGGGTGTCGCCCTGGGGCGCGGCGAGTTCGACCCTCCAGTCGTCTCCCCCGCCGACGACGCGCACCGTCAGGTCGGCGCCCGTCCCCATGACCGTGACACCGGCCGCCGGAGCGGAGTACGAGGCGGTCCTCCCCTGGCCTATGTAGTCGCCCGCCGCGCTGGCGAACCGGTACGAGGTCGCCGCCACCGGCGCCGTCGCGGCCTGAGCAGGAGTGATGAGAGCACCGATCAGCCCGGCCGACGCCAGCAGACCGGTGAACAGCGCGCGGATGGCCCGACGGCCCCCGTTTTGTGCGTGCACAGATGAATTCCTCTCCAGGGAGGGCGAGTTGACCAACTCAACCTGCCCACCCACAACAGAGCTCGAACCTACTTTCGAAAAAGCCGCCCCTCAGCGGGCCCGCCGCGGCGGACGCTGCGCCAGGGCGCGTACGGCCCCGTACGGATTGCGCGTACGGGTTTGTTCGAGGTCAGGTACGGGCCCCGGTGGGAAGTTGGCCACCATGTGCGCCTGGCAGAAGCCGAAGAAGAACGCCTCAGCGGTACGACTGGTAGGCGCCCAAGTGGCCTTGTTCCGCAGGGTCGCCCGCCTCACCCAGCGCGAACTGGCCGAACGCCTGTGTCTCGCCGAGGAGTCCGTCGCGTCGATCGAACAGGGCAGACGCCCGCTCAAGCCGGACCTGGCGGAGCAGTTGGACCGGGTCCTGGAGACCAAGGGCGCGCTGGCGGTCGCGGTGCAGAACCTGCCGGAGATGGACAGGTACCCGGTGTGGGCGGAGGAGTTCATGGACCGCGAGCGGGAGGCGGTCGCCTTGTCGTCGTACGAGAACCAGGTGCTTCCGGGCCTGCTCCAGACGGAGGGGTACGCGCGGGCGACCTTCCGGAGCAACATCCCGGCGCTCAGTGAAGAGGAGATCGACCACCGGGTCGCGGCACGCAGCGAACGCCAGGATCTCCTGCACCGTAAAGAACCACCAAGCGCCAGCTTCATCATTGCCGAAGCCATCCTGATGGACCGCCTAGGCGGCGAAGTGGTGTTCCAGGAACAGTTGCGGCAGCTGCGCGAGCGTGCGGATCTCCCCGGACTCTGCCTCCAGATCATGCCGTTCGGCCGTCAGACCCATGCAGCACTCGCCGGCCCCTTCGTCCTACTGGAAACACCTGACCACGATCACCTGGCGTACACCGAAGCCCAGCGCGGCAGCCACCTCATCTCCGACCCCGATGAGGTCAGCATCCTGGCGCGGAAATATGCGATGCTGCGGACACAGGCCCTCAACCCAGAGGAATCCAAGGGCCTGTTGGACCGGCTGCTAGGAGATCGATGAACACCGCACCGACGTGGTTCAAGTCCAGCTACAGCGGCAGCGACGGCGGCAACTGCCTCGAAGTCGCGTACGCGTGGCGCAAGTCCAGCCACAGCAGCGACGAAGGCGGCAACTGCGTCGAGGTCGCCACCCACCCCGCCGCCGTGCACGTCCGCGACTCCAAGGACCCCGACGGCCCGGCCCTCACCTTCACCCCCGACGCCTGGGCCGCCTTCACCGCCTACGTCGCGTCGTAGGACGGCATCAGCCCTCGCGGCCCAGCCGCTGCGCGACCTCGGTCGCCCAATACGTAAGGATCATGTTCGCCCCGGCCCGCCGCACACACGTGAGCGTCTCCAGGATGGTGCGGTCACGGTCGATCCACCCATTGGCGGCGGCCGCCTCGACCATCGCGTACTCGCCGCTGACCTGGTACGCGGCCACCGGAACGTCGACCGTGTCGGCGACCTTCCGCAGCACGTCCAGATAGGGCAGCGCCGGCTTGACCATCACCATGTCGGCGCCCTCGGCGAGGTCGAGTGCCAGTTCGCGCAGCGACTCGCGGAAGTTCGCCGGGTCCTGCTGGTAGGTCTTGCGGTCTCCCGTCAGCGACGAGTCGACGGCCTCGCGGAAGGGCCCGTAGAAGGCCGACGCGTACTTCGCCGTGTACGCCAGGATCGACACGTCCTCATACCCGACCGCGTCCAACGCGTCGCGAACGATGCCGACCTGACCGTCCATCATCCCGGACGGCCCCACCACATGAACGCCCGCGTCGGCCTGCACCTGCGCCATCTCGGCGTAGCGCTCCAGCGTCGCGTCGTTGTCGACCCGGCCCTGCGCGTCGAGCACTCCGCAGTGGCCGTGGTCGGTGAATTCGTCCAGACACAGATCGGACATCACCACAACGGCGTCCCCGACCTCGGAGACCACGTCACGGATGGCGACCTGCAGCACGCCGTCCGGCTCGGTGCCCTGCGTGCCGAGCGCGTCCTTCACCGCCGGCACACCGAACAGCATGATCCCGCCGACGCCCGCCTCGGCCGCCTCCAGGGCCGCCTTACGGAGCGTGTCACGGGTGTGCTGGAACACGCCGGGCATGGAGGAGACCGCCACCGGCTCCCGGATGCCCTCGCGGATGAACATCGGCAGGATCAGCTCAGCGGGGTTCAGCCGGGTCTCGGCGACCAGGCGCCGCATCGCCGGACTGGTGCGCAGCCTGCGGGGGCGCGCTCCGGGGAAATCACCGTAGCCAGTCATGTCCGTGCCTTCCTCCAACACCGGAGCCATTCCAGACGTCCACGCTACGCCCGGTCCCAGCATGCTCTTCCCGACTACACGTCGGCCGGAGCGCAGGATGACCACGGACAGGGGGCACGCCCACCCACTGACCGGAGGGGACGTGGCGGGGTGTCCCCGCAGGACAGCGAACGAATCCGACCGTCACTTCGAAGCCGGCACGAGCGTTCGCTGTCCGAGGAGTCACCCCGGCGCGGCCCCGCCCGTCAGAGCGGACCCGCACCGAACATCACCCACAAACGGCCGTCAGACCCTGGCCCGCCGCCGCGACCCAGGCCGCCGCTCACTCGGCCGCGTCACAGGATCGCCCGCGTCCTCCGCCGCCAGCCGCCGCGCCGTGCCGAAATCGGCCAGCGCCTGCGCCAGCGCATGCACGGACGGCTCCGGCGACATCACGTCGACCCGCAGCCCGTGCTCCTCCGCCGTCTTCGCCGTCGCGGGACCGATGCACGCGATCACCGTGACGTTGTGCGGCTTGCCGGCGATGCCGACCAGGTTCCGGACCGTGCTCGACGACGTGAAGAGCACCGCGTCGAACCCGCCGCCCTTGATCGCTTCCCGAGTGTCCGCGGGCGGAGGCGAGGCCCGCACCGTCCGGTAGGCGGTGACGTCGTCGACCTCCCACCCGAGCTCCACCAAGCCCGCCACCAGCGTCTCGGTGGCGATGTCGGCGCGCGGCAGGAAGACGCGGTCGATCGGGTCGAAGACCGGATCGTACGGCGGCCAGTCCTCCAGCAGTCCGGCCGCGGACTGCTCACCGCTCGGCACGAGATCCGGCTTCACGCCGAACTCGACCAGCGACTGGGCGGTCTGCTCGCCGACCGCGGCGACCTTGATCCCCGCGAAGGCGCGGGCGTCGAGCCCGTACTCCTCGAACTTCTCCCGCACCGCCTTCACCGCGTTGACCGACGTGAACGCGATCCACTCATAACGCCCGGTGACCAGGCCCTTGACCGCCCGCTCCATCTGCTGCGGGGTGCGCGGCGGCTCGACGGCGATCGTCGGCACCTCGTGCGGGACCGCGCCGTACGAGCGCAGCTGGTCCGACAGCGAGGCGGCCTGCTCCTTGGTGCGCGGCACCAGGACGCGCCAGCCGAACAGCGGCTTGGTCTCGAACCAGGACAGCTGGGCGCGCTGCAGACTGCGCTGCCCCACCACGGCTATCGCCGCGATCGGGCCCTCCGGTGTCGGCAGGGCCTTGGTGGCCTTGAGCTCGGAGGCGATCGTGGCCAGGGTCGCGGTCCAGGTGCGCTGCCGGGTCGTCGTACCGGCGACCGTGACCGACAGCGGGGTGTCGGGCTTGCGGCCCGCCGCCATCAGTTCGGCGGCGGTGGCGACCACGGTCTGCAGCGTGGTGGTGAGGACCAGCGTGGCGTCGCTCGCGCCGACCTCGCTCCAGCAGCGGTCGGAGGCGGTGGCGGCGTCGACGAAACGGACGTCGGCGCTGAGCGGGACCCCGGCGTAGGCGGGTACGCCCATGGCCGCGGAGACGCCCGGTACGACCTCGAAGGGGATGCCGGCCGCCGCGCAGGCGAGCATCTCGCTCGCCGTGCAGTTGTCCAGGCCGGGATCACCCGCTACCGCACGGACGACCCGCTTGCCGGTGCGTGCGGACGTCATGACAAGCTGGGTGGCGGCAGCGGAGGCGTCCAACGCGCCCTCGCCTGCCGCTGGTTCAGCCGTGCCCACATCTGCTCGGGCGTGCGTACGCACGACCTCCAGCACGTGCGGCTCGCCGACCAGCATGTCGGCATGAGCCAGCGCCTCGACGGCGCGCAGGGTCAACAGCCCGGGATCACCGGGCCCGGCACCGAGGAAGGTGACGTGGCCGAGGCCGGAGTGATTGACGGCGGTGGGGCTCAAAGTTCGCGCTCCCCCATAAGACCGGCTGCGCCCTTGGCGAGCATCTCGGCCGCGAGTTCGCGACCGAGAACCGCGGCGTCATCCGCGGACTCAGGGGTTGCACCAGTGATGGACATCTGCACCAGCTGGGTGCCGTCGGTCGTGCCGACGACCCCCCGCAGGCGCAGCTCGGAAATCTGCCCGTCGGCCACCAGGTCGGCGAGCGCGCCCACAGGGGCGGAGCAGCCGGCCTCAAGGGCGGCGAGCAGTGATCGTTCCGCGGTGACGGCGGCCCGGGTGAACGGGTCGTCGAGCTCCGCGAGCTGTGCGGCCAGTGCCAGTCCCGCCGGGTTACCGGCGGCACATTCGACGGCCAGCGCCCCCTGTCCGGGGGCGGGCAGGACGGCTTCGACGGGGATCAGCTGGGTCGCCTCACCGAGGCGGCCGAGACGGCTGAGCCCGGCGGCGGCCAGGACGACGGCGTCGAGTTCGCCGGAGGTGACGAAGCCGATGCGGGTGTCGACGTTGCCTCGGATCGGCACCGTCTCGACCGCTCCGCCCAGGCTGTGGGCCCAGGCGTTCAACTGCGCCATCCTGCGCGGCGATCCGGTGCCGACGCGGGCCGGCCGGCCCAGCGCGGCGGCGGCCGCCACGAGTTCCTCGAACGTCAGCCCGTCGCGGGCCACGAGCGCGTCGCGCGGGTCCTCGCGGACCGGGATCGCGGCGAGCGTGAGGCCCTCGGCGGGAGTCGTCGGCAGGTCCTTGAGCGAGTGCACGGCGAAGTCGATCTCACCGGCGAGCAGCGCGTCCCGCAGCGCGGAGACGAAGACTCCGGTGCCGCCGATCTGCGCGAGCTGCTCGCGGGAGACATCCCCGAACGTGGTGATCTCGACGAGCTCGACCGGTCTGCCGGTCAGCTGGCGCACCTGCTCCGCCACCATGCCGGACTGCGCCATGGCGAGCTTGCTGCGCCGGGTGCCCAATTTCAATGCGGTGGGGCCGTTCATGGCCGCCCTCGATTCGGGTCGTCGGCCCTGCTGACGGCGGCGACCGCCTGCGGGTCGAGGTCGAAGAGTTCACGCAGCGCGTCGGCGTACCCGGCGCCGCCGGGTTCGCCCGCGAGCTGCTTGACCCGCACGGTGGGCGCGTGCAGGAGCTTGTCGACGACGCGGCGCACGGTCTGGGTGATCTCCGAGCGCAGCTTGTCGTCCAGGTCGGGGAGCCGTCCGTCGAGCCGGGTGAGTTCACCGGTGACGACATCGGCGGCCATCGCGCGCAGCGCGACGACGGTGGGGGTGATGCGGGCGGCGCGCTGGGCGGCGCCGAAGGCACCGACCTCGGCGGCGACGATCTTGCGGACCTCGTCGACGTCGGCGGCCATCGGGGCGTCCGCGGAGGCCTCGGCGAGCGACTCTATGTCGACCAGGTGGGCGCCTTCGAGGCCGTGCACGGCGGCGTCGACGTCGCGCGGCATGGCCAGGTCGAGCAGGGCCAGCGGTGCGGCGCCGGCGCCGGTCGCGGTGCGGGTGGCGACGGCGGCGGCGACGGTGGCGTGGTCCAGGACCAGCCCGGTCGCCCCGGTACACGACACGACGAGGTCGGCCGAGGCCAGTTCGCCGGCGACGGCGTCGAAGTCGGCGGCCCGGCCGCCGAGCTGGGCGGCGAGCCGCTCCGCGCGGTCGGCGGTGCGGTTGGCGATGACGAGTTCGGTGACGCCCGCGCGGGCCAGGGTCGCGGCGGCGAGCGAGGACATCGAGCCCGCGCCGACCACCAGCACGCGCTTACCGGCCAGCGGGCCGGTGGTGGCGGCCAGTTGGTCGAGGCCGAAGGTGACGAGGGACTGCCCGGCCCGGTCGATGCCGGTCTCGCTGTGGGCGCGCTTGCCGACCCGCAGGGCCTGCTGGAACAGGTCGTTGAGGAGCCGTCCCGCGGTGTGCAGCTCCTGGCCGAGGGCGAGCGCGTCCTTGATCTGGCCGAGGATCTGGCCCTCGCCGACCACCATGGAGTCCAGGCCGCAGGCGACCGAGAACAGGTGGTGGACCGCCCGGTCCTCGTAGTGCACATAAAGATAAGGAGTGAGCTCTTCGAGGCCGACGCCGCTGTGCAGCGACAGCAGCATCGACAGCTCGGCGACGCCCGCGTGGAACTTGTCCACGTCCGCGTACAGCTCGATGCGGTTGCAGGTGGCGAGCACCGCCGCTTCGGTCGCGGGCTCGGCGGCCAGCGCGTCCTGCAGCAGTTTGGCCTTGGCCTCATCCGTGAGCGCGGCCCGCTCCAGCAAGCTGACCGGGGCGCTGCGGTGGCTCAGGCCGACGACGAGAACACTCATGCCGGCATCACGGCGGGCACGTCCCCGTCCGGGCCCTGGCCCTGCTCGCCGGCCTTGCGCTGCTCGTGGAACGCGAGGATCTGCAGTTCGATGGAGAGGTCGACCTTGCGGACGTCGACGCCCTCGGGGACCTGCAGCACGGTCGGCGCGAAGTTCAGGATGGAGGTGACGCCCGCGGTGACGAGGCGGTCGCAGACCTCCTGCGCGGCGCCGGCCGGGGTCGCGATGACACCGATCGACACCTGGTTGTCCTCGACGATCGCTTCCAGCTCGTCGATGTGCCGGACCGGGAGTCCGGCGACCAGCTTCCCGGCGAGGGCCGCGTCGGCGTCCATGAGGGCCGCGACGCGGAAACCACGGGAGGCGAAGCCGCCGTAGTTGGCAAGAGCGGCGCCGAGGTTGCCGATACCGACGATCACGACCGGCCAGTCCTGGGTGAGGCCCAGTTCACGGGAGATCTGGTAGACGAGGTACTCGACGTCGTAGCCGACGCCGCGGGTCCCGTAGGAGCCGAGGTAGGAGAAGTCCTTGCGCAGCTTCGCGGAGTTGACGCCCGCGGCGGTCGCGAGTTCCTCCGACGACACCGTGGGCACCGAACGCTCGGAGAGCGTGGTGAGAGCCCGCAGGTACAGCGGAAGCCTGGCGACGGTGGCCTCGGGGATACCTCGGCTGCGGGTCGCCGGTCGGTGAGAACGGCTAGTTGCCACGATGCTCCTGCGGATAGAGCGTAGACGTCCAGGGACCACAGTCCCCGGGGCCGCCCCGTGCATGCCAGGCTATGTCTTTGTGAACGCGTGCACAAAGATAGTGTCCGCTTTGTCCAGGGGAAGTGACCGGCATCACGCACTCCCATTCCGGACATTAGGAACCATTTGCTGTGCCGAATCGTTCCACCCCTTCGGGTCGTTCGATATTTCCGCCGACCGGTCCGCCGGACGATCAGCGGAGCGCCGCCCCAGCCAGAGCGCGTCGGCCGCCGGCAGATGCGCGATCACCGGCCACTCCACTCCCGCCGCGGCCTCCACCGCTCCGGGCACGCCGGCCCGGTCCGGTGCGTCCGCCGCGTAATGGGCGAACAGCCGCGCGGTGGCCCGTGCGTCACCCAGCGCCGTGTGCGCCGCCCAGTCACCCAGTCCGGCGTCCGCTACGCAAGCCCCCAGCGAGAATCCGCGCGGAGCGGGCACCCGGGAGATCGCCATCCGCATGGTGCACAACTCCGGCACGGCCGGCAGCGTCACCCCGAGCCGCGCGTACTCCGCGGCCAGGAACGCCCGGTCACAGCCCACGTTGTGCCCCACCAGCACCCTGCCGCGCAGCAGCCCCAGCAGTTTCGGCGCGATCCCCGCGAACGTCGGCGCGCCACCGAGGTGGTGCCCCTCGATGCCATGGATGTGGGTCGGGCCGACCGGCCCCTCGGGATCGATCAACGTACTGAACTCACCCTGCGGGAAGCGCTCCCGGTCGAGCAGCACGACCGCCACCTCGACCACCCGGTGCCGCCGTGAACTGGACCCGGTGGCCTCCAGGTCCACGACGGCATAGCCGCCAGACCCCTGGAACCGTCCGGAGAGCACGCGCCCACACTCCTCACGCCTAGCCCCCGGGTGTACAAAACGAACTCGATGGTAATCGAATACGCGCACCACGAGTAACGCGCGCAAATCACCTGCCGGTCAGGGCGGTCCGCAGCCGCTGCTCGTCGACCCGCCAGAAGTCGTGCTGCTCGCCGTCGACCAGCACCACCGGAATCTGCTCCCAGTACTTGCGGTACAGCTCCTCGTCCTGCGTGATGTCCCGCTCCTCGACCCGGGAACCGAGCTCCCCCGCGACCTTCTCGATCACGGCGCGGGCGTCGTCGCACAGATGGCAGCCGGGCTTGCCGATCAGCGTCACGGTGCGGTCGGCGGGATCCTTGCGGGCGCCACGGCGCAGGAGAGGACTCATTCGAGACATTGTGCCCCCGACCGCTTCCGGTGGACCCGCCCGGCGGGTAACACGTACGTCGCGAGGAGTTCACGCCTTCGCTCCTTACCCGGCAAGGACCGGCCGAACAGAATGGCTATGCTCGCCGCATGGCCGCTTTGCAATGGCTCACCCCCCGTAGGCGCTCCGCCACCGCGCGCAGCGTGCTGGCAGGCGAGGCCGCGGCCGAGGCCGCACTCGCGGCGCCGGAGAAGGAACCCGCCGCGCCCGACTTCCCCGTCGTGGGGGATCCGCACGCCGCCGCCTTCTTCGACCTCGACAACACCGTGATGCAGGGCGCCGCGATCTTCCACTTCGGCCGCGGACTGTACAAGCGGAAGTTCTTCCACAAGCGCGAGCTCGCCCGCTTCGCCTGGCAGCAGGCCTGGTTCCGGCTCGCCGGGTCCGAGGACCCCGAGCACATGCAGGACGCGCGGGACAGCGCGCTGTCGATCGTCAAGGGGCACCGCGTCGAGGAGCTCATGGCGATCGGCGAGGAGATCTACGACGAGTACATGGCCGAGAAGATCTGGCCGGGCACCCGGGCGCTCGCCCAGGCCCACCTCGACGCGGGCCAGCGGGTCTGGCTGGTCACGGCCGCGCCCGTGGAGACCGCGACGATCATCGCCCGCCGGCTCGGCCTGACCGGCGCGCTGGGCACCGTCGCCGAATCCGTCGGCGGCGTCTACACCGGCCGGCTGGTCGGCGAACCGCTGCACGGCCCGTCCAAGGCCGAGGCGGTCCGGGCGCTCGCCGCCGCCGAGGGACTGCAACTGTCCCGCTGCGCCGCGTACAGCGACTCGGCGAACGACATCCCGATGCTGTCACTGGTCGGACACCCGTACGCGATCAACCCCGACACGCGGCTGCGCAAGCACGCCCGCGCCCAGGGCTGGCGGCTGCGCGACTACCGCACCGGCCGCAAGGCCGCGAAGATCGGCATCCCGGCCGCGGCCGGAGTGGGCGCCGTCGCCGGCGGCGCGGTCGCCGCGGTCGCGATCCACCGACGCCGCCGCTAGCTCCGGGGCGCCGGCACGGTCGGCGCGGGCCGCCGGACCGTCCCGACACGGCCGGCGCGCCACGTTCCGGCGGTCCGTCGTACCCCCTCTGGACCCACCGCAGTCGCAGCACTGCCACACAGCCACAACACGCACTCCCCGCGAGCAATTCACGAACAGATACGGTCAACTTCGTTTCAATGTTCGATAATTGATCGATCACCAATGCACCAAGGAACCGACGTAACCGGCGATTTAGGCAACACGGTGTAGCGCCGCCTGTACGAAGCGTTATTCTCCTCAGACGCAATCGGAACCCACACGTCGACCACGGCGGGTGCACGGTCCCGTACTGCACGTGATGGAAGTTCTGCCTCTGGGAGTCCCGTGTACCCACACGACGGGGTTGACACCTCCGGCCTGGCAACGCTGCGCGCATTGGTGAACGACTGCCTGCGTGTCGTCCCCGCGTTCGCCGAGCCCGCCCTCGCCACGCCCTTTCCCGCCGGCCCCGCGTACGCACTGGCCGAAGTCAGCACCGCCGCAGGCAGACGCACCCGGAACAACCCTCAGAGCGGCTCCGGCAGCAACGCCGCCGGAGGACCGACCGCTCGCCGTCCCGCCGCGGACAGTGACAGCGGCCGGATGATGGACCTCGTCGAGCGGGCCCAGGCCGGCGAGACCGAGGCCTTCGGCCGGCTCTACGACCACTACTCCGACACCGTCTACCGCTACATCTACTACCGCGTCGGCGGCAAGGCGACCGCCGAGGACCTGACCAGTGAGACGTTCCTGCGCGCCCTGCGCCGGATCGGCACCTTCACCTGGCAGGGCCGCGACTTCGGCGCGTGGCTCGTCACCATCGCCCGCAACCTGGTCGCCGACCACTTCAAGTCCAGCCGCTTCCGGCTCGAGGTCACCACCGGCGAGATGCTCGACGCCAACGAGGTCGAGCGCAGCCCCGAGGACTCGGTGCTGGAATCGCTGTCCAACGAGGCGCTGCTCGTCGCCGTCAGGAAACTCAACCCCCAGCAGCAGGAGTGCGTGACGCTGCGCTTCCTGCAGGGCCTGTCGGTCGCCGAGACCGCACGCATCATGGGCAAGAACGAAGGGGCGATCAAGACCCTTCAGTACCGCGCCGTGCGAACCCTGGCCAGACTTCTCCCCGAAGACGCCCGGTGAGACTGAGTTGTCCCTTTTTCCCCACCCTCTCCGGCCTTTTTTCCGGCCGCTCCGGTCCGATCATCATGACCGCGTAACCCAACTGGCGCGGCGCTCGTTGCACCACATGCAGACACCTCTCTGCCGCGCTCTGGCCGCTTCCAGTCACTCGATTGGGTGGACAGAAACAAGGAATGCAACCTTCCGGGCGGCTTCGGGAGTCGAGTGTGGATGACGAGAGGAGGTGCCGCCCATGATCGGACAAGCAACGGCACACCGTCGGGCGAACGCCTTCGCCCAGGCCCTTGAGACTGCCGGTTTTCCGGGGGAAGACCCCCGGAACTCCGACAGCCCACCCCAGGAGCCCGCCGGCGAACACGGCGCCCATGCCACGGACCGGCACGCCGACCCCGATCAGGGGCAGCTGCTGGCTCTGGTCGGCGCCATCGGCAACCGGCAGCCGCCGGTGCTGAGCGCCGAGGCGAAGACGGTGCAACGTGCCCAACTGATCGCCGCGATGGAGACCGCGCTCGCCGACGGCAGCCTTGAGGTCTCCCCCAAGGTCCCCGAGCAACGCACCGGCGGCGCCCACCGCGCCACCGGGCTCGGGAAACTCAGGCCGCGTTCCCGCTGGTCCCGCCGGCTCGCCGCCGGCGGGCTCTCCGTGGGCGTCGCGGCCGGGGCCCTCGGCGGAGTCGCGGCGGCCAGTACGAACGCACTGCCAGGGGACACCCTCTACGGCCTCAAACGGGGCATGGAGGATCTCAAGCTGGACATGGCCAACAACGACGCCTCCCGAGGAAGCGTCTATCTGGACATGGCGGCGACCCGCATGCAGGAGGCCAGGCGCCTCATGGAGCGCGGTCGCTCGGGCGAGCTCGACAGTGAATCGGTCGGCGAGGTCCGCCGGGCGCTCTCCGGTATGCACCAGGAGGCCGCGGAAGGCCACCGGCTGCTCACCGAGGCGTACCAGCGGGACGGCTCGCTGCAGCCGATGGAGCTGCTGAACGAGTTCAACGCCTCGCACCGCGAAGGCTGGAGCCAGCTGCGCGACCGGCTGCCCAGTCAGCTCGGTGATGTGAGCAGTCAGGTGACGTCGGTCTTCGACGCCATAGAGCACGATGTCGCGCCGCTGGCCGGCAAGCTCCCGAAACCCCAGGGCAGCGAAGGCCCCGCGCACCGTCAGACCGGCAAACCCGGTTCCGTCGGTACCGGGCACAGCGGCACAGCGACGCCGGCGCCGCACGCCCCCGCCACCGCGGAAGGCCACAGCGGCACACCGGGCACCACCGACAGCCCGAGCGCCGGCGCCGACAAGGACCATCTGCTCGGCGGTACGGACGGACTGCTTCCCCCGTCACCGGGCACCGGCGGCGAGAAGCCGTCCGACCCGGCGGCCTCCACCCCGCCGTCCGTCAACCTGCCCCCGCTGCTCCCCGGCCTGCTCCCGGGCCTCGGCCTCGGGGCGGAGGACGCCAAGGAGTAACCGGCGGTCGTGCATCGGAAAGGGGGGTCCGGGCCAATGGCCCGGACCCCCCTTTCCCGTCCGAACGAGCAGGTCTCAGCAGAACTCAGAAGAACACGGACCGCCGCTGCACCAGGAGCTTGTACAGCGTGTGCTGGATCGTCTCCCGCACCTGGTCCGTCAGGTTGAAGACCAGCATCGGGTCCTCCGCCGCCTCCGGCGGGTAGTGGTCGGTCCTGATCGGCTCGCCGAACTGGATCGTCCACTTCGTCGGCAGCGGCACCAGGCCCAGCGGCCCCAGCCAGGGGAACGTCGGCGTGACCGGGAAGTACGGCACGCCCAGCAGCCGCGCCAGCGTCTTGGAGTTGCCGACCATGGGGTAGATCTCCTCCGCGCCCACGATCGAGCACGGAATGATCGGCGCCCCGGTCTTCAGCGCCGTCGCGACGAAACCGCCGCGCCCGAAGCGCTGCAGCTTGTAGCGGTCGGCGAAGGGCTTGCCGAGGCCCTTGAAGCCCTCCGGCATCACCCCGACGACCTCACCGCGCTCCAGCAGCAACTGGGCGTCCTCGGTGCAGGCCAGCGTGTGGCCCGCCTTACGGGCCAGCTCGTTCACCACCGGCAGCACGAAGACCAGGTCGGCGGCGAGCAGCCGCAGATGGCGGCCGGCCGGGTGGTGGTCGTGGACGGCGACCTGCGCCATCAGCCCGTCCAGCGGCAGCGTCCCGGAATGGTTCGCGACCACCAGGGCCCCGCCCTCGGCCGGGATGTTCTCGATGCCCTTGACCTCGACCCGGAAGTACTGGTCGAAGAACGGCCGCAGCACCGACATGAGCACCTGGTCGGTGAGCTGCTCGTCGTAACCGAACTCGTCGACCTCGTAGTCGCCGGTGATCCGGCGCCGCAGGAACGACAGCCCGTGCGCGACCTTCCGGTCCCAGCGGGCGCCCATCAGCCGCTCGGCCGCACCGCCGAGCACATCGCCCAGGGCCTCGGCGACCCCCGACGCCGGCGCCGTGCGCGGCGCGCCACCGCCGTCGGTGACTCCGGTGCCTCCCGTCGCCCCCGGGGCACCCGCGAGGCCGTCCTGGCCCTGCTGCACGCCCTCAGGGGCCCTCGCGGGCGGGCCCGCGGGGTCGGCGTCGTCGCGCGGAGCGCGCGGCTCCGGTGCGCCGGCCGGTTCGTTCGGGAACTCCGCCGGGACGGCGGACAGCGGTGTCGCCGACGCGGCCCCTTCGTTCTTCTTGCGGGACCCCGCCCGTCCGCGCGGCCGGCCCGGCCCCCGACGGGCACGGGTGTCCTCGTCGAACGGGATGACCTTGGCGTCCGCCATGCTGCGGCTCCTCCTCGTCGGTGCTCTCACGTCCGGTTGGCGCCCGCGGGAAGTGCGGCGGCGATCGCGTCGACCGTGCGGGCCAGCCGGTCGGGCGGCAGCAGGCCGGGGCCACGGCTGCGGGCGAAGTCGCAGAAGGTCTCGGCCGTCGTGTACCGCGGCACAAAACCGAGCGTCTCACGCATCTGTGTGGTGTCCACCACTCTGCCGTGCGTCAGCAGCCGGATCTGTTCCGGCGAGAAGTCGGTGACCCCCGCCGTGCGCAGCATCTGCCCGACCCAGGTGACGGCGGGCAGCAGCACCGGGACGGTGGGGCGGCCGAGCCGCCTGGCGGTCTGCGACAACAACAGGACGCCGTCGCCCGCGATGTTGAACGTGCCGCTGTTGAGCGTTCCGCGGCGGGCGTCGAGGGAGGCGAGGACCAGCACGTCGGTCACATCGTCCTCGTGCACGAACTGCAGCCGCGGGTCGTAGCCGAACACGGTGGGCAGCGCCGGCAGCGAGAAGTACTCCGCGAGCGGGGAGTCGGCCTGCGGGCCGAGGATGTTGGCGAACCGGAGGACGGCGACCGCCACGTCCGGCCGGCGGCGGGCGAAGCCACGCACATAGCCCTCGACCTCGACCGCGTCCTTGGCGAAGCCACCGCTGGGCAGCGACTTCGGCGGCATGGTCTCGGTGAACACCGCCGGGTCGCGGGGCGCGGAGCCGTAGACGCTGGTCGTCGACTTCACGACGAGGCGGCGCACCGTCGGGGCCTTCTGGCACGCGCCCAGCAGCTGCATCGTGCCGATGACGTTGGTCTCCTTGACCTGCGCCCGGCCGCCGGAGCCCAGCGGGGTGCCGCTGACGTCCATGTGGACGACGGTGTCGACGGCGTGCTGGGCCAGCACCTTGGCGATCATCGGGTGCCGGATGTCCGCCCGGACGAATTCCGCGCTGCCCAGCTGGTGCTCGGGCACCTCGGCGTCCACGCCGATCACCCGGTCGACCTCCGGATCATGCTGGATCCGGCGGACGAACCGGCCGCCGAGCTTTCGCGCGACTCCGGTGACGAGCACCACCTTGCCCACGATTCAGCGCCTTCCGTCAGGGATGTACGCACCGTATCGGTTCGATGTTGCGCTGTGATGACGGCCTCCGGGCCGTTGGCCACGGCTGCTGCACCGGAACGCCCCCCGTACGGCGGGCGTCCCCGCCCCTTCGGCTACCCCCGGGTACCCCGGAAACGCAGCTGCCCTCCCACCACCGTGCGGTGCACGGTGGTGGGAGGGCAGGAAGTGCAGCGAGTGGCTCGCTTACTTCTTGTTGCGACGCTGCACACGCGTACGCTTCAGCAGCTTGCGGTGCTTCTTCTTGGCCATACGCTTGCGCCGCTTCTTGATGACAGAGCCCACGACTACCCTCGCTTCGTTTTCACTCGGTGCGGGGCGTCCGAGCCCACACGACCTACGTCGGCCAAGCCTACCCGCCCCGAGGGGGCGGGTAGAACCGAGGCGGCCGAGGAGGCCGTCAAGCAGATTCCCCCACCCCTACGTAGGACTCACGCAGATAGTCGTGGACGGCTTGTTCTGGCACCCGGAAGGACCTGCCCACCCGGATCGCCGGCAGATGGCCGCTGTGTACCAGTCGGTACACGGTCATCTTGGACACACGCATCACTGAGGCGACCTCCGCCACAGTCAGGAATACGACCTCGTTGAGAGGCCTGTCGCTAGCAGCCATGACACACCTGAACCTTCCGCACATGACGGCCACCGGCTTCCCCTCCGGTGACTCCAGCAGGCACGTGCGCTCCTCCCCAGATTAGGTGCGGGTGATGCAAGTGGGGAAGAGGAGTTGCGATCGGTTGACTACTGTGACAGACACGCTCGATTGAGTACATAGCGTGTAAGCGGCCGGTAGTAATCGGACCGCACAGCGTCATCAAGCGGAACGGCGACGGAAACCCGCCCCTCCGCCTCGGCCACGAAGACCGCCGGATCGTCGGCGTCCGCCAGCCCGATCGCCTCGATGCCCAGCTGACCAGCCCCGCAGACCCACCCGTGATCACCGACCACGAGCCCCGGCAGCTGTCCCCCACGACCGGCCGCGGCGGCCAGTGCGGTACGAACCGGGAGGGGGGAGTGCGTGTGCGCCCCGGGCTCACCCGAGGTGGGGAGCGCATCCACGGTGCGGACCATCGCGACTCCGCCTACGTACCAAAGGTTGTGCTGGCGTAGCCCGAATCGGGTCGGAATGTCGATAGGTCGACCATGCGCGGAGGTGAGGACAGGACATCCCGCCGCCGACAAGGCGGCGGCCAATCCGGCGTAGAAGCCCAGGAGTCGGTGCGGATGACCCGTTCCGATCAGCACCGGAACCCGGTCAACGGCCGCCCGCGCCAATCGTTCCGCAAAAGCGTCGAGCGCCGCCACCGTGCAGTCGGGGTCGATCACATCCTGCCCCGAAGTGTGTCCGGGATCCGGTGAAACCCCGCATCTTTCGGCCATCAGCCGCAACAACTCCGCCGTCCCCCACGCCCCTTCGGGGTCGAGGCCGAGCGTCTGGCGCGGATCCCGTGCCGCGAACATCCGATAACTGAGCAGACTTTTCTCCCGCGGCGTCGCCACGGGACCGGCCAGCCGGGCCGCCAGCAGATGCGCGCGCAGCGCGCCGACACTCAGCACGCCCCCGATACTGCCGTCTATGCCCGCGTCATCCACCCGAAACCGGAAAACGCACCCCTTGCGGGTGATTGGTGCGCAATACCACCCATCCCGCTCGCTCCTCCTGCCCGCACCTGCCGACGGCTCAGGCCAGCAGGCCGTGCAGCGGGAACACCGCCCGCCGGGTCGCCAGAACCGCCTGGTCGAGGCGGTCCGCCGGGTCATACCCCGACTCCTCGAAACTCCGCCAGACGACCGGGTGACGGCCGTCCGTCATCCGCGCGGGCGCCACCGCCCGCGCCGCCCGGTACACCTCGTGCCGCCACGGCTCGGGCGTCTCGGTGGCGGGATCGATCGGCTTGCCCGCGGCGATCGCCACCAGATGCGTCCAGGAGCGCGGTACGACGTCCGTCACCGCGTAGCCGCCCCCGCCGAGCGCCACCCAGCGGCCCTCCGCGTGCTCGTGCGCCAGCTCGTGACAGGCCTCGGCGACGACGCGCTGCGCGTCCAGGCTCACCGCGAGATGCGCCAGCGGGTCCTCGAAATGGGTGTCGGCGCCGTGCTGCGAGACGACGACCTGCGGCCGGAAGGCCGCGATCAGCTCCGGCACGACGGCGTGGAACGCCCGCAGCCACCCCGCGTCGCCCGTCCCGGCCGGCAGCGCGATGTTCACCGCCCCACCCTCGGCGCCGGCGCCCCCGGTCTCCTCCGGCCACCCGGTCTGCGGGAACAGTGTCCGCGGGTGCTCGTGCAGCGAGATCGTCAGAACGCGCGGATCGTCCCAGAAGGCGGCCTGCACCCCGTCCCCGTGGTGCACATCGACATCCACGTAGACCACGCGCTCCGCACCGAGCTCCAGCAGCCGCGCCACCGCCAGCGCCGCGTCGTTGTAGACGCAGAAGCCCGCGGCGGAGCCCGGCATCGCATGGTGCAGGCCGCCGGCGAAGTTCACCGCGTGAGCAACGTCACCGCTCCACACCGCCTCAGCCGCCCCGACGGACTGCCCGGCGATCAGCGCGGAGGCCCGGTGCATCCCCGCGAAGGCCGGGTTGTCCTCGGTACCGAGGCCGTAGTCCAGCTCCACCGAGTGGGGATCGGCGGAGACCCGCCGTACCGCGGCGACGTAGTCGGCGCGGTGCACCAGCCCGAGCGTGGAGTCCCCGGCGGCCGGCGCGGAGGTCACCTTGAGCGCCTGGTCCAGCCCGAAGGCCTCGACCAGCCGCATCGTGAGCGACAGCCGCACCGGGTCCATCGGATGCCCGGGGCCGAAGTCGTAGCCTGTTACCTGCTCATCCCACATCAGCTGTGCGCGGCCGCTCATGGCCGACACGGTATCGGGCCTCACCGGTGTCGAACGACTTGGCATAGAGGAGAGTCGCCAGCACCAGCACCATCGGGATCAGCATCGCGCCCCGGTAGCTCCACGCGTCACCGATCGCACCCACCAGCGGGGCGCCGATCAGGAAACCGACGTAGTTGAAGATGTTCAGCCGCGCGATGGCCGTGTCCGAGGCCCCGGGGAACAGCCGCCCCGCCGCCGCGAACGTCGTCGGCACGATGACGCACAGCCCGAACCCCAGCAGCGTGAACCCGAGCATCCCGGCCCACGGGCCCGGCGCCACCGCGACCACCCCGAACCCGACCGCGGCGAGCACCGTCCCGGCCCGCACCACCGCGGCCCCGCCGAAGCGCCGCACACCGAGGTCCCCGGCCGCCCGGCCCAGCAGCGTCGTCACCATGTAGATGTTGTACGGAACGGTGGACAGCTGCTCCGAGCTGCCGAGCGTGTCCTGGAGGTACTTCGCGCTCCAGTTGGAGACCGTCGAGTCCCCGATGTACGCGAAGGCCATCACCAGGCAGAGCGGCAGCAGCAGCCGCATCACCACGGGTGTCGCCACCGGGGCGGCCGCGCCTTCGGCCACCGGCTCCGGCCGCTGGTCGACGTACCAGCGGCTCGCCATGAGGACGAGCGGGATCAGGACGACGGCGACCGGCGCGTAGAGCACCGCGAGTGACAGATGCCAGTGCGCTCCGGCCCAGGCCAGCGAGGCACCGGTGATGCCGCCGAGGCTGTAGGCGGCGTGGAAGCCGAGCATGATGCTCCGGCCGTAGGTGCGCTGCAGGCTCACACCCAGCATGTTCATGGAGGCGTCGAGCCCGCCGACACAGATGCCGAACAGGCCCAGCGCCACGGCTATCTGCCACATCGCGTTCCCGGAACCCGCCGCGACCAGGACCAGCGCGACCAGCGGCTGGACCCACCGCAGTACGACACTGGGCCGCACCCGCTTCACCAGGTGCTCGGTCGCCACGCTGCCCGCCCCGGCCAGGATCGGCACGGCCGCGAGGAAGACCGGCAGCAGCCCGTCACTGATGCCGTAGCGATCCTGGATCGCCGGGATACGGGTCACGAGCAGAGCGAAAACCACGCCCTGGCTGAAGAAGCTGACCGCCAGCGAGGCCCGGCCATGCCGCAGAGATGCGTCCATGAGCGAGCAGCGTAGATCCCGAAGCTACGGATGAGTAGGTGTTGCGGGTCACAAGTTAGACGATCAGATCCAGGAGCTCGTGCATCTCGCTGAACAGGGCATTGGCGTCCCCGAGCTTGGCCGCGGAAGTCATCGCGGTGAACCCGTATACGTCCATCCCGGCCGCCACGGCCGCCTGCACTCCCAGCGGGCTGTCCTCGACGACCGCGCACCGCCCGGGAGCGACTCCCATCACCTGTGCCGCGTGCAGGAAGAGGTCGGGCGCCGGCTTCCCGCGCCCGACGTCCTGCGAACTGAAGATGCGCTCCTCACCGAAGTGCTCGAAGAGCCCGGTCTTGTGCAGCGCCACCCTGATCCGCTCATGGCTCCCCGACGAGGCGAGGCAGTACGGCACCCCCTCCGCCGCCAGCTTCCCCAGGACGTCCGCGACACCGGGCACCGGCTGGAGGTCCCGCCGGAACGCCTCGAAGACCCGCGCGTGGAAGACGTCGTTGAAGTCCTCCGGCAACTTCTGCCCGGACCGCTCCAGCACCAGTTCATGGACCCGGTGCATCGCGGAGCCCATGTAGTCGCGGATCGACTCCTCGTACGACGTGGGGTGGCCGAGTTCCGTGAGACAGCCGGCCAGGATCCGGTTGGAGATCGGCTCACTGTCCACGAGGACGCCGTCGTTGTCGAAGATGATCAGGTCATAGCGCATGGCACCACTGTAGGGAACGCCGGTCCCGACAACGCAAAGAAGCCCCCAGGCAATAGCCTGGGGGCTTCTTCTCAAAAATTGTTCGGCGGCGTCCTACTCTCCCACAGGGTCCCCCCTGCAGTACCATCGGCGCTGAAAGGCTTAGCTTCCGGGTTCGGAATGTAACCGGGCGTTTCCCTAACGCTATGACCACCGAAACACTATGAAGTTAACCAACCGGATGTTATCACGGTTCGTTACTTCAGAACTACACAGTGGACGCGAAGCAAAAATAGTTAGACAAGCCCTCGGCCTATTAGTACCAGTCAGCTCCACCCGTTACCGGGCTTCCACATCTGGCCTATCAACCCAGTCGTCTACTGGGAGCCTTAACCCCTCAAAGGGGGTGGGAATACTCATCTCGAAGCAGGCTTCCCGCTTAGATGCTTTCAGCGGTTATCCTTTCCGAACGTAGCCAACCAGCCGTGCCCTTGGCAGGACAACTGGCACACCAGAGGTTCGTCCGTCCCGGTCCTCTCGTACTAGGGACAGCCCTTCTCAATATTCCTGCGCGCGCAGCGGATAGGGACCGAACTGTCTCACGACGTTCTAAACCCAGCTCGCGTACCGCTTTAATGGGCGAACAGCCCAACCCTTGGGACCGACTCCAGCCCCAGGATGCGACGAGCCGACATCGAGGTGCCAAACCATCCCGTCGATATGGACTCTTGGGGAAGATCAGCCTGTTATCCCCGGGGTACCTTTTATCCGTTGAGCGACGGCGCTTCCACAAGCCACCGCCGGATCACTAGTCCCGACTTTCGTCCCTGCTCGACCCGTCAGTCTCACAGTCAAGCTCCCTTGTGCACTTACACTCAACACCTGATTGCCAACCAGGCTGAGGGAACCTTTGGGCGCCTCCGTTACTCTTTAGGAGGCAACCGCCCCAGTTAAACTACCCACCAGACACTGTCCCTGATCCGGATCACGGACCGAGGTTAGACATCCAGCACGACCAGAGTGGTATTTCAACGACGACTCCACCATGGCTGGCGCCATGACTTCACAGTCTCCCACCTATCCTACACAAGCCGAACCGAACACCAATATCAAGCTATAGTAAAGGTCCCGGGGTCTTTCCGTCCTGCTGCGCGAAACGAGCATCTTTACTCGTAGTGCAATTTCACCGGGCCTATGGTTGAGACAGTCGAGAAGTCGTTACGCCATTCGTGCAGGTCGGAACTTACCCGACAAGGAATTTCGCTACCTTAGGATGGTTATAGTTACCACCGCCGTTTACTGGCGCTTAAGTTCTCAGCTTCGCCACACCGAAATGTGACTAACCGGTCCCCTTAACGTTCCAGCACCGGGCAGGCGTCAGTCCGTATACATCGCCTTACGGCTTCGCACGGACCTGTGTTTTTAGTAAACAGTCGCTTCTCGCTGGTCTCTGCGGCCACCCCCAGCTCAGGAAGCAAGTTCCCTCACCAGTTGTGGCCCCCCTTCTCCCGAAGTTACGGGGGCATTTTGCCGAGTTCCTTAACCATAGTTCACCCGAACGCCTCGGTATTCTCTACCTGACCACCTGAGTCGGTTTAGGGTACGGGCCGCCATGAAACTCGCTAGAGGCTTTTCTCGACAGCATAGGATCATCCACTTCACCACAATCGGCTCGGCATCAGGTCTCAGACTCAATGTGTGACGGATTTGCCTATCACACGTCCTACACCCTTACCCCGGGACTACCACCGCCCGGGCTGGACTACCTTCCTGCGTCACCCCATCGCTTACCTACTACAGAATCGGGTCGCCGGCTCCACCACTCCCCTCAACTCCGAAGAGATCAGGGCGGCTTCACGGGCTTAGCATCCTCTGGTTCGATACTGGGCGTTTCAAAGCGGGTACCGGAATATCAACCGGTTGTCCATCGACTACGCCTGTCGGCCTCGCCTTAGGTCCCGACTTACCCTGGGCAGATCAGCTTGACCCAGGAACCCTTAGTCAATCGGCGCACACGTTTCCCACGTGTGTATCGCTACTCATGCCTGCATTCTCACTCGTGTACCGTCCACGACTGGCTTCCGCCGCCGCTTCACCCGGCACACGACGCTCCCCTACCCATCCCCGCACCCGTTAGGGCTTCGCACGGGAATGACACGACTTCGGCGGTACGCTTGAGCCCCGCTACATTGTCGGCGCGGAATCACTTGACCAGTGAGCTATTACGCACTCTTTCAAGGATGGCTGCTTCTAAGCCAACCTCCTGGTTGTCTCTGCGACTCCACATCCTTTCCCACTTAGCGTACGCTTAGGGGCCTTAGTCGATGCTCTGGGCTGTTTCCCTCTCGACCATGGAGCTTATCCCCCACAGTCTCACTGCCGCGCTCTCACTTACCGGCATTCGGAGTTTGGCTAAGGTCAGTAACCCGGTAGGGCCCATCGCCTATCCAGTGCTCTACCTCCGGCAAGAAACACGCGACGCTGCACCTAAATGCATTTCGGGGAGAACCAGCTATCACGGAGTTTGATTGGCCTTTCACCCCTAACCACAGGTCATCCCCCAGGTTTTCAACCCTGGTGGGTTCGGTCCTCCACGAAGTCTTACCTCCGCTTCAACCTGCCCATGGCTAGATCACTCCGCTTCGGGTCTTGGGCGCGCGACTCATTCGCCCTATTCGGACTCGCTTTCGCTACGGCTACCCCACACGGGTTAACCTCGCCACACACCGCAAACTCGCAGGCTCATTCTTCAAAAGGCACGCAGTCACGAGATACCAGCAAGCTGGTATCCGACGCTCCCACGGCTTGTAGGCACACGGTTTCAGGTACTATTTCACTCCGCTCCCGCGGTACTTTTCACCATTCCCTCACGGTACTATCCGCTATCGGTCACCAGGGAATATTTAGGCTTAGCGGGTGGTCCCGCCAGATTCACACGGGATTTCTCGGGCCCCGTGCTACTTGGGTGTCGTACAAGCAAGCCGTACAGATTTCAGCTACGGGGGTCTTACCCTCTACGCCGGACCTTTCGCATGTCCTTCGCCTATCCATACGGTTTCTGACTCGCCCAACAGTCGGCAGACTGCTGAAGTACGATCCCACAACCCCGCATACGCAACCCCTGCCGGGTATCACACGCATACGGTTTGGCCTCATCCGGTTTCGCTCGCCACTACTCCCGGAATCACGGTTGTTTTCTCTTCCTGCGGGTACTGAGATGTTTCACTTCCCCGCGTTCCCTCCACATACCCTATGTGTTCAGGTATGGGTGACAGCCCATGACGACTGCCGGGTTTCCCCATTCGGACACCCCCGGATCACAGCTCAGTTGACAGCTCCCCGGGGCCTATCGCGGCCTCTCGCGTCCTTCATCGGTTCCTGGTGCCAAGGCATCCACCGTGCGCCCTTAAAAACTTGCCTTACAGATGCTCGCGTCCACTATGTAGTTCTCAAGCAACGAACCCTCCCCCACACAGCTCCACCCAATGGTGAAGTGTTGTGAGGCCGGCGTCGAGAAGGAACTTTCGTTCCCTCAGGACCCAACAGCGTGCCCAACCCGGTCAACCCATTCTGATTTCCACGCCGAAGCAGTACTCACAGAACAAACAAACCGTGCCGAATAGTCAACGTTCCACCCATGAGCAACCACCGCCGAACAGATGCCGGCGTAATGGCCCTGGACCGTCAATGACGGTCTAGATGCTCCTTAGAAAGGAGGTGATCCAGCCGCACCTTCCGGTACGGCTACCTTGTTACGACTTCGTCCCAATCGCCAGTCCCACCTTCGACGACTCCCTCCCTTGCGGGTTGGGCCATCGGCTTCGGGTGTTACCGACTTTCGTGACGTGACGGGCGGTGTGTACAAGGCCCGGGAACGTATTCACCGCAGCAATGCTGATCTGCGATTACTAGCAACTCCGACTTCATGGGGTCGAGTTGCAGACCCCAATCCGAACTGAGGCCGGCTTTTTGAGATTCGCTCCACCTTGCGGTATCGCAGCTCATTGTACCGACCATTGTAGCACGTGTGCAGCCCAAGACATAAGGGGCATGATGACTTGACGTCGTCCCCACCTTCCTCCGAGTTGACCCCGGCGGTCTCCTGTGAGTCCCCATCACCCCGAAGGGCATGCTGGCAACACAGAACAGGGGTTGCGCTCGTTGCGGGACTTAACCCAACATCTCACGACACGAGCTGACGACAGCCATGCACCACCTGTACACCGACCACAAGGGGGGCCGTATCTCTACGGCTTTCCGGTGTATGTCAAGCCTTGGTAAGGTTCTTCGCGTTGCGTCGAATTAAGCCACATGCTCCGCTGCTTGTGCGGGCCCCCGTCAATTCCTTTGAGTTTTAGCCTTGCGGCCGTACTCCCCAGGCGGGGAACTTAATGCGTTAGCTGCGGCACCGACGACGTGGAATGTCGCCAACACCTAGTTCCCAACGTTTACGGCGTGGACTACCAGGGTATCTAATCCTGTTCGCTCCCCACGCTTTCGCTCCTCAGCGTCAGTAATGGCCCAGAGATCCGCCTTCGCCACCGGTGTTCCTCCTGATATCTGCGCATTTCACCGCTACACCAGGAATTCCGATCTCCCCTACCACACTCTAGTCTGCCCGTATCGAATGCAGACCCGGGGTTAAGCCCCGGGCTTTCACATCCGACGTGACAGACCGCCTACGAGCTCTTTACGCCCAATAATTCCGGACAACGCTCGCACCCTACGTATTACCGCGGCTGCTGGCACGTAGTTAGCCGGTGCTTCTTCTGCAGGTACCGTCACTTGCGCTTCTTCCCTGCTGAAAGAGGTTTACAACCCGAAGGCCGTCATCCCTCACGCGGCGTCGCTGCATCAGGCTTTCGCCCATTGTGCAATATTCCCCACTGCTGCCTCCCGTAGGAGTCTGGGCCGTGTCTCAGTCCCAGTGTGGCCGGTCGCCCTCTCAGGCCGGCTACCCGTCGTCGCCTTGGTAGGCCATTACCCCACCAACAAGCTGATAGGCCGCGGGCTCATCCTTCACCGCCGGAGCTTTTAACCCACCCCCAGGAGGAGGAGAGTGTTATCCGGTATTAGACCCCGTTTCCAGGGCTTGTCCCAGAGTGAAGGGCAGATTGCCCACGTGTTACTCACCCGTTCGCCACTAATCCACCCGAAGGCTTCATCGTTCGACTTGCATGTGTTAAGCACGCCGCCAGCGTTCGTCCTGAGCCAGGATCAAACTCTCCGTGAATGTCTCCACGCAAGAGCGGCACCACCGGCCGGAATAAGGCCCGTGGTGCACAGCGTCCTCGCTGTGTAATTGCCTCCCACCAGTTCCCGTCCCGAAGGACCGGAGGGCGGAAGGACTTTTTCAAAGGAACCACCAAACGAAACCCGAATGGGTTCCGCCCGGGGTGTTTTAAGTCTGGCGTTGACTTTTGGCACGCTGTTGAGTTCTCAAGGAACGGTCGCTTCCTTTGGTGCCGTTTCACCGGCGCCCTCCGGGCTTCCCTTCGTGTTTCCGACTCTATCAGACGCTTTCGCGTCCGATTCCCAGTCAGCGGGTTCCGCCTTCTGCGCTTTCGCGCTTTCCGGCGATTCCGACTCTATCAGAACCTTTCGGGCCTGACTCCCAGTCAGCGGGGCTTGCCATCCGGGCCGTTGAGCCCTTCCGACGAGTGAAACTTTAGCGGAACTTCGGCATCCGATCCAATCGGCTGCTTTCTGTTCCCATTCCGAAAACGCGCACGAAAACAAAACGACTGAGCGTCGTTCGTTCGAATGGCTGTCATCTGGAGTGGCTGCCTCGGGACCGACTCGCGTCGGCGTTCACCGGCGGGCAACTCGGAGAACACTACGCACGCGACCCACCTTCGTCAACTCCATGCCGAGGACACCACCCGGGGGTACCCTGAGCCCCATGACGACGCATGCGCACACCCAGCTCTGGTGGGCCGCCTGAAGGCGGCCGACCCCTGCAGCGCATGCACCCAACGGCCGCCGCTTCGGCGGCCGTTCGCGTATCTCGACCTTGACGCCCGGCCGGCGACCGCGGCGGCCATGACAAGGAAGAAGTCTCTGAGATGACGCGGATCTTCAGCGGAGTGACACCGTCGGGGCACCTCACCCTGGGGAACTACCTCGGCGCCATCCAGCGGTGGGTCTCGGTCGACCAGCACCAGAGCCCGCACCAGGAAGACGCCCTCTTCAGCATCGTCGATCTGCACGCCCTCACCGTCGAACACGAACCGGCCCGGTTGCGACGGCTGACGCGGCAGACGGCGACCCTCCTGCTGGCAGCCGGGCTCGACCCGAAGGTGTGCACGGTATTCGTACAGAGCCACGTGGACGAGCACACCCGGCTGTCGTACGTACTGGAGTGCATCGCCACGGACGGCGAACTGCGGCGCATGATCCAGTACAAGGAGAAATCCGCGAAACAGCAGTCGGTGCGGGTCTCCCTGCTCACCTATCCGGTGCTGATGGCGGCGGACATCCTGGCGTACCGGACCGATGAGGTGCCGGTCGGCGACGATCAGGCGCAGCACGTCGAGCTGTCGCGTGATCTGGCGGTCCGTTTCAACCAGCGGTACGGGCACACGTTCACCGTGCCGCGTGCCGTGGTGCCGCCGGTGGCCGCGCGGGTGATGGATCTGCAGGAGCCGGCTTCCAAGATGAGCAAGTCCGCGAGCGCGACGACCGGGACCATCTCCCTGCTCGACGAGCCGGCGGTGATCCGCAAGAAGGTGATGCGGGCGGTGACGGACAGCGCGTCCGATGTGGAGTACGACCGGGTGGAACGGCCGGGGCTCGCGAATCTGCTGGAGATCCTGGCCGCCTGCACCGGTGGCGAGCCGGCGGCGCTCGCCGCGGGGTACGACTCGTACGGCGCGGTGAAGAAGGACGTGGCGGAGGCGGTCGTCGAACTCCTGCGGCCGTTGCGGGAACGCCACGCCGTGCTCTGCGCCGATCCCGGCTTTCTCGACGCGGTGCTGCGGGACGGCGCCGAGCGGGCGCGCGCCCTCGCGCGGCCGACGGTGGACGCCGCGTACCGGGCGATCGGGCTGCTGTGAGAGGAAGGGGCGGGCCCAGGTGGCCCGCCCCTTCGGAACGTCCGGAGTCCGGAGTCCGGAGTCCGCTGCCCTCAGCCGTTGCCGGAAGCCAGCTCGCGGCTGCGGTCGCGGGCCGCTTCGAGGGCGGCGATCAGCGCGGCGCGCACCCCGTGGTTCTCCAGCTCGCGGATGGCGCTGATGGTGGTGCCGGCCGGTGAGGTCACCGCCTCACGCAGCTTCACCGGGTGCTCGCCGCTGTCGCGCAGCATCACGGCCGCGCCGATCGCCGACTGCACGATCAGGTCGTGCGCCTGGGCGCGCGGCAGTCCGAGCAGGATGCCGGCGTCGGTCATCGCCTCGACCAGGTAGTAGAAGTACGCGGGCCCCGAGCCGGACAGCGCGGTGGCGGCGTCCTGGTGCTTCTCGGGGACGCGCAGCGTCTTGCCGACCGGCTTGAAGATGTCCTCGGTGCGGACGAGATGCGCCTCGGTGGCGTGGCTGCCCGCGGAGATGACGGACATGCCCTCGTCGACCAGCACCGGAGTGTTCGGCATGACGCGGACGACCGCGAGGCCCTCCGTCAGCCGCTCCTCGAAGAACGCGGTCGGGATGCCGGCGGCCGCGCTGATGACGAGGCGGTCGGCGGCGACGTGCGGCGCCAGTTCGTCGAGGAGGGCACCCATGTCCTGCGGCTTCGCCGCGAGGATGAGGGTGTCGGCGGCCTTCGCCGCCTCCGCGTTGCTGACGGCCTCGACGCCGTACCGGGCCCGCAGCTCCTCCGCACGCTCCGGGCGCCGCGCGGTGACGAGCAGGTCGTCGGGCGACCAGCCGGCCCGGATCATGCCGGAGAGGAGGGCCTCGCCGATCTTGCCGGTGCCGAGTACGGCGACTTTCTGGGTCATGGCGTCACCTTCGAGCGGTACGGGGGCTTTCGCCGCCATCCTCGCACCAGGTGCGCCGCCCGCGGCTTTTCGGTCCAACTGCCGGTACGGACCGCGTGAGGCGGTAGGGGCCGCGTCAGGTGGTGCGGCGGCGGAGGGTGGCCGCCCCCAGGGCCAGGGCCACCAGGGCGCACGCGGCGACGACGGCCAGGTCGCGGACGAAGTCGCCGGTGACTCCGGTGTGCTGGACGACCTGCGTCATGCCGTCGACCGCGTACGACATGGGCAGCACGTCGGAGGCGGCGGCGAGCACCGGCTGCATGGTGTCGCGCGGCACGAGGAGCCCGCACATCAGCAGCTGCGGGAGGAGCACCGCCGGCATGAATTGGACGGCCTGGAACTCGCTGGCCGCGAACGCGCTGACGAAGAGGCCGAGGGCGATGCCCAGGAACGCGTCGGCGAGGGCGATGACGAGGAGCAGCCAGGGCGAGCCGACGACGTCGAGGCCCAGCCCCCAGACGGCGAGCCCGGTGGCGAGGCAGGCCTGGACGACGGCGACGCCGCCGAACGCGAGGGCGTAGCCGCCGAGCAGGTCGGCCTTGCCCAGCGGCATGGACAGCAGCCGCTCCAGCGTGCCGGAGGTGCGTTCGCGGAGGGTGGCGATCGAGGTGACCAGGAACATCAGGATGAGCGGGAAGATGCCGAGGAGTGACGCTCCGACCTGGTCGAAGGTGTGCTGCTTGCCGTCGTATACCCAGCTCAGCACCGCGAGCAGCACGCAGGGGACGACCAGCATCAGGGCGATGGTGCGGGGGTCGTGGCCGAGCTGGCGCAGGACCCGGCGGGCGGTGGCGAGGGTGCGCGGGAGGGAGAAGGCGCGGGGAGCGCGTCCGGCCGGAGCCTGGGTGGGGTCCCTCGGAAGAGTGGTGGCGAGTGTCGGGTGGGCGTTCATTTTGCCTGCTCCTGGCGGGTGTCGGGGAGGGTGACGACGTTCGTGCGGTGGCCGGAGCCGGCGTTGGCCGCGTCCACGAGGTGGAGGAAGGCCTCCTCGACGGTTGCGGAGCCGGTGGACTCGCGCAGCCCGTCGGGGGTGTCGTCGGCGAGGATGCCGCCCTCGCGCATGAGGAGCAGGCGGTGGCAGCGTTCGGCCTCGTCCATGACGTGCGAGGAGATCAGGACGGTGGCGCCGCGCTCGTCGGCGAGGCGGTGGAAGAGCTGCCACAGGTCGCGGCGCAGGACGGGGTCGAGGCCGACGGTGGGTTCGTCGAGGACGAGGAGTTCGGGTTCGCCGAGCAGGGCGACCGCGAGGGAGACCCGGCCGCGCTGGCCGCCGGAGAGGTTTCCGGCGAGCGAGTCCGCGTGGGATTCGAGGTCGACGTCGGTGAGGGCGCGGTTCACGTGCTCGCGGCGGGCGGCGCGGGTCAGGCCGAGGACGGACGCGTAGTAGTCGAGGTTCTGGCGGGCGGTGAGGTCGGTGTAGACGGACGGCGCCTGGGTGACGTAGCCGACGGCGGAGCGGAGCCGGGGATGGCCGGCGGCGAGGCCCAGGACGTCGAGGGTGCCGGTGACGTGCGCCTGGGTGCCGACGATCGCGCGCATGAGGGTGGATTTGCCGCAGCCGCTGGGGCCCAGCAGACCGGTGACCTGACCGCGCGGGACGGTGAACTCGAGGCCGTTCAGGACGGTGCGGCTGCCACGGACGACGGTGAGTCCGTCGGCCCGTACCGCCGGTTCAAATTTATTCATCATGTGATGAATATCCTCCGCCGACGGGTGCCCGTCAAGCACCCGGCGGGAGATCGTCGAGGTCCGGACGGGAGCTCGTCGAGCAGCGGTGTCCGGTCGTCGCGCACCGGTGCCCATGGGGGCGGGGGGCCGGGTCGGTCGGGGTCTGCTCAGGGTCATCCCCTATGGCGTTCAAGAGGCGGCCGCAGGACCGTGGCGGTATGAGGCGTTCATCCCGCGACATCGATGTGACCAGGTCCGAGAAGCGGCAGCTGGCCGTGGCCTCGGCGACGCTCGGGCCCTGGCGGCCCGCCGCGGCCGTGGGAGCGCTGGGCGGCGGAGTCTCGCTCGCGCTCCATGCCATCGGGGGCGACTTCGGACTCGGCATGGTCGTCAGTGCGCTGTCCGTCGCCCTGATGCTGTTCTTCCTCGTCGGCGGCGCCGGCGCGGTGCTCGGCACCAGCGCCAAGGCCGACCGCCGGATCCGCCGCTGGGCGCGCGCGCATCCCTGGCAGGTGGCGGTGGTGCCGGCCGGGCTGCTCTTCGTCTCCGACTTCGTGATGCGGCAGATCCTGAGCAGCGAGGGCTTCTTCGGCAGCCTGTGGGACGGCCTGTGGCGTGGCGCGATCGTGGCCGCGGTGGTGGGTTCCGTCGGCGCGGTGGCGGCTTCGCGCCGCAGTTGATCCTGGCGGGGGGGCTCAGGCCCGGAGGGCCACCGTCACATCCGTGACGTACGGCTCGTCGAGCACGCCGTCGGGGAACAGTGCGAGCAGTTCCTCGCGCTCCGCGCGCAGGACCGGCTCCGCTTCCGCACCCAGTACGGCGAGGAACGAGTGGGTGCCGAGGGTCCGGAGCCGGTCGTCCACGGTGATCCGGCGCGACCACCGGACGGAGCGCGTCCCGGTGCGGACCGCGAAGGGCGCGAGCAGGCCGGAGGCGGTGTGCGAGAAGCCCGGCGCCCGGTAGCCGGGGCAGCGTTCGGCGAGCCGCGCCTCCTGGTCGGCGACCCAGCCGTGGCTCAGGTCGGGCACGTTCCACCAAAGGGCCAGCGCGCCGTCACGGCGCAGTACGCGCAGTGCCTCGGGGACCGAGCGGGCCGGCTCCGTCCAGTGCCAGGCCTGGGCGTACGTCACGAAGTCGGCGGCGCCGTCCGCGAAGGGCAGCGCGTTGCCGTCGGCCCTGACGAGCGGGACGGCGGGCAGTGCGGCGCGGAGCTGTGCGGCCATGCCCTCGCCGGGTTCCACCGCGGTGACGCGCGCGCCGCGCTCCCGCAGCAGACGGGTCCCGATGCCGGTGCCCGCGCCCACGTCGATGACCGAGGCCCCCGTCAGCGAGCGGCCGGCGAGCTCCTCGACGGCGTCGAACAGCGCGGGCGGATAGCTGGGGCGGGCGGCCGCGTACTCGGCCGCGATCGCGTTGAACGACCTGGCCAGTTCGGTGTGCGACGACGACGTCATACGAACTCCCCGGCTACCGCTGGGCGGTGCCCCCAGATCGGCCGGACATACCCTAGCCGCGCTTGCGCTTCTTGGCGGCGGCGCGGGCGGCCGGGTTGCCGGTGCGGGTGCCGCGGCGGCGGGTGTGCTGTTCGCGGGCGCGCTCGTACTCGGCGCGGTGGAGTTTCTCGCCGGGGGCCTCGATGAGGGCGCGGACGCAGTAGGCGAGCAGGGTGCCGATGAAACCGATCAGCAGAATGCCCTGCGCGGAGCTCGCCGCCGCGTCGGAACCCCGGCCGCCGGGCTCGGGGCGGCGGATGAAGCCCTCCCAGGTCTTGCGGAAGGCCAGCGCGCTGCAGACGGCGAACGCCACGACGACGAGCAGTCCGACGAAGGTCCCGACCTTCGCGATGCTCAGGCCCTGGAAACCGAAGCGGAGCACGAACGCACCGGCCGCGGCGGCGGCCAGCGCGCCGGCGGCGACGCCGGCGCGGCGCAGGGCGTAGCCGCCGTCGTGGTGCACCCAGGTCGTGCCGAAGAAACGCAGGGGCTCGGGCTGGGGGCCGTCGGACGCCGCGGGTTCCGGCTGGTCGTGCGGCTTGGTCTGGGGGTCGTCGTCCACGGTTCGATTATCGCCGAACGACACGGCCTCCGGAGACCACAAAGGGACGTATCGGAAAAACCACCCCTGACGCACCGCTGCCCCGGCCGGTCGGGATGATCGACCGGTCGGGGCGGCGGAAGGGCTCCTGCTGCGTTCTAGCCTTCGAGCTTGCTGACGTCGCGGACCGCGCCCTTGTCCGCGCTGGTCACCATCGCGGCGTAGGCGCGCAGGGCCGGCGAGACCTTGCGCACGCGGCCCTTGGGGGCGTAGACGCCGCCCAACGCCTCGCGGCGGGCGGCGAGTTCCTCGTCGGGAACGATGAGGTTGACGCCGCGGTTCGGGATGTCGATGCGGATCAGGTCGCCGTCCTCGACGAGGGCGATGGTGCCGCCGGACGCCGCTTCCGGGGAGCAGTGGCCGATCGACAGCCCCGAGGTACCGCCGGAGAAGCGGCCGTCGGTGATGAGCGCGCAGGCCTTGCCCAGACCGCGGCCCTTGAGGAACGAGGTCGGGTAGAGCATCTCCTGCATGCCGGGGCCGCCCTTGGGGCCCTCGTAGCGGATGACGACGACGTCGCCCTCCTTGACACGCTTGGTGAGGATCGCGTCGACGGCGGCCTCCTGGGACTCCACCACGACGGCGGGGCCCTCGAAGGTCCAGATCGACTCGTCGACACCGGCGGTCTTCACGACGCAGCCGTCCACGGCGAGGTTGCCGTACAGGATCGCCAGGCCGCCCTCGGTGGAGTAGGCGTGCGCGGCGTCGCGGATGCAGCCGTTGGCGGCGTCCGTGTCGAGGGTGTCCCAGCGCTCGGACTGCGAGAAGGCGGACGCGGAGCGGACGCAGCCGGGGGCGGCGTGGAAGAGCTCGACGGCCTCGGGCGACGGGGAGCCGCCGCGGATGTCCCAGCTCTTGAGCCAGTCGGCGAGCGAGGGCGAGTGCACGGTGTGCACGTCCTCGTTCAGCAGGCCCGCGCGGTACAGCTCGCCGAGGATGGCGGGGATGCCGCCGGCCCGGTGCACGTCCTCCATGTAGTAGTCGCCGTTCGGCGCGACCTTCGACAGACAGGGCAGTCGGCGCGAGAGCGCGTCGATGTCCGCCATGTCGAAGTCGACCTCGGCCTCCTGCGCGGCGGCCATCAGGTGCAGGATCGTGTTGGTCGAGCCGCCCATGGCGATGTCGAGCGCCACGGCGTTCTCGAAGGCGGCACGGGTCGCGATGTTGCGCGGCAGGACGGTCTCGTCGTTCTGCTCGTAGTACCGCTTGGTGATGTCGACGATGGTCCGGCCGGCGTCCTGGTACAGCGCCTTGCGGGAGGTGTGGGTGGCCAGCACCGAACCGTTGCCGGGCAGCGCCAGACCGATCGCCTCGGCGAGGCAGTTCATCGAGTTGGCGGTGAACATGCCGGAACACGAGCCGCAGGTCGGGCAGGCGTTCTCCTCGATGCGGAGGATGTCCTCGTCCGAGACGTTCTCGTTGACCGCGTCGGAGATCGCGTTGACCAGGTCGAGCTTGCGGACGGTGCCGTCGACGAGGGTGGCCTTGCCGGCCTCCATCGGACCGCCGGAGACGAAGACGACCGGGATGTTGAGGCGCAGGGCGGCCATCAGCATGCCGGGCGTGATCTTGTCGCAGTTCGAGATGCAGATCAGCGCGTCCGCGCAGTGCGCCTCGACCATGTACTCGACGGAGTCGGCGATCAGGTCGCGCGAGGGCAGCGAGTAGAGCATGCCGCCGTGGCCCATCGCGATGCCGTCGTCGACCGCGATGGTGTTGAACTCACGCGGGACGGCGCCCGCCGCCAGGATCGCCTCGGAGACGATCCGGCCGACCGGCTGAAGATGGGTGTGACCCGGTACGAACTCGGTGAAGCTGTTGGCGACCGCGATGATCGGCTTGCCGATGTCGGCGCTGGCCACACCGGAAGCGCGCATCAGAGCGCGGGCCCCCGCCATGTTCCTGCCGTGGGTGACCGTTCGTGACCTCAGATCGGGCACGGTAGCTCCACTCCCTCAAGTTCGTCCTCGGATCCTTCCGACACTACGCCGAGGTTCCACGCTCTGGACAGCCTGTCCGGAATGCGGGACGAACGGGTCATATCCCGGTCACGGTGCGGCCGTGGCACGGCCAGGCCCCGCCACGTCCGGTCACGCCTCGGTCAGGTAGCGCTGCAGCGTAGGCGCCACCAGCGCGACGATGTCCTCGACATCGGCCGAGGCCAGCGGCTCCACCTTGATCACGTAGCGCAGGATCGCGATCCCGACCATCTGCGAGGCGGCCAGCTCGGCCCGCAGCTTCGGCTCCGGCACCCGCAGGTCCTCCGCGATGCGCTCCAGCAGCATGCGCAGCAGGAACCCGCGCAGTACGGCCGCCGCCGTCTCGTGCGTCAGCGCGGACCGGACCACGGCCAGCAGCGGACCGCGCGTCGCCGGGTTCTCCCAGACGCCGAGGAAGTAGCGGGCGAGCCGCTCACCGATGCCGTCGGGGCCCGGCCCCACCACGTCGGGCACCTGCAGCGCGGGCTCGAAGGACGTCTCGATCGCCGCCGCGAAGACCTGCTCCTTGGTGCCGAAGTAATGGTGCACCAGCGCCGGGTCCACCCCCGCCGCCTTCGCGATCGAACGGACCGACGTCTTGTCGTAGCCGCGCGCCGAGAACTCGGCGCGGGCGGCGGACAGGATGCGGTCCCGCGAGCCGGTCGCCCCGGCCCGCGTCCCGCTGGGACGCCCACGCCGACGCGGCTCGCCCTTCGGTGCGGCCTGCGATCCGGCTCCGGAGACGTGGTCCGGCCCGGCCGGCGGGTCGCCCTTCGCGCGGGACGTCACGCGCCGGGGACCCTGGCCGCCGTGGCCAGGTGGAGCCGGGTGAAGGCCAGCGCCTCGGCGAGATCCGCCTCACGTTCGGCGGCGGACATCGCCCGCCGCGTGTTGACCTCGACGACCACATGGCCGGTGAACCCGCTCAGCGCGAGCCGTTCCAGCAGCTCCGCGCAGGGCTGGCCGCCACGGCCCGGCACCAGGTGCTCGTCCTTGGCCGAGCCGTTGCCGTCGGCGAGATGGACGTGCGCGAGCCGGTCACCCATCCGGTCGACCATGTCCAGGGCCGCGCTGCGGGACGTGGAGGCATGCGACAGGTCCACGGTGAAGTGCCGGTAGTCGTCCTTGGTGACGTCCCAGTCGGGCGCGTATGCGAGCATCTCGCGATCGCGGTACCGCCACGGGTACATGTTCTCGACGGCGAAGCGGACATCGGTCTCGTCCGCCATCCGCCAGATGCCCCGGACGAAATCGCGCGCGTAGTTGCGCTGCCACCGGAAGGGCGGATGCACGACGACGGTCGACGCGCCCAGCGTCTCGGCCGCCGCGCGCGCCCGCTGGAGCTTGATCCAGGGGTCGGTGGACCACACCCGCTGGGTGATCAGCAGGCACGGTGCGTGCACGGCGAGGATCGGGACGTGGTGATAGTCCGAGAGCCGGCGCAGCGCCTCTATGTCCTGGCTGACCGGATCGGTCCACACCATGACCTCGACGCCGTCGTAGCCGAGCCGGGCCGCGATCTCGAAGGCCGTCGCCGTGGATTCCGGATAGACGGAGGCCGTGGACAGCGCGACCTTCGCGTCCGGCACCCGGACCACATGTCCGGGCGCGGGAACGCCGTACGCCTGCCGGTCCGCGTACGCCTTATGGTCCGCTCGTTCAGCCACGGGAGACAGCGTACGGCGACGGGTCAGCCGAACGGCACTCTCATCTGCGCCGACGTGACACGGTCAACATGGATCCGCGCTCATTCCCCATAAGGTCGAGTTTGCGGAGAATCACCCCTTCACGCAGCGCCCACGGACAGATCTCCAGCTCCGCGACCCCGAAGAGGTCCATCGCCGCCTCCGCCACCAGCGCCCCCGCCAGCAGCTGGCCCGCGCGGCCCTCGGAGACCCCCGGCAGCTGCGCGCGCTCGGCCCGGCGCATGGTCGTCAGCCGGGGCACCCACTCCTCCAGCGACCTGCGGGTCAGCGACCGCTGGGTGTACACGCCGTCGGCGCTGCGGGCGGCGCCCGCGATCCGTGCGAGCTGCTTGAACGTCTTCGACGTGCCCACCGTGTGGTCGGGGCGGCCGAGCCGGGAGAACTCCGCGACCGTGCGGGCGATCTCGGCCCGCACATGCTTGCGCAGCGCGCGCACGTCATCCGTGGCGGGCGGGTCGCCGGGCAGCCAGGTGCTGGTCAGCCGGCCCGCGCCGAGCGGCAGCGAGACCGCCGCGTCCGGGTCCTCGTCCATGCCGTAGCCGACTTCGAGGGAACCGCCGCCGATGTCCAGAACCAGCAGCCGGCCCGCCGACCAGCCGAACCAGCGGCGCACCGCGAGGAACGTCAGCCGGGCCTCGTCCTCGCCGGACAGCACCGTGAGCGTCACACCGGTCTCGGCGGCGACCCGGGCGAGCACCGCCTCGCCGTTGGCCGCCTCCCGGACCGCCGAGGTGGCGAACGCCAGCACGTCCTCGGCGCCCTTGTCCTCCGCGACCCGCAGCGCCTGCGAGAGGGTCGCCACCAGCCGGTCGACGCCCTCCAGGCTGATCGCACCCCGGTCGTCGAGCAGTTCCGCCAACCGCAGATCCGCCTTGTGGGAGTAGGCGGGCAGCGGGCGCGCGCCCGGGTGCGCGTCCATCACCAGTAGGTGAACGGTGTTGGAACCCACGTCGAGCACTCCGAGTCGCATGGGACAGACGCTAGCGCCCATCCGCGCCGCACATGGTGCGGGGGGCGCCACAGACGTTGTCGGGGCTCCCGGCGATCTACCCTGGCGGCGTGGCGAAGAACGTGGCAAAGAAGCTCAAGCAGTCCAAAAAGTCCCAGCAGCGGTCCGTGCCCGACGAGGTCGGTCCGGACTTCGCCCGCGCCTGGGTCGAGTTCCCCGACCCGGCCGACGACGAACAGCTGTTCCGTTGCGACCTCACCTGGCTCACCTCCCGCTGGACCTGCATCTTCGGCCAGGGCTGCCAGGGCATCGTCGCCGGCCGGGCCGCCGACGGATGCTGCTCGCTGGGCGCGCACTTCTCCGACGAGGAGGACGAGCAGCGCGTCGCCGGCCACGCCGCCCGGCTCACACCCGAGACCTGGCAGTTCCATGACCTCGGCACCAAGAAGGACGGCGCCTGGGCCATGGTCAACGAGGACGGTGAACGCCAGACCCGCGTCGTCGACGGCGCCTGCATCTTCAGCAACCGGGCCGGCTTCGCCGGCGGGCAGGGCTGCGCACTGCACGCCCTCGCGCTGCGGGAGGGCAAGGAGCCGCTGGAGACCAAGCCGGACGTGTGCTGGCAGCTGCCGATCCGGCGTACGTACGACTGGGTGGACCGGCCGGACGAGACGCGGGTGCTGGTCGTCTCGATCGCGGAGTACGACCGGAGGGGGTGGGGGCCGGGGGGGCATGACCTGCATTGGTGGTGCACGAGTGCTACGTCGGCCCATGGGGCGGGGGATCCGGTGTACGTGTCGTACCGGCCGGAGCTGACGGAACTGATGGGTGCGGCGGGGTATGGGCGGCTGGTGGAGCTCTGTGAGGAGCGGCTGGCCGCGTTGTTGCCGATGGCTCCGCATCCGGCGGACCCCGCGTAGCGCGTCGCGTCGTTTGTGGGTCGGGGGCCGGGTCCTCCGGAGGAGGGGTCCGAAATCGACTATTTAGGGCCTGGCGGCCCACAAATGGCTCGGCAGCATTTCGGACCCCTCCTCCTCCGGCCCCGGCCCCCTCGCGTCACAGCGCCCGCGCCGTTCTCACACCGCCCGTGGTCCCGGCGCTCAGCTCGTTGCTGGGGCTGAGGACGACTCGCTCGGCGTCGGAGTCGGAGTCGGCCCCGGTGTTGTCGTGGTCGGGGTGGGGGTTGGGGGCTCCGTGTGGGTCGGGGTCGGGGTGGGGGGTTTGGTGTGGGTGGGGGGTGTGGAGTTGCCTCGGACCGTGACCACTGCTCCGGAGGGGTTCAGGACGATGCGGGCGGTCCAAGGGCCTGAGGGTTCCGTGGAGTGGTCGATCGTGACGGTGAGGGTGGTCGACTCGCCGGGGCGGAGGTCTCCGGTGGTGGCGCTCAGGGTCATCCAGTAGGCGGGGGTGGAGGCGGTCCAGTGGACGGGGGCGTCGCCGGTGGCGGTGAGGGTGATGAGGGTGGTGCCGCCGTGGGATCCGGCGGTGACGGTGAGGTGGCCGGGGGCGCCTGGGGTGGGGGTGCCGGGTGGGGTGGACGGTGCGGCGGAGGTGTCGACGCTGACCGTTGTTCCTGGCGTTCGGGGGGTCGCCGAGTGGCGGGTGTCGTTGGAGCCGGTGCTGCCCGCCTTCTCGTACGGGTGGCCGTCGATGCCGTCGGCCCCGTCCCGTTCGCTGGCGGAGATGCCGCCGCCCGGCTGGTCGGTGCCGATCGGCGCGCCCCGGTAGGCGGCCCAGAGGGCGAGTACCGGGGCCGCGACGACGGCGGCGACGACCGTGGTGGTGACGGCGCGGTGCCGCAGCTGGGCCCGGCGGGCCGCGCGGTCCTTGTGGTCCAGGGGGAAGCCGCGCCGGTCGAAGCGCGGGGTGCCCTCGCGGCTGCGTCCTGCGCCGTCGCGCATGGAGTGCATGAGGGCGGCGTACGCGGCGGACCGTGGTGCTTCGAGCATGGTGAGCACGGCGGTCGCCGCGGTGGTGGCGGCGCCGGGCCAGGGGCCTCCGACGACGGCCCGCTCGGCGGTGAGCCGGCACTCCGGGCAGTCGTCGACATGGCGGACGAGTTCCCGGCGCAGGGCCGTGCCGAGCAGCACCTGGGTGTCACCGGCCAGCCGCGCGACGGCCGCGCAGGTGCCGACCTCGACGACGGCGAGCGCGGCGCGGGTGCGTTCGACCTCGCAGGCGGCGCGGGCGAGGAGCGCGCGGGCCGCGTCCGCCTCGATGCCGAGAACGTGGCCGACCTCGTGCGGTGGGAGCTGGTGGCGGACCGCGAGTTCGAGGGCCTCGCGCTGCTCGGGGGTGGTGCCGGCGGCCTCCGGCCAGGCGAGGGCGGCGAGCTGGCCACGGCGCTCGGTGGCGACCGCCTCCGACATGCGGGGCAGATCGGGCCGGCCGGCCGCTAGGCGGCGGCGGCAGGACCAGCGGGCGAGGGCGTAGAGCCAGGGGCGGCGCAGCCCGGCGTCGCGGAGCCGGCCGCGCTGCCGTTCGGCGAGGGCCAGCACCTCGCCGAGCGCGGCCGCGGCCGCGTCGTGCTCGCAGAGGACGGCGAGGCAGTAGGTGAACAGCCCGTCCAGATAGGGCTCGTAGTGGGCCGGGGGCTGCATCGGCAGCGTGCCGTGCGGGCGCCGGTCCTTGCGGTCGCGCTGTTCCGGACGCGGTTCGGGGCGCGTCCGGGACGCCGTCGCCCGGTGCTTGCGGTGCGTACCGGTGCGAGGGCCGGTACCGGCGTCCTGGGGGTGGGTCTCCTGCCTGCTCATCACCTGGCGACGGTAGGGCGGCGGGAGCACAAGTCTCAGGCGTCCCCGTGAGCGTTAACCCGTATGGGTGGTGATGCCGCTCAAAAGGGGACACCTCGTTAACTCGTACGAGTGCCCAGGGGAATGCGAGTGCGGGCGCTGTCACGGTCCACCGGGAACGCGTTGTCGGACCCTGCCACTACGGTGAACCCCATGCCTCCCCGCAAGACCGCTACGAAGGACCGACCGTCCTACCGCTGCACCGAGTGCGGCTGGACCACCGTGAAGTGGCTCGGCCGCTGCGGGGAGTGCCAGGCCTGGGGCACCGTCGAGGAGTTCGGCGGCGCGCCCGCCGTCAGGACCACCGCGGCAGGACGGGTGACGACGGCGGCCAAGCCGATCGGCCAGGTGGACGTCAGCCAGGCGACGGCCCGCTCGACGGGCGTGCCCGAGCTGGACCGGGTGCTCGGCGGCGGGCTGGTGCCCGGCGCGGTCGTGCTGGTCGCGGGCGAGCCCGGCGTCGGCAAGTCGACGCTGCTGCTGGACGTGGCGGCGAAGGCGGCGACCGCCCAGGGCCCCACGCTCTACATCACCGCCGAGGAGTCGGCGTCACAGGTCCGGCTGCGCGCCGACCGGATCGGCGCGCTCTCCGACCATCTGTACCTGGCGGCCGAGACGGACCTGTCGGCGGTCCTGGGCCATCTCGACGACATCAAACCGGCGCTGCTGATCCTGGACTCGGTGCAGACCGTGGCGTCCCCGGAGATCGACGGCGCGCCCGGCGGCATGGCGCAGGTCCGCGAGGTCGCGGGCGCGCTGATCCGGGCCTCCAAGGAGCGCGGTATGTCGACGCTCCTGGTCGGCCATGTCACCAAGGACGGTGCCATCGCGGGCCCCCGTCTGCTGGAGCACCTGGTGGACGTGGTGCTGAGCTTCGAGGGCGACCGACACGCCCGGCTGCGGCTGATCCGCGGCGTCAAGAACCGGTACGGAGCAACGGACGAGGTCGGCTGCTTCGAACTGCACGACGAGGGCATCACGGGACTGGCCGATCCCTCCGGGCTCTTCCTGACCCGCCGCGACGAACCGGTTCCCGGTACGTGTCTGACGGTCACGCTGGAGGGCAAGCGCCCGCTGGTGGTCGAGGTCCAGGGGCTCACCGTCGACACCCAGATCCCGTCCCCGCGCCGCACGACCTCGGGTCTGGAGACGTCCCGGGTCTCGATGATGCTCGCCGTGCTGGAACAGCGCGGCCGGATTCAGGCGATCGGAAAGCGCGACATCTACACGGCGACGGTGGGCGGTGTGAAGCTCACCGAGCCCGCCGCGGACCTGGCCGTGGCGCTCGCGCTGGCCAGCGCGGCGATCGACACACCGCTGCCCAAGAACCTGGTCGCGATCGGCGAGGTCGGCCTCGCGGGCGAGGTCAGACGGGTCACGGGGGTGCAGCGCCGGCTGTCCGAGGCGGCCCGGCTGGGGTTCACCCATGCCCTGGTGCCGCCGGATCCCGGGAAAATCCCGCCGGGCATGAAAGTGGTCGAGGTGGCCGACATAGGAGACGCCCTGCGGGTGCTCCCGAAGCGCGGCTCACGGGCCTAGAGAGGGTCCGAACAGCGGTCGCTGGCCCATTGCGGAGCGAACGTCAGTAAACTTTGCCCTGGTCTCGCCCTTTGGGCATCCGTAGCGACCGGAGGATTGCAGTGGCAGCCAACGACCGGGCAGCAGCTCCCGGCAAGTCCGGCGGGAGTTCCGCTGCTGATGCCCTGATGCGCGCCTCGCTCAGCGCGGTCGCTCCCGGCACCGGCCTGCGTGACGGACTCGAACGCATTCTGCGGGGCAATACGGGCGGTCTGCTCGTCCTCGGCATGGACAAGACCGTCGAGTCGCTCTGTACCGGCGGCTTCGTCCTCGACGTCGAATTCACCGCGACCCGGCTGCGCGAACTGTGCAAGCTCGACGGCGCGCTGATCCTCGACAAGGACCTCACGAAGATCCTGCGGGCCGGTGTGCAGCTGGTCCCCGACTCCAACATCCCGACCGAGGAGACCGGCACCCGGCACCGCACCGCGGACCGGGTGAGCAAGCAGGTCAACTTCCCGGTCGTCTCGGTCAGCCAGTCGATGCGGCTGATCGCCCTGTACGTCGACGGGCAGCGCCGGGTCCTGGAGGACTCCGCCGCGATCCTGTCGCGGGCGAACCAGGCGCTGGCCACACTGGAGCGCTACAAGCTGCGCCTGGACGAGGTGGCAGGCACGCTCTCCGCGCTGGAGATCGAGGACCTGGTCACCGTCCGGGACGTCAGTGCGGTCTCGCAGCGGCTGGAGATGGTCCGCCGGATCGCCACCGAGATCGCCGAGTACGTGGTCGAGCTCGGCACCGACGGCCGGCTGCTGACACTGCAGCTGGACGAGCTGATCGCGGGCGTCGAGCCGGAGCGCGAGCTGGTCGTCAGGGACTACGTGCCGGAGCCGACCGCGAAGCGGAACCGGACCGTGCCCGAGGCGCTCGTCGAACTGGACGCGCTGCCGCACGCCGAGCTCCTCGAACTCACCACCGTCGCCCGCGCCCTGGGCTACACCGGCTCCCCCGAGACGCTGGACTCCGCGGTCTCGCCGCGCGGCCACCGGCTGCTGGCGAAGGTGCCGCGGCTGCCGAACACGGTCATCGAGCGGCTGGTCGAGCACTTCGGCGGCCTGCAGAAGCTGCTCGCCGCGAGCGTCGACGACCTGCAGACGGTGGACGGGGTCGGGGAGGCGCGGGCGCGTTCGGTGCGGGAGGGCCTGTCCCGGCTGGCGGAGTCGTCGATCCTGGAGCGGTACGTGTAGGACTCGGTCCAGGTTCTGAGCTGGGTGAGGGGGCGGGGCCGCGGGCCCCGCCCCCTCATGCGTGCTTCTTCCTAGTCGGCCTTCAGGACGAACGACACCTGCTTCGGTGTGAAGCCCTGGAGCCTTGCCTCGACGAGGTAGGTCGTGCCGACAGCCGCCTGCTGGCCCTTGGGGGTGGCGCAGTCGGGGGAGCTGGTCTGGCGGTTCCACTCGATCGTGTACGTCGTCGAGTTGTGCGCCGGAACCTGCAGCAGGTAGGCGCCGCGGCCGGCCGGGCAGTCGTCGGTGGCCCATACGTGCTTGTTGCCGGTGGTGTTGGTGATGGTGACGATGGCCGCCATCGAACCGAAGTCGATTTTGCAGGCCGTCGCGGCGGAGTTGGCCGCGGTCAGCTCGAACTTCGGCTTCTGGCCGGGCGCATAGAAGTTCTGCGTGCTGCGCAGCGTCAACTGGACGTCGGAGACGGCGCAGTCGGCGAGCGTCGAGCCGGCCGGGAGCTGACCGCTGGAGCCGCCGGAGGCCGCTCCGCCCGAGGAGGCGCCGTTCGAACCGCCGCCGGACACACCGGAGTCGGTGCCGCCGGAGGGCGAGCCGGAGGAGCCGCCGGACGAAGTGCCGTCGGAGGAACCGCCGCTGCCGCCGCCCCCGCTGGTGTCCCGGCCGCCCGGGCGGCCGGGTAGGTGCGGTCCGCTGGGGGTGGGGCCGGGCGTGATGGAGGTCGCCGGGGTGTGACCGTCGGGTCCCTTCGCGCCGGTGCCGCCGCTGGAGCCGCCGGAGTTGACCACCCACACGGCCAGCACGGCGAGCAGTGCGACCAGGCAGAGCACAACAGCCCGCCGTCGCCAGTAGATGGACGACGGAAGAGGTCCGATCGGATTGCGCACAGAGCCCACACGCGAACTCTAGGGGAGATCGGCCGCGCACCGTCGCAACACCCGCCGCACCGGGCGCGGTCTTTCCCGATCATCACGTTTTCCCGCCGCGAGCGGTCACTGTCAGTGGCATGTGCGAGGATCGACGACGCTATGAGCACAGACACCCGCGCCACCGCCCACCACGATCTGCACGCACCCGTCATCGACTGGTTCGACGAGCATGCCCGGGACCTTCCGTGGCGCCGCCCGGAGGCTGGTGCGTGGGGCGTGATGGTCAGCGAGTTCATGCTGCAGCAGACCCCGGTCAGCCGCGTCCTGCCGGTGTACGAGCAGTGGCTGGCGCGCTGGCCGCGGCCCGCCGACCTCGCCACGGAACCCGCGGGCGAGGCCGTCCGCGCCTGGGGGCGGCTCGGCTATCCGCGCCGCGCGCTGCGGCTGCACGCGGCGGCGACCGCGATAGCGCTGAGCCATGGCGGTGAAGTCCCGCGCGACCACGCCAAGTTGCTGGCCCTGCCCGGGGTCGGCGAGTACACCGCGGCCGCCATCGGCTCGTTCGCGTACGGGCAGCGGCACTCCGTTCTGGACACCAACGTCCGCCGGGTCTTCGCCCGCGCCGTCACCGGCGTCCAGTACCCGCCGACCGCGACGACCGCCGCGGAGCGCCGTACCGCGCTGGCCCTGCTGCCCGACGACAAGGGGACGGCGGCCCGCTGGGCGGCGGCGACGATGGAGCTGGGCGCGCTGGTGTGCACCGCGCGCGGGCCCGAGTGCGTCCGCTGCCCGATCGCGGCGAGCTGCGCCTGGCGGCTGGCCGGCTCCCCCGCGCACACCGGCCCGCCGCGCCGCGGCCAGACGTACGCGGGCACCGACCGCCAGGTACGCGGAAAGCTGCTGGCCGTGCTGCGGGACGCCGTCGATCCCGTGCCGCAGTCCGCGCTCGACGCGGTGTGGGAGGAGCCGGTGCAGCGGGCCCGCGCGCTGGACGGCCTGGTCGCGGACGGTCTCGTCGAGCCGCTGGCCGACGGGGTCTACCGACTGCCGGTTTAAACCCCTTCGGGACGTTGGTCCTGAGGCTGTTACATAACCGACGGCTTCCTGTGAGTCCTCTGTGCGCCCACGGTGGCAAAAGCCCAACATCCCCTCCGTAGCGTCGTCCTCGTCGGAACGGTTGGCACCTCAGCGCAACAGTCGACAGGGCGGGACAGCACGGGACGGAGGGCGACCCATGGCGGCGAACGGCACGGTTCTGGAGTTCGAGGAGTACGTGAGGACCCGGCAGGACGCACTGCTGCGGAGCGCACGGCGGCTCGTCCCCGACCCGATCGACGCCCAGGACCTCGTCCAGACCGCGCTGGTGCGCACCTACCCGCGCTGGGACGGCATCGCCGACAAGACGCTCGCGGACGCCTACATGCGCCGCGTCATGATCAACACGCGGACCGAGTGGTGGCGGAACCGCAAGCTCGACGAGATCCCCACCCAGGAGCTGCCGGACGCCAGTGTCGACGACGGCGCCGATCAGCGCGCCGACCGCGAGATGCTCCGCGACGCACTGCAGGTCCTCGCGCCCAAGCAGCGCCAGGTCGTGATGCTGCGCCACTACGGCCAGCTGTCCACGGAGGAGACCGCCCGCGCACTGGGCATGTCGACGGGTACGGTGAAGAGCACCCTGCACCGGGCACTGGCCCGGCTGCGCCATGAGCTGGAGCACGGCCGCTACGGCTACTCACGGATGGAGGGCGTGTGCGCCGCCTAGCAGCGCTGACCGCGGTCGCAGTGGCTCTGTGCCTGCTGACCGCGCTTGCAGGCTGCAGGACCGGCACCGGGGCACGCCGTGAGGGCCCCGCACCGCTCCAGACGCTGAAGGCGGAGCCCAGCCCGGCGCCGTCCATCGCCGGTGACCCGGCGGCGCTGGCGAAGCTGGTGAAGAAGGACACGCGGAACGTCAGCCAGGAGGTGCGCGAGGATCTCGCGCCCTGTGCCGGTGACGAGTACCCGGTGGACACCTCGTCCGGCGATCTGACCAGCGGCGAAGGACCCGATCTGATCGTGAACGTCGCCACCTGCGGCGACGGCATGGGGATCGCGAGTTATGTGTACCGGATGATCGACGGGCAGTATCAGAACGTCTTCGCCGATGAGCAGCCGCCGGTCTACGGCAGTGCGGACAACGGCAAGCTGGAGATCATCCGTCAGGTGTACAAAGGCGACGACCAGGTCTGCTGCCCCACCGGGCAGGAGGCCCTGACGTACGTCTGGAAGGACACCAGGTTCGTCCAGGTGGAGCGCACGTACACCGACTACGGGGACGCGCTCCCCACCCCCAAGCCGGAAAAGAAATCGAATGGCTGAAACACACGTCCTGTTCGTCGAGGACGACGACGTCATCCGCGAGGCGACCACGCTCGCGCTGGAGCGCGACGGCTTCAAGGTGACGGCGGTCGCCGACGGACTGGCCGGGCTGGAGGCGTTCCGCGCCGAGCAGCCCGATCTCGCGCTGCTCGATGTGATGGTGCCGGGCCTGGACGGCGTCAGCCTGTGCCGGCGGATCCGGGACGAGTCGACCGTGCCGGTGATCATGCTGTCCGCGCGCGCCGACTCCATCGACATCGTGCTCGGCCTGGAGGCCGGCGCCGACGACTATGTGACGAAGCCCTTCGACGGGGCGGTGCTGGTCGCCCGGATCCGGGCGGTCCTGCGCCGTTTCGGCCACGCCTCCTCCGGTGACGAACCGGCGGAGGCTGCCCTGCTGTCCTTCGGCGACATCGAGATCGACCCCGAGGGCCTCGAGGTGACCCGCGGCGGCGAGCGGCTCGCCCTGACCCCCACCGAGATGCGGCTGCTGCTGGAGTTCTCCGCGGCGCCCGGCGCCGTGCTCTCCCGTGACCGGCTGCTGGAGCGGGTCTGGGACTATGAGTGGGGTGGCGACACCCGGGTCGTGGACGTCCACGTCCAGCGGCTGCGCGTCAAGATCGGCCAGGACCGGATCGAGACGGTGCGCGGCTTCGGTTACAAGCTCAGGGCCTGACAGACGATGCCGTTGTTCCCCCGCTCCAGTCTGCGCTGGAAGCTCAGTGCCGCCATCGCCTTCGTCTCGGTGCTCGTCGCCGTGGCGCTGAGCCTCGTGGTGCACAACGCCGCCCGCGTCAGCATGATCGACAACTCCCGTGACGTACAGGACGAGCGGGTGCAGTCCGCACTGCGGATCTACGAGGTCACCGGCAAGAAGGTCTTCTCCGCCCAGCTCGACGACCCGGCGCTGCCCAAGCCGCTGAAGGAGTTCGCGGCCAGGGGCGAACGGGCGACGTACGTCCAGGACAGTGGCGGCGCGCCGATCGTGTGGGCCGAGACGCCGACCAACGACGGCCGCATCCTGTCGCTGCGCACCACCTTCAAGGACCGCTACTCGGTCCTCGTCGACCTCGACCAGGCCCTGATCGTCGGCTCGCTCGCGGTGGTGGTGGGCGGCACCGCGCTCGGCGTGCTGATCGGCGGCCAGATGTCCCGGCGGCTGCGCAAGGCCGCTGTCGCGGCCCGCAAGGTGGCCGACGGCAATCCCGAGGTGCGGGTGCGCGACGCGATCGGCGGCCGGGTCCGCGATGAGACCGACGAGCTGGCGTCCGCCGTGGACGCGATGGCCGACGCCCTGCAGGACCGGCTGGAGGCCGAGCGCCGGGTCACCGCCGACATCGCCCATGAGCTGCGCACCCCGGTGACCGGGCTGGTCACGGCGGCCGAGCTGCTGCCGCCCGGCCGCCCCGCCGAGCTGGTGCGGAACCGGGCCCAGGCGCTGCGCACCCTGGTCGAGGACGTGCTGGAGGTGGCCCGGCTGGACGGGGCCGCGGAGCAGGCCGATCTGCAGGAGGTCGCCCTGGGCGACTTCGTGCGCAGGCGGGTGCTGGCGCTCGATCCCGATGCCGTGGTGACCGTGATCGAGGACGCGGTCGTGCACACCGATCCGCGCCGGCTGGAGCGCATCCTCGGCAATCTGCTGGCCAACGCCGCCCGGCACGGCAAGCCGCGGACCGAGGTGAGCATCAACGGGCCGTTCCTGCGGATCCGCGACCACGGTCCCGGCTTCCCCGACGACCTGCTGCGCGAGGGCCCCAGCCGCTTCCGTACCGGCAGCTCCGACCGGGCGGGCGGCGACCACGGCCTCGGCCTCACCATCGCCACCGGCCAGGCCCGGGTGCTGCGCGCCCGGCTCACGTTCCGCAACGCCCCCGCCTCCGACGGCGGCGGCGCGGTCGCGCAGCTGCTGCTGCCCAGGTAGAGGTGCCCGTACGACGACGGCCCCCGGCAGGAGCTGCCGGGGGCCGTCGTCGTCGGTGCGCTACGCGGGGGTCAGATCGCCTCGACCGGGTGCAGCGCCTCGGGGGCCTCGGCCTTGTCGGCCTTGTCGCCGTCGCCGGGGGCCTGCGGAGCACCGCGCAGCGGGATCTCCTTGACGAACCAGGCCGCCACGAAGCCGACGATGCTGATCACCGCGCCCCACATGAAGACGGTGTGCGTGCCGTTGGAGACGGCGTGCAGATAGGCGTCCCGCACCTCCGCCGGCAGGTGGGCGATGCGCGCGGGGTCGAGCTGCGCGCCGCCGCCGATCGCCTTGCTGCCCGCGGCGCCACCGAGCTCCGTCATCGTGTTCTGCACGTGGTGGGTGAAGAGCGCCCCGAAGAGCGAGACACCGAACGAGCCGCCGATGGTGCGGAAGAGCGTCGCGGACGAGCTGCCGACGCCGATGTCCTTCATCTCGACGCTGTTCTGCGCGACGAGCATGGTGATCTGCATCAGGAAGCCCATGCCCGCGCCGAGCACGGCCATGAAGACGCCGGACATGAAGCGGGTGGTCCCGGTGTCCATGGTGGACAGCAGGTACAGCCCGACGGTGATCAGGCCGCCGCCGATGATCGGGAAGATCTTGTAGCGGCCGCTCTGGGTGGTGACCCGGCCGGCGATCAGCGAGACCACCATCATCGCCAGCAGCATCGGCAGGAGCAGCAGGCCGGAGTTGGTGGCCGAGGCGCCCTGGACGGTCTGCTGGTAGAGCGGCAGGAACGTCATCGCGCCGAACATCACGAAACCGACCAGGAAGCCGATCAGGGAGATCAGCGAGAAGTTGCGGTTGCGGAAGATGTGCAGCGGCATGACGGGCTCTTTGGCGCGGGTCTCGGCCCAGATGAAGGCCGCGATCGCGACCACGCCGAGGACGAGGAGCCCGATGATCTGCGCCGAGGCCCAGCCGTACTGGGTGCCGCCCCAGGTGGTGAGGAGCACCAGCGCGGTGATGCCGACGGTGAGCAGTCCGGCGCCGAGGTAGTCGATACGGGCCTGGACGCGCTTCTTCGGCAGGTGCAGCACGATGTAGATCATCGCGAGCGCCACCGCGCCGAGCGGCAGGTTGATGTAGAAGCTCCAGCGCCAGCCCCAGTTGTCGGTGATGGTGCCGCCGACGAGCGGTCCGCCGATCATCGCGAGCGCCATGACGCCGGCCATCATGCCCTGGTACTTGCCACGTTCCCGTGGCGGTATCAGGTCACCGATGATCGCCATCACGCCGACGATCAGACCGCCGGCGCCGAGGCCCTGGATCGCGCGGAAGGCGATCAGCTGGTCCATCGACTGGGAGAGGCCGGAGAGCGCGGAACCGGCCAGGAAGAGCACGATCGACGTCATGAAGATGCCCTTGCGACCGTACATGTCGCCGAGCTTTCCCCAGATGGGCGTCGAGGCGGCGGTCGCGAGCGTGTACGCGGTGACCACCCAGGAGAGGTGGTTGAGGCCGCCGAGCTCCCCTACGATCGTCGGCATCGCGGTACCGATGATCATGTTGTCGAGCATCGCGAGCAACATCGCGATCATGAGCCCGAGCAGAACCACACGCACACTGCGCTGAGGAGCCGCTTCGGGTGGCGTTTCTGCGGTCTGGGACATGACCGGTGCCTCCCCTGGATGGGGCGGCCCGCTCGCGCTTTTGGTACTTACTTGCCGCCCGGCTAGTTCGCTACGATACTGAAGGTAAGGCGCAGCTAGCCGGTCGTCAAGTAAGTACATTACGTTTGACCAAAGCCATACCGGCCATTCGGACGGTCAACGCAGGAGAGCGGTAGCCATGGGCACTTCGCAGGCACGTCGCGGTGACACCCGCCACCGCATCCAGGACGTCGCGCTCGAACTCTTCGCCGAGCAGGGGTACGAGAAGACCTCGCTGCGCGAGATCGCCGAGCACCTCGAGGTGACCAAGGCCGCGCTGTACTACCACTTCAAGACCAAGGAAGACATCCTCACCAGCATCGTCGAGGACATCGGCCGGCCGGTCGACGAGCTGATCACCTGGGCCGAGGCGCAGCCGCGCACCCTGGAGAACAAGCAGGAGATGCTGCGCCGCTACAGCGCCGCCCTGTGGGGCGCCTCCGCGCTCTTCCGCTTCATCCAGGAGAACCAGGCCACGGTCCGCGAGCTGAGCATCGGCGAGCAGTTCAAGAGCAAGATGCTCGCGCTGAACGGCCTGCTGAAGGAGCCCGAGTTCTCGATGGCGAGCCAGGTCCGCTGCATCACCGCGCTCTTCGCGATGCACGCCGGGATGTTCGCCGTGCAGAACATCGAGGGCGACCCCGAGGAGAAGCGCGAAGCCATCCTCGAGGTCGCCCTCGATCTCATCGCCCAGGCTCACCGGAACCTGGACTGATCACCGCTGATGCGGGTGTGGGTCACCTGACGGTGTGGGTCACATGTTGACGCCGTGCTTGTGCAGGAACGACAGCGGCTCCATGCCCGAGCCGTAGACCGGCGTGGTGCGGGCCTCGAAGTGCAGGTGCGGGCCGGTCGAGTTCCCGGTGCTGCCGGACTTGCCGATCTCCTGGCTGGTGCTCACCGTCTGGCCGACCGAGACCTCGATCTTCGACAGGTGGCCGTACTGCGTGTACGTGCCGTTCCCGTGCTTGATCACGATGTTGTTGCCGTAGGCGCCGCCCCAGCCGGCGTCGACGACGGTGCCGCCGTGCACGGCCCTGACCTGGGTGCCGGTCGGCACCACGAAGTCCTGGCCGGAGTGCTTGTGCGCCCAGTGCGCGCCGGCCTGCGCGAAGCCCGCGCCGATCGTGTAGCTGGTCACCGGCTTCACCCAGGCGTTCAGGCGCGCGCTACGGTCCGCGGCGGACTTCACGGCCGCCCGCTTCTTGGCGTCGGCCTTCGCGGCCGCGGCCTTCGCGCTCGCCGCGGCGGCCTTCTTCTGTCCGTCGGCCTGCGTCTTCACCGCGTCCGCGATGCTGTTCGCCGACGCGGTCCCGAAGAGACCCGCGTCCTGCGAGTCGGCGGCCATGGCCGCCGTAGAGCCCAGCGCGAGTGCCACGCACACGCCGCCCGCCACCACGGCCGCACGACCACGCATGACGGACTTCGGGGCGTGGTTCTTCGTCGAGTTCTTAAGCATGCAGGGTTACCTCACTGAATGGGGGGTATGAAGCAAGAGCGACTGTGGGCCGCTCCGGCCATTCAGTGGTAACGCGCTTCGCTGTGCCCGCACAAGGTGCGCTACTACTAACTCCGGCCGTAGCGAAAGCAAGGACGAAACGCCTCTTGCCACGCCGGTTCCGGCTACCGGAAGAGCCCCTCGCACCCCGCCCGACCAGCCAAAACAAGGGACCAGCAGCGTTCTGCGCACGGTTCCGGCGCCCAGTGCGGAACGGCCTTCCGCGCCCTGGAAGCATCGACTATTCCGCCTAGTAAGCTCGGAATGGCGCGTGTGCCATGTCACCACGCAATAAGATCCAATCGCTTTCCCGCGGGACCTTGCGCCATTCACCCGGGCCGAAAGTCCTGTGACCGCCGCCACTCAATTCCCCGGAAAGCATGGCGGCGCCCGCCCCGGCTGCCCTACCGTTGCCCCATCGACAGGGCGGGGGCGCACACGATGGCGGCGGACGAGTACCTGAACGACATCGAGCTGGCGGATGCGGTCGAGGCGGTCCGTGCGGGCCTGGCCACCGCTGCCGCGCGCGGCACCGGGAAGGCCGTCCGCTTCGAGGTCGGCGACATCCACATGGAGTTCACCGTCGAGATCCGCCGCGACGTGACCGGCAAGGGCGGCGTCAAGGCCTGGGTCGTGGACGCCGGGGTGGAGGGCACCCGCTCCCGGGGCCGCACCCACACGGTCTCCTTCACCCTCAAGCCGAAGAACGCCGCCACCGGCGGCCATCTCGACATCCATATGGACGACGAGGGCGACAGCAGCCACTTCACCGACGCCGGCAGCTGACCGCCGTGGCCGCCGGGCCAGGGGGCCACGGGGCAGGGGCCGACGGCCCCCGGCGGAACCGGATCGCGGCGGTCTTCTCGGGCGGCCGGCAGGGCAGCGGCTATCTGCTGAGCCCCCGGGTGGCGCTGACCTCCGCCCACGTCATCGGTGACGGCACGGACGTCCGGATCGCCGTACCCGGCGGCCCGGGCGAAGTGCGGTGCCGCGTCGTGTGGCGGCCGCACGAGATCGAGCGCGAGATCGACGTCGCCCTCATCGAGGCCCCCGTCGACCTGATCCCGGCCACCGCGCCGATCCGGCTGGGAATGGTGGGCTCCCTCTCCCCGGTCCGGGACTGCCAGGCGATCGGTTTCCCGTACGTCCAGCGGGGCGGCCCGGAAGGGAAGTCCCTCGACAGCGAGCAGGTGACCGGCACCCTCAAACCCGGCTCCGGGATGCTCAAGCGCCGGTACGTACTGGACAGCGACCACGCCCCGCCCTCCGTACGGCAGGACGGCGGGTCGGCGTGGGCCGGGATGTCCGGCGCGGCCGTCTTCTCGGACGATCTGCTGATGGCGGTGGTCTGCGGTGATCCTCACGGCTGGCCGGGCAGCCGGCTCGTCACCGTCCCCGTGGCCGAGCTCGTGCGAAACCCGGGGTTCATGGGCGCACTCGATGCCACCAGCTGCAGCTACACCTTCATCACCCGGCCGGCCGACCCGGACGCGGCGTTCACGTCCCACTACGCGGCGTACGTCGCCAGGCGGTACTCCACCCTCACCATCTTCGGGATCGACCTCAGCGACCGCTCCCGGGCCGTCTGGCCGCTCGACGCGGCCTACCTCAGCCTGGAGGTCACCGAGCCGGACCGCGGCGCACCGGGGAGCCCGCTGCCGGGCGGCGGGGGCTCGGTGCGCGCGGAGCAGACCTTCGCCGGGCGCGAGCGCGTCCTGCTGCGCGGTCTCGCCGGATCCGGGAAGACCACGCTGGTGCAGTGGCTCGCGGTGTCCGCCGCCCTGGAGGAGCCGGACGCCGGAAAGCACCATCTGCGGGACCGCGTCCCCTTCGTCCTGCCGCTGCGCACCCTCATCCGTCACGGCGAGCTGCCGCTCCCCGCCGACTTCCTCCACTCCGCGAACGTCCCGCTGACCGCGCCGGACGGCTGGACCGAGCGGATCCTCCAGGCGGGCCGGGGTCTGCTGCTCGTCGACGGGCTGGACGAGATCGGCGAGCGGGAACGCGACCGCGTCCGCGACTGGCTGCGAAATCTGCTGATCGCCTTCCCCGGCAACCTGTGGCTCGTCACCTCGCGCCCTTCCGCCGTCTCGGACGCGTGGCTGGCGGGCGAGGGCTTCGCGGAACTGGTGCTCTCCCCCATGGGCCGTGACGACGTCGGCGCGTTCATCACCCGCTGGCACGACGCCGCCCGCACGACGGCCACCGACCCCGAGGAAACGGCCAGGACCGACGGCTACGAGCACTCCCTGCTCGACGCCGTCCGCACAAAGCAGGACCTCGCCCGCCTCGCCACCAACCCCCTGATGTGCGGACTGATCTGCGCCCTGCACCACGACCGCCGCGGCTATCTGCCGCACAGCCGCAAGCAGCTGTACGACGCCGCGATGTCCATGCTCCTGGGCCGCCGCGACCGTGAACGCGACATCGACGTCCAGCTCACCGAGGAACCCCAGATCCAGCTCCTCCAGAAGCTCGCCTACTGGATGATCCGCAACGGCCAGGTCGAGATGGACCAGACCGACGCGGTGGACCGCATCGCGGCCGCGCTCCCGGCGATGCCGGCGGTGGCCGCGACGGGTGACGCGACGCGGGTCTTCCGCCGTCTGCTGCTCCGCAGCGGTCTGCTGCGCGTGCCCGCGGAGGGCACCGTCGACTTCATCCACCGCACCTTCCAGGACTACCTGGGCGCGAAGGCGGCGGTGGAGGAGCGCGACTTCGCGTTCCTCGTCCGCAACGCCCACGACGCCCAGTGGGAGGACGTCCTGCGCATGGCGGTGGCCCACGCCCGCCCGGACGAGCGCGCCCGGCTCCTGAACCAGCTCGTCGCGCGGGGCGACCGCACCAAAAGCCACCGCTCACGGCTCCATCTGCTGGCGATGGCCTGCCTGGAGCAGGCGGTGGAACTGGACGCGGTCGTCCGGACCGCGGTGGAGGAGCGGGCGGCGGCCCTCATTCCGCCGTGCTCGGACGAGGAGGCCGACGCGCTGGCCGCGGTCGGCCCCGTCGTCCTGGAACTGCTGCCAGGACCCGCCGGCCTCTCGGTGCACGAGGCGGCGGCGGTGGTCCGCACCGCCGGGAGACTCGGCACGGATCCGGCCATGGCCTTCATCGGCAGGTTCACCCGGGACGAACGGTCGCAGGTGCAATTCAGCATTGTCGAGGCGTGGGACCACTTCCCCGTCGACGCCTATGCGGAACAGGTACTCCAGCACGCGGTTCTCAACTCATGGGTAACCATCGACAGCGCGGCCAAACTCCGGGCCCTGCCTTCGCTGGCCCACGCCAGGCTCCTCTGGTGTGTGGGAGCGCTGCCTCCTGAAGAGCTATTGCCGCCGTCCCGAAGCGTGAATCTGCAACGCCTCAACATCAAGGACAATCCGCTCCTGGACAGCCTCGGGCGGGTTTCAGCCGCTCCTGAACTGGAGTTGTTCGGTATCGACAACTGTCCGGCCGTCACCGACCTCGAGGATCTGCGGAACAACACGTCCCTCAGGCACCTGAACCTCTGCTCCGCGCCGCATCCGCTGGATCTCGGGCCGCTGGAGAGCATGGGGGCATTACGCGGGCTGGGACTCTCCACGAAAGTGGACTGGTCCAATTTCCACCACGCGCCGGAGCTGTCCCAGCTGACCAGTCTTTGGCTGGGCCCGAACGCGAGCGTCCGCAGCCTTCTCGGAATCGGGAAATGGCGAAACCTGGAGACCATGGCGATCGACCATCCGGACACGGTGGACGATTTATCGGATCTCGCCCTGCTTCCGCGTCTCAAGCTATTGGAGCTGCGTGATGTCAGGCACCACATCACCGAGGCTCTGGTAACCATGCCGACCGTGCAAACGCTGGAGCTCCTCGACCCGTCACCGGTCGTCGATCTGCTGTCGCTGGTACGCCTCCTGCCCGGCCTGACGACTCTGCGGTTCGGTTACTCCGCCACGTCGGCCGACAGGACGCTCGACCTCACCGCACTCCGCGGCGTCGAAGGAATCCGTCTCACCGTGGAGAACGCGGCCCGGGTGATCGGCGCCGAATTGTTCCCGCAGCACCGGCTGCACATCACCCCGTACCGGCGTGACTGATCCGCGTCCTCCGAGCGCGCAAATGGGGCCGGCCCCGAAACCTTCTGGTTTCGGGGCCGGCCCCATGAATGCCGAGCAGCAGGCGCTACGCGTCCTTGGACAGGTTCGGCGCGGCTCCGCCGGAACCCGCGGCCTCGATCGGCGGGGTGTCCGCGACCGTGACCTTCTCCTCGCCGCGGAAGGTGAACTTCTTCTCTTCACCCTCGCCCTCGGTGTCGACGACCACGATGTGACCGGGGCGCAGCTCACCGAAGAGGATCTTCTCGGAGAGGATGTCCTCGATCTCCCGCTGGATGGTCCGGCGCAGCGGCCGGGCGCCCAGGACGGGGTCGTAGCCCTTCTTGCCGAGCAGCTTCTTGGCCTCGACGCTGAGCTCCAGGCCCATGTCGCGGTCCTTGAGGCGCTCGTCCACCTTGGCGACCATGAGGTCGACGATCTGCATGATGTCTTCCTCCGTCAGCTGGTGGAAGACCACGACGTCGTCGACACGGTTGAGGAACTCGGGACGGAAGTGCTGCTTGAGCTCCTCGCCGACCTTCGCCTTCATCCGCTCGTACCCGGTCTTGGCGTCACCCGTGGCCGCGAAGCCGAGGTTGAAGCCCTTGGAGATGTCCCGGGTGCCGAGGTTGGTCGTCATGATGATGACCGTGTTCTTGAAGTCCACGACCCGGCCCTGGGAGTCGGTCAGCCGACCGTCCTCCAGGATCTGCAACAGGGAGTTGAAGATGTCGGGGTGGGCCTTCTCGACCTCGTCGAAGAGCACGACGGAGAACGGCTTGCGGCGCACCTTCTCGGTGAGCTGGCCGCCCTCTTCGTAGCCGACGTAGCCGGGAGGCGAGCCGAAGAGCCGCGAGACGGTGTGCTTCTCGCTGAACTCCGACATGTCGAGCTGGATGAGCGCGTCCTCGTCGCCGAAGAGGAACTCGGCGAGCGTCTTGGACAGCTCGGTCTTACCGACGCCGGACGGGCCGGCGAAGATGAACGAGCCACCGGGACGCTTCGGGTCCTTGAGGCCGGCACGGGTGCGCCGGATGGCCTGGGAGAGCGCCTTGATGGCGTCCTTCTGGCCGATGACGCGCTTGTGGAGCTCGTCCTCCATGCGCAGCAGGCGCGAGGACTCCTCCTCGGTGAGCTTGAAGACCGGGATGCCGGTGGCCGTGGCCAGGACCTCCGCGATCAGCTCCTCGTCCACCTCGGCGACGACGTCCATGTCGCCGGCCTTCCACTCCTTCTCGCGCTTGCCCTTGGCGGCGAGGAGCTGCTTCTCCTTGTCGCGGAGCGAGGCGGCCTTCTCGAAGTCCTGCGAATCGATCGCGGACTCCTTCTCACGGCGCACATCGGCGATCTTCTCGTCGAACTCGCGGAGGTCCGGCGGTGCGGTCATCCGGCGAATGCGCATCCGGGAGCCGGCTTCGTCGATCAGGTCGATCGCCTTGTCCGGGAGGAAGCGGTCCGAGATGTAGCGGTCGGCCAGGGTGGCGGCGGCGACCAGGGCGGCGTCGGTGATCGACACACGGTGGTGTGCCTCGTACCGGTCGCGCAGACCCTTGAGGATCTCGATGGTGTGGGGCAGCGACGGCTCGGCGACCTGGATGGGCTGGAAGCGGCGCTCAAGGGCCGCGTCCTTCTCCAGGTGCTTGCGGTACTCGTCGAGCGTCGTGGCACCGATGGTCTGCAGCTCACCTCGCGCCAGCATGGGCTTGAGGATGCTCGCGGCGTCGATCGCGCCCTCGGCGGCGCCCGCACCCACCAGGGTGTGGAGCTCGTCGATGAACAGGATGATGTCGCCGCGGGTGCGGATCTCCTTGAGGACCTTCTTCAGGCGCTCCTCGAAGTCACCGCGGTACCGGGAACCGGCGACGAGGGCGCCGAGGTCCAGGGTGTAGAGCTGCTTGTCCTTGAGCGTCTCGGGAACTTCACCCTTGACGATCGCCTGGGCGAGGCCCTCGACGACGGCGGTCTTGCCGACGCCGGGCTCGCCGATGAGGACGGGGTTGTTCTTGGTGCGGCGGGACAGCACCTGCATGACCCGCTCGATCTCCTTCTCGCGCCCGATGACCGGGTCGAGCTTGGTTTCACGGGCGGCCTGCGTCAGGTTGCGGCCGAACTGGTCCAGGACCAGCGAGGTCGAGGGCGTGCCCTCGGCCGGGCCGCCGGCGCCCGCCGACTCCTTGCCGCCGCCGGAGTAGCCGGACAGCAGCTGGATGACCTGCTGCCGGACCCGGTTCAGGTCGGCGCCGAGCTTCACGAGGACCTGGGCGGCGACGCCCTCGCCCTCGCGGATGAGGCCGAGCAGGATGTGCTCGGTCCCGATGTAGTTGTGTCCGAGCTGAAGGGCCTCGCGGAGCGACAGCTCCAGGACCTTCTTGGCACGGGGGGTGAAGGGGATGTGCCCGGACGGGGCCTGCTGGCCCTGACCGATGATCTCCTCCACCTGCTGGCGGACCGCCTCGAGCGAAATCCCGAGGCTCTCCAGGGCCTTAGCGGCGACACCCTCACCCTCGTGGATCAGGCCCAGGAGGATGTGCTCGGTGCCGATGTAGTTGTGGTTGAGCATCCGGGCTTCTTCCTGAGCCAGGACGACAACCCGCCGCGCGCGGTCGGTGAACCTCTCGAACATCGTTAATCGCTCCTCAGAGCGGTCGGGCAGTTAGGGGGCGGTCCCCTCCCTGTCCTTCCGCATGCTAGTCCCGACAGCGGGGCAGCTCACTTCAACCGTAGACACCCACCTGGGCCCTTTAGTCCCACGCAGCCGACAACAGCTCCAACCTGATGGTGCGAGACGATGTTCCCGCAGGCCAGGTGAATAGACCTTTATCGAGTACGCCGATGGCGAACGCGCGCCCATCCGCCGCGGCCGCCGTCCCGTCCCACTAGGACTTTCTTACCCGCCGGCACCGACATTCCATGCCGCGCGGGGCCAACGGGTGCGCTAAGGGCGAACAACCTTGCGCTCATCGGCCGCACCCCGGGCACCCCCGGCCGCCACGGAGCGTATCCGGAGCGCCACCGCTCGTAACCCTTGTGCCCCGCGGGAGTTGCATACGGCATGGGCTGGTACGAGCACGAGCTGGGTTGGCCGATCGCCGGTACGACGCCTCCGCACCTGGTCACCGGTGCACGCTTCGACGCGCTGGAGGTTCCCGCCAAGGTGGGCTTCGCCGCACTGACACGCTTCCCGCGGCCCGGCGAACTGGGACCCGTCGCGCTGGACGGACGGCGGGTCCTGCTGCTGGTGGCGGCGGGTACGGCGGAGGAACTTCCCGGGCTGCTGGAATGGCTGGAATGGAGCGGAATCCCGCTCGATCTGACCGCCCTGGGTGCGGGCGATCTGATGCGGGCGCCGGCTCACCCCGAATGGGGACGCCGGGAGGCCGCCTACGACCGGACGGCGCCGGTCTGGCTGCGGCCTCCCCAACCGGGCTGCGAGGTGGAACCTACGGTGCCCGCGATGTGTTTCACGGGCCGCTCCGGTACCGATGGTGTGGGGGGACCCATCGGCCTGGTGGCGCTGGTCTCCGCTCTCGCGACGGCCTGCCACCGGGTCCGGCTGCTGGAGAATCAGCCGTGTTCCTTCTCGTACGCCTCGCGAATGGACGCGGGAACACGGCCGCGGTCATTGACCTCATAGCCCTTGTCCTTGGCCCACGCGCGAATCTTCGCGGTGTCCTGGCTCGCCGAGCCGCCCCGCACGACCTTGGGACCGCGGCCGCGGCCGACCCGTCCACCGGTCCTGCGACCGCTGTCCAGGTACGGGGTGAGCAGCCCGCGCAGCTTGTCCGCATTGGCAGTGGTGAGGTCGATCTCGTACGTCACTCCATCGAGTGCGAACGTGACGGTCTCATCCGCCTCGCCGCCGTCGAGGTCGTCAACAAGAAGGACCTGAACCTTCTGTGCCACCGGCTTCCCTTTCATCGAAAACGGATTAACGGTAAAAGCAAAGCGCCTTTTACGGAAAAACACAAACCCCTTGCGCGAAGCTGAGCAAGATGCCGGTGCGCGTACCGGACATACCGGGACCCTCAGAGTTGCAGCAGCATGCGGCTGTTGCCCAAGGTGTTCGGTTTCACTCGCTCGAGGTCGAGGAACTCGGCCACTCCCTCGTCATTGGAACGCAGCAGCTCGCCGAAGACATCACCGTCCACCGGTGTCTCGCCGATCTCGACGAAGCCGTGCTTGGCGAAGAAGTCGACTTCGAAGGTGAGGCAGAAAATCCTGCGGACTCCGAGCCAGCGCGCGGTCTGCAAGAGCTTGGCCAGGACTTGATGTCCGACACCCTTCCCGCGCTGTCCCGGATGAACCGCCAGCGTGCGGACCTCTGCCAGGTCCTCCCACATCACATGAAGTGCGCCGCAGGCCACGACGGCGGCGTCCTCGTCGCGTTCGGCGACCCAGAACTCCTGGATGTCCTCATAAAGAGTCACCGTGGGCTTGTCCAGCAGGATGCGGTCACGGACATATGAGTCCAGCAGGCTGCGGACGGCCGGCACATCACTGGTCCTGGCCCGGCGGATGGTGACGTCATTTGATACGAGGGGCATGGCCGGACGCTATCGTTCGTCGGGCTCGGGAGGCGCAGAGGGGTCCACGGACTGGACTACGCGCATTGCGTCCCTGAGGGCTTCCCGCTGTTCCGGCGACATCATGCCGAAGAAGTGCACGAGGGCCGCGGCCGGGTTGTCGCTCGCCGCCCATGCTTCGTTCATCAGTGCGGCCGAGTAAGCGGCTCTTGTGGATACCGCCTCATAGAGATAGGCGCGGCCTTCCGCCTCACGGCGCAGCCAGCCCTTCTGGTGCAGGTTGTCCATTACGGTCATGACCGTCGTGTACGCGATGGAACGGTCCTGCTGCAGGTCTTCGAGCACTTCGCGAACGGTGACCGGGCGATTCCACTGCCACACCCTGGTCATCACTGCGTCTTCGAGGTCTCCCAGTGGACGGGGCACTCTCGAATACTAGTGACATTTGCCGGAAATGCCGGTTATTTAGCGAACCTCGTCGGTTCCGGCCTGCTGGACCGCCTCGGCCTTGGCGAACGCGGCGTCGACCGCCGCGTCCTCCTTGGCCTTGTTGGCCCCGCCCTGGTTCTTGATGATCGTCACGACGAGGCCGATGAAGAAGACCGCCATGACGAACGGCGGCACGAGCGCGGATACGTAGTCCATGCCGTCCAGCGTAGTCAGGCCGAGCGGGCTTCCTCGTCCGGGGGCGTGGCGCGGTGGTGTCCCGGGGGGAACACCTCGGCCGGCGTGGGGACCCGGCGGCCGGGGTCGGGGGCCGCGGGGCCCCTGGACGGCGCCGGGGCCGGAGCGGGCACCTGAGCGGGCCGTGCGGGCTTCTCCGAGGGCTTGCCCGACATGTCCGCCCGGTCGGGCGCGGAGCCGAACAGGAGGGCCGGCACGGGCGATTCCGTGCGGCCGCCGGGCAGCGAGAGCAGCCGTCCGCGGTCGGCGATCGTGGAGCGTCGGCGCGACGTGGGCATATGGGCCTCCAGGCGGGCTCGTAGATCGTTTTCGGCCAGGTCCTCGCAGCGCCGCAGCAACACGGTGCGGCGGCGGTGCTCGACGGTGCCACAGGGGTGACTCCGCAGCCGCCGCAGCGCCGCGAGGTCGTCGGGGCCCGGCAGGTAGCCGGTGTCGAGGGCGTCCCTCAGCCGCGCGAGATAACCGGCGGCGCTGCCCGGGAGTGCCTCGCGGTAGCGGGTCAGCTCGGCGAGGAGGAACGTCCGGAGCCGTCCGGCCTCGCTGACCGCTTCGTCCAGGGCCTCGGCGAGCCGGAGGTACTCCTGGAGGTCGTCGGGGACGGATGTCGTGGTGGCGGGTCGGAGGGCCGCTGCGAGGGCGCGCCGGAACACACGCAGTTCGTCCGCGCTGAACGCCATGCCGCCCCGGGACCCGTGTGGCGTGGGCATGAGACGACTTTAAGTGCTAAACGGACAAAATTCCCGTAACGACATGGCTGGATCTGGAGCCGTACCGCGGATGCACGCCGCGCGTCGGGGTCAGGTCGTCGAGACGTTCCGCTCGTAGACCAGCCGCAGCCCGATCAGCGTCAGCCACGGCTCGTGCACATCGATGATCGACGCCTCGCCGAGGACGAGCGGCGCGAGACCGCCGGTGGCGATCACCGTGACGTCGTCCGGGTCGTCGGCGAGTTCCCGGGCCATCCGCTCCGCGACACCGTCGACCTGGCCGGCGAAGCCGTACAGGATGCCGGACTGCATCGCCTCGATGGTGTTCTTGCCGATGACGCTGCGCGGACGGGCCAGCTCGATCTTGCGCAGCTGGGCGCCGCGCACCCCGAGGGCGTCCACCGAGATCTCGATGCCCGGGGCGATGGCGCCGCCCATGTACTCACCGCGCACGGAGACCGCGTCGAAGGTCGTCGCCGTACCGAAGTCCACGACGATGCACGGACCGTTGTACAGGTGCATGGCCGCCAGGGAGTTGACGATCCGGTCGGAGCCGACCTCCTTCGGGTGGTCCACCAGGATCGGCACACCCGTCTTGATGCCCGGCTCGACGAGGACCGACGGGACGTCCCCGTAGTAGCGCCGGGTGACCTCCCGCAGCTCGTGCAGGACCGCCGGCACCGTCGAGCAGATCGCGATGCCGTCGATGCCGTCACCCAGCTCCATGCCGAGCAGCGGGTGCATGCCCATCAGGCCCTGCAGCAGGACCGCCCACTCGTCGGCGGTACGGCGCGAATCGGTGGAGATCCGCCAGTGCTCGACGATCTCCTCCGCGTCGAAGAGGCCGAGGACGGTGTGCGTGTTGCCGACGTCGATGGTGAGGAGCATGCGGGTCTCAGACTCCCGAGCGCAGGTCGAGGCCGATGTCCAGGATCGGCGAGGAGTGCGTGAGCGCGCCCACCGCCAGGTAGTCGACGCCGGTCTCCGCGTAGGCGCGGGCGGTGTCGAGGGAGAGCCGGCCCGAGGACTCCAGGACGGCGCGGCCGGCGACGTACGTGACGGCCTCGGCGGTCTGCTCCGGGGTGAAGTTGTCCAGCAGGATCAGGTCGGCGCCCGCCGCGAGGACCTCGCGCACCTGGTCCATGGTGTCGACCTCGACCTCGACGGCCAGGTCGGGGAACTCGTCGCGGACCAGCTTGAACGCCTGCGCGACACCGCCGGCCGCGATCACGTGGTTGTCCTTGACCAGCGCCGCGTCCGACAGCGACATCCGGTGGTTGACGCCGCCGCCGCAGCGCACCGCGTACTTCTCCAGGGCGCGCAGCCCCGGCGTCGTCTTGCGGGTGTCACGGACCTCCGCCTTGGTGCCCTCCAGCAGGTCCGACCAGGCGCGGGTCGCGGTGGCGATACCGGACAGCCGGCACAGCAGGTTGAGCGCGCTGCGCTCACCCGTCAGCAGGTCACGGGTGCGGGTGCGGACCGTCAGCAGCACCTGGCCGGGCTCGACGCGGTCGCCGTCCTCGACATGCCGCTCGACCTCGAACTCGTCGGTGCAGACGACCGACAGGACCGCCTCGGCGATCCGCAGGCCCGCGACGGTGCCGGCCTCGCGGGCGGTGAAGTCACCGGTGGCGAAGGCGTCCTCGGGGACCGTCGCGACGGTGGTGACGTCCACGCCCTGGTCGAGGTCCTCCTCGATCGCCATGTGCGCGACGTCCTCGACCTGGACGGGGTCGAGCCCCGCGTCGACGAGCAGCTGCGCCAGATCGGCGTCCAGACCGCACTCCAGCGGGTCGTGCTCGTACAGCTCCTCGTCGCCGCCGCAGCCGCACGCGTCACCGCAGCCGCCCGGGCCCTCGTCGGGCAGGCCGACGGGCAGGCCGAACTGCGGCAGCGGAAGAAGGACGGGCTGAGGACGGTCCGGGGTACTCACGAGGGCTCCTTGAGGGCTGCGAGGGTCGTCCCCCGCGGGGTTTCTGCGGTCACCGGCAGGCTGTCGAGCGGTGCCTCTTCATTGCGCACCGGCGGGAAGTCCGCCGTGTCGGTGGTGTGGACGGCCAGCGTCCCGTTCGGCGTCAGGCGGACGACGAGGTGCCGGCGCCACTGGGCATCGTCCCGGTCCGGCCGGTCCTCGCGCCAGTGGCAGCCACGAGTCTCCTCCCGGCGGCGGGCGGCCGCGACCAGGACCCGGGACACCAGGCTCAGATTGGCCGCCTCCCACGTCTCGACGCACGGCTCGGCGGTCTTGCCGTCGCGCTCCAGATCCTCGACCGAGGCGGTGTGGAGGCGCTCCAGCGCGGTGGCCGCGCCCGCCAGGCTGGCGGCGCTGCGCAGCACGCCCGCGCCCGCCGTCATGATCCGCTGGATCTCGTAGCGGGCCTCGGAGGCCGGCAGCGGGGTGCGGGCCGGCGCGGGGACGACGGGGGCGCCCGGCGCGGTCGGGTCGGCGATGATGTCGGCCGCGATGCGCTCGGCGAAGACCAGGCCCTCCAGCAGCGAGTTGGAGGCGAGCCGGTTGGCGCCGTGCACACCCGTGCAGGCCACCTCACCGCACGCGTACAGGCCCGGCACGGTCGTCCGGCCCAGCAGGTCCGTCCGGACGCCGCCGCTCGCGTAGTGGGCCGCGGGAGCCACCGGGATCGGCTCGGTGACCGGGTCGATGCCGTGCGAACGGCAGGCCGCGAGGATCGTCGGGAAGCGCTCGGCCCACATCTTCGCGCCGAAGTGCCGGGCGTCCAGGAACATGTGCTCGGCGCCGGTCTCCTGCATGCGCCGGGTGATGCCCTTGGCGACGATGTCGCGCGGCGCCAGCTCGGCCAGCTCGTGCTGACCGGTCATGAACCGGACGCCCTCGGCGTCGACCAGGTACGCGCCCTCGCCGCGGACCGCCTCCGACACCAGCGGCTGCTGGCCCTCGGCGTCCGGGCCCAGCCACAGCACGGTCGGGTGGAACTGCACGAACTCCAGGTCGCTGACCTCGGCGCCGGCCCGCAGCGCGAGCGCCACGCCGTCGCCGGTCGAGACGGCCGGGTTGGTCGTCGCGGAGAACACCTGGCCCATGCCACCGGTCGCGAGCACCACGGCCTTGGCGTGCACGGCGCCGACGCCGTCGCGCTGGCCCTCGCCCATGACGTGCAGCGTGACGCCCGCGGTGCGGCCCGCCTCGTCGGTGAGCAGGTCCAGGACGAGCGCGTTCTCCACGGTCTCGATACCGGCGTCGCGGACCGCCTCCACGAGGGCGCGGGAGATCTCGGCGCCCGTCGCGTCGCCGCCGGCGTGCGCGATCCGGCGACGGTGGTGGCCGCCCTCACGGGTCAGCAGGATCTCGCCGGTCTCGTCGGACGTGTCGAACTGCGCGCCGGTGGAGATGAGCCGGCGCACCGCGTCCGGGCCCTCGGTGACCAGCGCCCGCACGGCCGGCTCGTCGCACAGCCCGGCGCCCGCGACCAGGGTGTCGTCCAGGTGCTGTTCCGGGGTGTCGCCCTCGCCGAGCGCGGCCGCTATGCCGCCCTGGGCCCAGCGCGTGGAGCCGTTGTCCATCTGCGCCTTCGTCACGACGACGACCTTCGCCCCGGCGGCGGCGCAGCGCAGCGCGGTCGTCAGGCCGGCGACGCCGGACCCGACGACGATCACGTCGGCGGCGATCGCCCAGCCGGGGGCGGGGGCGTGCAACCGTATGCCGGTTCCGTTCATCGGGCGGCTCCGAATTCCAGGGGGATGTTGTCGATCAGACGGGTCGTGCCGACCTTCGCGGCGACGGCGAGGATCGCCGGTCCGGTGTGGCCGGGCGGCGCCTCGGTGAAGTCCGCGGCGTCGACGAGGGCCAGGTAGTCGACGGCCGGGCCGCCGTCCCCCGTCCGCTCCAGTACGGTGCGCGCCGCCGCTCGTACGGCGTCGGGGCCCGCCTGGACCGCGTCCCGGCCGGCGAACAGCGCGCGCGACAGGGCGAGCGCCGCCGGGCGGTCGGCGTCCGAGAGGTAGCGGTTGCGGCTGGACAGCGCCAGCCCGTCGCCCTCGCGGACCGTCGGGACGCCGACGATCTCCGCCGGGAAGTTCAGGTCCGTCGCCATCCGGCGGATCAGCGCGAGCTGCTGGGCGTCCTTCTGCCCGAAGAACGCGACGGCCGGGGCGGTGAGGTGCAGCAGCTTCGCGACGACGGTGAGCATGCCGTCGAAGTGGCCGGGGCGGGAGGCGCCCTCGTAGCGCTCCCCCATCGGGCCGGCCGTGATCCGCACCTGCGGTGCGCCGCCGGGGTAGACCTCGTCGGCCGCGGGCGCGAACACGTAGTCCGCGCCGGCGCCCTCGGCGATCTTCACATCGGCGTCCAGGGTGCGCGGATAGCGGTCCAGGTCCTCGCCGGGGCCGAACTGCAGCGGATTGACGAAGACGGTGGCGACGACCTCGCCGGCCGCCCCCACGTGCTCGCGCGCGGTGCGGATCAGCGTCGCGTGCCCCTCGTGCAGCGCGCCCATCGTCATCACCACGGCGCGCGGGCGGCCGTCCAGGGCGGCCGCCCGCAGCTCCGCGGCCGTCGCCAGCAGGTGCGTGGTCATCGGGGTCCCCCGTCCGCGAGGACTTCGAGCAGTGCCTCGGCGAATTCCGGCTTGAGCATTCCGTTGGCGATCGCGCGGTCCGCGGTGGCCCGCGCCATCGCCAGATAGGAGGCGACGGCCTGCGGGGAGTGCTTGCGCAGCTCCGCCAGGTGGGCGGTGACCGTGCCCGCGTCGCCGCGCGCGACCGGGCCGGTGAGCGCGCCGTCGCCGGCCCGCAGGGCGTTGTCGAGCGCGGCGCCGAGCAGCGGCCCGAGCATCCGGCCCGGCTCCTCGACGCCCGCCTCGCGCAGCAGCTCCATGGACTGGGCGACCAGGGTGACCAGGTGGTTCGCACCGATCGCGAGACCGGCGTGGTAAAGCGGGCGGGCCGCCTCGTCGATCCACTCGGGCTCGCCGCCCATCTCGATGACGAGGGCCTCGGCGGCCATCCGCAGCTGCTCGGGGGCGGTGACGCCGAAGGAGCAGCCGGCCAGCCGCTGCACGTCCACCGCGGTGCCGGTGAAGGTCATCGCCGGGTGCAGCGCGAGCGGCAGGGCGCCGGCCCGCAGCGCCGGTTCGAGCACGCCCGTGCCGTACCGGCCCGAGGTGTGCACGATCAGCTGGCCGGGGCGGACGGCGCCGGTCTCGGCGAGGCCGGTGACCAGGCCGGGCAGCGCGTCGTCGGGGACGGTCAGCAGGACGAGGTCCGCGCGGGCGAGCACTTCCTTGGGCTCGACCAGCGGCACGTCGGGCAGCAGGGTCGCCGCGCGGCGCCGTGAGAGGTCGGAGACCCCTGACGCGGCCACCGGCCGGTGACCCGCGAGCTTGAGGGCGGCGGCGAGCGCCGGTCCGACCCGGCCCGCGCCGACGACGCCGACGGTGAGACGGGCGGGGCGCGCCTCCGCTTCGGAGGGCATGGGGCCCGGGGTATGCGATGCGTTCACGCTGCGCTGGCCTTCCGTTCCAGTCCTGAGCGGTACCGGACGTTCTCGTCAATGCTACGCGAATGCTTCCCGGCCTCCCCGGGGGTCCATGGGATGGACGCCCGGCAGCCGGGAAATCCCCCTCGGCAGAAGGGGTCCCCGTGGGGCAGGATCGGTGCCATGGGCAATGCGATCGACGACGAGAAGGCAGCGCGACTGGCGGCTGTACGGGCTTGTGACCGGGTGCTGTCCGGCGGCAAGCGGCCGCTGATGCGCGAACGGCTGGAGCGCCTGGTGGCCGAGAGCGCGGCCGCGTACGACCTGGACCTTCCGCTGGACATGTACGGCGACGGCGTCGTCGCCACGCTGGAGCAGCGGGTGGCGGAGCTGCTGGGCCTGGAGGCCGCGGCGTTCTTCCCGACCGGCACGATGGCGCAGCAGGTGGCCCTGCGGTGCTGGGCGGGCCGGACGGGCAACCCGTCGGTCGCGCTGCACCCGCTGGCCCATCCGGAGGTGCATGAGCGCGACGCCCTCTCGGTGGTGAGCGGGCTGCGCACCGTCCATCCGACGACCGCGCCCCGGATGCCGACCGCGGAGGAGATCAGGAACCTCGACGAACCGTTCGGCACGCTGATGCTGGAGCTGCCGCTGCGCGACGCGGGCTTCCAGCTGCCCACCTGGGAGGAGCTGACCGCGACGGTGGCCGCCGCGCGCGACCGGGACGCCGTGGTGCACTTCGACGGCGCCCGGCTGTGGGAGTGCCCGCCGCACTTCGGACACTCCCTGGCGGAGATCGCGGACCTCGCGGACAGCGTCTACGTGTCGTTCTACAAGTCGCTCGACGGCATCGCGGGCGCGGTGCTCGCCGGCCCTGCGGACCTGATCGCGGAGGCGAAGGCCTGGCGCCACCGGTACGGCGGGCTGCCGTTCCAGCAGTTCCCGACGGTGCTCGCCGCGCTGGCCGGACTGGACAACGAACTGCCGCGGCTGCCCTCGTACGTGGCGCACGCGAAGAACGTCGTGGAGGGGCTGCGGGACGGCCTCGAGGGCGCGGTGCCGTTCTTCCGGATCAACCCCCCGGTGCCCTTCACCCACCAGTTCCAGGTGTGGCTGCCGTACCCGGCCTCGGTACTGGACGCGGCCGGGCTGCGGCAGGCCCTGGAGACGAAGTCCGTCGTGTTCGGCAAGTGGTTCGACAGCGAGGTGCCGGGGATGTCGGTGACCGAGGTGACGGTGGCCGCGTCGGCGCTGGAGTGGACGGTGGACGACGTCGCGGAGGCGGTGCGGGCGTTCGTGGAGCGCCTGGACGCCTGACGGCGGCCGATCCCCGCTGCCGCACGCGCCCCGCCGCCGGCAGGCCTCCCGCGCGTCATTCCCCCGCGACGCGCGGCAGCAGCTTGCCGGTGGTGGTGCGGGTGTCCATGAGCCGGTGCGCCTCCGCGGCCTGCCGCGACACGACCCCGTAGACCGCGCCCGCCCCACCGAGCCGGGCGACCTGCCCGGCGACCGTGCCGACTCCGCCGGCCGGCGACTGGGAGCGGACCTGCGGAACCTTCGACGTGCCCGTCGGCAAGGCCGCGCTCAGCCACCACTTCGCAGTACTGCGCACGGCCGGGCTGATCGAGCGGCGCGACCAGGGACCCAAGCGCGTCAACCGGCTGCGCCGGGCGGAGTTCGACCAGCGCTTCCCGGGGCTGCCGGCGCTGGTCCTGCGCGACGACGGCTGACGACAGAGCTGGAGCCGCGGGCTACGGCGACCAGGCGGCTAGGGCCTGTCGTCTGGATCTCCACGGCGTCGCGGAGATCCAGACGACAGACCCTAGTGGCCGCCGGTGCCGGCGCGCACCAGGCCCGTCTCGTAGGCCAGCACCACCGCCTGGACGCGGTCGCGCAGATCGAGCTTGGTGAGGATCCGGCCGACGTGGGTCTTCACCGTCGCCTCGGACAGCACCAGCTTCCGCGCGATCTCACCGTTCGACAGCCCCTGGGCGACGAGCAGCAGCACCTCGCGCTCGCGCTCGGTCAGCCGGTTCACCGCCGTGTTGTCCGGGGCGCCGGAGCTGGGCAGCATCGGCGTGAAGCGGTCCAGCAGCCGGCGGGTGGTGCTCGGGGCGACGACTGCGTCCCCGCTGTGCACGGAACGGATCGCGCCCAGCAGCTCGTCCGGCGGGACGTCCTTGAGCATGAAGCCGCTGGCGCCCGCCTTGAGCGCCGAGAAGGCGTATTCGTCCAGGTCGAAGGTGGTGAGGATGAGCACCCGCGGGCCGCCGTCGTCCGGCTTGCGGTCCGGGCCGCCGCAGATCTGGCGGGTCGCCTCGACACCGTCGAGGCGCGGCATGCGGACGTCCATCAGCACCACGTCCACCTTGGTGGAGCGCAGCACCTCGATCGCCTCCGCGCCGTCGCCCGCCTCCGCGACGACCTCCATGTCGGGCTGGGCCTGCAGCACCATGCGGAAACCGGTGCGCAACAGCACCTGGTCGTCGACGAGCATTACGCGGATCGCCATCGTGTTCTGGTCCTCTTCTGCTGGAAATCGGCTTCTGGGAGTCGGCGGGGATGACCCGGTGGGGCGGGACGGCGGGGGGCGCCGGGTGCGTCAGCGTCCCGTCTTGAGGGGCAGCACCGCGCTGATCCGGAAGCCGCCGCCGGGCCGTGGCCCGGCCTCCAGCGTGCCGCCGATCATGCCGATGCGCTCGCGCATCCCGATCAGGCCCTGACCGAGGCCGTCCTGGCCGCCGTCCTCGTACAGCTCGTGCTGGGAACCCCGCCCGTCGTCCTCGATGAGCAGGTCCAGTTCGGCGTCCGCGAAAACGAGCTGGACGGTGGCGGTGGCGTCCATGCCGCCGTGCTTGCGGGTGTTGGTCAGCGCCTCCTGGACGATGCGGTACGCGGTCAGCTCCACGCCGCTGGAGAGCGGGCGGGCCTCGCCGGTCACCTCGAAGCGGACCGGCAGACCGGCGCCGCGCACCTGCTCGACGAGCTCGGCCAGCTGATCGACACCGGGCTGCGGCACGTACTCGCCGCCGCTGTCGTCGCCCGCCCGCAGCAGGCCGAGCAGCCGGCGCATCTCGGCGAGCGCCTGGCGGCCGGTGCTGGAGATCGTCGACAGCGCCTGCTTGGCCTGCTCGGGCGAGGCGTCCAGCACATAGGCGGCGCCGTCCGCCTGCACCACCATCACCGACACGTTGTGCGCCACCACGTCGTGCAGCTCCCGCGCGATCCGGGCCCGCTCGGCGGCGACCGCGGCCTTGGACTGCGCCTCGCGCTCCCGCTGGAGCCGGGCGGCCCGCTCCTCCAGCTGGAGGTAGTAGGCACGGCGGGTGCGGAGGCTGTCGCCGATGACCCAGGCGAGCGCGAAGGGGACGGACACGAAGATCACTTGGGCGATGCCGACCCAGGTGCTGGAGTACGGGTTGTCGTCCGGCCAGCGCAGCGTCGAGATCGGCGAGGCGCTCAGACCGCCGACGAGGGCGAGCCGCGAGGCCCAGCGGGCGCCGTTGGCGGCGGCGGTGTAGACGGCGACCAGCATCGCGAAGTCACCGGGATTGACCCGGACGTCCAGCACGATCTGGGCGATGCCGAGGGCGATGACCAGCAGCAGCGTGTTCTCCGGCGACCGGCGGCGCAGCGCGACGACGGCGCTCAGCCCGATCGCGATCGGGACCGCGGCCAGCCGGGAGAACGGCGACAGCTGGCTGTCCTCCATCACGAACAGCGCGCTGATCCCGAGCAGGACGAGAGCCCAGAAGCTGTCGACCCACGTCGGGTGTCTGCGGAGGAAGGAGTAGAGGCGCTGCACATTACCCAGCGTATGCAGGGGAATGGCGGTCCGGGGTCAACCGCCAGATCGATCTCGGGTACTCCGCAAGGTGGAGGGAACCCCCGTGAACCCGGCATTGGTCCCGTTGCGGTCCGGCTTTGGTCCCGTTCCGCCCCGGTATCGACCCTCAACGGGCTCAGGGGGTCACCAACCGATCACCGGGGGCCGTCCGATCCCACCCCTGCGGACCTGCGGACCGGTCCCGCCCGGTCCCGCCCGGCCCCGGGGTCAGCCCGCGCGGCGGTGGTTGCGCGAGCGGGAGCGCTTCTCGATGTACATGCGCTGGTCCGCGGAGTGCAGGATCTCGTCGGCGGTCATACCGCAGCCGGCCCAGCCGATGCCGAAGCTGGCGCCGACGCGTACCGCCCGGCCGTCGACCCGGATCGGCGGGATGATCGCGTTGCGCAGCCGCACCGAGAGGTCCTGCGCGTCGGCCGGACCCAGGCCGTCGGCGAGGACGACGAACTCGTCGCCGCCGAGCCGGGCCACGGTGTCGCCGTCCCGGACCACGCTCGCCAGCCGGCGGGCGACCTCGATCAGGACGGCGTCGCCCGTGTGGTGACCGAACCGGTCGTTGATCGACTTGAAGCCGTCCAGGTCGCAGAAGAGCACGGCCAGGCCCTTGCTGCCCGAGTCCACGCTCTCGTCCGGCGCGGTGGTGTGGGTGTGCAGGTCGTAGCCGCCGACCGCCCCCATGGGGCTGGCCATCTCGTCCGGGCCGAAGCCGTAGCTGAACGCGAACTCGTCGGGTGCGGCGTCGGACACCGCGTCGTCCGGCCGTTGACAGAGCCGGCTGGAGAGCCGGGCGCGCAGCTCCGCGCTGTTCGGCAGCCCGGTCAGCGAGTCGTGGCTGGCGCGGTGGGCGAGCTGCATCTCGCGGCCCTTGCGCTCCTCGATGTCCTCGACGTGGGTCAGCAGGAAGCGCGGCCCGTCCGCCGTGTCCGCGACGACGGAGTTGCGCAGCGAGACCCACACATAGGTGCCGTCACGGCGGGCCAGGCGCAGCTCGGCCCGGCCGCCCTCGGCGGAGGTCCGCAGCAGCAGGCCGACGTCCTCGGGGTGGACGAGGTCGGAGAACGAGTAACGCCGCATCACGGAGGCGGGGCGGCCCAACAGCCGGCACAGCGCGTCGTTGGCGCGCAGCAGCTTGCCGTGCTGGTCGCCGCCCATCTCGGCGATGGCCATACCGCTGGGCGCGTACTCGAACGCCTGCCGGAAGCTCTCCTCGCTGGCGCGCAGCGCCTGCTGGTCGCGCTCCAGCCGGACCAGCGCCCGCTGCATGTTGGCCCGCAGCCGGGCGTTGCTGATGGCGATGGCGGCCTGGAAGGCGTACATCTGGAGCGCCTCGCACCCCCAGGGGCCCGGGTGCCGGCCGTTGGTGGGCTTGTCGACGGAGATGACGCCGATCAGCTCGCCGCCGATGTTGGCGGAGGCGTACATCGGGGCGTAGAGCCGGTCGTTGGGGTGCCACTCGTCCGGAAAGCGGGGCGGCGGGCCGTCGGTGTGCCACTGCGGGACGTCGTCGTCGACCAGGACCCAGCCCTCGGTGTGCGGTATGAACCGCAACATCCCCCAGCGCTCACCCATGTTCAGCCGGCGCTCCCACGAGGAGCGGGATCCGACGCGGCCGGCGAGCAGTGACTCGGCGGCGGCACTTCCGGCGAAGGCGGCGACGACCAGGTCGCCGTCCGGGCGCACCAGGTTCACGGCGCAGAGTTCATAGCCCAGCCCGTTGACCACCCCGTCGGCCACGGCCTGCAGAGTGTCGGCGAGACTTCGTGCCGTATTGAGGTCTGCTACGACCTGGTGCAGCTGACGCAGGGTCGCGAGACGGACATACGGCTCCGACTCGGTGTCCATGCCTCTCTCCGAGCCCTCGACAGCAACTCCTGGGATTTCTTGTCGTCCGATTGCCACGGCAACTGAATCACAGCGAGCAGTTCGGCCGGTACACAGGGTCAACAATTCCTGCCCCTTGTGACTCAAGTCACAGGAGTTTGTCCGGGCTTGACCACGGAGCGTATGGCTTTGGGCCTAGGACCCGGCTAGTACCGGCCTAGGCCGGGCCCGGGCCGGTCCTGGTCCTGAAGCCCGATGCGCGGGGCCAGAACGGGGACGTACCGTCCTTGGTGTGCTGCAGACATCCGCTGTCCCCCATCCTGGGATCATGGCCCACCCCGACGACTTCCGCGCCGCGATGGCCCGCCTCGCGGCCGGCGTCGTTCTCGTCACCGCTCACGACCCGGAGGACGGGCCCCGGGGCGAGGACGTCGGTATGACGGCCACCGCGTTCCTGTCCGTCTCGCTCGAACCGCCGATGGTACTGGTGAGCGTTCGCACGGACTCGCGAATGGACGATCTGCTGGAACGGCAGCCGCTGTGGGCGGCGTCCGTGCTCAGCGAGAGCCAGCGGCACATCGCGGGGCGCTTCGCGATGCGCGGCCGGATCAGCGACCGGCTGCTCTTCGAGGACGTCGCCTACTACCGGGGCACCCGATCCGGTGCACCGATACTCGGCGGGGCGCTCTCGGTGCTGGAGTGCGAGACGGAGCAGCGGATCACGGCCGGGGACCACACCCTCGTCATCGGACGGGTGCTCGCCGCGCAGACGCCGAGCGCCGCCGGCTCACCGCTCGTCTACTTCAAGGGCCGCTACCGGCAGCTCGACTGAGCCGACGGCCCAACGGCCCGGAGTTCCGGGGGTCAGTCCCAGGAACGCTGATCGCGGCCGCGCTTGGTCTCGCCGCGCTGCTTCTTGTGCCGCAGCCGCCGCTCGTTGATCCCACGCGGGATCTTCGTCGGACGGCGCGGTTTGGGCGGCGGAGCGGTGGCCGTCGCCAGCACCGACGCCAGCCGGACGAGCGCCGTCTCCCGGTTGCGCCACTGCGAGCGGTGCTCGGAGGCCTTGACCGTCAGCACGCCGGAGACGAGCTTGCCCGCGAGGCGCTCCAGCGCCCGGTCCTTCCAGACCGGCGGCAGGGATTCCGTACCGGCGAGGTCGAAGCGCAGCTCGACCTGGCTGTCACTGGTGTTCACATGCTGCCCGCCCGGCCCCGACGACCTGGAGAAACGCCACAGGAGCTCGGTCTCCGGGACGGAGACGGAGCCGCGAATGACAAGGGGACCGGACATGCGTCCTATGATCCCGTGTTCCGACGGCTCCCGTCACAGGGTTTTCCACGGTGGTTTCGGCCGCCGTGGCCAATCGTGAATCCTTCGAAGGGAACCAGACAGTCCTCTGACGGCGTTGTGACGGGTGACGGTAGCTTCGTCGGCAACAACCCATCTCCATGGAGGGGACTCCCAATGGCTGTAAGCCTGTCCAAGGGCGGCAACGTCTCGCTGACCAAAGAGGCGCCTGGCCTGACGGCGGTCACGGTCGGTCTCGGCTGGGACGTCCGTACCACTACCGGTACCGACTTCGACCTCGACGCGAGCGCCATCGCTGTGAACACCACCGGCAAGGTCTACTCGGACGGCCACTTCGTCTTCTTCAACAACAAGGCGACGCCGGACCAGTCCATCGTGCACACCGGCGACAACAAGACCGGTGAGGGCGAGGGCGACGACGAGCAGATCAAGGTCAACCTGGCGGCGCTCCCGGCCGACATCGACAAGATCGTCTTCCCGGTCTCGATCTACGACGCCGAGACCCGCAGCCAGAACTTCGGCCAGGTCCGCAACGCCTACATCCGCATCGTCAACCAGGCCGGCGAGGCGGAGATCGCCCGCTACGACCTGAGCGAGGACTCGGCCACCGAGACCGCGATGGTCTTCGGCGAGCTGTACCGCAACGGCGCGGAGTGGAAGTTCCGCGCGGTGGGCCAGGGCTACGCCTCCGGCCTCGTGGGTATCGCCACGGACTTCGGCGTCAACCTCTGACACCGGCCGCACCTCCCGACGGCCTCCGGATCGCACGCCGATCCGGAGGCCGTCGGCGTTCGTCCGGCGGTCACTTCCCGAGAGCCGCCACCCCGGCCCGCGCGAACTGCTCGTCCAGGTCACCGCTGGGCGCACCGGCGACCCCGATGGCCGCGATCGGCGCACCGCCGTCGGTGACGGGAGCGGCGCCGGCCAGGAAGAGGGTGCCGGGGATGTCCTTGAGGTTCGGGGCCTGGGCCAGCCGCTTGGCCAGCTCCGAGGTCGGGGCGTTCCAGGAGACCGCGGTGTACGCCTTGCGCTCGGCGGACTCGTAGGACTGCGGGCCCGCGCCGTCGCCGCGCAGGGTGACGACGGTGTTCCCGTTGCGGTCGACGACCGCGACGGTGACGTGCTGACCGGCCTTCTCGGCGGCGTCGAGCGCTGCCTGGGCGCCCTTGGCGGCGGCGTCGATCGTCAGATGCGTCGTCCGGACGGTCTGCGACGGCCGGACGTCGGCGGCCTTCGCGGCGGGCGCCGGGGCGGCGGACGCCGACACGCTGCCGAAGACGCCGGCGCCGAGAGCGGCGGCGGCGAGGGACCCGGCCAGAACACGAGCGGAAATCTTCACGGTCACTCCTCATCGGGGGAACTCGGACCCGTTCAGGCCCGCCCTCCGATCCTCATCCCGGCCAGGGCCGCCGAGGGTCGGCGAGCCGGCCCCTCACCGAGGGCATGATGGATGACGGGGCCGTCAACCGATCGGATGATGCGGGGCCGGCGGGGCCGGGCGATAAAGGGAGACGGGGGCAGGAGCGGCCGACGACGAGGAGATCCACGTGAGCACCACCCCGCGACCGGCGGCGGAGACCGCCGACCCCGATGCGGGCTGGCTCACCCTCGTCATGCACTCCGCGTTCGTCCTGCTGCTGGGTGCCTCGCTGACCCGCTTCGTGGTGCACCATCCGGGCGCCGCGCGGGTGCCGTGGGTGATCGGTCTGAGCGTCGCGCTCGCCGTCCTGTACGCGCTCGGTCCGGCCGCCGGACGGGCCGGGCCCTCGGCCCACCGCCTGTGGCTGGCGGCCGTCGTCGTCGCCTGGGTGGTGATCGTGCTGCTGGCGCCGAGCTTCGCCTGGTGTGCGATCCCGCTCTTCTACACCGGGCTGCGGACCCTGCCGGCACGTGCCGCGATCATCCTCGTGGCCGCTCTCACCGTCCTGGTCGTCATCTCCCAGCTGCGGCTGGCCGACGGCTTCGACCCCAACCTCCTCCTGCTGCCGCCCGCCGTCGCGGGCCTCGCCACCGCCGTCTTCCTGCACATGCAGCGGCAGGCCACCCGTCAGCACGCGCTCATCGACGACCTCGTCAGGACCCAGCGGGAGCTCGCGGCGACCGAGCGGCGCGCGGGCGCGCTGGCCGAGCGGCAGCGGCTGGCGATGGAGATCCACGACAGCCTGGCGCAGGGCCTGTCCAGCCAGCAGATGCTGCTGCAGGCCGCCGCCCGCACCTGGGACACCGACCCGGCGACCGCCAGGACGCACCTCACCACCGCGACGTCGATCGTCGCCCGCAACCTCGCCGAGGCCCGCGCCTTCGTGCACGACCTCGCGCCCGCCGACCTCGCCGACGGCGGCACCCTGCACGACGCGCTGCGGGCGCTGGCCGAACGCGAGTCGGCGGAGAGCGGCCTGCCGGTCCGCTTCCACCTGGACGGAAGCCCTGACGGGACGGCCTCAGCGGGCTCGGGCGGGACGGGCTCGGGTGGGCTGCCGGCCGCCGCGCAGGCCGCGCTGATGCGGATCGCGCAGGGCGCGCTGGCCAATGTGCGCGAGCACGCCGGCGCCTCGGCCGCCGTGATCACCCTGTCGTACCTCGGCGACCAGGCCGTCCTGGACATCGCGGACGACGGCCGCGGCTTCGACCCCGCCGACCGCGCGGGCCCCACCTCCGGCACCGCCGCCGAAGGGGCGGGCCGCGGCCACGGCCTGCCGGCGATGCGCGCCCGGCTCCGCCAGTTCGGCGGCACCCTGACCGTCGAGAGCGGCGCGGGCGAAGGCACCGTCGTCACCGCCACGATCCCCCTGGAGCACCAGTGACCGCCGCCGCCCTGCCGGAACCCACCCCCGCGCCCGCCCCCGTGCGGCTGCTGGTCTGCGACGACCACGCCGTCGTACGCGCCGGGCTCCTCGCGCTGCTCGCCAGCGCGGGCGACATCGAGGTGATCGGCGAGGCCGGGACGGGCGAGGAGGCGGTCGTCATGGCCGCCCGGCTGCGCCCGCAGGTCGTGCTGATGGATCTCCAGCTGGGGGCCGGGATCGACGGCGTCGAGGCCACCCGGCGGATCACCTCGGCCGTCGAGGCGCCCGACGCGGCCCCGCACGTCCTGGTGCTGACCACGTACGACACCGACGCCGACATCACCCGCGCCATCGAGGCCGGGGCGACCGGCTATCTGCTGAAGGCGGAGCGCCCCGAGGAGCTGTTCGCCGCGATCCACGCGGCGGCCCAGGGCCGCACCACGCTCTCGCCGCCGGTCGCCAGCCGCGTCATGGCCCGGATGCGCGCCCCGCGCCCGAACCTCACGGAACGCGAGCTGGACATCCTCGCCCAGCTCGCGCAGGGCCTGGGCAACCGCGACATCGCCCGCGCGCTGTTCATCAGCGAGGCGACCGTCAAGACGCACCTGGGCCGCATCTACGACAAGCTCGGCGTCGACACCCGCGCCGGAGCGGTGTCCGTGGCCAAGGAGCAGCGGCTGCTGCGCTGACCCGGAGCGGGCGGCGGTTGCTGCGCCGACCCGGAGCGGGCGGCGGTTGCTGCGCCGACCCGGACCGGGCCGCGCCCACGCGTCCATCCGACGCGTCATTCCGCGGTCGTACCGCGTGCGACGATCGACAGTGTGATCGACCTCGGCTACGCCCTCTCCCGCCGCTTTCCCGACCCCCCGCAGACGGACTACCGCACCGCGACCGTCCACTCCCTGCGTCACGACCTGTTCTGCGGCGATGTGTACCTCGCGAAGGGCGAGCGCGAACTGTCCACAGCCTGGGGATGGGTCCCGGTGCTCGACTTCGCGTGGGCGATGTGCGACATCGTCGAACGGCTGGACCAGGACCCGCGCGGCAGCCGCGCCTCCCGCTCGCAGTACGCCGAGTTCGACTTCACCGAGTCCACGGACCGGCTCCGCTTCGCGCGGCGCTTCGGCTACGTGGACGTCGTCGCCGACTGGGCCGAGGACGAGCCGCCGCTGTCGCTGCACCACACGACGTTCCGCCGCGAGGCACGCGATTTCCTGCACGACCTGATCGCGGATCTGACCGACATGCACGACGGCCTCGGCGACAACCCGGCCGTCTGGGACCTGCGGGCCCGCTTCCCGCGCGTGTGACCCATTCGGGTCAACCCCGGATGCGCCAGCTCTGACCAGGGCTTCTCCTTGAGTCATGGAAAACTACCCGATGCTCGACCTCTTCTGGACGATGCTTCTGCTGTTCTTCTGGGTGCTCTGGTTCTTCCTGCTGTTCCGGATCATCGGCGACCTGTTCCGCGACCGCGAGCTCGGCGGATGGGCCAAGGCGGGCTGGATGATCCTGGTCATCGTGCTGCCGTTCGTCGGCGTGCTGGTCTACGTCATCGTGCGCGGCAAGGGCATGAGCCAGCGCGACGTCAAGCAGGCGGAGGCCCAGCAGACGGCCTTCAAGCAGTACGTGCGCGAGGCGGCGGGTTCTTCGGACGACAGCGTGGACCAGCTCCACAAGCTGTCCGAGCTGAAGAGCCGCGGCGACCTCACCGAGGATGAGTACGCCCAAGCCAAGCAGAAGCTCCTGGCCAGGTCGTCGTAACGCGGTACGGCAGACGTCAGGGCCTCCCGGCTTCCTCCGGATCTCCGGCCTTGACTTGAACCTAGGTTCAAGTCCAAGGATGAGCGGTGCTGCGCCATCAGGCGCCCGCACCGCCCGAAGATCCGGAGAAACGCCATGCGCGCCGCCCGTCTGCACGCCTTCGGCCCCGCCGAGAACCTGACGTACGAGGAGACGGCGACCCCGGTGCCGGGTCCCGGGCAGGTGCGGATCGCCGTCCGCGCGGCCGGGGTCCACGTGATCGACACCGTCTTCCGCCAAGGCGACCCGAAGAGCCCGTACCCGCTGCCCGAGCTGCCGACGATCCCCGGCCGCGAGGTCGCCGGCACGGTCGACGCGCTCGGCGAGGGCACCGACGCCCGCTGGCTCGGCCGCCGCGTCGCGGCCCACCTCGGCATGGTGCCCGGCGGCTACGCCGAGACCGCGGTCACCGACACCGGCAAGCTGCACGAGCTGCCGGAGAACGTCGACTTCGCCGAGGGCATCGCCATGATCGGCACCGGCCGCACCACGCTCGGCATCCTGCGGTTCGCGGACCTGACCGACCAGGACGTGGTGATCGTCACCGCCGCGGCGGGCGGTATCGGCACCCTGCTCGTCCAGTACGCCAGGAACCTCGGCGCGACCGTCGTCGGAGCGGCGGGCGGCCCGGCCAAGGCCGAACGGGTCCGCGGCCTGGGCGCGGACGTGGCCGTCGACTACAACGCCCCCGGCTGGACCGACCAGGTGCGTACCGCCCTCGGCGGCCGGTCCGCGACCGTCGTCTTCGACGCCGTCAGCGGCCCGCTCGGCCGCGCCGCCGTCGACCTGCTCGGCAAGGGCGGCAGGCACCTCGTCTACGGCTGGTCCGCCGGCGGTCCGCTGGACCTCGGCGAGGAGGAGCTGGCCACCCGCGGGATCACCTCGCGGACCGTGATCGGCCCGGCGATGATGAAGGCGATCGGCGGCCCCGAGGGCCTGCGCGCCCTGGAGGAGGCGGCCCTCGCGGAGGCCGCGGCCGGCCGTCTCGTACCGGCGGTGCAGCGCTTCCCGCTGGCGGAGGCCGCCGCGGCGCACCGGGCGCTGGAGACGCGCGCCACGATGGGCAAGGTCGTGCTGGTCCCGTAGCCGCCGCGACCTGCGCCGCCGCATTCTTCGCCGTCGCATCCTTTGCCGTCGCATCCTTTGCCGTCGCATCCTTTGCCGCAGGTCCCGCGCGCTCCCCGGTGCTCCCCTGGCGGGAGCCCTGCCGGGGAGCACCGGGGAACTCCATGGGGTCCCCGGGGAGTTCCCTGGGCGAGATCGAAAGCCAATGCGTCGAGGAGACACCACCATGGCCCTGTGGAACCGCTTCAAGGAGTCCGCGCAGACCATGCAGACCCAGCTCACCGCCAAGAAGAACGACCTCAAGAGCGGGGCGTTCCGCGACGCGAGCATGGCGATGTGCGCGCTGGTCGCCGCCGCCGACGGTCAGATCGACCCGTCCGAGCGGCAGCGCGTGGCGTCGCTGATCGCGGGCAACGACGTACTGCAGAACTTCCCGGCCGAGGACCTGCAGCGCCGGTTCGACGCCTACCTCGGCAAGCTGACCGCCGACTTCGACTTCGGCAAGGTCGGGATCCTGCAGGAGATCGGCAAGGTCCAGAAGAAGCCGACCGAGGCCCGCGCCGTCATCCAGATCGGCATCGTCATCGGCGGCGCCGACGGTGACTTCGACAAGACCGAGCAGGGTGTCGTCCGCGAGGCGTGCTTCGCGGTGGGCATCGACCCCAAGGAGTTCGACCTCTAGGAGCCCCAGGGCGCCAGAGCCTCGAGGACCTCGGGTCCTCCAGAGTCTCCGGGGCCTCCAGGACCCCGGGTCCTCCGGGGTCTCCGGGTCCTCCAGGTCCCCCAGGCCTCAGGTCGGATTCCAGCCGGCCACGCGGACCGTCAGGCCGCCGCCGGGATTCGCGGCGGCGGTGGCCACGGCTCCGTGCGCGCGGGCGATCGAGGCGACGATGGACAGCCCGAGTCCCGCCCCCTCCCCCGGCCGGTGCCGCCGGGCCTGCATCCGGCGGAAGGGCTCGAAGAGCTCGGGCACCGCCGCGGCCGGCACCTCGGGGCCGGTGTTGGTGACCTCCAGGCCGTCCGCGCCGACCGTGACCCGCACCTGCCCGCCCGGGTGGTTGTAGCGGATCGCGTTGCTCACCAGGTTGTGCACCAGATGCCCGAGCAGCACGGCCTCGCCCTGCACGGTCAGCGGCCGCAGTTCGGTCCCGACGGTGACCCCGTGCTCGCTCGCCTGGTCCGCGAGCGCCTTCGCCACGCTCGCCGCGGTCGCGTCGAGCGCGATCGGCCCGACCCGCTCCAGCCCCTGGTCGCTGGCCGAGAGCAGCAGCAGTCCGTCGATCAGCTTCTCGCTGTCATCGGCGACGTCGATGAGTTTGCCGCGCAGACGCGCCAGCCGTTCCGGATCCAGGTCCGGGTCCGCCAGTCCGATCTCGGCCGCGGCACGCTGCACGGCCAGCGGCGTCCGCAGCTCGTGGGCCGCGTTGGCGACGAACCGCTGCTGGGCGGAGACCAGCTGCTCTATCCGGTCGAGCATGGTGTCGAACGTGTCGGCGAGCTGCTTCAGCTCGCCGGGCGGCGCCTTCAACTTGATGCGCTCGTGCAGGTTCTCCCCGGACAGCCGGCGGGCGGTGGACGTGATGACGCCCACCGGGCGCAGCACCCGTCCCGCCATCCACCAGGCCAGCGCCACCGACAGCACGGCGAAGACGGCGAGCGAGACGAGGGAGACGGTCAGCAGTTTGCTGAGGGCCGCGCTCTCCGCCGCCGTCGTGATCATCTTCGTCGCCGCGTGCACGTTGGCGGGATCGAACGTCACCCCCGGCATCGGCACCGCGGGCTGGGCCTCGGCGAACTGCCTGGTCGGCAGGGCGTACGGGGCGCGCACACCGTTGCTGGGGACGGCCGTGGTGACGGCGAGGCTGATGGTGGAGTAGAGCCCGCTGCGCACCAGCGAGTACACCAGGGCGATCAGCACGCCGCCGGCCAGCACCAGGAGCCCGCCGTACAGACTCGTCAGCCGGGCACGTTCACTGCTCAGCCGCCACAGCCGCAGTCGCAGCCGGCTCATGACCGCTCCCCGGAGGCGGAGTTCGGGTTCTGGTCCCCGGAGGCGGGACTGGGGTGCCGGTCCAGGGAGGCGGGATCCGGGTCATGGCCCCCGGAGGCGGGGCCCGGGTTCTGGTCCACGGGAACGTCGGCGATCCGGTAGCCGACGCCCGGCACCGTCTCCACCACCTGCGGCTCGCCCAGCTTGGTGCGCAGCTTGCTGAGCGTCACCCGGACCGCGTTCGTCCGGTAGCTGGTGTCCTCCTCCCACACCTGCTCGATCAGGTCCTCTCCGCTGACGACCGCGCCGTCCGCGCGCATCAGTACCTCCAGCACCGCGAACTCCTTCCGGGACAGGCTCAGATACCGGCCGTCGCGGCTCGCCTGGCGGCGCGCGCCGTCCATGACGAGGCCGGCGCGTTCGATCACCGGGGGCAGCGCGGGGTGTACGCGGCGGCCCAGCGCCAGGACCCGGGCGAGCAACTCGTCGTAGGCGAACGGCTTGGTGAGGTAGTCGTCGGCGCCCAGGCCGAGCCCCGCCACCCGGTCGCGGACGGTGCCCGCGGCGGTGAGCATCAGCACCCGGGTGAGCAGCCGCTGCTCCACCACCCGGCGGCAGACCTCGTCGCCGTGCACCCCGGGCAGATCGCGGTCCAGGACGAGCACGTCGTAGGCGCCGAACCGGAGTTTCCGCAGCCCTTCCGCGCCGTCCGACGCCACGTCCACCGCGATGGCGTCACGGCGCAGCCCGTCGGCCACCATTTCGGCCAGGAATTCCTCGTCCTCCACCAGCAGAACACGCATGTGCCCCTGTTTACCCGATGGGGACCTTTCGGCGTTGTAAAGGACCTCGCTTAGAGAAACGAGAGCTCTGCGGCTGTCAATCTCTTCCCGTCACTATCCGGAACCGTCGAAAAGTGAGAATCCCATGAGAAATCGTCACCGTGTTTCCGCCGGCGCCGCGGCACTGGCCGCTCTCGCCCTGTTCGCCTCCGCCTGTTCTGGCTCCGATTCGGACTCCGACGCGAAGGGATCGCCCGGGAAGAGCTCGGCCGACACCGCCGCCGACAAGGCGCTCAAGTTCCGCAAGTGCCTGCGGGACAACGGCATGGACGTGCAGGAACCCAAGCCGGGCGAGGACCCGCGGGGCATGACGATCGGCAGCAACGGCAGCGAGGCGTCCATGAAGAAGGCGATGGACGCCTGCAAGCAGTTCAGCGCGAATCCGTCGGGAGAGATATCCCAGGCGGACAAGGACAAGGCTCTCAAGTTCGCCCAGTGCATGCGTAAGAACGGTGTCGACATGCCCGATCCGAACTATGGCGGCGGTGGCGGGATGCAGAAGGCCATGCCGATGCCGCAGGGCGCGGAGAAGGAGAAGTTCGACAAGGCCAACAAGCTCTGCTCCGTCGACTGACGGCCGGCGGAACCGACGCCATGCGCAAGAACACGCACGGAACGCACGGAACGCACGGAACGCACCCAACGCACGGAACACAGAGCACGCCGCAGAGCACGCAGGGACGGACGGGAATACGTCGATGAAGCGCAAGAGAATCGTTCTGGCCGCCGTGGCGGTGGTCGTGGTCGTCGCCGGGGGCGGCGTGGCGGTCACCGCGCTGGCCGCCCCCGACAAGGGGGTGACCCAGCAGAACTCCGGCCTGCCGCCGGCGACCGCCCCGATCGCGCGCGGCGATCTCAGCGACAGCACCCAGAAGCAGGGCACGCTCGGGTACTCCAAGGAGCGCAAGATCAACGCGGGCGCCATGGGCACCATCACCTGGGTCGCCGGCGCCGGCTCCTCCGTCGCCCGCGACGGCAGGCTGTACGAGGTCGACGGCAAGCCCGTACGGCTGATGTACGGCACGACCCCCATGTACCGGACGCTGAAGACCGGCGACAAGGGCGACGATGTCCGGCAGTTGAAGGAGAACCTGCGCGCCCTCGGCTTCGGCTCCGGTCTGGCCGACGACGACAAGTTCACCGCCGGCACCGCCGATGCCGTGAAGCGCTGGCAGAAGGACCACGACCTGCCGAAGACCGGCACGACCGGCCCCGACCAGATCGCCTTCTCCGCCGGTCCGGTACGGATCAAGTCGGCGGACTCCACCGTCGGCGACCAGGCCGGCCCCGGCAAACCGGTGCTGACCACGACCAGTTCCGAGCGGATCGTCGAGTTCAAGCTGGAGGTCGCCGACGGTCAGCTGGCGCGGACCGGCACCAAGGTCACCGTCGACCTGCCGGGCGGCGGGACCGCGCAGGGCAAGGTCTCCTCCATCGGCAAGACCGTCGAGGAGGGCGAGGACCCGCAGGACAAGACACCCAAGATCTCCGTCACGGTCACCTTCGACGACCCGTCCAAGGTCGGCGGCCTCGACAAGTCCCCGGTGACGGTGAACCTGACCGGACAGACCCACAAGGGCGTCCTGTCCGTACCCGTCAACGCCCTGCTGGCGCTGCCCAGCGGCGGCTTCGGCGTCCAGGTCGTGGAGAACGGCAAGGCGCGCGATGTCGCCGTCGAGCTCGGCATGTTCGGGCAGGGGCGGGTCGAGGTCAGCGGCGGCGGGCTGCGCGAGGGCATGAAGGTCGGGGTGCCGTCGCTGTGAGTCCCATCCGTACCGCTCCGAACACCGTCGTGGAACTCGTCGGCGTCGGGAAGGAGTACCCGGGCGGCGTCGCGGCGCTGCGCGGCGTGGACCTGACGATCGACGACGGTGAACTCCTCGCCATCGTCGGCCCGTCCGGCTCCGGCAAGTCCACCCTGCTGCACATCGTCGGCACCCTCGACCGGCCGTCCTCCGGCTCGGTCGCCATCGCGGGCCACGACGTCGCCACGCTCTCCGACCGCAGGCTCTCCGCGCTGCGCGCCCAGCATGTCGGCTTCGTCTTCCAGGCGTTCCATCTCGTGCCCGGCATCAGCGCCCAGGACAACGTGGCCGAGGGGCTGCTCTACTCGGGCCTGCCGCGCGCCGAACGCCGCCGCCGGGCCGCCGCCGCACTGGAGCGCGTCGGCCTCGCGGACCGGATGGACCACAAGCCGCACCAGCTGTCCGGCGGGCAGAAGCAGCGCGTCGCCATCGCGCGCGCCGTCGTCGGCGAACCCGATCTGCTGCTCGCCGACGAGCCCACCGGCGCCCTGGACTCCGCCTCGGGCGAGGCGGTCATGGAGCTGCTGCACGACCTCAACAAGGAAGGCGCGACCATCGCCGTGATCACCCACGACAGCGAGATCGCCGACCGGCTGCCCCGCCAGGTGCGGATCCGCGACGGCCGGGTCGTGGCGGACACCAGGCAGACCCCTACGAGTGGCGGGACGGGCAACGCACCCGACTCCGCGCCCGGCACCGGGACCGACGCCGGAGCGGTCGCCGTATGAGGCGCACCGCACTCTCCCCCGCCCGGCTCAGCGCCCGCGATGTGTTCCACGTCGGATCCGCCGGACTGCGCGGCCGTCCCCTGCGCGTCGTCCTGTCCGCGCTGGGCATCGCCCTCGGCATCGCGACGATGATCGCGGTGGTCGGGATCTCGTCCTCCAGCAAGGCCCAACTCATGCGGGAGCTCGACCGGTTGGGCACCAACATGCTCGTCGTGACCCCCGGCGACGCGCTGTTCACCGGCCAGGACGCCCGGCTGCCGAAGGAGGCCCCCGGCATGATCGGCCGGATCCCGGGCGTCGAGCAGGTGGGTGCCACCGGCGACATCAAGCAGTCGGTACGCCGTTCCGAGAAGATCCCCGAGGGCGACACCGGCGGCATCGCCGTCAAGGCGACCACGGAAGAGCTGCTGAAGACCCTGCGCGGCTCGGTGCGCAGCGGCAGCTGGCTCAACAAGGCCACCGGCAGGTACCCGTCCGTCGTGCTCGGCAGCGTCGCCGCCGACCGCCTCGGCATCACCGCCCCCGGGCAGCAGGTGTTCATCGGCGGCCGGTACTTCACCGTCACCGGCATCCTCGACCCGCTGCCGCTCGCCCCCGAGATCGAACGCTCCGCCCTCGTCGGGTGGGACGCGGCAGAACGGCTGCTGGGCTTCGACGGCCATCCCACGTCCGTCTACGAACGGTCCACCGACGCCGCGGTCGCCGCCGTACGCGACCTGGTCCCGCGCACCGCCAACCCGCAGAACCCGCAGGTCGTGAAGGTCACCGATCCTTCGGCGGCACTGCAGGCGAAGGCCGCCACGGACGGCGCGTTCACCAATCTGCTGCTCGGTCTCGGCGGGGTCGCCCTGCTGGTCGGGGGCGTCGGGGTCGCCAACACCATGATCATCTCGGTGCTGGAACGCCGTTACGAGATCGGCTTGCGCCGCTCCCTGGGCGCGACCAGGGGCCAGATCCGCATCCAGTTCGTCACCGAGTCCCTCATGCTCTCCGGGCTCGGCGGCCTCGCGGGCATCGCCCTCGGCTCACTCGCCACCTTCGTCTACGCCACCACCGGCGGACTGCCGTGGGTGGTGCCGCCGTGGGCCGTCAGCGGCGGCTTCGGCGCCACGCTCATCATCGGCACCGTCGCCGGCCTCTATCCGGCGGTCCGCGCGGCCCGCCTGTCGCCGACCCTGGCCCTGCACGCCGCGTAGGGCCTGTCCGGCCGAGCCCGTACGCCTCGCGTACGCCTCCCGTGGAACCTCACCGGAAGGAAGCCCCCGTGCATCTCATACCCCCGGATCACCCGAGCCCCGCCTTCGCCGTCCACATCCGCACCGGCACCCGCGGCACCGCGCCGATCGTCGAACTCCACGGCGAGATCGACCTCATGGCCGCGCCGTACATCAGCCGACGGCTGGACGGACTCGCCCGCAGGGAGCGCGGGGGCGGGGGCGGAGGCAGGGCCGTCCACCCTCCCGACCTCGTCATCGACGTCACCGGCGTCACGTTCATGGACTGCCGCGGGCTATCGGTACTCGTCCACGCCCACAACCTCATCAGCGCACAGCACGGCCGGCTGCACCTCACCGGCGTCCGCCCGCACCTCCGCAAGCTCCTGCACCTCACGGGCCTGGACGGGACCTTCGCCGTCCAGGACGCTCGCGTCGGCCGCGTATCAGCGCCCTGTCGGTGACGCGGGCCACAGTGGGGTCGTTGCCCGGATCCGCCAGGGGCCACCAAGACCTGACGGATCCGGGCGGCGCCGGCCAGGACCCCGGAACGCCTCAGGAGGACCGATGAACGCGCCGTCGACGAACGCGCCCAGGACCGACACGCTCAAAGTGCCCGGAGCCACCCTCCACTACGAGATCCGCGGCTCCGGTCCCGTCCTGCTCATGATCCACGGCGGCTCCGGCGACGCCGGCGTCTTCGAGGGCGTCGCCGGAGCCCTGGCCGACCGCTGCACCGTCGTCACCTACGACCGGCGCGGCAACTCCCGCAGCCCGGTGGACGGCCCGCCGCAGGACATGAGCGTCGAAACCGACAGCGAGGACGCCCGCCTCCTCCTCGCCGCCCTGACCGACGAGCCCGCCGACGTGTTCGGCAGCAGCTCGGGCGCCATCGTCGCCCTCGACCTGCTCACCCGGCACCCGGACCGCGTCCGCATCGCCGTCCCCCACGAACCCCCGTTGTTCGGTGTGCTCCCCGACGCCGAGGAGCACGTCGCCTTCCTCAGGAACGTCCACGCCATCTACCTCCGCGACGGCGTCGGCCCCGCGATGGAGGTCTTCGGCGCCCGCATGGGCCTGGACACCGAAGGCCCCCTGCCCCACACGGGGCTCCCCCCACGGATCCGCGACCTCGTCACCCGGATGTCCGCCAACACCGACCACTTCCTGGCCCACGAGCTCCTGCCGGTCACGAATCACCTCCCGGACCTGACCGCCCTGGCCGCCGTGACCCCCCAACTGGCCCTGGCCGGCGGCCGCGACTCCCGCGGCTTCCTCCCCTACCTCCCCAACACCGTTCTGGCCACCCGCCTGGGCATCTCCATCACCGACTTCCCGGGCAACCACGCCGGCTACCTCCCCCACGCCCCGGCCTTCGCCACCCAACTGGCCACGCTCCTCACCCGCTGACCGCTTCGCGGCGGCCCGGGTGGCGCCCCGGGTGGCGGCCGTGGTGAACGCGAGAGGGGCCCAGCGCCGAAGCGCTGGACCCCTCGATCCGTTCCCGGATCCGCCTTCAGCGGGATCCGTCAGTTGTGGCGCGCCTTCCGCCGCCGCGCGACGACCAGAGCCGCGGCCCCCGCGGCCAGCAGCGCGGAGCCACCGAGGGCGAATCCGGTGGCGTCACCGGAACCGCCGGTCTCGGCCAACTCCGTGCCGCCCGTGGCCGGGGAAGCGGACGGCTTGACGCCGCCGTTCGGGACCGTGCCCGCGGGACGGGGGTCCACGATCCGGACCATTCCGGTCGACAGGTCCTGCGGGTGCTCGAAGCGCGGATCGACGACCATCGCCGTCAGCACGGCCTGCACCGACCGGGACGCCTTCGCCGTCGCGCGGACCGTGAACGTCAGAGTGCTACGCCCCTTGCGCACCGGGCAGGTGACGTCCGGATCGGCCGGGACCGTCCCGGCCTTGCAACCGGCCGGCAGTGTCACGGTGACCCCGGCCGGAAGGCCATGGGCCGCCGGGTGCTTCTTGTCGGCGCGCTGCCCCAGGTCCAGCAGGACCGATCCGTCCTGGACCGCGTTCACCGTGACGGGGAACGCGGCGCTCCCGCCCGCCGGGACGCTGATGTCGCCCACCGAGATCGTGCTCAGCGGCCCGGTCGACAGATCGTGGCCCACAAAGATGTAGTCGTAGCCCGTGGAGGCCTGTGCGGCACCGGGGCCGCTGTACGCCGAGCCGTAGTCGGAGTTCAGGGCGAACCGGGCGCCGACCGGCGCCTTGGCGTCGACGGTCAGCGTCTCCGTCACCGTGACGTCGCCTCCCACCGGAAGTTCGCAGGAGGAGACCAGGGGCGACCCGTTGGCCTCCGCGGGTGTCAGGACCCTGCACGAGGCGCGGGCGGATGACGCGCTCACCTTCAGATGAGCCCAGGAGGGCAGCCCCCACCCTCCTTCGTCGCGACCGACGGAGAAGTTCATGAATTCGTAGACGGAACCGGCCTGGGAGGCCCGCAACTTGGTGGTGTAGACGACGGACTTGCCCGGCTGGACATCACGCAGTCCGCTGTGGGTGAGTGTGGCGGCCGAGTTGCCCGAGAAGAGCCGCACCATGCCGAAGCTGGGGTCGGACTCAGCTCCACCCCCGGTACTTCCGTAACTGGCCTGCGGCAGGACCCAGGTGCTGTCGGGGACGGTGGCCGCGACGTCCAGTCCGAACGCGAACGTCTGGTCGCCCGCCGCCGTGACACACGAGAAGGAGTCGGGCTCGGTCCCACTGGCGGCATCCTTCGTGCACCCTGCGGGCACGACCACCTTCACACCCCGGGGCAGTCCGGCCAGCCGGTGCTCGGGCTCACCACCGGGCGTCGCCTGACTGAAGCTGACCCACGTCGTCCCGGGTCCGGGAGCGTCCTTGACGGAGACCGGTACCGCGATGACGCCGCCGGTGAGCCCGGCGGCCGGCATCCCGTGCTCATCCGGCTGGCCGACGGAAACGACCGGCCCAGGAGCCGCGAGCGCGCCTCCCGCCCAGATCAGCGAACTTGCTGCGAGAGTGCCGCCGGCCACGGCGGCCACCGCCAGGCGGCGTAAGGACAAGGACATGAAGCTTCCTGCCAGGGTGTCAGATGGTGCCCGACGTCTCCCAGCCGACGCCCATGCGATCAACTGTTCGACACGAAGAAATCAATATCTAGCACACGCCACGAATCGCCCGCCCCGATTTCCCCAACAGAGCACCCACGGCACCTCGGCCCCACGCCCTCGCACAACCACGGCCGGCGGACACCGCGCACGCAGACGGCCCCGGACAGGGTGTCCGGGGCCGTCCGTGGCGCTTCTGCAGAGCCGCGGGGCCACTGGGTGCGGCTCGGGCGGGGTGGTACGGGGAGCCCCCTGTCGGATTCGAACCGACGACCTTCGCTTTACAAGAGCGGTGCTCTGGCCAGCTGAGCTAAGGGGGCACGGGTCCGCGGCCGGTGGTGCGGGTGCGGGGCCAGGAGAAGTGTACTCAAGGCGGGGGGTGCCGGGTGTGGGGAAAGTCGGGGACCGGGGGCTACTGACAAAGGGGCAGGCGGCGGGTAGCGTCACCGTCAGTTCGCATATGGCGGACTAGACCAATCCTTCCTTTACTCGGATCGTCCGGCACGTTCCTGCCGGTGAGGGGTGCAACAGCTATGGCTACTGTCACGTTCGACAAGGCGACCCGTATCTACCCGGGCTCGGAGAAGCCCGCGGTGGACGGCCTGGAGATCGAGGTCGGGGACGGCGAGTTCCTGGTTCTGGTCGGTCCGTCCGGCTGTGGGAAGTCGACCTCCCTGCGCATGCTCGCGGGTCTCGAGGACGTCAACGGCGGAGCGATCCGCATCGGTGACCGCGACGTCACCCACCTGCCGCCGAAGGACCGGGACATCGCGATGGTGTTCCAGAACTACGCGCTGTACCCGCACATGACCGTCGCGGACAACATGGGCTTCGCGCTCAAGATCGCCGGCGTGAACAAGGCGGAGATCCGCAAGCGCGTCGAGGAAGCCGCGAAGATCCTGGACCTGAGCGACTACCTGGCGCGCAAGCCGAAGGCGCTCTCCGGTGGTCAGCGCCAGCGTGTCGCGATGGGCCGCGCGATCGTGCGTGAGCCGCAGGTGTTCCTCATGGACGAGCCGCTGTCGAACCTCGACGCGAAGCTGCGTGTGCAGACCCGTACGCAGATCGCCAGCCTGCAGCGCCGCCTGGGCGTCACGACGGTCTACGTCACCCACGACCAGGTCGAGGCCATGACGATGGGCGACCGCGTGGCCGTCCTCAAGGACGGGCTGCTGCAGCAGGTCGACACCCCCCGCAACATGTACGACCGCCCGGCGAACCTGTTCGTCGCCGGCTTCATCGGCTCGCCGGCCATGAACCTCGTCGAGGTCCCGATCACGGACGGCGGCGTGAAGTTCGGCAACTCGATCGTCGCCGTCGAGCGCGACGCCATCGCGGCCGCCGCCGACAAGGGCGACCGCACGGTCACCGTCGGCGTCCGTCCCGAGCACTTCGACATCGTGAACGGCGAGGCCAAGTCGCTGTCGAAGGACGAGCCGGCCGGCCTGGCCGTCACGGTCAACGTCGTCGAGGAACTGGGCGCGGACGGCTTCGTCTACGGCAGCGCCGAGGTCAGCGGCGAGCACAAGGACCTGGTCATCCGGGTCGGCGGCCGCGAGATCCCGGAGAAGGGCTCCGTGCTGCACGTCGTGCCGCGCGGTGGCGAGGCCCACGTGTTCTCGACCTCCACCGGCGAGCGCCTCAGCGACTGACGCCGGTCCGGGGCACCGATCAGTCCGGGCTTATAAGCAGTACGGAACGGCCGTTCGCGCAACCTGCGGGCGGCCGTTCCGCGTTGCGTCGGCGGTGCGTCCGCGGTGCGTCCGCGTCGATCATTCCGGTGTCGACAAATACCTGCACACACCGGTCCTTTCGACCCTGTTCGTCAACCGGCCGCACCCGTATCAGCGATTCCCCTCACCCGGCAGGGTGACTAAATGTCGCCAAATCATCACCCATCGCTACGATCGCGAGCGTGAACCAGGTAGCTCGCCGCATCGGCAAGACATTCGCGCTCGTACTCCCGGTCGTCCTCGTGCTGTCCGGGACCCTCGCCGTCACCCGCGTCCCGTGGGCGACCTCGGCCTCCGAGGCCCAGGTGCTCACGGCCTCGCACGACAAACCGGAGATCGTGCCGTCCTCGAAGGAGCCGCAGGAGGTGCTGCGCACCCGACTGCTGGACGAGCTCCAGGACAAGTCCGCGAGCACGGTACTGACCGACCTGCAGGCGGAGATGGCCACCAGGCCGTCACTGGCAAAGTACTGCACCTCGATCGCCCGGTCGCTCGGCCGCGCCGCCGTCGCCAAGTACGGTCCGGTCCGCGCCCAGTCCTTCTCGCGTCCGGTGTGCGACACCTCGTTCGCGACCGGCGTCGCCTCCGTCTACTGACCATGACAGGCGTCCCCTGCCGCCCGGGGACGCCGTCATCACGAGATCGGCCAGATCCACTGGATCCACGAGTTCCCCGACATCCACAAGATCCACGAGTTCGAGGTCCCGTAGGGTGCCCAGCATGACGAACGGCGCTCCTACCGTGACCCAGGCCGTCCTCCTCGCCGGAGGGCAGGGGTCGCGACTGCGGCCCTACACCGACGACCGTCCCAAGCCGATGGTCGAGATCCCGGGCACCGGGACACCGATCATCGGCCACCAGCTCGACTGGCTGGCCGCCGAGGGCGTCACCGACGCCGTCGTCTCGTGCGGCCACCTCGCCGAAGTGCTCCAGGAGTGGCTGGACGCGGCCCGGTTGCCGCTGAACGTCACCACCGTCGTCGAGAAGGAACCGCTGGGTCGCGGCGGCGGGCTCAAGTACGCCGCCGCGTCGCTCCCGCGCCCCGACGAGCCCTGGTACGCCACCAACGGCGACATCTGGACCCGCTTCTCGCTGCGCGAGATGGCCGCGTTCCACCACGAGCGCGCCGCGGTCGCCACGCTGGCGCTGGCCCGCCCCCGGATCCCGTGGGGCGCCGTGGAGACCAACGAGTTCGGGCAGATCCTGGACTTCATCGAGGCGCCGCCCTCCCCGTTCCTGATCAACGCGGGCGTGTACGTCTTCGATCCGGAGTTCACCGGGCTGCTGCCGGACCTCGGCGACCATGAACGCACCACGTTCCCCCGGCTCGCGCGCGAACGCCGCCTCGCCGGCTTCCCGATCCCGCAGGGCGCGTACTGGCGGGCCATCGACACGGCGAAGGACCTCACCGAGGCCGCCAAGGAGCTGGCCGCCCTCAGCCGTTGAACGCGGCTCTCAACCGTTGAGCGTGGCTCTCAGCCAGCCGCCGCAGCGCTGGTTGAGCGTGGCTCTCAGCCAGCCGCCGCGGCGCTGAGCGGGCTGCTGCGGCCCTTGCGCACGTTCCACCACCTCCGGGCCGTCCTGGCCGCCCGCTTCCCTCCACGGCGCCCACAGGCCCTCCTACGCACATGGCGGTGGCCCGCACCCCCGAAGGGTGCGGGCCACCGCCATGTCGTCCTGCGAACCCGACCCGTCAGGCCGAGCCGCCGGTGCCTCCGCCGTCGCCGACCGGACCGGACCGGCCGAGCAGCAGGCCGGCGGGCGATCCGCTGCCCAGGAGGCCGCCGATCGGGTCGTGGACGGTACCGCTGCTGGTCGTCGGGGACGTCGTCGGACGGTGCGACTGGTGCGGGGAACTGGGCTGCGTCGGCCGCGAGGAGGACTCGCGCGGCTTGCTGCTGCTGCCGCTGCCGCTGCCCGTGCTGCCGCTCTTGTGGGTGCTGCTCGGCGACGCCGAGGGCGACTTGGACGGCTTCTTCTTGTTGGCGCCGGCGGACTTCGACGGCTTCGGGGTGGGCTTGTGCTTGCCGGGGGTGGCCGTGCCCGACACCTCGGGCAGCGGCGTGCCCGGCAGGTTGTTGACGGGGATGCGCGCCGGGGTCGGCACGTCCGTGTGCGTGCTGGACGACCGCACCGCGGCACCCAGCACCGATCCGCACAGCAGCGTCAGGCCGACGAAGATCGTGGCCAGCACCACACCGCGGCGCAGCACCCGCCTGCGCAGGTCCCACAGTTCGGCGCGCGGCCCGAGCCGCCGCCACGCCTCGCCCGCGAGGCGGCCGTCCACGGAGTATACGGGGGCGCCCGCGATGATCAGCGGGCTCCAGGCGGCGAGGTAGATGAAGTCCGGCGCGTCGTAGACCGGGACCGTGCGCCAGGTCACCGTCACCAGCAGTGCCACGGAGAGCGCGGCGGCGAGGGACGCGGCGACCCGCTGCCACAGCCCGCAGATCGTGAGGACGCCGACGATGACCTGGAGGAAGGCGATGGTCAGCCCGGCGCCCACGGGGTGGGTGAGCGCGAGGTCGCGCAGCGGCGCCGCGGCGGCCCACGGGTGCAGTGACGTGAGCCACTTGACCATCGAGCCGCGCTCGCCGCCGTCGAAGTACACGGGGTCGCAGAGCTTGCTCATGCCGGCGTAGACCGAGATGAAGCCGAGGAAGACGCGCAGCGGGAGCAGGACGACGCCGAGGTTCATCCGGTGCCCGGGGTACCAGGCGTGCCGGATCGGTTCGGCATTGCGGCCGCGCCGGATGCCGTCCTTCTCGCCGGGTCCGGCCGCGAGGCCCTTGCCACGGCCGTCACCGCGCCCGTCACCGAACTGGTCGTCGTAGCCGTCGTAGTCGTCGTCGAAGGCGCCACGGGCCGGCCGGACGCCGCGCAGCAGCTCGGGTTCCGGCATGCGCGGGCCGACGACGCCTGGCGTCGCCGCCTCGTCGATGTCGATCCGCGGCAGCAGCTGCGTCGAGCCGGCGGGCGTGTCGGGGCCGGAGCGTCCGGAGCCGGATTCCGCGCCCGCGTGGCCCGCGTGGCGGACCGCCTGCAGGAGCCGGCCGGCAGCCGGGTCGCCGGGCTCGGTCCGGCCGGACCACACCACTGGTGCGGCCCGTCGCCTGACGGAGCTGGGAATGACGGGGATCCGCGCGGTCTCGTCGAGGCTCAGGGCACGGGCCGAGGTCACGCCGAGCCGGACGCGGAAACTCGCGTGGTTGACGATGACCTGGGCCGGGTCGCTCGGGACCTTGAGCATGCTCAGGGCAGGTTCGTCGAACCCGGGCGTCCCACCCCCCGTAGGAGTGCGGGGTGTTCTGGTGTCCACACTCCACTAACCGAGTGACAGACGTTTAGGACACTGCCGACGCACCGATGGATGTCCGAGACCCGTCAAGATCAACAGCATCGGGGCGCTGGCCGGGAAGGATGCGGGGCCGACCCGAAAAGATCGGGACCCGGTCCGGAAGTGATCCGGACCGGGTCCACGTCGGCGTCCACGCAGGTCGGTCACGCACGAACAACCGCGCACGTGACGTCACCCACAAGAAGTCACCGCAAGAAGTCACCCGCAAGGGGTCACGCGCGGCGGCCAGGGGGTCACGCGCGGCGGCGGGCCGCCTCGTACAGGACGATGCCGGCGGCGACGCCCGCGTTGAGGGACTCCGCGCCACCCGGCATCGGGATGCGCACCAGGAAGTCACAGGTCTCGCCGACGAGGCGGGACAGGCCCTTGCCCTCGGAACCGGCGACGATCACGACGGGACCGGCGAGCGCGTCCAGCTCGTGCAGGTCCGTCGCACCGTCGGCGGCGAGGCCGACGACGACCAGACCGGCCTTCTGGTAGGCCTCCAGCGTCCGGGTCAGGTTGGTGGCGCGGGCGACCTGGACGCGGGCGGCGGCGCCCGACGAGGTCTTCCACGCACCGGCGGTCATACCCGCCGCGCGGCGCTCGGGGACGACGACGCCGTGACCGGCGAACGCGGCCATGGAACGGACGACCGCACCGAGGTTGCGCGAGTCGGTGATGCCGTCGAGCGCCATGATCAGCGGGGCCTCGTGGCTGTTGGCGGCGGTCTCCAGCAGGTCTTCCGGGTGCGCGTACTCGTACGGCGGGATCTGCAGGACCATGCCCTGGTGGTTCAGGCCGTTCGTCATCCGGTCCAGCTCGGGGCGCGCGGCCTCCATGAGCGGGACACCGCGGTCGGTCGCGAGCTTGATGGCCTCGCGCACCCGGTCGTCGGTGTCGATGTACTGCTGGACGTAGACCGCGGTCGACGGGATCTCGGCGCGCAGCGCCTCGACCACCGAGTTGCGGCCGACGACCAGCTCGGCCGTGGACTTCGCGCCACGGCCCGACGGGCGGCGCGACTGCGAGGAGACGGTCCGCTTGGCCACGGCCTTCGCGACGCGGTTCTTCTTGTGGCCCTTGCGGTCCGAGGCGGGCGGGGTCGGGCCCTTGCCCTCCAGAGCCTTACGCCGGTGACCGCCGGTGCCGACCTTCATGCCCTTCTTGTTGGAGGTACGGCGGTTCCTGCGCTGGCTGTTCCCGGCCATGGGGCACTCTCACTTCTTCGCTGCTGAAAAGGTACTGACGTATATGGGGACTGGGCTGTTCGGGCGGAGCTGGTACGGCGGACGGGTCTGGTACGCCGGCGGACGGCACGGTGACGCGCTCGGGCACGGTGACGCGCTCAGCGCGAGCCGAGCGACCACCGGGGTCCGGACGCGGTGTCCTCGATGTCCAGCCCCGACTGCTGGAGCTGGTCGCGGATGGCGTCGGCGGTCGCGTAGTCCTTACGCTCCCGGGCCGCCTGCCGCTGTTCCAGCACCAGCCGGACGAGTGAGTCCACGACGCCGTGCAGGTCGTCACCGTGCCCGCCGCCGGCCCACTGCTCGTCGAGCGGGTCCAGTCCCAGTACACCGAGCATCGCACGGACCTCGGCCAGACGCGCGATCGCGGTTTCCTTGTCGTCCGCCGTGATGGCCGAATTGCCCTGCCGGACGGAGGTGTGGACGATGGCCAGCGCCTGCGGGACGCCCAGGTCGTCGTCCATCGCCTCGCCGAACGAGATCGGCACCTCGGAGGCCGGCGCGACCGGGCCGCACTTCTCGACGACCCGCTGCGCGAAGCCCTCGATGCGCGCGAACGCGGACTCCGCCTCGCGCAGTGCTTCCTCGCTGTACTCGATCATCGAGCGGTAGTGCGGGGTGCCGAGGTAGTAGCGCAGCACGATGGGGCGCCAGCGCTGGACCATCTCGGAGACGAGCACCGAGTTGCCGAGCGACTTGCTCATCTTCTCGCCGCTCATGGTGACCCAGGCGTTGTGCACCCAGTAGGCGGCGAAGTCGTCGCCGAAGGCCTTGGCCTGGGCGATCTCGTTCTCGTGGTGCGGGAAGATCAGGTCGATGCCGCCGCCGTGGATGTCGAACGCGGTGCCCAGGTACTTGTGGGCCATCGCGGAGCACTCCAGGTGCCAGCCGGGCCGGCCGCGGCCCCACGGGGTCTCCCAGGAGGGCTCGCCGGGCTTGACCGACTTCCACATGGCGAAGTCGCGCGGGTCGCGCTTGCCGGTCTCGACGACGTCCTGGGCCCCACGCAGTTGGTCCAGGTCCTGGTTGGACAGCGACAGGTAGTCGGGGAACGAGCGCACGTCGAAGTAGACGTTGCCGTCGGCGACGTAGGCGTGACCCCGGTCGATGAGCTCGCGCATCATCTCGACCATCTCGGGGATGTGGCCGGTCGCCCGCGGCTCGTAGGTGGGCGGCAGGCAGCCCAGCACGTCATAGCCGCTGTTGAAGGCCCGCTCGTTCTCGTAGCCGATCGCCCACCACGGGCGGCGCTGCTCGGCCGACTTCCAGAGGATCTTGTCGTCGATGTCGGTGACGTTCCGGATGAAGGTGACGTCATAGCCGCGGTAGGCGAACCAGCGCTGCATGATGTCGAAGTTCAGGCCCGACCGGATGTGCCCGATGTGCGGGGCCGCCTGCACGGTGGCACCGCAGAGGTAGATCGAGACACAGCCCGGCGTGAGCGGGGTGAAATCACGGATCTGCCGAGCGCTGGTGTCGTACAGGCGAATAGTCACGCCAACAAGGGTAGTGGGCGAAACGCCGTGCCAAGTGCGCTCCGCGCGGGTTGCCGGGGGGGAGCGGGCCGGACGATCTTCCGGACGTGGCTCCTGCCTGCGGGGGTAGCCCCCTCAAGGCCTGGTCGGACCCGGAATCCGGTCCGGAACCGGCTCCGGATCCAGCACTGGATCAGCCCCGCGGAGGCCCGCTTCAGACCACCCGGGCCGGGTCCGCCCGCAGCACCAGCGCGGTGGCGATGGCCGCCAGGCCCTCGGCGCGGCCGGTGAGGCCGAGTCCGTCGGTCGTCGTGCCGGAGACCGAGACGCGGGCGCCGATCGCCTCGGAGAGGACCTTCTGGGCCTCGTCGCGCCGCTTGCCGATCTTCGGGCGGACGCCGATCACCTGGATCGCGACGTTGCCGATCTCGAAGCCGGCCTCGCGGACGATGCGGGCCGCCTCGGCGAGCAGCGTGACGCCGGACGCTCCGGCCCACTCGGGCCGTCCGGTGCCGAAGTGTGCGCCGAGGTCGCCGACCCCGGCCGCGGAGAAGAGCGCGTCGCAGGCCGCGTGCGCGGCGACGTCGGCGTCCGAGTCGCCGGCCAGGCCGTCACCGGCGTCCGGCCAGTACAGGCCCGCGCACCACAGTTCGCGGCCGGCCTCGAAGGCGTGCACGTCCGTGCCGATGCCGACGAGCGGCAGCCGCAGTGACGGGAGCGGGTTCGGTTCAGAAGCCATCGGTGGCCCTCCTGCGGGCGAGTACGGCCTCGGCGAGCACCAGGTCCAGCGGCCTGGTCACCTTGAAGGCCTCTTCGTGGCCGGGCACGACCACGACCTGGACGCCGGTCCGCTCGACCATGCCCGCGTCGTCGGTGGCGCCCTCGCCGTCGCCCGGCACCGTCGCGTGCGCCGTGGCCAGCACGTCCCGCCGGAAGCCCTGCGGGGTCTGGACGGCGCGCAGCAGGGCGCGCTCGGGCGTGCCGGTGACGACGTTCGTGCCGGGGTCGATCTGCTTGACGGTGTCGGCGAGCGGCAGTCCGGGAACGACGGCCGGGGCCCCGTCCCGTACGGCGGCCACGACCGCGTCGACGATCTCGACGGGCACCAGCGGGCGCGCGGCGTCATGGACGAGGACGATGTCGACGTCCTCGGGGAGCGCGGCCAGGCCGAGCCGGACCGACTCCTGGCGGGTCCCGCCGCCGGCGACGATCCGGATGTCCTTGCCCTCGGGCAGCCCGTGGCTGTCGAGCATGGCCTGGACCTCGGCCACACCGTCGGACGGCGCGACCACGACGACGAGGGAGACGGCGCGGGAGCGGGTCATGGCGCGCACGGCGTGCACCAGCATCGGGATGCCGCCGAGGGAGCGCAGCGCCTTGGGGGTGCCGGGGCCGAGGCGGACGCCTCTTCCGGCGGCGGGGATGACAGCTGCGGTACTCAGAGGTTTGTGTCCTTGGCCGAGGTGGGTATCGGCTCAACGTGTGACGCTGCGGACCCCTTCCGTGAGAAGTCCGCAGGGTTGCGCACGCCGAGACGTCGGAGCAGAACAAAAGCAGAAGACGGTGAACAGCGGTAACAGCGGAACAGAACGATCAACGATCCGCGTCAGGACACAAGCATGCCGCAGCACCCGGCCGGAACCGGGTACCGCGGCAGAACTCGCGTCAGGACGCGAGGACCTCGTCGAGCAGAGCCTCGGCCTTGTCCTCGTTGGTGTTCTCAGCGAGCGCGAGCTCGCTGACCAGGATCTGCCGCGCCTTGGCGAGCATGCGCTTCTCGCCGGCGGACAGCCCGCGCTCACGCTCACGACGCCACAGGTCGCGGACCACCTCTGCGACCTTGATGACATCGCCGGAGGCGAGCTTTTCCAGATTTGCCTTGTAGCGGCGGGACCAGTTGGTCGGCTCTTCGGTGTACGGCGCGCGAAGCACCTCGAAGACCCGGTCCAGCCCCTCCTGACCGACCACGTCGCGCACGCCGACGAACTCCGCATTGTCCGCGGGTACGCGTACCGTCAAGTCGCCCTGGGCGACCTTGAGCACCAAGTAGGTCTTGTCCACGCCTTTGATCTGGCGAATTTCGATAGCCTCGATCAGCGCGGCCCCGTGATGGGGATAGACCACGGTGTCGCCAACCTTGAACGTCATGTGACAGGTACCCCTTCCGTGGCTATCCAGGGTAACACGTGAACGGCCTCTTCTGAATGGCGTTTTCGCAGGTCAGGGCATATCTCGGGGCTTGACAACCCCTACCGGAACGTGCTGGAGGGGCGTACCGAGCAGGGGTATTCGCAGGTCGGAGCCGGTATACGACGGGGGTGAAACGCACCCGTTACACCCAACGGCGCGCCGACGGAAGGGGTGTTACATCCCCATTTGTCGATCTCCGAAGAGTGGATCTTCGCTACTCCGTTCGGACCTCGTTGACGCGATGATCCAATTTTCCGAAGTCGCGGAACGGACGCGATCGGTGCACGATAAATGGATCTTGCCCGGTCCGCCGGAATCCCGTGGCGGAATGCCGGAATGCAATCCCGGCCACCCCGGTCGGGTGAGACCGCCCCGCCGAGGGGCGGCCCGGTGCGGAGGCGGGACGAAGGCTGAGTAATGTAAGCCCGCTGGAAGATCTTCCCTACCTGTCTAGGAGATGCCGCCGCCGTGAGCAGCAGCCTTCGACGCGGTGCCCTCGCCGCCGCCCTCGCGCTCTCGATTGCCCCGCTCGCCGCCTGCGGCGCCGGCAACAACGCGCAGACGCACGAGGTCCGCCCCGACAATGCCGCGACCACCGTCGGCGACATCCAGGTGCAGAACGCCGTGATCCTGACGGAGAAGGCCGGTTCCGGCCCCGCGTCGGTCTCGGCCCGCATCTACAACAACGGAAACGGTGACCAGACGCTCCAGTCGCTGAAGGTCGGCGACGCCCTGACGGCGACCCTGTCCGGCACCGCCGGCAGCAAGACCGTCACCGTCCCGGCGCACGGCTCGGTGCTGCTCGGCGGGGAGGGCAACGCCGCCGCGACGATCCCGAACAGCAACGAGGCGTTCAAGGACGGCGACTTCCAGCGCATCGCGCTGACGTTCAGCGCGACCGGTGAGGTCGCCCTCGATGCGAACGTGCTGCCCGCCGCCGGCTACTACGAGCAGTACGGCCCCAGCAGCGCCCCGTCGCCGGCCGCCGAGCCGTCCGCCAAGACCACTCCGACGTCCACCGGGACCCCGGAGAACAGCGGGAAGGCCACCCCCACGGGCACCGCCACCGGGACGGGCACGCCGACCGGTACGGCCACGCCGACCAAGAGCTGACCGCGCGATCCGCGCACGACGACGGGCCCGGCAGCGTGTGCTGCCGGGCCCGTCGTGATGTGCGGGGAAGCGGGCGGGTCCGCGGAACGGCCCGCCGGCGAGGCTACGGCTCGAACTTGTAGCCCAGGCCACGGACCGTGACCAGGTAGCGCGGCGCGCCCGGGTCCGGCTCGATCTTGGCGCGCAGCCGCTTGACGTGGACGTCGAGCGTCTTGGTGTCGCCCACGTAGTCGGCGCCCCACACCCGGTCGATGAGCTGCATACGGGTCAGCACGCGGCCCGCGTTGCGCAGCAGCATCTCCAGCAGGTCGAACTCCTTGAGCGGGAGGTCGACCTTTCCGCCGGAGACGGTGACCACGTGGCGGTCGACGTCCATCCGTACCGGGCCGGCCTCCAGGGCGGCCGGGGACAGCTCCTCCGGCTCGCCGCGGCGGCGCAGGACGGCCCGGATGCGGGCCACCAGCTCGCGGGAGGAGAAGGGCTTCGTCACGTAGTCGTCAGCGCCTATTTCCAGGCCGACGACCTTGTCGATCTCGCTGTCCTTGGCCGTCACCATGATGACCGGGACATTGGACTTGAGCCTGAGCTGGCGGCAGACCTCGGTGCCGGGCAGGCCCGGCAGCATGAGGTCGAGCAGTACCAGGTCGGCGCCGTTGCGTTCGAACTCGTCCAGCGCGTCGGGCCCGGTCGCGGCTATGGCGACCTCGAAGCCCTCCTTGCGGAGCATGTACGACAGCGCGTCGCTGAAGGACTCTTCGTCCTCTACGACGAGTACACGGGTCACGGAAGGACCTCCGGGGCAGGGATGTGATCGGAATAGTTCTCGTAGAACTGCTGGTCTCCGGCGGGGCGGCCCCCGCCACCGGGGGACTCGTCGTCCTCCGGTTCGGTGCCGAGCAGGGCGTGATCGCGTGCCACGCCGGCCTCGGGCAGCCGCAGGGTGAAGGTGGAGCCCTGTCCCTCGGCGCTCCACACGGTGACCTCCCCGCCGTGCGAGGCGGCCACGTGCTTGACGATGGACAGGCCCAGACCCGTGCCGCCGGTGGCGCGGGAGCGCGCCGGGTCGACGCGGTAGAACCGCTCGAAGATCCGGTCCCGGTCCTTCTCCGAGATGCCGATGCCGGCGTCGGTGACCGAGATCTCGATGAGGTCGCCGCCCGGGGAGGGGATCCGACGGCCGGCTATCCCTACGCGGGTGCGGGCCGGGCTGTAGTTGACGGCGTTCTCGACGAGGTTGCCGAGAGCTGCCGCGAGCTGGCCGCGGTTGCCCCAGATGTGCAGGTCAGGGGCGGATCCGGTGGCCATGGTGATCTGTTTGGCGTTCGCCTGGTGGCGGCAGCGGTCTATGGCCTCGGCGACGAGATCGTCGACGTCGACCGGTTCCGCGTCGTCCAGCGGGTCGTCGTTCTGGACCCGGGAGAGATCGATGATCTCCTGGACGAGGCTGGTGAGGCGGGTCGCCTCGATCTGCATCCGCCCTGCGAAGCGGATGACGGCCTCTGGGTCGTCGGAAGCGTCCATCACGGCTTCGGAGAGCAGTGAGAGCGCGCCGACCGGGGTCTTGAGCTCATGGCTGACGTTCGCGACGAAGTCACGGCGTACGGCCTCGATCTTGCGGGCCTCGGTCAGGTCCTCCACGAGGAGGAGGACCAGCCGGGAGCCGAGCGGTGCGACTCTGGCGGAGACCGCCAGGCCCTCGCCGCGACCGGCTCCTCTTCGTGGCAGATCCAGTTCGACCTGGCGTATCTCGCCGTCCCGCCGGGTCTCACGGGCCATCTGCAGCATCTGGTCGACGGCCAGGCGGCCGCCGCGGACCAGTCCGAGGGCATACGCCGCCGAGCTGGCCTTGACCACCGTGTCGCCCTCATCGAGGACGACCGCCGAGGAACGCAGTACGGAGAGGACGGTGTCCACTCCGGGCGGCAGTACGCCGGCGCCATCGGGTCGCAGGGCCGTGCGGGTGGGGCGGGCTTGTTCCCGCTCACTCCAGCGGAACGCGAGCACAGCGATCACACCGGTACACAGACCGGCTATCGCACTGGCTGCGGCAAGAGCCGCGTTCACGTCCATACCCCCAGGTTAGGCGGCCATAAGGGGTGCTCCACAGCCTTGAGAGCTACCTCTCGAACGCCCGTTGCCAAGAGTTCACCTTGACGTAGGCGCTGATTCACTCGGGATGCTCGAGCGGTACGCGTACGCCCATCAGCGTGGGAGCGTGGAGGAGACGCCTCTGTTTGGACGGAAGGACAGCGATGCGGGACGCATATCACGAGGAGCTCGACTCGATCGGTGAAGGGCTGGTCGAGATGGCCCGGCTCGTCGGATCCGCCATCGGCCGGGCCACCACCGCGTTGCTGGACGCGGACCTGAACATCGCCGAGAGCGTGATCGCGGCCGATGAGAAGGTCGACGCGCTGCAGCGCGACCTGGAAGCACGGGCGATCACCCTGCTGGCCCGGCAGCAGCCGGTCGCCACCGACCTGCGCATCGTCGTCACCAGCCTGCGGATGAGCGCGGACATCGAGCGGTCGGGCGACCTCGCCCGGCACATCGCGAAGGTGGCCCGGCTGCGCTTCCCCGAGTCGGCCGTACCGAACGACCTGCACAGCACCATCCTGGAGATGGGCCAGCTCGCGCAGCGCCTGATGGCGAAGGCCGCCGAGGTCATCGTCACCAAGGACGTCGACGACGCGCTGCAGCTGGAGGCGGACGACGACCGCATGGACGAGCTGCACCGCACGCTCTTCCAGCACCTGCTGGACGACCGCTGGAAGCACGGCATCGAGACGGCGGTCGACGTGACCCTGTGCGGCCGCTACTACGAGCGGTTCGCCGACCACGCCGTATCGGTCGCCAAGCGCGTCGTCTACCTGGTCACCGGTGAGCACGCCGACGAGCTGACGCCGCCCGCGACGCAGGTCGACGGGGTCTGACGGCCGAACGGATCAAGGTCCGGGGTTCGGGACCGTCGGGCGGGGGGCCCGAACGGTCCCGCCCCGCGCCCTGCCGTGCCTCCGCGCGCCGTTGATGCGCCCGCCTCCGGGCGCGTTCAATGGGTGCTGATGCGCCCGCACGTGGCGGCTTCGACTGCGTGCGGTAGCCCAGCCGAGGAGGGTACTTATGCAGGATTCCCCCACCCCGCCGACCATCCGGGACCAGCCGTCACTCGACCGTCCCCCGCAGCTCGTGCGGGTACAGCTGCCGGTGCTCGGAGCGTGCGGCTGCGGTGCGAGCTGCGGGTGCGGGTGCCAGTCCGGCGGCGCCTGCCAATGCGGCGGCTGCACCTCCTGAGGCCCTGACGACCACCCCTAGCGGGACGAAGGGCCCCACCCGGATCCGGGTGGGGCCCTTCGCGCGTCCGGCGTCCTTCGCTACTTCTTCTTGCCTTGATTCTTGACGGCCTCGATGGCGGCCTTCGCGGCGTCCGGGTCGAGGTAGGTGCCGCCCGGGTTCAGCGGGCGGAAGTCGGCGTCGAGCTCGTAGGAGAGCGGGATGCCGGTCGGGATGTTCAGACCGGAGATGTCGGCGTCGGAGATGCCGTCGAGGTGCTTGACCAGACCGCGCAGGCTGTTGCCGTGCGCGGCGACCAGGACGGTGCGGCCGGCCAGCAGGTCCGGGACGATGCCGTCGTACCAGTACGGCAGCATGCGCTCGACGACGTCCTTGAGGCACTCGGTGCGGGGACGGATCTCGCTCGGAATCGACGCGTAGCGCGGGTCGTCGCTCTGCGAGAACTCCGTGCCGTCCGCGAGGGGCGGCGGCGGGGTGTCGTAGGACCGGCGCCAGAGCATGAACTGCTCCTCGCCGAACTCGGCGAGGGTCTGCGCCTTGTCCTTGCCCTGGAGCGCACCGTAGTGCCGCTCGTTGAGCCGCCAGGAGCGGTGCACCGGGATCCAGTGCCGGTCCGCGGCTTCGAGGGAGAGCTGCGCGGTGCGGATCGCACGCTTCTGCAGCGAGGTGTGGACGACGTCGGGGAGCAGGCCGGCGTCCTTGAGCAGCTCGCCGCCCCGGACCGCCTCCTTCTCGCCCTTCTCGTTCAGATTGACGTCCACCCAGCCGGTGAACAGGTTCTTAGCGTTCCATTCGCTCTCGCCGTGGCGGAGGAGGATCAGCTTGTACGCAGCAGCCATGGCCCGAGCCTAATGGAAATCCCCTGGCGCCTCCTCACCTGTCCACGGTAATCTCCCCCGGTCGCAAGTGACCATTACACAGGGGGCCTGAGTGCCGGACGTCGGACGGGCTGTGCGCGAAACCATGTCGGGGCTTCCGCGCCAGTTCTGGTGGCTGTGGACCAGCACGCTGGTCAACCGGCTCGGCGGATTCGTCGTCACCTTCCTCGCCCTCTACCTGACCGTCGACCGGGGCTTCTCCGCCTCCTACGCCGGCCTCGTCGCCTCCCTCTACGGGCTCGGCGGATCGATCGCCTCCGTCGTCGGCGGCGTCCTCGCGGACCGCGTCGGGCGGCGCGCCACCATGCTCGTCGCCCAGCTCGGCACGGCCGCGGTCACCGCCCTGCTCGGCTTCGTCACGCACCCGGTGGCCATCGCGGCGGTCGCCGGGCTCGTGGGCGTCACCAGCAACGCCTCCCGGCCCGCCCTCCAGGCGATGCTGGCCGATCTCGTACCGCCCAAGGACCGGGTGCGGGCCTTCGCCCTCAACTACTGGGCCATCAACATCGGCTTCGGGGTCTCGGCGGGCGTCGCCGGGCTCATCGCCGCCCAGGGCTACGTCTGGCTCTTCCTGGGCGACGCGCTGATGACCCTGCTGTGCGCGGTCGTCGTCTTCGTGAAGGTCAAGGAGACGCTGCCGGCCGTCGAGGCCTCGGCGACCGTGGACGAGGAGCCGGCCGGGCTCGGCCAGGTGCTGCGCGACCGGCGGTTCATGGCTCTGGTCGGGCTGACCTTCCTGCTCGGGACCGTGGGCCAGCAGGGGGCCACGACCCTGTCGGTCGACATGGGCCGCTCCGGGTTCACCGCGAGCCAGTACGGGCTGGTCATCGGCCTCAACGGACTGCTGGTCGTGCTGCTCCAGATCCCGGTCACCCGCATGATGACCGGCCGCAGCCCGGGCGCGCTGCTCGCGGCCGGCACCCTGCTGATGGGCTGGGGCTTCGGCCTGACCGCCTTCGCCGGCTCCGTCGGCTTCTACGCCCTCACCGTCACGGTCTGGACGCTCGGCGAGATCGTGCACGCCCCCGCCTCGATGTCGGTGGTCGCCGACCTCGCGCCGGCGCGGGCCCGCGGCCGCTACCAGGGCATGTTCTCGCTCTCCTGGTCCGCCGCGTCCTTCGTCGGCCCGCTGGCCGGCGGCTTCGCCCTCGACCACTGGGGCGGCGACGCGGCGTGGGGAGCCTGCGCGGTCGTCGGCACGGTCGCCGCGGCCGGGTACTGGGCGCTGCTGCGGACGCGGGGAACGGTCAGGACCGCGGAGGTACTGGTGGAAGTGGTGGAGGTGGAGGGGCCGGTGCCGGCCTCCGGGCCGGCACCGGCATCCGCTGCCGCCGTCAGGAGCAGCCGTTGAGGTGGCGCTGGGCCTCGTAGAGGTTCGGCGGGGTGACCGCCGGGGTGCCGTAGGACTCCAGGCGGGAGTGGAGCGGGCCGGTGAAGTCCGGGACGTCGATCTGGCCGAACGGGGTGACCTCGGAGATGCCCACCGTGGCGCTGTACGGGGCGATGTCGTCGATCTTGATGCAGCCCGCGCGGCCGTTGGCGACGGTGACGTTCCAGTGGGTGAAGCGGGCGCCGTAGAGCGGCCCCGCGCTGGCGTCGCCGCCGTGCTGGCCGTCGTTGACGACGGTGATCTCGGTGCGGAGGTTGGCGAACGGCAGCCCGCGGTGGGTGTCGAACGTCCCCATGTCCATCCGCCCGCGCGACCAGACGTTGTAGCTGGACAGGCCCTCGACGTTGATGCCGTGCAGCTGGGTGCCCGCCGGGGCGGGGATGACGGTGCGCTGGTCGATGGCGAAGTCCTCGATCAGGTTGTCGTGGGAGCCCTCGCGGCAGCAGTACGGGTGGTGGCTGCCGCGCCCGGAGACGCGGGTGCGGCGGAGCGTCGAGGCCTTCGCGGCGACGAGCAGGAAGCCGTTGTCGACGTTGACGGCATGCACGTCGTCCGCCCAGCAGTCCCAAGCGCACTGCAGGACCAGGCCGTTGTAGCCCGTGTCGAGCAGATGCTGGGCCTGCGGGGTCTCCACCATCTCGATGGTGAGGCCCTCGACACCGGAGTTGACCACGGGGTCGATGAGCGTCGTCAGCTTCGGGGCCCAGCCCAGGCGCGTGTCGAGCGGCAGCGGCCGGTCGAGGGTGACGCGGTGGCCGCGGATGCCGGTGACGCGGGCCGGCCACTCGTAGGGGACGTACGAGAGCACCTTGGTCTTGTCGGACCAGTCGTAGCTGGCGGCGCCGTCCACGTCGCCCGCCATGTGGTCCAGCAGGCTGTGCGCGGCGTCGTCCGCGAGCTGGAGCAGGACGCGGTCGCCGCGCCGGAGGCGGGACGGGTCGTCGACGGTGACGGTGAAGTCGCCCTGCTTCGCGACGGCCGTGATGGTGGCGAGGGTCTGCCACTCATCGCGCTTGTTGCCGGTCCAGCCCTCGAACGGCCAGGCCTTGGCCTTGATCGCGTCGGTGAGGGTGCGGTAGCGCTCGCGCGGGCAGACCCACACCAGGCCGCCGGCCCAGGACCAGGACGACTTGTTGCCGCCGTAGCGGCTGCCGTAGGCGCCGATGATCTCGGTGAGCGAGCGCGTCGCGAAGAGCTTGGTGGTGCCGCTGCCTTCGCCGCGCAGGGTGACGTTGCTCCAGCCGAGCTGGATGACGTCGTCGATCCGGTAGGTGCCGCGCGGCAGCAGGACCGTGCCGCCGCCGCGCTTGCCGACGTCGGCGATGGCCCGGTTGATGGCGGGTGCGGCGTCGGCGGAGCCGTCCGGCTTGGCGCCGTACTGCAGGACGTTGGCGCGGACGGGGCGGCGGGGGAAGTTCCGCTCGCCGCCGTTGTAGCCCGCGCGGGCGACGTTCGGGATCTGCGGGTGGGTGTAGGGCGCGGCCTTGAACTCCGCCCAGAGGGGGGACGGCACGCCGGTCGACGGCGGTGCCGCCGCGAAGGCGGTGCGGCCGCCGAGCGCGGTGGCGGCCACCGCCGCCGTGCTGACCTGAATGGCTCCCGTGAGCAGTCTCCTACGACTGATCGTCATGACCCCGCCTTTCACGTATCTGAACGCTATTCAGATGTGCGACGGCATGAGGGTGCCATGCCCCTACGGGCGACGGGAAGGGGTCGGACCGTATTAGGTGGTGGAGCTGCAGCTCGTGCGCCGCCGTGCGGTCAGTCGTCCGTCGCCGGCGGTTTGTCAGCGCCGGTCAGATGTGTGAACGCGTCCAGGTTGCGCGTCGACTCACCGCGCGACACGCGCCAGGCGTACTCCTTGCGGATCGAAGCCGCGAATCCGAGTTCGAGGAGCGTGTTGAACGAGCCGTCCGCGTTCTCCAGGACCGCGCCGAGCAGCCGGTCGACCTCGTCGGCGGTCACGGCGGTGAGCGGGATCCGGCCGGTGAGATAGACGTCGCCGAGCCGGTCGATCGCGTAACTCACCCCGTACAGCCGGAGGTTGCGCTCCAGCAGCCAGCGGTAGACCGCTTCCTGGTTCTCGTCGGGGTGCCGGACGACGAACGCGTTGAGGGAGAGCGTGTGCTTGCCGACGATCAGCGAGCAGGTAGTGGACAGCTTGCGGGTGCCGGGGATCTTGGCGACGAAGGTGCCGGGCTGCGGGCTCTCCCACTCCAGCCCGGCCTCCTTGAGCGCCCGCTCGACGGTGTCGCGGGCGGCCTGCTCGGCCTGTCCCGCTCGTGCTGTCTGCCGCTGCTCAGCCATGAGCCGATCGTAGGTGACGGCGGTGTTCCTGCATCGCGTCGGTGTAGACGTCGGCGGTCGACGCCGCCGCCCTCCCCCAGCCGAACGCCTGGGCGTGCCGGGCGGCGGCCTCCCCCAGCTGTTCGCCGAGGTGCGGCTGGTCGATGAAGCGGCGCAGCGCCCGCGCGTAGTCGGCCGGGTCGTGGCCGGGGACCAGGAAGCCGGTCTCGCCGTCCCTGACCGCCACCGACAGCCCGCCGACGGCCGCGGCGATCACCGGGGTGCCGCAGGCCTGCGCCTCGATCGCGACCAGGCCGAAGGACTCGCTGTACGAGGGCATCACCAGCACCGTCGCGGCCCGGTACCAGTCGGCGAGCCGCTGCTGGTCGACCGGCGGCTGGAACCGTACGACGTCGCTCACACCGAGCCGCGCGGCCAGTTTGTGCAGCCGCTCCGGCTTGCTGAGGCCGCTGCCGCTGGGGCCGCCGACCACCGGGACGACCAGCCGCTCGCGCAGTGAAGGGTCCTCGTCCAGGAGGACCGCGATGGCGCGGAGCAGCACGTCAGGGGCCTTGAGCGGCTGGATGCGGCCCGCGAACAGCGGGATCACGGCGTCCTGCGGCAGACCGAGGCGGTCCCGGGCGGCGGCCCGGCCGTCGGCCGGGCGGAACCGGTCCAGGTTCACCCCCGGATGGACGACGGCCACCTTGGCCGGCTGCGCGCCGTAGTGGCGGACCAGCTCGTCCGCCTCTTCGTCGGTGTTCGCGATCAGCCGGTCGGCGGCCTCCACGATCTGGGTCTCGCCGATCACGCGGGCGGCCGGCTCGGGGGTGTCGCCCTCGGCGAGCGCGGCGTTCTTGACCTTCGCCATGGTGTGCATGGCGTGCACGAGGGGGACGCCCCAGCGCTCGGCCGCGAGCCACCCGACATGGCCGGACAGCCAGTAGTGCGAGTGCACGAGGTCGTAATGGCCGGGGCGGTGGCCGGCCTCGGCCTGCATCACCCCGTGGGTGAAGGCGCAGAGCTGGGCGGGCAGCTCCTCCTTGGCCAGCCCCTCGTAGGGGCCGGCGTCGATGTGCCGGACGAGGACGCCGGGGGCGAGCTCCACCGTGGGCGGCAGGGCGCCGGTGGTGGCGCGGGTGAAGATCTCGACCTCGATGTTGATCTCGGCGAGGCGCTTCGCGAGCTCCACGATGTAGACGTTCATCCCGCCGGCGTCGCCGGTGCCGGGCTGGTCGAGGGGCGAGGTGTGCACGCTGAGCATCGCCACTCGGCGTGGCGCGTTGCGGCCGTGGGCGGGCCAGCGCAGTCGGCGCGACTGCGCGTGACCACGCGATTGCGCGTAGCCGCGCAGGGCACCGAGCCGTGCCATGTGCTGGGTCACGCCGCTCTCCATTCGGCCGGACGGGTCCGTTCAACCGTGGAACGCCGGAACGGACCGTTCCCATTTCCGCTTTGCCGAACTTTTTCGTGGGATGCGGGGGCCGGGCCCGATGCACGCGCGCCTGCGCCCGTGGTGCCAGCACCTAAAGTCGGACCATGGCGAGACCCGTCGGCACCATCACCCGAGGCACCACCAATCCGAACCGGCTGCGCCGGATGGACCGGTGGATCGCGTTCGCGCACGGGGCCGAGCTGCGGCGGGCGGCCGATCCGGTGGCGGTGGACCTCGGGTACGGGGCGGCGCCGTGGACGGCCGTCGAGCTGCTGGGGCGGCTGCGTACCGTCCGGCCCGATGCCGAGGTGGTCGGGCTGGAGATCGACCCGGCCCGGGTCGCCGCGGCGGAGCCGTACCGGCGGGACGGGCTGACGTTCGCGCACGGCGGCTTCGAAGTGACGCTGCCCGGAGGCACCACCCGGAGCGGGCCTGGGGGAGGTCGACGGCCGGTGCTGATCCGGGCGGCGAACGTGCTGCGGCAGTACGACGAGGACGAGGTGCCGGCCGTCTGGGACCGGCTGCGGGCCCGGCTGGCGCCCGGCGGGCTGCTCGTGGAGGGCACCTGCGACGAGATCGGCCGCCGGCACGTGTGGGTGGCGATCGGGCCGGAGGGGCCGCGCACGGTGACGTTCGCGACCCGGCTGGGATCGCTGGACCGGCCGTCCGATCTGGCGGAGCGGCTGCCGAAGGCGCTGATCCACCGGAACGTCCCGGGCGAACCGGTGCACGCGTTCCTGTCGGAGTTCGACCGGGCGTGGGCGACGGCGGCGCCGTTCGCGTCGCTCGGCGCGCGACAGCGCTGGATCCGCAGTGTGCGCCTCCTGGCGGAGAGCGGCTGGCCCGTCACGGACCGCGCGGACCGCTGGCGGCAGGGCGAGGTCACGGTGCGCTGGGAGGCGCTGGCGCCGCGCGGGGCGCAGGCCTGACACGTCCTGGCGCCGCGCGGCTCTGACACGCCCTGGCGCCGCGCGGGGCGCAGGTCCGACACGCCCTGGCGCGGCACCGGGCGTGGTTCCGGCCCGCACGACCTCGCCGCCAATTCCCTTCTGCCTCTGTCGCATTGCGGCACCCCGTGGCACCATCCCCACCCATGTGCCAATCCTGACGATCCGTCAGATTCGAGGTGGTGACGATGGCGGCGAAACCATCGCGCAGCGCGACCGTCCTGTGTACGGCCCTGCTCTGCGCGGCAGCGACGCTGGCGGTGCCCGGGGCGGCGCACGCCGACCGGCCCAGGACGCTCGCCCAGGTGCAGGCCGAGGTGAACACCCTCTACCGCCAGGCGGAAGCCGCCACCGAGTCGTTCAACGCGGCCGAGGAGAAGGTACTCGCGCAGCAGCAGAACCTGGTCTCCCTCGCCATCTCGCTGGACAGCGCCCAGACGCGGCTCGGCACGCTGAACGACCAGGTGGGGGCGATGGCGCGGGCGCAGTACCGCGGCGGTGGGATGCCGGACGAGATACAGCTCGCGCTGTCCTCCGACCCCGACACGTTCCTGGACGACGCGAGCCTGGCGGAACGCGGGGCGCGGGCCGCGAACACCACCATCAGCGACCTCAAGTCCACCAAGGCGGCGCTGGACGGCTACGCCCACGCGGCCACCGCCGAATGGGAGGCCCTGGTCGAGACCCGGAAGAAGTCCGCGGCCGCCAAGGCCCGGGTCGAGTCGCGGCTCGCGCAGGCGAAGGCGCTGCTGGCCTCGTTGAAGGAGCAGGAGCGCCTGCGGCTGCAACGGCTGGAGGACGAGACCGCGTACCAGGCGCAGTTGGCGTGGACGCGGAGCGACGAGGCGAAGAAGCTGGCACAACTGCCCAAGGCGGCGGGCGACGCGAGCGCGCAGGGCCGGCGGGCGGTGGCGTTCGCGGCGGCGCAGATCGGCAGGCCGTACGAGTGGGGCGCGGACGGGCCGTCCTCGTACGACTGCTCCGGGCTGACCCAGCAGGCGTGGGCGGCGGCGGGCCGGAACATTCCACGGACGTCGCAGGAGCAGTGGCGGCTGCTGCCGCACGTGCCGGTCGACCTGATGCGTCCCGGGGACCTGATCATCTACTTCGACGACGCCAGCCACGTCGGGATGTACGTCGGGGACGGCGCGATCGTGCACGCCCCGCGGCCCGGCCGGAACGTCACCATGGCGGGGGCGGGCTCCATGCGGATCCTCGGCGTGGTCCGTCCCGGGTGACCGTCCCGGGTGACCGTCCCGGGTGACCGTCCCGGGTGACCGTCCCGGGTGACCGTCCCGGGTGACCGATGTTGCACATGTTGTGAATGAAGTACGGAGGCCGGGTGACGTTTGTCATGCCCGGATCGTCGTATCGGAGCTGAAATCCCCTCCTGACCGCTGCATATGACACAGGCGGTTTACCTCGTGGCCTCCCGCCACACCGCGCGCTGCCGCTATGGTCGCCTGTCAATGACCCTCGGGGGGAGGGAAGGATCAGTCCGATGACCGCAACAGAGGTACCGCGCGCCGGTGAGGCGGACGGCTTCGCCGTGCTGCCCGTGCCCCGGCAGCGCCAGGACGCCTCCGTGCCGGCGCTGACGCTGCTGGTCATCGGTGACGATCCGGCGGGCACCTTCACCGCGCCCGAGCTGCTCGACGGCGCCGGGACCCGGGTGCGCATCCGCAGGGCCCGCAATCTCACCGAGGCCGAGCGGCTGCTCACCGACGACGTGCACTGCGTGCTGCTGGTCCTCGACGGCGACGGGCTGGAGAGCCTGCGCCGGCTGCTGCGCCTCGCGCCCAGCACGGCCGTCCTCGTGCTGACCGGCGATGGTGCGGGCGAGGTGGGCGAGCCCGGTGAGGCGGTACGGATCGGCGCGCAGGACCATCTCTCGCGCGACGAGCTCGACGGCTCCCATCTGACCCGGGCGATCCGTTACGCCGTCGAGCGCAAGCGCGCCGACCTCGCACAGCGCCAGCTCACCGAGACCCGGCTGCTCGCCCAGGAGAACTCCCGGCTGGAACGCGGACTGCTCCCCACCCCCCTGCTGGACGGCGCGGATCTGCGGTTCGCGGCCAGGTACCGGCCGGGGCGCAGCCGCGCACTGCTCGGCGGCGACTTCTACGACACGGTGCGCACCTCGGACGGCACGGTGCACGCGATGATCGGCGATGTCTGCGGGCACGGCCCGGACGCGGCCGCGCTCGGTGTCGAACTGCGGATCGCCTGGCGGGCGTTGACGTTCGCCGGGCTCAGTGGCGACCTGCTGCTGAGCACCCTGCAGAAGGTGCTGGAGAACGAGCGCGCCGACGACGAGATCTTCGCGACGCTCTGCACGCTGGACATCGCGCCGGACGGCGGGCGCGCCGATCTGTATCTGGCCGGGCACCCGGCCCCGCTGCTGACCGGCGCCGACGGAGTGCCGCGGCTGCTGCCGTACGAGGCGGGCGGCCCGGCGCTCGGGCTGCTGCCGCAGGCCGCGTGGAGCCGGATCGAGGTCGAACTGGGCACGTCCTGGAGCCTGATGCTCTACACCGACGGGCTGATCGAGGGCCGGATCGGCCAGGGCACCCAGCGGCTCGGCCAGGACGGGATGATCGGGATGATCACCCGCCAGCTGGCCGGCGGGCTGCGCGGTGAGGACCTGCTGGACGCGGCCGTCACCGAGGCACGCGAGCTGAACGGCGGGGAGCTGACGGACGATGTGGCCGTCGTGCTGCTCGACCGCGTCGCCCCGGCCCGGATCCTCGGCCTGCCGGCCCAGATCCAGCGGTCCAGCGGCTGAACAGGGTCCCCGCGGCCTTCAGCGGCTGAACGGTCCGTACGGGCCGTCGCTGCTGCTGCCGCCACCGCGCCGGCCGCCCCGGCCGCCGCCGGAGACCTGCTTCAGGGCCGGGCGGACGTCGACCATGTAGACGATCACCGCGATCAGGCCGATGACCGGCAGGAACGAGAAGATCGAGAAGAACTTCATCACCACGGCGGCGAGCCCGAGAACGATCAGCCAGAACGGCTTGGTCTTCTTGTCGGCCGCGCGGTAGGCGTCCTCGCGGCGGACCGCGGAGTCGATGAACGCGAAGAGCGCGAAGAGGAACAGCGCCCATGACAACAGGGCCAGAACCCCGAAGAACCCCGTGATCAGCACGCCGTCCACCGCCTTGTCCGTATGGCCGGGCTCGTCCTTACGCCCGGGAAACCGTCGCCGCCACCGTACCGGTACTGCAGGGACAACGGGCCGGGCACGCGCTGCGTGCCCGGCCCGTCCTGCTGTGCGGCGTCCCCTACTCGGCCGGCTTGGCCGCCGGCTTCTTGGCGGGGGCCTTCTTCGCGACGGGCTTCTTCGCCGGGGCGGGCACCGAGGCCTCCGCCGCGGTGGCGGGCTGGGCGGCCGGCCGCGGGTCGGGCTCGACCGCTACGGCGATCTCCTCGATCTCGTCGGCCACGTCGCCGCGCCAGGTCGCCACGGCGCCCTTGCCGCGCTCGGCCAGCGTGCCGTAGGTCTCCTGGACCTTCACGGCCGCCTCGGCGGCCCGGCCGACGCCCTGGAGCGCGAAGTCCTGGACGGACTCGCCGATCTTCTTCAGGTCCAGCTCGACGGAACCGAAGGCCTCGGTGACCTTCGTCTGGGCGTCCTTGGCCTGCGCGGTGACGCGGTCCTGGATCACCTTCGCGTCGGCGTTGCGGATCTTCTCGAACCGCTCAGGGGCCTCGGCGCGGATCTTCTCGATCAGCGCGGGCACCCGCTGCAGCTTCTCGGCGGCGAGGTCGGCGGTGCCGGCCACCGCGTAGAGCGGAGTCGGGTCCTTGAGCGTCTTCACAATGTCATCGGTGATCGCCATGAGGGTCCTCCCGGACGGGGTTGTCGGCGCGTGGTCATGCGTACGGTCTGCTGGGCGCGCTGCCATACGCGCCGGTCAAGCGGTCTTCGGCTGCACCGGGGCCGCCGGCATCGGGTCCGCCGGCGACGGGTCCGCCGGCATCGAGCCCGCCGGCATCGGTTCCGCGGGCACCGGCTCCTCCACCACGGCGTTCTCCTTGCGGAACGACTCGTAGATCTGGATCAGCACCTGCTTCTGCCGCTCGTTGATCGTCGGATCGGCCAGGATCGCCGCGTGGACCTCCAGCTCGTCCCGGTCGCGCTCCTCGAGCATTCCGGCCTGGACGTACAGGGTCTCCGCGGAGATCCGCAGCGCCTTAGCGAGCTGCTGCAGGATCTCGGCGCTGGGCTTGCGCAGCCCGCGCTCGATCTGGCTGAGGTAGGGGTTCGAGACCCCGGCGGCGTCCGCGAGCTGCCGCAGCGACAGCTGCGCATTGCGCCGCTGCTCCCGCAGGTACTCGCCGACGTTGCCGACGTTCAGTGAAGCCATGTCCCGATGCTGCACCATCGTTGCTAACTATTGCAAGCACATCGCTTGCAAAAGGCTCGATTGCTCCGTGTGAGAGCCGTCACGGCCTAACGCCTCACCCCGCCGGGGCGGTTCCGGCCCTTCGGCGGTCGCACTCCGCCACCCGCTGTTCCAGCAGGGTGCGCTCGCGGGCGTTGCGGGTGAGGGCGGCGGCGCGGGTGAACTCCTGACCTGCCTCCTCGTAGCGGCCGAGCCGGGCGAGGAGATCGCCGCGGACGGTCGGCAGCAGGTGGTAGCCGGCCAGGGACGGCTCGGAGGTCAGCGTGTCGACGAGCTCCAGCCCGGTGGCCGGTCCGTACGCCATGGCGAGGGCGACCGCGCGGTTCAGCTCCACGACGGGTGACGGAGCGCGCGCGGCGAGCTGTTCGTAGAGCCCGGCGATCGACCGCCAGTCGGTCTCCTCCGGGGTGCGGGCGCGGGCGTGGCCGGCGGCGATCGCGCCCTGCAGCGCGTACGGGCCGGGCAGCCCGCCGAGCACGGCGGCCCGCTCCAGCGCGGCGAACCCGCGGCGGATGAGCAGCAGGTCCCAGCGCGAACGGTCCTGGTCGAGCAGCAGGACCGGCTCGCCCTCCGGTCCCGTTCTGGCCGCCGACCGGGACGTCTGGATCTCCATGAGCGCGACGAGGCCGTGCACCTCGGGCTCCTTCGGCATGAGCCCGGCCAGCACGCGGCCCAGCCGCAGCGCCTCCGCGCAGAGCGCGGGACGCATCAGGTCGTCGCCTGCGGTCGCCGCGTACCCCTCGTTGAACACCAGGTAGATGACCTCGAGGACGGACGCCAGCCGGTCGCCCAGCTCCGGCCCGGCCGGCACCTCGAAGGGCACGCGGGCCTCGGCGAGCGTCTTCTTGGCCCGCACGATCCGCTGGGCGACCGTCGACTCCGGGACGAGGAACGCGCGCGCGATCTCCTCGGTCCTCAGCCCGCCCAGCAGCCGCAGCGTGAGGGCGACGCGCGCCTCGGTGGAGAGCACCGGATGGCAGGCGGTGAAGACCAGCCGCAGCAGATCGTCCTCGATGTCACCGTCGAGAACGGCCTCGACGTCGGCCGCCTCACCGCGCCCCGCGGTCTCCATCTCGTGCCCGAGCACGTCGATCTTGCGGGCGAGCCGTTCCTTACGGCGCAGGAGGTCGATCGCGCGGTGCTTCGCGGTGGCCATGAGCCAGGCGCCCGGATTGTCCGGGACGCCCGACCCGGGCCACTGCTCCAGCGCCGCGACGAGGGCGTCCTGCGCCAGCTCCTCGGCGAGGCCGATGTCGCGTACCAGCCGTACGAGACCGGCGATGAGCCGCGCCGACTCGATCCTCCATACCGCCTCGATCGCACGGTGGGCGTCGGAGCGGGCGCTGGGGCGGGCGCTGGGTTCCGTCATGGCGACCCATCAGAGCACCCTCGTCAGTGCGACGGCAACCTTCCCCGGGAGGAGTGCGGCGGGCCGCCGGAGGCGGTCAGTCGTTCGGCCCCTCGATCTGCCGGATCTCCGACACGATCTCCCATTCGTCACCGTGGATCCGCAGGAAGCGCGAGGCCCATTCCAGCGCCTCCTCCTTGCTCTTCACCTCGATCATCGCGTACCCGCCGATGACCTCCTTCGCCTCGGCGAAGGGCCCGTCGATCACGGTCAGCTTGCCGCCGGAGAGCTGGATGCGGGTGCTTTCCGCGGTCGGCCGCAGACCGCCGGTGTCGAGGAGCACCCCGGCCTTCGTCATCTCCTCGATGAGCTTGCCCATGTCCTCCATCAGCTGCTCGCTGGGGACCATGTCGGTGTTCTCTTCGATCCTCAGCATCATCATGTAGCGCATCGCGATGGCTCCTTCTCGTACGTTTTCCGTCTTCCGAACCCTGCTCCTACTGATGCGTCGAACGGGAGACGTCAGGATCGACACGTCCGCGAAAGTTTTTTCCGGGTGGTGTCGGGAGGGGTCGGCGACCCCTCCCGACAGGGGTCCGCGGGCCGTCCACGGGCCGATACCTCAACGTTGGTTCAAGTCGGGCGCTACTGTGACGGCCATGACCCAACTCCCCTGGAACGCCAAGGAAGCCACTGTCGGTGAACTCTCCGACCGCAGCGGCGTCCCCCCGTCCGCGCTGCGCTTCTACGAGCGCGAGGGGCTCATCCGCAGCCGGCGCACCTCGGGGAACCAGCGCCGCTACAGCCGCGACACGCTGCGCCGGGTCGCGTTCATCCGGGTCTCGCAGCGGGTCGGCATCCCGCTGGCGCGGATCCGCGAGGTCCTCGGTCTGCTGCCGGAAGGGCGGACGCCGAACCGCGCGGACTGGGCGAACGTCTCGGAGTGCTGGCGCGACGACCTGAACAGCCGGATCGCCCAGCTGGAGCAGTTGCGGGACCACCTCACCGACTGCATCGGCTGCGGCTGTCTGTCGATCGACAAGTGCCAGCTGGCCAATCCGCACGACGCCCTCGGCGAGCAGGGGCCGGGCCCGCGCCGGCTGCTCGGCACCTGACACCTTCCCCGTGTCCGCGTGCAGATGCCGGTGCGTGGATGCGGACAGAACCTGACCGCATGGGTTCCTAGAGTCGAGACATCGAGACCGAACGAGAGGTGGCCGTCATGCCGACACTGGTGCGCACGGGAAAGACCGGCGAACAGGGCGAACGGGATGCCCTGCTGGCCTTCCTGGAGGCACAGCGCGGCGCCCTGCGCCGGGCCGTCCTCGGCCTGACCGACGAGCAGGCCGCGTCCCGGCCGAGCGCGAGCGAGCTGTCGCTGAGCGGGTTGATCAAGCACGCGCTGGGCTGCGAGGACAACTGGGTCCAGACCACGCTGATGGGGCGGCCGCCCGCCCGCAAGCGCGACGAGTCGAACTGGCACGAGGACTTCCAGCTGGTCGGCGACGAGACCGTGGCCGGGGTGCTGGAGGAGTACGAGGCCGTGGCACGGCAGACCGAGCAGACCATCCTCGGCCTGCCGGACCTGGAGCGAAGCGTCCCGCTGCCGGAGGCGCCGTGGTTCCCGGCCGGCATGCGGGTCAACGCCCGCTGGGTGCTGCTGCACCTCATCGAGGAGGCGGCCCGGCACGCCGGACACGCGGACGTCATCCGCGAGTCGCTGGACGGGAAGACGTCGTACGTGCTGATCGCCGAGGAGAGCGGCAAGGCGTTCTGACGGCGGTCAGCACGTACGCGTCAATGCGTCGGGCGCGCGCCGGGCTCAGCGCGCGGCGGTCAGTTCCGCCGCGACCAGCTCCGCGACCTGGACGGCGTTGAGGGCCGCGCCCTTGCGGAGGTTGTCGCTGGAGCAGAAGAGGGCGAGGCCGTTCTCCGCGGTCTCGTCCCGGCGGATCCGGCCGACGAAGGTCGGGTCCTGGCCGGCCGCCTGCAGCGGGGTGGGGATCTCGGAGCGCTCGACGCCGGGGGCGGCGGCCAGCAGCTCGTAGGCGCGCTCGACGCTGATCGGCCGCTCGAAGCGCACGTTGACCTGCAGCGAGTGCCCGGTGAAGACCGGCACGCGCACACAGGTGCCCGAGACCTTCAGCTCCGGGATCTCCAGGATCTTGCGGCTCTCGTTACGGAGCTTCTGTTCCTCGTCGGTCTCGAAGCTGCCGTCGTCGACGATCGAGCCGGCCAGCGGCAGCACGTTGAACGCGATCGGGCGGGCGTAGACGCCCGGCTCCGGCAGCTCGACGTTCTCGCCGCCGAAGGCGAGCGCGGCGGCCTGGTCGGCGATCTTGCGGATCTGGCCGTCGAGCTCGGCGACACCGGCCACGCCGGAGCCGGAGACGGCCTGGTACGTGGTGGCGATCAGGGCGGTCAGGCCGGCCTCGTCGTGCAGCGGGCGCAGGACCGGCATGACGGCCATCGTCGTGCAGTTCGGGTTGGCGATGATGCCCTTGGGGCGGTCCGCGATCGCGTGCGGGTTGACCTCGGACACCACCAGCGGGACCTCGGGGTCCAGCCGCCAGGCGGAGGAGTTGTCGATGACGACCGCACCGGCCGCGGCGACCTTGGGCGCCAGCGCCCGGGAAGCGGCGCCGCCCGCCGAGAACAGGACGATGTCCAGCCCCGAGTAGTCGGCCGTGGCGGCGTCCTCGATGACGATCTCGCCGTCCTGCCATGGCAGTGTGCTCCCGGCCGAACGGGCCGAGGCGAACAGCCTCAGCTCCTTCACCGGGAAGGCGCGCTCGGCGAGCACCTTGCGCATGACTCCGCCCACCTGGCCGGTCGCTCCGACGATTCCGATCCTCATGACGCCTCTCCGATCAATGCGTGCGTACGGACCCGAGTATCCCCCGCCGCGTCCCATGCCCGGAGAGCCGTCTCAAGCGATGGGCCGCCGGCCGGCAGCAGCGGCAGCCGAACGCCGGGTCCGGGGATGCGGCCATGGGCGTGCAGCACGGCCTTGACGACGGTGGGATTCGGCTCGGCGAACACCGCCGCCGCGAGGGCCGCCAGCCGGTGCCCCAGCGCCCGGTCGCCGGTCCTGAACAGCTCCACCCAGCGGTCGGTCAGCAGGTGCGCGGAGGCGAGCACGGCGCCGGCCGCGCCGAGGGCGAGCAGCGCGGGCGCGAAGACGTCGTCGCCCGCGAGGACGGCGAAGCCGGGCAGCTCGGCGCCGAGCAGCGCCACCGTGTCCTGGTCGATCCCGCCGACCGCGTGCTTCACCCCGACGACGCCGGGGAGGGCGGCCAGCCGCAGCAGCGCCTCGATGCCGAGGGTCTGCCCGGTGCGGTACGGAATGTTGTAGATGATCAACGGCACCGGGCTGTCCGCCGCCAGCGCCTCGACGTGCGCGATCACCCCGGCCTCGGAGGGCCGGGTGAAATACGGCACGGGAACGAGCGCGGCCGCCGCCCCGGTACCCGCGAGCGCCCGCAGCTCCTCGCCGGAGCGCCGGGTGTCGTTCGATCCGGCGCCCACCGTCAGCCAGGCCCCGCGCTCGCGGCACACCCTGCCGACGATCGCGGTGACCGTGCCGCGCTCCTCCGCGTCGAGGGTCGCGGCCTCGGCGGTGGTGCCGAGCGCGACGAGTCCGGCCGCGCCCCCGTCGAGGGCGCTGTGCGCGAGACCTTCCAGCGCGGCGGCGGCCACCGTCCCGTCGGCGTCGAAGGGCGTGACCAAGGGCACGTGGATGCCGCCGAGCGGCCGGTCTAGGTCCATCCGTCGAGCGTGACGCACATCGACAGTCAAGGTCCAGTTAATAGTTCTCCGCATAACAGGTAAGCAACGCTGCACCGACGTGCGGCACCGCCCCGGGCCGTCCCGATATCGGGTCGACGCCGCCGCCCCCGCCTGGCAGCCTCGCCGCCATGGACGACGACACCTATGAGATCTCGACGGACCCCGCCCGGCTGGATGCCGCCCGCATCCACCACTGGCTCTCCACCGACGCCTACTGGGCGCTGGGCCGGAGCCGCGAGAAGCAGGACAGCGCGATCGCGAACTCACTCAACTTCGGCCTCTACGACACCGCCTCCGGCACCCAGCTCGCCTACGCCCGCGTCGTCACCGACCACACCACCTTCGCCTGGCTCTGCGACGTCTACGTCGACCCCGCCACCCGCGGCAAAGGCCTCGGCGTAGCCCTGGTGACCGCCGTCCGCGACCACCTAGCCCCCTCAGGCCTCCGCCGCATCCTCCTCGCCACCGCCGACGCCCACGGCGTCTACGCCAAGCTCGGCTTCGAACCCCTCACCGACCCGTCCAAGTGGATGGCCCTCGGCCTGCAGTGACGGGCGCGGCGTGCCGCCGGTGCCAGGCCTCGAAGGCGGCCTCCACGGCCACCCGGGAGGGGACTTTGTCCAGACCCAGCGGCTCCTGCGCGGCCCGCAGCGCGCGCACGACGACGGCGGTCACCTGGCCCAGTTGCGCGTAGTCGAGTGCGGCGTCCAGGCCCGTCGCCCCACGGATGACGTCCGTGATGACGGACTGGACGCGCTTGTAGTCCAGATAGTGCGGCAGATCCCCGTCGGCCCCCCGCGATGCCTCCTCCCCCACCGCCCGCTTCCAGCGCGCGATCATCTCGCGCCGCTGCGCACTCGGATAGCGCATGAGGTGCAGATGCGTGGCGAGGTCGTACAGCGGATCACCGATCAGGGCGAGTTCCCAGTCGATGGTCCACAGCGCGTCGGCGTTGTCCACGATGAAGTTCTCGCAGTGCAGGTCCCCGTGAAGCAGTCGGGACGGGCGCGGGGTCAGTTCCGGCAGCCGGCCCTCGAAGGCGCTCAGCGCGTCCTCGCGGACATCGAGGTCGGCCAGCAGACCTGAGAACCTTTCACGGTGCGGCGCATAGACGTGTTCGAGAGTGAAGTGCACGACCCGGCGCAGGAATCCGGTGGAACTCTCCGCCCGGGGCAGCCCGTCACACTTGCACAGGCGAAGCCGTTCCGCCGGAAGCCGGGCGGTGTCGCACGCCACGAGGTGCTGGAACAGCTTCTCGATCTGGTCGAGAAATCCCGCACCGACCGTTCTGCCGCCGCTCGTGCTCCGCAGACTGCCCAGCGTCCGGCCCTCGATGAAGACCGTGGTGGACATGTGTTCGTCGATGAAGGCGACCGGCGGGATATGCGGGATACGGCCCTGGAGCGCGGAGATCAGCTGGTCCTCCGAAGAGAACAACCGCAGGTCGAACCAGAAGACCCCGGGCCTCGGTTCACGCAGCTTCAGCCGGTGGAACCCCAGGCCGGGCCGGGACACGGCGTCCGGCCTGACCGCGTAGGTCACATTGTGGTAGCCCGGAAAGGGGCCCTCCACCCGGTCCGATCCCGCTGGGGGACGGAGCCTCGCCACTGTCGTCGTGGTCACCGGATTCCTAGGGTGTCTGACGGTGTCGGAGAACTGCTCATGAGAAATGTGATGAGAACCGTCCGCCCCACGCGGCGTGTGTGGCGTCGACAGTAGTGGCCGAGCACCGTCCCACGTCACCCTTAACGGACCCCGTACGCACTTAACGAACCACGGTTACGGCTGCCGGCGTTCTTCGAAGAGATGCACGAGCGCGTCGGTGATGTGCCTGGCTCCGGCGTCCTCCAGCTCCCGCTGCTTCCTGGCGTCGTTCGCATAGCCAAGGAACGTGACACCGGCTCCTTGAGCCGCGCTGCAGTCGTCGGCCGAGTCGCCGATCATCAGGCAGTCGCGAGCCCGTGCGCCCGTAGTCCGCATCGCCTCTTTAAGGCAGGACGGATCGGGCTTCATCAGGAGGGTGTCTCCGAGCCGCCCGTGCACATGAGCGCCGAAGAACTCGGCCAGCCCCATGCGCCTCAGATACAGATTAGCCGCGGCGGCGGAGTTGTTGGTCGTCACCGCGACTTTCTTGCCGTGTCCGACAAGCCACACGACCAGTTCATGCGCGTGTTCGGTCGGCACGGCGGAGCCGGCGGCCCGGACCTCCTCCGTGGTGAGGAGCCGGTCCAGCTCGGCGACCCGATGGGCCGAAGGGGTGCCCTCGTATGCCCGCGCCGTGTCCCGCAGCACCTGGAGCGGGTTGTCCGGGTCGCTCAACGGCGGTGCCAGCCCCCAGCTGTCGATGCTGCGCCGGAGAACGCGGGCCACTTCGTGCGCCTTGTGGTTGCCGAAGAGGCTGGCCAGCGGACCGTCGAAATCGAACAGCACACATCCCGCGGCGGCTATGAGTTCTCGACGGGCCCGCCGGCCAACGGCGGAGGACGGGCGGAAGGTCACTCGAAGAGTCTCAACGGCTCGGCAATGGTTGACCAGATGGAATCGAACCAATCCTGCGACCGCCTCACGTATTCGGCGCTGTACGGGTCGGGGCCGGCCCCGGCCGCGGAGTAGTGGAAGAGGGTGGCCCCGAGCCCCAGGAAGTCGTAGATCTCCATGTCCTTCCCGCGGTAGGACACGGTGCGCTCGACGACCTTGTAGTAGCCGAAGAGCGCTTCCGTCCCGTTGAGCAGGTAGAGCTTGTTCACCGGGCTGACCGGCACGGATCTGATCTCGACGGACACCTCCGTGACCAGGCCCAGGTCCGCCAGCCGGCCCACGGATCCCTGCAGGCCGAGTGCGTGGCTCTGCGCCAGCCGCCGCAGCCGCTCCATCGGGCGACCGTCACCCGCGTCGCCGACGAGCCGCGGAACGGCCAACCGGGCGCCCGGCTCCGGCAGCAGCAGCCGCACCGTCACGGACTGCGGAGGGTCGATCTCACCTGCCTGGATGCTCCGGAGCGGGCCCTGCAACGCCGAGTTCAGGGTCTCCGCGGTGAGCGAGAAGGAGTCCAGGGTGACCCGGGGCTCGCGGAACGCGGCTTCGAGATGCTCGGCCAGTTCCACCCCCGCAGGCCCGGGCCCCGAATGCGACCGCCCCTCGTGGTCCGGCCGGGACGGGGTCCCACCGCGCAGGACGTACGACCCCCGGCCGCGCTGGGAGTCGATGTATTCATCCTTGCGGAGCTCGTCCAGGGCCCGTTGAACGGTGGCCCGGGACACCTTGAACCGCCTGCTCAGGGCGTCCTGGGTCGGGATCTGATCGCCTGCGGCCAGCACACCGCTGTCCATCTCGGCACGTAGTTCATCCGCGATGCGCCGGAACGGCGGCACCGCCCCATCGGTCCCCGAGCTACTCGGACTCATGCACTCCAGGCTACAACTCTCCATCAACTTATGGGAGTTGACTGACTCGAGTTTGTGGATCTCAGTCAACTGGGGAAAACACGAAGTAGTAGCTCAGTCGACTTCTGACTTGCAGACGAGTTGTCGAAGTTGGCGCAACGGGGGTCAGCGTCATCAACCGTCCAACGGCGTACGGGACATACCGCCACCACCCGCCTTCTGCCACCGCTCAGCGCCACGAAGGAGGGACCTGCCATGCCCGTTCTCGGATTCGCTTTCGAGCAGTTCGTCCAGTGGAGGTACGGCGCCGCCTGGGCTGTCGTCTTCGGACTGATCGCCCTTGACCGCAAGGACCGGGGTACGACCTACACCTGCATCGCGCTCACCGGGATCGCCATCCTGATGGCGCAGTAGGCCGCCCCCGTGGGGCCCGGCGGTCAGAAGCCGTCCGGGGTCCAGGGGCGGCGGGGGGTGCGGAAGAGGGTGTCCGCGCGGGTTGCCGCTCCGGGGCGTTCCTCGGTGACGCGGCCCAGGGCGGTCAGCCGCAGGACGGATTCGTCGCCCAGGTACAGCGTTCCCAGCTCGGCGATGTCGAGGGAGAGGTCGGCGTCGTCACGGGTCGGGGTGCAGACGGCCCCGCCGTCGGCGTCCGTCTCCAGGCGGAAGCGGCCGCCGGCCAGGTCCGCGGCGTCGTGCAGGTCCAGGACGAGGGAACCGGCGCCGGTGTACGTGCGGGCCTCCAGGGCGCGCGGGGTGTCGAGGACGCGGAGCCACATGAAGTCGGCGTTCGTCTCGGTCCTGGCGGCGCGCGGGTCGCCGAGCAGCAGGGGCAGGATGTCGTCCGGGGCGCGGTAGCCGGACTTCAGCTCGGTGACCCAGTCGACGGAGAGCAGGTAGCGCCACAGCGCGAGCTCGGCGGCCGGGGAGGCCGCGATCAGCTTGCCCGTCTCCAGCGTCACGTTGGGGAACTTGTTCGACCACCGGTGTTCCTTGATCGTGTACGTGGCCAGGCCGTCGACCCGGCCGGCGGCGTCCCGGTACACCGCGTAGAAGAGTTCCTTCCAGGGGTTGGACGGGAAGACCAGCTGCCCGGTGTCCAGGTCCCACCACCGGTCGGTGCGGTCGATCGCGCCGGGCGTCAGCCGCCGGACCCGCTCATGGAGTTCGGGGCCGATCTTGCGGACCTCGGCGGGCGTCATCAGATCGACCCGGCCCTCGGCGGGCCCCGCCCAGCGGCGGTCGAGACCGGACCGGGGGACGTCGACGTCCCACTCGTTGATCCACGTCGCGGGGCCGAAACCGTAGCGGCCGTAGATCGGGTACTCGGCGGCGATCAGGATCGCCACCGCCTCGCCGCGCTCCTTGGCGTCCGTCAGGTCGCGCGACATCATGCGGGTCGCCAGCCCGCGCCTGCGGTGCGTCGCGGTGACCGAGACGTTGGTGACGGCGCTGGCGGCGAGCAGCCCGCCGCCCGGCACGGTGAGCTCACGCGGCATGCTGCGGAAGGTGGCCACGCAGCGGCCCTCGTCGAACACGCCCTGGGTCCGCTCCAGGTCGATCCCCGGCCTGCGGGCCGCGACCTCCTCCGGGGCGACGGTCGGCGGCATCAGGAACGCGTTGTTCAGTGCGCGGAGCCATTCCGGCAGATCGGATTCGGCGAGGGTGCGGAGGTCGGGGCTCATCTCCCGAACGTAGGCGGCCGCGGGGCGACGCGCATCCGGATTTTCGGCGGAGGAGGGGCGGTTGACGTGACCGGTCCGCCGGGCGACGGCGGATTGCCCGCCGGCGCCCGGCCGGTCCTCAGAAGACCGCGCGCACCTCGCCGACCCGTTCCCCGCCGCCCAGCAGCGGCGAGTCGGCGATCCGGGCGAGCACCGGCGAGTCCACTCCCATCAGCTCCAACGCCCTTGCCAGCACCGGCCCGAGCGCCCGTCTGCCGCCGTCGTCGATCTTGAAGGCCAGCGCCCGGCCGTCCGGCAGCGCCACCGCCTGGACGGCCTCCGCGCCCACCTTGGCGAGCGCGCCCGGGATCTCCCGCATCAGCCAGGTGTCCGACCGCCGGGTGCCCGCGACGTACTCGGGGTGCGCCCGCATCGCGTCGGCCACCTTCCGCTCCGGGGTGCCCTCGGGCGCGCCGACGCAGCGGGCGAAGGCGCGCGCCAGCCCGGTGAGGCTCAGCGCCGCGACCGGCGCCCCGCAGCCGTCGACGCCCACCCGCTCGACCGGTTCGCCGCTCAGGTCGGACAACACGTCCAGCACCAGGCGTTGCAGCGGATGGCCGGGGTCCGGATACGTCTCCAGGGGCCAGCCGTTGACCACGCAGGCGGTGAGCATCGCGGCGTGCTTGCCGGAACAGTTCATGAGGATCCGCTCGCGGCCGCCGCCGGCCCGCAGCCACTGCTCGGCCGCCTCGACGTCCACGGGCAGGTCCGGGGGGTTGCGCAGCGCCGACTCGGTCAGGCCCGCGCCCGCCAGGATCTTCCTTACGCCCTCCACATGGAACGGCTCCCCCGAGTGGCTGGCCGCGGCGAGCGCCAGCAGTTCGCCGTCCAGGGCGACCCCGGCCCGCAGCATCGCCGCCGCCTGCATCGGCTTGTTGCACGACCGGGGAAAGACCGGCGACGTCACGTCTCCGAGCGTCGGCCCGACGCGGCCGTCCGCGTCCAGCACGACCAGCGAGCCGCGGTGCAGCCCCTCCACGAAGCCCGACCGGACGACCTCCGCCAGCACCGGATGCGGACGCTCCACCGCGCTCAAACCCGCGCCCCGGCCCGCGCCCCGGCCCGAGCTCCGGTCTGCGCCCCGGCCCGCGTCCCGGCCCGCGTCCCGGCCCGGGTCCCGGTCTGCCGCTGCGGGTGTCCCGTCATCATCGCCGTCAGCCCTCGGCGAGCAGGTCGTCCACGCTTGCTTCCCCGTCACGGTATCTGCGGGTGATCTCCGCGCTGCAGCCGTCGACCGTCCGCTGGAGGGTCTGCCGGCGCCGGGAGACCTGCTGCTCATGGCGGACGAGTCGGCCCATCCCCTCGTGCAGGTCCTGGTCCGTCCGGGCGTCGAGGTCCGACAGTTCGACCTCGGCGAGCATCTCCTCGGCGAGCCGCCGCACCCGCTCGGTGAGCGGCGTGCCCAGCGTCACGTGCCGGGCGGAGGAGCGGTGCCGGGACGGCGCGTCGGTGAGGATCTCCGGCAGCCGGTCCAGCAGCGGAGCGTCCGGTGCCGTGCGGCGCCCCAGCTCCGCCCGCAGGATGTCGATCCGGCCGTGCAGCAGCCGGCGCAGATACGACAGATCCGCTTCCTCCTGCTGCGCGTCGCGTCGCAGGGTGCGCAGGGTGCCGAGGCCCAGCGCCCCCATCTCGGGCTCCGGGACGTCCGCGGCGAGCGGGCTGCGCGGACCCGGGGGCCGCGGCCCCAGTGCGTCGGCCTTCAGCATGTGATGGCCCTTCTCGATGGGCGCGGTCGGTGCGATCGGTGCGGTGGTACCGGATGTCTCTCCAGCGCCGGGTGTGGTCATGCCTGTCGTCCCCTCGTCGCGGCCGGAGCCGCCCAGGTTCCGATGGTCCCACTGCCTGCGGACACCCCGCAGCGACTCTGCACCCGAACGGCCCCGACGGCGGGCGTGCTTGGCGTCCAACCGGGCGTACGACCTGCGGTCGCGTGCGCCCCCTCACCCGTGCGAGTGGTGTTGGCACATGCACGGGACAATGCCCGTATGCGAGCGGTTGCCCAACGGGTCAGTGAAGCGAGTGTCGTGGTCGGCGGAGAGACGGTCGGGTCGATCACCGGACCGGGATTGTGCGTTCTGGTGGGGGTGACGCACGAGGACACCCCGGAGAAGGCGGCGCAGCTGGCCCGCAAGTTGTGGAGCCTGCGCATCCTGCCGGACGAGAAGTCCTGCTCGGACATCGGCGGCCCGCTGCTCGTCATCAGCCAGTTCACGCTTTACGGTGACGCCCGTAAGGGGCGCCGCCCCACCTGGAACGCCGCCGCGCCGGGCGGGATCGCCGAGCCGCTCGTCGACGAGGTGGTGAAGCAGCTGCGCGCGCTGGGCGCGGACGTGGAAACGGGCCGGTTCGGCGCGGACATGAAGGTCTCGCTGACGAACGACGGCCCGTTCACCCTGGTCATCGACATCTGATCGACATCTGATGACGCGGCGATCACCGCGGCGGTCACCGCAGTGGACTACGGCGCGACGACGATCTCCTGCGACGCGACCGTCGTGTCGGCCAGCAGCGTCGCGTCCGCCGCCGTGTTGCGCTTCACCAGGGCCAGCGCGATCGGGCCCAGCTCCCAGTGCCGGGCGGAGGACGTGATGAAGCCGATCTGCCGGCTCTCCTCGCCCTCGGAGGCGATCCGGACCGGGGACCCGTGCGGCGGGAGCTTCACCTCGCTGCCGTCCAGGTGCAGGAAGACCAGGCGGCGCGGGGGCTTGCCCAGGTTGTGCACCCGGGCGACCGTCTCCTGTCCCCGGTAGCAGCCCTTCTGCAGGTGGACGGCGGTCTCCAGCCAGCCCAGCTCGTGCGGAATGGTGCGGTGGTCGGTCTCCAGGCCCAGCCGCGGCCGGTGTGCCTCGATCCGCAGCGCCTCCAGCGACAGCGACCCGATCGGCCGGCCCGCGCCGGCCGCGAAGGACTCCAGCTCGGCGCGCGGCACGAAGACGTCCCGGCCGTAGGACGTCTCGCGGACGGCCCAGCCCTCCGGGACGGCCGTGATGGCGCCCGCGGGCAGATAGACGATCGCGTACTGCTCCGACGCGTCGGCCGCCTCGACCTTGTAGAAGAACTTCATGCTCTCCAGATAGGCGAGCAGGGCGCCCTGTGTGCCGGGCTCCACGTGGATCCAGGTCGTCGTGCCGTCGTCCACGAGGTAGAGCGCGTGCTCGATGTGACCGTGCGCGGTGAGGACCAGCGCCTCGGTGGCGTGGTGGGCGGGAAGCTGCTCGACGTGCTGGGTGATCAGCAGGTGCAGCCAGGCGAGACGGTCCTCGCCACTGACGGTGAGGACGCCGCGGTGCGACAGGTCCACGAAGCCCGTCCCGTCGGCGAGCGCGCGCTGTTCGCGGAACAGGTCGCCGTAGTGTCCGGCGACACCCTCGTCCGGCCCCTCTGCGGGGACGGCACCGGGAAGCGACAGCAAGGGACTCTTCGACATGGCGGTCATGGCGATAAGCCTACGACCCGTCGGCGGAAGCCTTCGCGGTGCAGGCGGCGCAGCGGCCGAAGATCGCGAAGTGCTTCATGTCCGTCTCGAAGCCGAACGCCTCGCGCAGCCCCTCGGTGAGCGGTTCGGCGAGCGTCACCTCGGCCTCGGTGACGGAGCCGCAGTCCCGGCACACCAGGTGCATGTGGTGGTGCCGGTCCGCGAGGTGGTACGTCGGGGCGCCGTGTCCGAGGTGGGCGTGACTGACCAGGCCCAGCTCCTCCAGCAGCTCCAGCGTCCGGTAGACGGTGGAGATGTTGATGCCGGAGGCGGTCCTGCGTACCTCGGTGAGCAGCTCGTCCGGAGTCGCGTGCTCCAGAGCGTCCACGGCCTCCAGGACAAGCTGCCGCTGCGGGGTCAGCCGGTAGCCGCGCTGCCGCAGATCGCTCTTCCAGTCGGTGGTCACCACAGCCCCCAGTGTAGGGCTGTGGATCCCGGCTGCCGCGAGGGCCGAAGCGGGGCTTCGGCGGGGGTCCCGCCTGGCGGGTCCTATCCGGCGGGTCCCACCGCTGCGGGTCCTACTTGAAGAAGGCGATCCCGTCGTCGGGGAGGTCCTTGAGGTCCTTCGCCCACTCACGCGGGTCCACGACCTTCTTCAGGTGCGCGGACATGTACGGGCGCAGCGTGACGGCCGGGGTGGCCTTCTCGCCGACCCACATCAGGTCGCTGTGGACGTAGCCGTAGAGCCGCTTGCCGCCGGAGTACTCCGGGGCCTCGGGCAGCCGGGCGACGGCGTCCGTGACGATGTCGATCTGCGGCTTCTGGTCGGCCAGCTCGCCGGTCCAGATCTCGATGACGCCCTCGTCACGGGTGATGGTGACATCGACCTTGCGGTCCTTGTCGATCCGCCAGAAGCCGCTCTCGTTCTCCAGCGGGCGCAGCTTCTTGCCCTCGGCGTCCAGCACCCAGGTGTGGGAGGTGTACTCGAGGAAGGAGCGGCCGTCGTGGCTGAACGTCACCTCCTGCCCGAAGTTGCACTTCTCGGCGCCGGGGAAGTCGTACACGCCCGCGCCCTCCCACCTGCCGAGGAGGAAGACGAGCGGGACGAGGTCCGGGTGAAGGTCGGACGGGATCTCGATCATGGTGTGGTGCCCTGTTCCGTTGTCCGTGCGGCCGAGGTCAGCGCTGGCCCTGGTACAGCTTCGCCACCGCGAAGACGGAGAACGCGGCGACGCCGAGGCAGACCAGGACGAGCAAGGCGTCGAAGATGTACTCAATACGCACGAGTGTGCTCCTCGGGCAGGCAAGCGGTAATGGACCGGGGACGAGTCTAGTCGGCGGCCACGGGGACGGCGCTGTGAGGTGCGTCCCCGTGGCCGTGGCGGGCCGGGACGGGCCCGGATGGCCGCTACGTGGGCTTCTTCGGCGGGCTCCGGCCGCTTCAGCCGCTTCAGCCGCTTCGGCCGCTCCGGCCGCTCCGGCCGCTCCGGCCGCTCCGGCCGCTCCGGCCGCTTCAGCCGAGGAGCTGAGCCTGGAGCGTGATCGTCTGCCGGAACGGCACCACCGGCATCGTGTCCTTGTGGGACAGGACGACGACGCCGATCGTGTCGCCCGCGGAGATGAACGCATACCGCACCCGGGTCCCGTGCGGGCCCTGCCCTTCGAACGCGTACAGGATCGACGCGCCGGCCTCGCCGGCACCCAGCGCGGAGTCGAGGTCACTCCGCACGTCGGGCGCCTGTGCCAAGTGGGTGGTGTTGAAATCGATGCGGTAGCGATCGCTGTACGCCGCACTGGAGAACTGCAGCAGGTAGGTCTCGGCGCGTGTGCCGTCCGGCATGGTCCAGGCGCGGGCCGCGATGTGGCGCAGCCCCTCCTGGGTGAGGAACCCGCGCTGCGGGGCCTGGGTGTCCTTGTCGAACAACGTGAGGTACTTGTCGGTGGGCAGCCAGCCCTTCGCGCCGGGGAACGCCGGATCGGGCGTGGCGCCCTCCGGGGCGGGCAGCAGGAGCGATCGCAAGTCCGCGTAGTGGCGACCACCGCGGTTGAGCTGGTCCTCACCCACCGCCGGCTTGCCTGCGGGCAGTTTCGGCAGGGCGAGCGGCTGATAGGTCCAGCGGCCGTCGTCAGGTGTCTCCAGCCCTGGGATCCTGGTGCGCTCGGGCTGGGTGATCCCGTAGGCGACGCCGCCGCCGAGCGCGCCGAAGACCAGCACGGCCGACGTCCAGCGCAGCACCGCGCGGAGCACACGGCGCGGCTTCTTCGGTTCGACGGGCAGCACGGGGGCGGCCCAGGGGTCCGCCGACGGCGGGGCCACCGGGAGGGGCGGCACCGGCGGAACGCCTTCGGCAGCGGGCTCAGGCTGCGGCTCGGGCTCCACGGCCTGGGGTTCGGCGTCCTGGGTTTCGGCGTCCTGGGGTTCGGCGTCCTGCGGTTCCACGTCCTGCGGCTTCTCGGCCTGCGGTTCCACGTTCTGTGCTTCCACGTCCTGCGGCTTCTCGTCCTGCGACGCGATCGACTGGTCGGTCATGCCGACACCCCCGGGTCCTGGATGCGGTCGAGCTGCTGCTTGAGCAGGTCCGCCGCTTCGGTCTTGTGCAGCGGAACGGTGCCGGTCAGGGTCATCGTCACCATCAGGTCGCCCTCGGTGGCCTGGCAGGACATCGCATCGAGCTTCTCGCCCGGCTCGGTCGGCGGCAGCACACAGCGCGCCTTGTCGTGACCCGCGATCTTCGGGCCGTTGCGGAACACCCCGAGCGCCTTGGTGAATTCGTTGAAGTACTCGTTGCGCTCGGCAGCGGCCTGCTTGTTCGTCACCTGGACGATCTGTATCTCGATGACGTAGTCACCGCCGTCGGCGCTGTACGTCCGCATGCCGGCACCTTGCAGGTGGAGGTCGTCGATGGACTTCTCGACCGCGCTGCGGTTCTTCTTGGACAGCCTGCTGACGCTGGACTTCATCATCGTCACGGCCTGCTTGCCGTCCAGTTCGACGTCGTTGCCGAACTCTCCGACGTCCGGACCCGCTTGGTAGGTGTCCGGCAGCGGCAGCAGCAGCTTGCCGAGACGTCCGTAGTGGCTGCCGCCCGACTTCGCCCCGAACTCACCGGTCTTGGCCGGGACGGGGGCCTTCCAGGGAGCGGCGGAGGTCTTGTTGTCCGGCGCGTCGTCATGCTGGAGAACCGCGTAGCCGATGCCGCCACCGGCCGCCACGGCGACGAGGGCCGCCGCGATGCCGAGCGCCAGAGCGCGGCGCTTCCTGGGCGCCGGGGTGGCTTCGGTCTCGGGTGCGACCTCGGGTGACGCCTCGGGTGCGGTCTCGGATGACACCTCAGGTGCGGTCTCGGGTGCGGTCTCGGATGACACCTCAGGTGCGGTCTCGGGTGCGACCTCGGGTGACGCCTCGTCGTTCACAGTCGCTCCAACTGCCGCTTGGAAATGTCCATGATGGTCGCGGTGCTGATCGGGTCCCCCGAAAAGATCCAGACGTCCATGAAGATGTCGCCGCGCCGGGCGAGCCCCCGCGCCTTGTACAGCGGCTCGTAGCCCTCCTTGGTCTCGGGCTTGGAGTAGACCCAGACCCGGCCGTCGAGGTCGCCGGGGATCGCCGTCCCCTCATTCTCAGCATGCTTGGCATCCGTCATGTAGCCCTGCTGGCCCTGCAGCATCTGGACGGCGAAGGTCGTCGTCTGGTCGCGGAACTGGACCAGATGGATATCGGTGGTGGTGTGGTTGTCGCTGTCCCAGCCCGTCACCACGGCACGCCGGAATCCGTTCGTGCTCAGCTCCTGGAACATGTGATCCGGATTGTTGTATCCGTCCGCATAATCCGCGAGCAGCAGCCATCCGTCGCCGGAGACCGGCACTGCCGGGTCCTTCGCGCCCTTCGGCCGCTCCAGGAGCAGCTTGCGCAGGTCGCCGTCGGTCTTCACCAGGTGGTCGTCGGCGACCGTGAGCGGGGCGGCCGGGGCCGCGGCGCCTGCCGGCTGGACGAGCTTGGGCTGGGCGAGCGGCGGGAGCGGGGTTTCCGGGCGGTCCTGCTGGATCTTGTAGCCGGTGCCGGCGCCCGCGAGGACGCCGAGGACGGCCGCGACCGCGATCAGCAGCGTGGTGCGGCCCCGGCGGCGCGGCTTGCGCTCCACCTCCGCCTCCGCCTGCGGCTTCTCCTCCGCCTGCGGCTCGACGGGGAGTTCCGCCTCGGTCGGCGGTTCCGGTGGGGGTTCCGGAGCGGGCTCGGGCGCAGGGGTGTCCTCGGACATGGTGATCTCCACGTGGGTGGTGCGAGAAAAAGGAGGAAGGGAAGGAAGGACGGGCTCAGCGGCCGGTCTTGAGGCGCTGGTACTCCGCGTCCAGCAGGTTCTGCAGCAGCTTCGGATCCGCGGCCTTGCCGCCCGTCACGGTGATGGTGATGTGCACATCGCCCTGGTACGAGATGGCCAGCAACGAGTCCGTGCTCTCCTCGGAGCCGGACTTCAGGTGGTAGGCGCGGGCCGGATAGCCGCCGGTGAGGGGCAGCTTGTCGCCCTCGTAGTAGTGGGCTTCGTAGTACGCGGCGGCCGAAGCGGCGTCCGCGAAGCGGCTGAGCTTCACGGTGACCTCGGCGCCGCCGCCCGCGGTGAGATACGTGCGGTAGGCGCCGGACTTGAAGCCGTAGCGGTCCAGCGCGCTCTTCATGGCCGCTTCGTCCTCCGCACCGCTCGCGAGGTCGGCCGCGGAGAGCGGGCTGCCCGCCTCGTCGCCGTAGACCTCGGCGTCCTTCGGCGGCGCCAGCAGGAAGAAGCGCAGGTCACCGGTGTGCGCGCCCTGGCTGACCTGGCCCTTGACGGTGGACGTGGCGGACGGGGCGGGCGTGGCCGAGGCGGACGACGCGGACGGATCGGCGCTCGGAGAGCCCGGCACCGAAACGGTCGGTGCCGGGGACGACGGAGCGGCCTCGTCGGCATGGCCGGACGAGGAGCCGAGCGCCACCACGACTCCGGCGGTCACGCCGACCAGCGCGAGCATTCCGATCCCGGCGGACACCGCGATGACGGCGCCTCGACGGCGTACAGGTTCCACAGGAAGCCCCCCCGGGCACAAACACAGCACTCGCACGCGTGTCGCATTGTGAGTGGAACCGCATTATGTCCAGCCGACACGTCGGCGCCCCAATCCTTTTGCCGTGACATGGGACACAGGTGGGGCCAACGGGGCTGGTGGGAGAGCCGCTAGCCTGAGCCCATGGCGAAGAAGCTCGTGATCAAGGTGACAGCGGGCGCGGACGCGCCCGAGCGCTGCTCGCAGGCGTTCACGGTGGCGGCGGTCGCGGTGGCCAGCGGTGTGGAGGTCTCGCTGTGGCTCACCGGTGAGTCCGCGTGGTTCGCGCTGCCGGGCCGCGCCGCGGAGTTCGAACTCCCGCACGCCGCACCGCTGCCGGACCTGATCGACGGGATCCTCGCCGGCGGCGGCATCACACTGTGCACGCAGTGCGCGGCCCGCCGGGACATCGCGGAGAAGGACGTCATCGAGGGCGTACGGATCGCGGGTGCTCAGGTCTTCGTGCAGGAGGTCATGGCCGACGGCGTGCAGGCCCTCGTCTACTAGGCCGGACCGCCTACTGGGCCCTGTCGTCCAAGTCCCCGCCGTCCGGCCGCTTTCCCGCGGCCTTCGCCCGCGCCGCCTCCTCGTCCCGGATCCAGGAGTCGTCCGCCGGTTCGTCCTCCAGCCAGCTGTCGGCGGGGTCGTCCCAGAAGTCGCCGGGCTCGCGCCGGTTCCCCACGATGGCGGCGAACGGCGGGATCACCATCGCGACCACGCACATCGCGACGGCGGCCGGCACCGACCACAGGCGCACCACGGCCCACGCCAGGACGAACAGCAGGATGCAGCTGCCCATCATGGCGAAATACCAGTGGCGACGCCGGCGCGCGTACATACCTCCACGGTACGTCCGAGCAGCACGAACAGGCAGCATGAACAGGCAGCACGAAGGGCCGCACCCAGAGCGTCCAACCCAGGGGTGCGGCCCTTCGGCCGTTCGATCCGTCAGTCCTTCAGTGCCTCAGCGGTTCAGCCAGTGCCTCAGCGGTTCAGACGGCGATGGCCACATCGGCCGCCGCGCCCTGCTGGGCCACGACCGTACGGTCCACCGTGGCGCCCGGGACGAGGGCGCGCAGCGTCCAGGTGCCGGGTGCGGCGAAGAAGCGGAACTGTCCGGTCGCCGAGGTCGGGACCTCCGCGGTGAACTCGCCGCCGCCGTCGAGCAGCCGGACGTAGCCGCTGATCGGCTCGCCGTCACGGGTTACCGAACCCTGAATGATCGTCTCGCTCGCCACGTCAACTCCTGCCAAGTCCGGGCCGCCGGCCTTTGCTCCACACATGTCTGATCCTTTGAGGGGTGGTCTGGAACGGGTCTGTAACCGGACTCAGGCGTTGGCGCCGAGCTCGATCGGGACGCCGACGAGGGAGCCGTACTCGGTCCACGAGCCGTCGTAGTTCTTGACGTTCGGCTGGTCGAGCAGCTCGTGCAGCACGAACCAGGTGAGCGCGGAGCGCTCACCGATGCGGCAGTACGCGATGGTGTCCTTCGCCAGGTCGACGTTCTCGTCCTGGTAGAGCTTGGTGAGCTCTTCGTCGGACTTGAACGTGCCGTCGTCGTTGGCGTTCTTCGACCACGGGATGTTGCGGGCGCTCGGGATGTGGCCCGGGCGCTGCGACTGCTCCTGCGGGAGGTGGGCCGGGGCGAGCAGCTTGCCCGAGAACTCGTCGGGCGAGCGGACGTCGACCAGGTTCAGCGTGTTGATCGCGGCGACGGCGTCGTCACGGTACGCGCGGATCGAGGTGTCCTGCTCCTTGGCCCGGTACGTGGTCGCGGCCCGCTCGGGGACCTCGACGACCAGGTCGCGGGAGTCGAGCTCCCACTTCTTGCGGCCGCCGTCGAGCAGCTTGACGCTGTCGTGGCCGTAGAGCTTGAAGTACCAGTACGCGTAGGAGGCGAACCAGTTGTTGTTGCCGCCGTAGAGGACCACGGTGTCGTCGTTGCCGATGCCCTTGGCCGACAGCAGGGCCTCGAAGCCGGCCTGGTCGACGAAGTCGCGGCGGACCGGGTCCTGCAGGTCGGACTTCCAGTCGATGCGCACGGCGTTACGGATGTGGTTCTTCTCGTAGGCCGAGGTGTCCTCGTCTACCTCGACGATTACCACCTTGGGGTCGTCGATGTGGCTCTGGACCCAATCGGCGTCCACGAGGACGTCACTGCGGCTCATTTTGTTCTCCTCCGGGGCAGTACGGATGCGCCAGAACGGGGCGCGACATTGCGCAGAATGTGAGAGAAACGCCGGGGAGGCAGGCGCACACGAACGGCCGTCGGGCCTGGTCCGGTACGTAGAAGGCTGCCGCCCCTATGGCATGCGACAGAGACTGGCGGCGACGCGGCACAGGTCGACTGCCCGCCGCTTCGTGAGATCCGCCTGTCGCTTCATGACCCCGATCGTAGGGAAACCTCCCCGAAAGTGTCACCAGCGTGTCATATACCGAGACAAGATTGTCCGGATACTGGGACAGATGAAGGGTCGGGCCTTACGCGGCAGGGCCGGGAGCCGTTCTGCCGCCGATTTCGACTGAGGCGCGGACGCCGCCGTCTCAGCTCGCGAGAACGACGTTCGTCCCGGACGCGGCCACCGATATGCCGCTCGGGGTCGTCACGACCGACTGCACCTTGATGCCGGTGGGCAGTCCCACCAGGCTCCGCGTGAAGTCGATCTTCTCGCGGATCAGCTTGTCGAGGCCGGGAATGGAGCCGACACCAGGGATCACATCGGCGTGCAGTCGCACCGTGTCGCCGTGCTCGACGCTGATCACGCTGGTGACGCTGCGCTTGACCGTCCCGATCAGCGGCATCGTCACGCTGCCGGTCACCTTCACCCGGCCCCTGCCGTCCTTGCTCTCGCCCCCGTACGCCACCGTCACTCCGGGGGGCGCGGCAGCCGACAGGTCCGCGTAGGTGATGAACGCCGAGCCGTCCGCCGTGTCGGCCACGGCCCGCTGGTAGTTGCCGGAGAGGTTCACCCCGCGCAGGTCGGCGGTGAAACTGTCGATCCGCAGCCGCTCGGCGCCGGTGCCCGCCTGGATGTCGTGCGCGGTGATCCTGACGTCGTCGAGCTTGTCCGAGGCGACCTGCGTCAGGAACGGGAAACCCTTGATCGAGATGTCGGGCTTCGAGCTCAGGCCCTGGGTCTGCTGGGCGCGCTCGGCCGCCTTGTCCTCGGCCACGGAGACGGCGATGCGGTCGGCCGCGACGAACAGCCCGCCGAGAACGACGAGGACGATCAGCAGTATTCGTGCGGCTCGCATGGCTCTCCCCCGGTTCAGGCTTGATCGACCGACCCTAACCCGCCTTCCCCCGGCGCCCGGGTGGACCGCTGTCGTTTGTCGTGAGGTTGTGACAGCGGCCCTCCCGGGCCCGGGGTCCGGATTCCGGTGGCGTTCCGTCAGCCGGTGAGGACCCGGCCCAGTACGTACACGACCGGGGCCGCGGCCGTCAGGGGGAGCGCGACGCCGGCGGTGAAGTGGACGAAGCGCGACGGGAAGTCGTAGCTGGCGACCCGCAGCCCGATGACGGCGCAGGCACCGGCGGCCAGGCCCAGCAGCGCGCCCTGGGTGCCGAGGTCGGTCAGCCGGCCGGTGACGATGCCGCTGCCGGCGGCGGCCAGCACGGCCACCACGACGGAGGCGGCGCCGGGCAGCGGCAGGGCGCGGGCGAGCGTCGCGACGGCGACCGCCACCGCGCCGACCACCACCGGATCGCTGCCGCCGGGTGTCCAGGCGACCGCGAGGAAGCCGGTGGCCAGGACGGTCATCAGCGTGGACGCCGACGTGGCCGTCAGCGACGACAGCCGCTCGTCCGTCGTCCCGCGGTGGCGCATCTGCAGCACGAGGACCAGCAGCAGCCAGGTCCCCAGCGTGCCGACGACCACGGCGGGCACGTTGTCGCCGTCCGTCGCGAGCAGCGCGATGTCCGCCGTGACGCCCGCGAGGAAGGCCAGCACGATGCCCTGCCGGGCCGGCCACATGCCGTTCAGCCGGAACCACCCGGCGGCGGTGACGCCCTGCAGGACCGCCACCACGAGCGCGAGCCCCGGACGGCCGACCACGGCCCCGCCCGCGATCAGCAGGGCGAGAACGGCGGTCAGCGCGGCCGGCTGCATCCCGGGCGCGATGATCGGCGAACCGGTGCGCTGCCCGGCGGCGGGCGCCGCGGCCCGGCCACGGGCGGCACGCCTGCCACCGGCACGCGGCTCGGCGGCCGCGGGATCCGGGACGGTCTGCGCCGGCTGGGACGGGAAGTCGTCGATGGCCGCCAGCACGGCGGTGTGGTCGCCCTCCCCCGCCGGGTCGTGGGACGGGTACTGCCCGTACTGGTCGTACTGCGCCTGGGGGGCGCCGTGCTGGTCGTGCTGCTGGTCGCCGTACGGCTGCCGCGCGGGAGCGTCGTAGCCGGGCTCCGCGTAACCGCCGCCGTACCGCTGACCCTGCGGCGGGCTCTGCGGCGGGCTCTGCCGGCCGTACTGATCGCCGGGGACCTGGTTCTGCCACACCGGCTCGGCGGACGGCATCGGCCCGGGGTGCGCCTGCGGCTGCCCGGCCGCGTACGGGTCGTACGGCTCGTACGCGTTCGGATTCTGCTGATGGCCCTGCTGATGGTTCTGCTGATGGTTCTGCTGATGGCCCTGTTGATGGTTCTGGTTCTGCTGCGGGTTCTGGTCCCAGTCGGAGGAGGTCATGTCACCCACCCGCGAACGGCGGAAGGACCTCGACGGTGCCGCCGTCGGCCAGGGCCACGCCCGCGTGGTCCCGCGTCCCGACGGGGTCGCCGTCGACCAGGAACGAGCACCGCAGCAGCACCCGCGCGAACTCCGGCTGCCGCGCGTGCCGTTCGCGCGCGGCGGCGAGCGCCTCGGCCAGCGTGGCGGCGCGGTACGGCTCCTCGGCCGTGCCGGCCGCTGCCTTGGCCGCGGCCCAGTAGCGGATCGTGCCGGCGCCTGGGGCGGGCGTCACCGGAATGTCGCTTGCCGCCATAGCGGCTCCTTGTCGTTGTCTTTGCGGTCGCACGGGTCCCTGCGGCCCCCGCGAGGTACAGCCGCCGTCCATGATGACACCCGCCCGGGGGCCGGGATGTGAGCCCCGGCGCGAGCCGGTCAGACCGTGCCGAGCCAGGCCCCGACACGGCGCAGCAGAGCGTCGTCGGCCGCGTTCTCCGCGTGGCCGAACCCCGGCTCGATCCACAGCTCGGCCGCGTCCCCGGCGGCGCCCGCCAGCGACCGGGGGTGGTCCAGCGGGAAGTACGCGTCCCGGTCGCCGTGCACGATCAGCAGCGGCGTCGGAGCGATCAGCGCCGCGGACTCGATCGGCGAGAGCGGCACCGGGTCCCACTCGCGCGGGTGGATGCGGGTCCCGAGTCCGAGGCGTGAGACGAGCCGGCCGGTGGGCCGGGTGACCACCCAGTGCAGCCGCCGCATCGGCGCCGTCCCGCGGTAGTACCAGCGGGCCGGTGCGCTCACCGAGACGACCGCGTCGGGTGCGCCGCCCAGCCGTCCGGCGGACGGTGCCGCCGCGGGCCGCGCCGCGTGCCGCAGCACGACGGAGCCGCCCATCGAGAAGCCGACGGTGACCACCCTTCGGTACCCGAGGCGGCGCGCCCACCCCACGGCCGCGTCGAGGTCGAGCACCTCCAGATCGCCGACGGTGGACCGGCCGCCGGAGCCGCCGTGGCCCCGGAAGGAGAAGGTGATCACGCCCGCGAACTCGGCGAACACCTCGGCCGCCCGGCGGATCGCGGGCCGCTCCAGAGCCCCCGTGAAGCCGTGCGCCACCACGATCGCGCAGCCTTCGTACGCCGGGTTCCCCGCGCCGGAAGTTCCGCCGTCCGACGGCCGGTGTTCGGCCTCGATTCGTACGCCGTCCTCCGTCAACAGAACCGCACGCCGACCACCCGAAGTGATCGATGAAACACACAAAGGCCCGTTCAGGGACTCACCGAGGCTCTCCATGTGGGCTATTCTCCTGGGGAAGAGGATCCGGGCAGCGTCGCCCCCGGGTCCTTTCGTGCTTTCTGAACCAGGTTTTCCGACCACATGTTGAGACACCGCTATCTGAAACACCGCTTCACCAGGTACGTCCTCGCAGGGACCGAGGAGGGTTCGCAAATGGGCAAGCAAAGTGTGCAGCAGCAGTACCGGACGACCGACGGGAGCAACAAGTGAGCTCTCTCCTGCTCCTGACGAACGCGCTCCAGCCGTCCACCGAAGTACTTCCCGCGCTCGGACTGCTGCTCCACAGCGTCCGCGTGGCACCGGCCGAAGGACCGGCCCTGGTGGACACCCCCGGCGCCGACGTCATCCTGATCGACGGCCGCCGTGACCTGCCCCAGGTCCGCTCGCTGTGCCAGCTGCTCCGCTCCACCGGCCCCGGCTGTCCGCTGGTCCTGGTCGTCACCGAGGGCGGCCTCGCCGCCGTCACCGCCGACTGGGGCATCGACGACGTCCTGCTCGACACCGCGGGTCCCGCCGAGGTCGAGGCACGGCTGCGGCTCGCGATGGGCCGCCAGCAGATCGGCGTCGACGACAGCCCGATGGAGATCCGCAACGGCGACCTGTCGGTCGACGAGGCGACGTACAGCGCGAAGCTCAAGGGCCGGGTCCTGGATCTGACCTTCAAGGAGTTCGAGCTGATCAAATACCTCGCGCAGCACCCGGGCCGGGTCTTCACCCGCGCGCAGCTGCTGCAGGAGGTCTGGGGCTACGACTACTTCGGCGGCACCCGAACGGTCGATGTCCACGTACGGCGACTGCGCGCGAAGCTCGGCCCTGAGCACGAGTCCCTGATCGGTACCGTCCGGAACGTCGGCTACCGCTTCGTCACCCCGGAAAAGGTCGAGCGGGCCGCCGAGGAAGCCGCGAAGGCGCAGGCCCAGGCCCAGGCGCAAGCCGAGGCCCAGGCTCAGGCCCGAGCGCGTGCGAGCGCCGACCGATCCGCGTAACGGACGGGGTGGACCCGCGTAGACTGCGGCCCGTGGCAAAGGTGACGCGTGACGATGTGGCCAGGCTGGCGGGTACGTCCACCGCCGTCGTCAGCTATGTCATCAACAACGGACCCCGGCCGGTCGCCCCGGCCACCCGCGAGCGGGTGCAGGCGGCCATCGCGCAGCTCGGTTATCGCCCGGACCGTGTGGCCCAGGCGATGGCCAGCCGCCGTACGGACCTCATAGGCCTGATCGTCCCCGATGCCCGTCAGCCGTTCTTCGGCGAGATGGCGCACGCGGTCGAGCAGGCGGCGTCCGACCGCGGAAAAATGGTCCTCGTCGGCAACTCCGACTATCTGGACGACCGCGAGATCCACTACCTCCGCGCGTTCCTCGGCATGCGGGTCTCCGGGCTGATCCTGATCAGCCAGGGCCCGAGCGCGAACGCCGCCGCCGAGATAGAGGCGTGGGACGCCCGTATCGTCCTGCTGCACGAGCGGCCGGAGGCGATCGACGAGTACGCGGTCGTCACCGACGACATCGGCGGAGCGCAGCTCGCCACCCGCCACCTGCTGGAACACGGCCACGAGTACGTGGCGTGCCTCGGCGGCACCGAGAAGACCCCGGTCCTGGGCGACCCCGTCACCGACCACGTCGAAGGCTGGCGGCGGGCCATGCGGGAGTCCGGCCGTTCCATCGAGGGCCGGCTCTTCCAGGCCCCCTACAACCGCTACGACGCCTACCAGGTCGCCCTCGGCCTGCTCGCGGGCCCGGACCGGCCGCCGGCCATCTTCTGCGCCACCGACGACCAGGCGATCGGCGTGCTGCGCGCCGCGCGCGAGCTGCGGATCGACGTGCCGGGCGGGCTGGCCGTCGCAGGCTTCGACGACGTGAAGGAAGCGGCCCTCACCGACCCGCCGCTCACCACGGTCGCCTCGGACCGCGAGGCGATGGCCCGCGCCGCGGTGGACCTCGTCCTGGACGACTCGCTGCGCGTCAACGGCACCCGTCGCGACCGGCTGCGGCAGTTCCCGTCCCGGCTCGTCGTACGGGCCTCCTGCGGCTGCCAGTAGGGCCCCGCTAAAGGCCCGTGCCCCTTGGGGCCACTGACCTTTATATCGGGCATACCTACTTCTGTCGGGCTTCTCAGCGGACGCTCAGGAACCTCTCATGTTGCCGCCGCACAGTCAGTGACATGACCGATCACACGCAGCGCAGCAACAGCGACTACGACCCGAACGCGGCCTATCCGCAACCGCCGGCGTACGAGCCGGAGCAGCCCGTGACGACCCCGTCCGGGGTCACCGTGTGGCCCAGCGGACCGCACACCGCACACCAGGCGCCCGGCGCGGGCAGCGGTGCCGGCGGGATGTATCCCCCGCCGCCGCCCGGCGCACAGCCCTCGCCCGGTCCCTCCCCCGTCCCGACCTCCCGGCGCAAGGTCCGCAAGCCGATCGCCCTGTTCGCCGCGGTGGCGATCGCTTCGGGCGTCGTCGGCGGCGGAACGGTGGCGCTGATCGGCAACACCACCTCGCACCCCACCGTCAGCACCGCGGCCGCCGCCGTGAACGCCAGCTCCAGCAAGACCGGCGTGGCCGGCGTCGCCTCCGCGGTCAGCCCGAGCATCGTCGAGATCGGCGCGACCTCGAACGCCGGCCGGTCCACCGGTGCCGGCGTGATCATCACCAGCGACGGCGAGATCATCACCAACAACCACGTCATCGCGGGCGCCACCAGCATCAAGGTCACCTACAGCGATGGAAGGACGGCCACCGCGAAGGTCGTCGGCACCGACGCCAAGAAGGACCTCGCCCTCATCAAGGTCGACAACGCCAGCGGCCTCACCGCTGCCAAGCTCGGCAACTCCGACGGCATCGCCGTCGGCGACCAGGTCGTGGCCATCGGTTCGCCCGAGGGCCTGACCGGCACCGTCACCAGCGGCATCGTCTCCGCCCTCAACCGCGACGTGACCGTCTCCACCGACGAGAGCCAGGGCCGGGGCCAGGGCCAGGGCGGCAGCGGCGGCTCCGACCAGTGGCCGTTCAGCTTCGGCGGCAACCAGTACAACGGCGACACCGGCAACTCCACCACCACCTACAAGGCCATCCAGACCGACGCGTCCCTCAACCCCGGCAACTCCGGCGGCGCGCTGATCAACATGAACGGCGAGATCATCGGCATCAACTCCGCGATGTACTCGGCCGCTTCGTCCGGCTCCTCGGGCAGCAGCGCCGGCAGCGTCGGCCTCGGCTTCTCCATCCCGATCAACACCGTGAAGGCCGACCTCGACTCACTGCGCAGCGGCGGCACCAACTGACCTGCGGTCCGCACCCGAGCTCCAACCCTGGGGAGGCAGTCCCATGACCACCAACGCCATCACCGTCAACGTCAACCGTGCCCGGCACGCCCTCGCCGCCGCCGTCTCCTGGGGCGCGGGCGCCCCCGCACCCGAAGCCGCCGTCCGCACCGGCCCCGCCGACCTCGACCTGCTGCACGGAATGCCGGTCACGCCGGCCGCCCCGCAGCCTCCCCGCGCCGCCGAAGTCGCCACCCCGGCACCCGTCCGACGCGGCTCCGCACGCCACCGCCCCGCCGCCGTGCGAGGCTGATAACCGTCCCCGCCCCCTTCACCACCACGAGGTCGCGACCCCCATGAGCCCCGGCGAGAACGGCGAGGCCCCCGCCCGCATCCTGATCGTCGACGACGAGCCCGCCGTCCGCGAGGCGCTGCAGCGCAGCCTCGCCTTCGAGGGCTACGACACCGCCATCGCCGCCGACGGCATGGCGGCCCTCGACCAGGTCGACGGCTACCAGCCGGACGCGATCATCCTCGACGTCCTGATGCCCCGCATGGACGGCCTCACCACCGCCCGCCGGCTCCGCGCCACGGGTGTGACCGTGCCCATCCTGATGCTCACCGCCCGCGACACCGTCGGCGACCGCGTCACCGGCCTCGACGCGGGCGCCGACGACTACCTCGTCAAGCCCTTCGAACTCGACGAACTCCTCGCCCGGCTGCGCGCCCTGCTGCGCCGCAGCGCCTACGCGGCCGCGGCGGCCGCAGCCGACGAGGACAACGCCCTCACCTTCGCCGACCTCCGCATGGACACCTCCACCCGCGAGGTCACCCGCGCCGGCCGCCCCGTCGAACTCACCCGCACCGAATACACCCTGCTGGAGATGTTCCTCGCCCACCCCCGCCAGGTCCTGACCCGCGAGCAGATCCTCAAGTCCGTCTGGGGCTTCGACTTCGAGCCCTCCTCCAACTCCCTCGACGTCTACGTCATGTACCTCCGCCGCAAAACCGAGATCGACGGCCTCCCCCGCCTCGTCCACACGGTCCGCGGCGTCGGCTACGCGCTGCGGGCGCCGGACGGCAAGTCATGAAGCGGTTGCCACTCCGTTCGCGGTTGGCGATCCTCACGGCCGCCGCGGTGGCGGTGGCGGTGGCGGCGGTGGCACTCTCGTGCTGGCTGCTCACGAAGCAGCAGCTCACCGAGCAGCTGGACAGGTCGCTGCGCCAGGCTGACGCGGTTCCTCAGATCTCTCGATCGATCAACCAGAACGGATGCCTGGCCACCCCGCCGGTGCAGGACGTCGGCCCGGGGCACTATCCGTTCATCAACACGACCAACACGTCCGCCCAAGTGGTCCAGCGCAACGGCAAATCGTGCTGGGTCGAGGGCACCGCCGCCTTCCCCGTGACGAAGCCCGACCAGGCCATCGCCGCTGATCCCCTCAAGCCCGACGGCACTCCGCGTGCCGTCACCCACAACGTGACGACCGCGGACGGTACCGAGCTGCGCGTCTACACCATGGGCACCAACCTGGCCCTCGACCGACAGCCGCTCGCTCTGTCCGTGGCCCGCCCGCTGTCCGAGATCACCGACCCCCTCAACACCCTCGCGTGGGTGCTGCTCGCGGTCGCCGGCATCGGCGTCCTCGGGGCCGGCGCCGCCGGATTGCTGATCGCCCGCGCAGGGCTGAAGCCCGTCGACCGCCTCACCGAGACCGTCGAACACATCGCGCGAACCGAAGACCTCAGCGTCCGCATCCCCGTCGAGGGGGAGGACGAGATCGCGCGGCTCTCCGAGTCGTTCAACGCGATGACGGCGGCGCTGGCCTCGTCCCGCGACCGGCAGCAGCAGTTGATCGCGGACGCCGGGCACGAGCTCCGCACCCCGCTCACCTCCCTCCGCACCAACATCGAACTGCTGGAACGCAGCGAGGCCACCGGGCGGCCCATCCCCCCGGCGGACCGCAAGGCGCTGCTGGCCAGCGTCAAGGCGCAGATGACGGAGCTGGCGGCGCTCATCGGCGACCTTCAGGAGCTCTCACGCCCCGACGGGGCGCCCACGCTGCAAGTGGTGGCCCTGCACGAGATCGCGGAGGCCGCGCTGGAACGGGCCAGACTGCGCGGACCCGATCTGACGATCCGGGCCGAGCTGGCGCCCTGGTACGTCCGCGCGGAGCCGGTCGCTCTGGAACGCGCGGTGGTGAACCTGCTGGACAACGCGGTGAAGTTCAGCCCGCCGTCCGGCTCGGTCGAAGTACGCCTGGACCACGGCGTGCTGACGGTCCGCGACCACGGCCCCGGCATCCCGGAGGACGAACTCCCGCACGTCTTCGAGCGCTTCTGGCGCTCCCCGTCCGCCCGCAGCCTGCCCGGCAGCGGCCTGGGACTGTCCATCGTGGCCCGCACCGTCCAGCAGTCCGGCGGCGAGGTGAGCCTCCGCCCGGCCGGCGGCGGCGGCACCGTGGCCACCGTCCGCCTCCCGGGCGCCCCCACGGCCCCGCCCGGCCTGACATGAACCGGGACGACCACGGGCGTCGTCAGTCCTCCGTCACATCCCAGCCCCGATGCGCGGCAACGTCGGGGAGCGCCCTGACGACGCGCGGCACGCTTCCGGCAAGCACCCAGTCGAATTCGGAGAGCACCGTCTCCACCGTCTGTCCCGAAAGTTCGCCCTTGCCCGGGTCCGGTCTCATGGCGGCGGCGAGAGTTCCGGCGATGAGCGCGAGGGAGTGCCCGGCATAGAACTCCTGCCGGTCGGAGTCGTCCTCGTCGAGCTCCGGAGCGACTTCCAGCTCCTCCAGCGCCTCCGCGCAATCGTCCTGGTCCGCCCGGCCGCCGGCCGCCTCCCAGCACAGTTCGAGCAGTTCCTCGAACCTTTCCTGGAACTCGGCGTTCCCCTTCAGGAACGCCTGGCGTGTCGATCAACTTCAGGCAGCCCATGCGCGGACCCTGCGACCCCGAGCAGCAGAAGGCCCGGGCCGCGGAAGGGTCTCTTTCCGCGGCCCGGGGGTCTGTTACGGCTACCCCGACGTTCTCAACTCCGGCGTGGGAACTACTACTTCACCACCGTGACCCGGTCGGCCGCCGGCGGCGCCAGCGGGCTGGCAGCCGACGAGTTGGCCGTCAGGTAGGCGTTGAGCGCAGCCAGGTCGTCGCCCCCCACCAGCGGGTTCTTCCCGGCGCCGAGAGCGGCGAACCCGTCCCCGCCGCCCGCCAGGAACGAGTTCATGGCGACGCGGTAGACACCAGCCGGATCGATCGGGACCCCGCCGAGCTTCACCGTGTCCGCGACGACGCGGTCCGCGCCCGTCTTCGTCAGGTCGAGCGTGTACGTCAGCCCCGACGACACCTGAAGGATCTTGGGCGATGCCTGGTTCGCCCCGCTGACCTGCTGCTGCAGAGCCGCGATGACCTGGGCGCCGGTGAGATCCGCGAGGTTCACCGTGTTGCTGAACGGCTGGACGGCGAAGCCCTCCCCGTAGGTGACGACGCCGGGGCCCTCGGTGCCCGAGGGCGCGTAGACGAGGTCGGTGCGGATGCCGCCCGGGTTCATGAGCGCGATCGCCGTCTTGGGGTCGAGCGTCTTGCCGTAGGCGAGCTGCGCGTCGGCGATGACGTCGCCGAGCGGCGACTCGTTGCCGTCGGCGTCGTTCGCCTTGATGTCGGCGCTGATGTAGCCGACCGTGCGGTTCGCGACCGGAGCGGCCAGCGCGCGCCAGTGGTCGACGAGCTTGGTGAGGTCCGCCGCCTTCGGCTGGACGCGGTCCACGACGTGGTTCGAGCCCTTGACCGACGTGCGGACGATGTCCTGGGTCCGGCGGTCGTACTTCATGTCCAGCTCGGTGAAGAGCCGGCCGAACGAGGAGGCGCTCGTCACCAGCCGCGGGTTGCCGGCCGGGTCGGGGATGGTGCAGACGTAGGCGTTGTGCGTGTGGCCGGTGACGAGGGCGTCCACGTCGGCCGAGGTCTTCTTGGCGATGTCGGCGATGGGCCCGGACAGCCCGGAACCGGGGCCGCCCGCATCGCAGTTGTAGTTGTACGCGGGCGACGCGGGGAAGCCGCCCTCGTGGATGAGCGCGACGACGGCGTTGATGCCCTTGCGCTTCAGTTCCTTGGTGTACTTGTTGATCGTCTCGGCCTCGTCGAGGAACTTGAGGCCCTTGACGCCGTCGGCGGAGACGATGTTCGGGGTGCCCTTGAGCGTGACGCCGATGAACCCGACGCGTACGCCGTTCACGTTCTGGATCGAGTAGGGCGCGAGCAGCGGTTTGCCGGTCTTCTCGTTGACGACGTTCGCCGAGAGGATCGGGTAGTCCGCGCCCTTGAACTTGCGGCCCTTCTCGTAGCAGCCGTCGGTCGGGTGGCAGCCGCCGTTCTGCAGCCGCAGCAGCTCGGCCTTGCCCTCGTCGAACTCGTGGTTGCCGACGCTGGTGACGTCCAGGCCGAGCTTGTTCATCGCCTCGACGGTCGGCTCGTCGTGGAAGAGCCCCGAGATCAGCGGGCTCGCCCCGACGATGTCACCGGCGGCGACGGTGATCGAGCGGTCGTGGCCCTTGCGGGCGGTGCGCAGGCTGGACGCCAGGTACTCGACGCCACCCGCGTCGATGGTCTTCGTGGTGCCGTCGGCCTGGAGTTCGGTGACCCGGCCGGACGAACCGGCGGGCGGCTCCAGGTTGCCGTGGAAGTCGTTCAGCGCGAGCAGCTGGAGGTCCACGGTGCGGCTGTCGTGGCCGCCGCCACCGTGGCCGTTCCCGCCGTGGCCGCCGCCGTAGCCACCGTGGCCGCTGTGCGCGGGCGCGGCGGCGGCGAGCGCGCCGATGGCCGCGAGCCCGGCGGCAGCGGCGGTCAATCTACGTGCCAGAGACATGGGTTCCCTCTGAGTCCTCAAGGTAAAGAGCCGTCCAGGTGTGGCCGATTTGGGGGAGCCTAGGGTCAACGCGCGTAGCGCGACAGGCGTTCGAGGGTTAAAAGCTGATTTCGACTCGCGGAACTCCGCGGAGCTCCGGCGGCCGGCCGTCGCTCCTCCCTCCACCCTCCGGCTCATCGTCCCAGTATGCGAAACACCCTGTCTCAGCATGCAGTACGGCGGCATAGTTGTGTGCACCACCGACCGAGGAGGCGCACCCAGCGATGCAGACGCCCAACTCCCCTCAGCCACCGGCCCGGACGTCCCAGCTGAGGCCCCGCTGACGCCCCCGCACGCGAAGCGCTGGCTGATGCTCGCCCTGGGGACCGCCGCGCAGACCTCGGCCTGCGCGTTCGTCTACGCGATCCCGTCCCTCGCCGACGAGCTGCGCTCCGCTGAGCACCTCACCCTCACGCAGGTCGGCCTGCTGGCCGCCTGCCCGACGGCGGGGCTGGTGCTGGCCCTGATCGCCTGGGGCGCCGCCGCCGACCGCTGGGGCGAGCGCGTCGTCATCTCCTCGGGGCTGGGGCTGGCGGCGGTGCTGCTCGGGGTGGCCACGACGATCGGCCCCATGACGGCGTTCGGCCTGGTCCTCGCCCTGGCGGGCGCGGCCTCGGCCTCCGTCTACTCGGCGAGCGGCCGGCTAGTGATGGGCTGGTTCGGCACCGGGGAGCGCGGGCTGGCCATGGGCATCCGGCAGACCTCCACGCCGCTCGGGATGGCGATGGCGGCGCTGACCATGCCGCCGATCGCCGCCGCGTACGGGGTGCGGGGCGCGATCGCGTTCCTCGCCGTGGTCTGCGGGGTGATCGCGGTCCTGATCGCCGTGTTCGCCGCCGACCCGGCCCGCGCCGCGAGGAGCGCGGGCACGGCCGTCCGTACCGCCAATCCGTACCGCGGTTCGAGGGTGCTGTGGCGCATCCACGGCTCCGGCGCGCTGCTGGTCGTCCCGCAGTTCACGGCGGGCGCCTTCGCGCTGGTGCTGCTGGTCGACGCACGCGGCTGGTCGCCGGTCGCGGCCGGGCAGCTGGTGGCGCTGGGCCAGGGGCTGGGCGCGGTCTCCCGGATCGTCGTGGGCCGCTGGTCGGACCGGGTCGGCAGCCGGATGCGGCCGATGCGGCAGCTCGCCCTGATCACCGCCGCGGTCATCGGGGCCACCGCGCTGACCGCGGCCTTCCCCTCCCCCCTCACCGACGTCGCCCTGGTCCTGGCCATCGGCATCACGGCCAGCACCAACGGGCTGTCCTTCACGGCCACCGCCGAGGGCGCCGGGCCCGCCTGGTCCGGGCGCGCGCTGGGCATCCACAACACCGGCCAGAACCTGACGGCCGCCCTGGTCCCGCCCGTCATCGGCGCCCTGATCACCGACGCCGGCTACTGGCCCGGCTTCGCCGTCGCCGGGGCCGCGGCCTGCGTCGCGGCCGTCCTCGTTCCGTCCCGTGACCCGGTGGCCGGCGAAGCGGACCTGTCCACGGCGGATACCACCGCGTTCGCAGGTGCTGGGGAGCCCTCCCAGCGGTGACGAGGGAGCCTGGCAGGCCTTCCCCCGCCTCCGGCGGGGGCACCCGTCCGCCAGGCGACGCCTGGGCCCCCACTATCCGCCGGACAGGCTCTACGCTCGGGTTCATGACCGACGCCGCGCAGCCCAGCACGCCCACCCGCCGGATCGAGACCGTGGACGCGCTCGCGCCCGACACCGCGCGGGACGTCCTCGCGCTCCTCGGCGAGGCGGCGGCGAGCGACGGGCAGTGGGCGGTCTCCGAGCAGGGCCGGCTCAATCTGCGCGGCGGCGCGCGCCCCGGTGTGCGGCACCTGCTGCTGTACGTGGGCGACGAGCTGGCCGGCTACGGGCAGCTCGAGGACACCGATCCGGTCGAACCGCCCGCCGCCGAATTCCTCATCAGCGCCTCCCGCCGCGCGCACGGCCACGGCCAGGCGCTCGGCCGGGCGCTGCTCGACACCAGCGGCAAGCGGCTGCGGGTGTGGGCGCACGGCGGCCACCCGGCCGCCCGGCACCTGGCCGTACAGCTCGGGCTGAGCCTGTTCCGGGAGCTGCGGCAGCTGCGCCGCCCGCTCGACGGCGGTCCCGCGCTGCCGGAGCCGGTGATCCCGGCGGGCATCACCGTACGGACCTTCGTCCCCGGGCAGGACGACGCCGCCTGGCTGGCGGTGAACGCCGCCGCGTTCGCCCATCACCCCGAGCAGGGCTCGCTCACCCAGCGTGACCTGGACGACCGCAAGGCCGAGCCGTGGTTCGACCCGGCGGGCTTCTTCCTCGCGGTCCGCGGGGATGACGTCGTCGGCTTCCACTGGACGAAGGTGCACCGCGCCGACCGGCTCGGCGAGGTGTACGTCGTCGGCGTCCACCCGGACGAGCAGGGCAGCGGCCTGGGCAAGGCGCTCACCGCGATCGGCCTGCGGCACCTCGCGGACCAGGAGAAGCTGCCCACCGCGATGCTCTACGTGGACGCGGACAACATCCCGGCCGTCACCGTCTACGAGCGGCTGGGCTTCACGACCCATGAGACGGACCTGATGTACCGCACGGAGAGCTGAGCCCGAGGTAGCGGACGGAGAGCTGGGCCCGAGGTACCGCACGGAGAGCTGAGCCCGAGGTACCGCACGCGATCCGGAGGTACCGCACCGCCGTCCTCCCGGCCCGCCCGACACCGGACCGGAATCGTTCCGAGCCGGTACTGAGACTTTGTGCACCACGGAGTCGCCCCCCGCTGTCCGGCCCGTCATGTTCTCGTTACCGCTGATTCAGACTGGCTTGCGAGCATCACGGAATGCAGCCCGCTGCCCCTCCCCCCAAGCCGCAGCACCCCCCACCGCCCGACCTGCCGCTTTCCCGTTCGGCACGGGACAATGAACGGACGGCGCCAGGGCGCTCCCCGAGGGCACCCGGCAGGCCGTACGACGTGTTCGACGTGCCGGAACCGGAGGAGGGCTCGTACTCCATGGCCTCGATGAATCAACCCGGTGTCCCCGGTCAGCCCAAAGCGGCAGGCACGGTCAGCACCGCATTCCGCCCCCAGGTCGTCCCGGACGTGGAGGCCGCCGTCGGCCCCGCCACCGAGGGTGAAGCCGACGGTGATCTCCCCCAGGGCCGCTTCCTGGACCGGGAGCGCAGCTGGCTCGCGTTCAACGAACGCGTGCTGGAACTCGCCGAGGACCCGGCCACGCCGCTCCTCGAACGGGCTAACTTCCTCGCGATCTTCGCCAGCAACCTCGACGAGTTCTTCATGGTCCGCGTCGCCGGTCTCAAGCGCCGCATGGCGACGGGTGTCGCCACCCGTTCGGCCTCCGGCCTGCAGCCCCGCGACGTACTGGACCTGATCCTCACCCGGTCCCGCGAGCTCATGGCCCGGCACGCCGCCTGCTTCCAGAACGACATCGCACCGCAGCTGGCCGACGAGGGCATACACGTCATCCGCTGGGCGGAGCTCACGGAGAAGGAGCAGGCCCGCCTGTTCACCCTCTTCCGCCAGCAGATCTTCCCCGTGCTGACGCCGCTGGCCGTCGACCCGGCGCACCCGTTCCCGTACATCTCCGGCCTGTCCCTGAACCTGGCCGTCGTCGTCCGCAACCCGGTCTCCGGGCACGAGCACTTCGCCCGGGTGAAGGTGCCGCCGATCCTCTCCCGCTTCCTCGAGGCGAGCCCGCAGCGCTACGTCCCGCTGGAAGACGTCATCGCCGCGCACCTGGAGGAGCTCTTCCCCGGGATGGAGGTCCTGGACCACCACATGTTCCGGGTCACCCGCAACGAGGACCTGGAGGTGGAGGAGGACGACACCGAGAACCTGCTCCAGGCCCTGGAGCGGGAACTGATGCGGCGCCGCTTCGGGCCGCCGGTGCGCCTCGAAGTGGAAGAATCGATTGCTCCGCGGGTGCTCGACCTGCTCGTGCACGAGCTGAAGATGAAGCACACCGAGGTCTATCCGCTGCCCGGCCCGCTCGACCTGACCGGGCTGTTCGCGATAGCGGGCCTGGACCGGCCGGAGCTGAAGTACCCCAAGTACATCGCCGGCACCCACCGCGACCTGGCCGAGGTCGAATCGGCGTCGGCGCCCGACATCTTCGCGGCGCTGCGCGAACGCGATGTGCTGCTGCACCACCCGTACGACTCCTTCTCGACCTCCGTCCAGACCTTCCTGGACCAGGCGGCGGCCGACCCGGACGTACTGGCGATCAAGCAGACGCTGTACCGCACCTCCGGCGACTCCCCGATCGTGGACGCGCTCATCGACGCGGCCGAGGCGGGCAAGCAGGTCCTCGTCCTCGTCGAGATCAAGGCCCGCTTCGACGAGCAGGCCAACATCAAGTGGGCCCGGAAGCTGGAAGAGGCGGGCTGCCACGTCGTCTACGGCCTGGTAGGGCTGAAGACGCACTGCAAGCTGTCGCTCGTGGTCCGCCAGGAGGGCGACACGCTGCGCCGCTACAGCCACATCGGCACCGGCAACTACCACCCCAAGACCGCACGGCTCTACGAGGACCTGGGGCTGCTCACCGCCGACCCGCAGGTCGGCGCGGACCTCTCGCACCTGTTCAACCGGCTGTCGGGCTACTCGCGCCGCGAGGTCTACAACCGGCTGCTGGTCGCGCCCCGCAACCTCCGTGACGGCCTGGTCTCCCGGATCATGGAGGAGATCACCCACCACCGGGCCGGGCGCCCCGCGTACATCCGCATGAAGCTCAACTCCATCGTCGACGAAGGAATCATCGACGCCCTCTACCGCGCCTCGCAGGCCGGTGTGCCCGTCGACATATGGGTACGCGGCATCTGCGCGGTCCGGCCGGGTGTCGCCGGACTCTCGGAGAACATCCGGGTCCGCAGCACCCTGGGCCGGTTCCTCGAACACTCCAGGGTGTTCATCTTCGGCAACGGTGGCGAACCCGAAGTCTGGTTCGGCAGCGCCGACATGATGCACCGTAACCTCGACCGCCGCATCGAGGCGCTGGTCAGGGTCGCCGACCCGGCCCACCGCGCCACCCTCAACCGCCTGCTGGAGACCGGGACCGCGGACGACACCGCGTCCTGGCACCTCGCGGCGGACGGGAACTGGACCCGGCACGGCACCGGCCCCGACGGCCAGCCGCTGCGCAATGTCCAGGAGATGCTCATCGACGCCCGGAGGCGCCGGCGTGGCCCAGCGACACCGTGACACCGCGTACGCCCAGGCCGGCCAGCCGGCAATCGTCCTCGACGGGAAGCCGGCCGGCGCGGCCGCCCTCGGCGCGCTGAGCGCCGGGGAGGTGGTCTCCGGCTACCTCCATGAGCAGGCGTCCACGTTTTTGCGCGCGCTCAGCCTGCGCGCCGAGGACGAGGAGGCCGCCGGCCTGCTGCTGCGCCGGTCCGCCCGCCGGATCGCCGCGACCCTGCACACGTACGGCACGCTCACCGACCCGGGCTGGGCCGATCCGCTGCGCACCGAGCTCGGCTGGGTCTCGACGTCCCTGGCCCATGAGCACCAGTACGCGGCCCGGCTCGCCCGGCTGCTGTCCGCCCTGCACCGGCTGGCCTCGGAACCCGACCAGCCGGCCCTCGACACGGGCGACCCCGGCAATCCCGACGACCCGGCCCTGCCCGCGGAGCCCGCCATCGGCACGCAGGGGCCGCTGGCCGTCGGGGCGGCCCGCGCGGGCGCGCTGCTGGAACGGCAGCTGACGCTGGCGCGCACCCGGGCGCACTCCGCCGCACTGCAGGCGCTGGGCTCGTCGCGGTTCCACGCGGTGGCCGACGCCGTGGCCGTACTGGCCTCCGAGGTGCCGCTGACCGCGGCGGCCGACGCACCCGCCGCCGTGCGGCTGCCCCCGCTCGCGGGGCTGGCGCACCACCGGCTCTCCGAGGCGGCGGCCGCGCTGCCGCTGGCGCGCGCCGGACACCCGTACAACGCGGACGCCGTGCGCGCCGCGCTCGGCCCGGAGCTGACCAGCGACCTGCAGGACGCACCGTGGCACCAGGCCCGCACCCTGCTGCGGCTCAGCCGCTACGCCGCCGAGGTCTGCCCACCGGACGAACCCGCCGCCCACGGCTCGAGCGGCTCCGACGCCGCCCGGGATGCCGCTGCTGGCACCGGTGAGAGCCTGCACGACCGGCTCAAGACCGCGGCCCGGCTGCTGGAGGGGCACCGGGAGGCCGCCGAGTCCGCCAACGCCGTGGCGACCGCCGCCCGCACCCCGCGGATCGCCCCGGCCACCGCGTACGCGCTGGGCGTGCTCCACGCCGACCAGCGCCAGGAGGTCGAGGCGGCCCGCTTCGCCTTCGCCCGGCTCTGGCAGCGCACCTCGGTGCCGTCCGGCGCCGTCCCAGCCGTCCCAGTTGTCTCAGCTGTCCCCGTTACCCCCGCCGTCCCCGGTTCGAGGTGAGCCACGATGCTGCGTTCCCCGGGGGAGCCATCCCCCGTCCTGGCCGCCGGCGCGGTCCTCTGGCGCCGTTCGCCCCATGACGACGGCGTGGAGATCGCGCTGATCCACCGCCCCAAGTACGACGACTGGTCGCACCCGAAGGGCAAGCTCAAACGCGGTGAGGACCCGGTGGCCGCCGCGCTGCGGGAGGTCCGCGAGGAGACCGGCATGGAGTGCGTGCTCGGCGCGCCGCTGCCGACCGCCCGCTATCTCGCCGACGGACGCCCCAAGGAGGTCCGCTACTGGGCCGCCGAGGCCGTCAGCGGCACCTTCGCCGTCAATGACGAGGTCGACCGGCTCATCTGGCTCCCCCCGGCGGCGGCACGCAACCGTCTCACCCACGAACGCGACCGCCCGCTCGTCGACGCCATGCTGCGGGCCATCCGGCCCGGCGCCGCCCGGCGGCGGTAGCCGGCCCGCCCCCCGACCAGCCCTGACCAACTCTGACCAGGGCTTTCCCGGGTCGACACCATGCGTCACAGGAATCCCTCGGGCCCCGCGGAGCGGCATCGGCGACAGCCCGCCCCGCACTGATAGACGAGGTTCACCTTGCGTTCACCCTCTCCCGTTGGTCGATTCACTTCCCCTGCCTAATTTCGGCCTTACCGGTGAGCATCACGCTGCGCCGGGTGGATGCAGACCTCCATACCTCTGCTTCGCCGTCCACCGGCGGGCTCCTGGAAGGAACACAGAAGGTGAAGCTTTCCCGTAACAGCGGACTGCGCGCCCTGACCGTCGGCGCGGTCGCGGTTTCCAGCGCGTTGGTCCTGACCGCCTGTGGTTCCGACAACAACACTTCGCCCGGCGACGCCAAGACCTCCGACGCCGCGAAGAGCTCCATCGCCTGCGCCAAGGGCGGCCAGCTGCTCGCCTCCGGCTCCAGCGCGCAGAAGAACGCGATGGACGTCTGGGTCAAGAACTACATGGCGGCGTGCCCCGGCACGAACATCAACTACAAGAGCTCGTCCTCGGGCGAGGGCGTCACCCAGTTCAACCAGGGTGCCGTCAGCATCGCGGGCTCCGACTCCCCGCTGAAGCCCGAAGAGGTCACCGCCTCGAAGACGATCTGCAAGGGCGGCCAGGGCATCGACCTCCCGATGGTCGGCGGCCCGATCGCGATCGGCTACCACCTGCCGGGCGTCGACAACCTGGTCCTGGACGCGCCGACCCTCGCGAAGATCTTCAACTCGACGATCACCAAGTGGGACGACGAGGCGATCAAGAAGCTCAACCCGACCGCCAAGCTCCCCAGCAGCAACATCCAGGCGTTCCACCGCTCGACGGACTCGGGCACCACGGACAACCTGACCAAGTACTTCAACGCGACGGCCAAGGCCGAGTGGCCCTACGAGCACGCGAAGGCGTGGAAGGGCAAGGGCGGCCAGTCCGCCCCCGGCTCCGCCGACATCGCCTCGAACGTGAAGCAGGCCGAGGGCACCATCGGCTACTTCGAGCTGTCGTTCGCCACCGCGAACAACCTGCAGACGGTCAAGCTCGCCACCGGCGCCGCTGCCCCCGTCGCGGCCAGCTCGGAGAACGCCTCCAAGGCCATCGCCGAGGCCAAGGTCACCGGCACCGGCACCGACCTGTCGCTGAAGCTCGCCTACGACACGAAGGCCGAGGGCGCCTACCCGCTGGCCCTCGTCACGTACGAGATCGCCTGCGACAAGGGCAACAAGGCCGACACGCTCGAGCTCGCGAAGTCCTTCCTCACCTACATCGCGAGCGAGGACGGCCAGAAGGGCCTCTCCGGCATCGGCTACGCCCCGCTGCCGACGGAGATCGCCACCAAGGTCCGCGCCCAGATCGCGACCCTCTCCTAGTACGCGCGGCCGGCCCCGTACCGCACGGGGCCGGCCGCACATCCGGTGCACCGCCGCCGGGGGAGCCATCCCCCACCCAGACCGGAGAACCTCATGGACATAACACCGACAGACACGGCACTGCCTCCCCCCTCCCGGGGTTCCGTCACCCGCATCGGAGACCGCGTGTTCAGCGGTCTCGCCCGCGGGTCCGGCATCTTCCTCCTGGTCGTCATGGCCTCGATCGCGGTCTTCCTCACGATCCGCGCGACGCACGCCATCTCCCAGGACCACGCGAACTTCTTCACCAGCTTCGAATGGGACGCCAACGCGACCCCGCCGGTCTTCGGCATCGGCGTCCTGATCTACGGCACGATCGTCAGCTCCGTGATCGCGATGGGCCTCGCGGTCCCGGTCGCGGTCGGCATCGCGCTGTTCATCTCGCACTACGCGCCGCGCCGGCTGGCCACCCCGCTCGCCTACGTCGTCGACCTCCTCGCCGCGATCCCGAGCATCATCTACGGCCTGTGGGGCGCGATCTACCTCGTGCCGCACCTGAAGGGCCTGAACCTCTGGCTCGACGAGTACCTCGGCTGGACCGGAGTCTTCGACAAGACCGACCCCGAGGGCGCGGCCCGTTCGCTCTTCACCGTCGGCATCCTGCTGGCGATCATGATCCTGCCGATCATCACCAACGTCAGCCGTGAGGTCTTCCGGCAGGTGCCGAAGATGCACGAGGAAGCGGCGCTCGCGCTCGGCGCGACCCGCTGGGAAGTCATCCGGATGTCGGTGCTGCCGTTCGCCCGCTCCGGAATCATCAGCGCCTCGATGCTCGGCCTCGGCCGCGCGCTGGGCGAGACGATGGCCGTGGCCACGGTCCTGTCGGCCTCCCCGGTGCTGTCCGCGAAGCTCCTCGACCCGGTCGGCGGGACCTTCGCGCAGAACATCGCCGCCAAGTTCGGCGAGGCGTCACCGTTCGGACGTGACGCGCTGATCGCCTCCGGCCTCGTCCTGTTCGTCATCACGCTGCTGGTGAACGGCGCGGCCCGCCTGATCATCGCCCGCCGCAAGGAGTACTCGGGGGCCAACGCATGAGCCACACCATCGCCGACAAGGCGCCCGTCGCGGTCCCGGCGACCCGCCGGCTGTCGCAGCGCCGGATGCCCCGCTGGGCACCGGCCGCCATCGCCGCCGCCGCGATCCTGCTCGGCATCGGCATCGGCCTCGCGGCCGGGCTGGAGAGCCGGATCCAGTGGGGCATGATCGCGCTGCTGCTCTTCGTGGCCGGCACCTACGCGGTGACCACGGCCGTCGAGGGCCGCCGGCAGGCCAAGGACCGCGTCGTCACCAGCCTCGTCTGGGCCTGCTTCATCGTGGCCATCGTGCCGCTGTACTCGCTGATCGCGACGACGATCTCCAAGGGCCTCAAGGTCCTGGACGGCAACTTCCTGAGCCACTCGATGGGCGGGGTCATCACGATCCAGCCCGGCGGCGGCATCTACCACGCGATCATCGGCACCATCGAGCAGGTCGGCATCGCGACGCTGATCGCCACCCCGATCGGTCTGCTGACGGCGGTCTACCTGGTCGAGTACGGCAAGGGCAAGCTCGCCAAGGCCGTCACGTTCTTCGTGGACGTCATGACCGGCATCCCGTCGATCGTCGCCGGTCTGTTCATCCTGACCGTGTGGGTCCTGATGCTGGGCAACGGCCCGTCCGGCTTCGCCGGCTCGATGGCCCTGACGATCCTGATGCTGCCGGTCGTGGTCCGCTCGACCGAGGAGATGCTCAAGCTCGTTCCGAACGAGCTGCGCGAGGCGTCCCTCGCGCTGGGCGTCCCGAAGTGGCGCACCATCCTCAAGGTGGTCCTGCCCACGGCCATCGGCGGCATCACGACCGGCGTCATGCTGGCCGTCGCCCGCATCACCGGCGAGACCGCGCCGATCATGCTGCTGGTCTTCGGCAGCCAGATCATCAACAACAACCCCTTCGAGGGTGGTCAGTCTTCCCTGTCGTACTACGTCTTCGAGCAGTTCCAGAACGGCAACGACGCGTCCTACGACCGAGCCTGGGCCGCGGCCCTGGTACTGATCGCCTTCGTCATGATCCTGAACATGGTGGCTCGCGGCATCGCCCGCTGGAAGGCCCCCAAGACCGGTCGCTGACGCGACTACCCCCAGCGACATTTCGGATTGAGAGCCCCACCATGGCCAAGCGCATCGACGTAAGCGGCCTCTCCGCTTACTACGGCAACCACAAAGCGATCGACGACATCTCGATGACCGTCGAGCCCCGCTCCGTGACGGCCTTCATCGGCCCGTCCGGCTGCGGCAAGTCCACCTTCCTGCGGACCTTGAACCGGATGCACGAGGTCACCCCCGGTGGCCGCGTCGAGGGCAAGGTCATGCTGGACGACGAGAACCTCTACGCGTCGGGCGTCGACCCGGTCGCGGTCCGCCGGACCGTCGGCATGGTCTTCCAGCGCCCGAACCCGTTCCCCACCATGTCGATCTTCGACAACGTGGCGGCCGGCCTCAAGCTCAACGGCATGCGCCGCAAGAGCGAGCTGGAGAACGTCGTCGAGAAGTCCCTCAAGGGCGCCAACCTCTGGAACGAGGTCAAGGACCGGCTGAACAAGCCCGGCTCCGGCCTCTCCGGCGGCCAGCAGCAGCGCCTCTGCATCGCCCGCGCCATCGCGGTCGAGCCGCAGGTCCTGCTGATGGACGAGCCCTGCTCGGCGCTCGACCCGATCTCCACCCTCGCGATCGAGGACCTGATCGGCGAGCTGAAGGCGCGCTTCACGATCGTGATCGTGACGCACAACATGCAGCAGGCGGCGCGCGTCTCCGACCGCACGGCCTTCTTCAACCTGTCGGCCATCGGCCAGCCCGGCAAGCTCATCGAGCTGGACGACACCGAGCGGATCTTCTCCAACCCGTCGGTCCAGGCCACGGAGGACTACATCTCCGGCCGCTTCGGCTAGGCCGGCACCTGACCCCTCGCGAGCCGAAGGGCGCGCCGGTGTCGAAAGCGACGAGACCAAGCGAGGTACGAGCGCAGCGTCGAGGAGCGTCGACACCGGGTCAAGCGCCCGGAGGCGAGTGAGGAACAACAGCCCTGCGGTGCTGCATGGCGGTGCCACCGCAAGGCGAAGGGCCCGCCCCCGTGAGGGGGGCGGGCCCATTTCTTTTGTGCTGGTGCGTGCTGCCTGCCGGTCAGAAGATCAGTGCGATGATCCAGTAGCAGACGGCGGCGACGATGGCCGCGGCCGGCATCGTGATGAACCAGCCGGCCACGATGTTCTTGGCGACACCCCAGCGCACGGCCTTGACCCGCTTCGTCGCGCCGACACCCATGATCGCCGAGGTGATCACATGCGTCGTCGAGACCGGGGCCTGGAAGACGTACGAGGTCGTGTACAGGATCGAGGCGGCGGTCGTCTCGGCCGCGAAGCCCTGCGGCGGGTCCAGCTCGATGATGCGGCGCCCCAGCGTCCGCATGATCCGCCAGCCGCCGGCGTACGTGCCGAGCGACAGCATCGCCGCGCACGCGAACTTCACCCAGGTCGGGATCGAGTCGCCGTTCTGCACATCGGCGATGGTCAGGGCCATCACCACGACGCCCATCGTCTTCTGCGCGTCCTGCAGACCGTGGCCCAGCGCCATCGCCGCCGCCGAGACCGTCTGCGCGATCCGGAAACCGCGCTTGGCCTTGTGCGGGTTGGACTTACGGAACATCCACAGGATGGCGAGCATCACCAGATAGCCGACCACCAGGCCGACCACCGGCGACAGGAACATCGGGATGACGACCTTGTCGAGCACCCCCGACCAGATGACGGTGATGCCGCCCGCGAGGGCCGCGCCGACCATCCCGCCGAACAGCGCGTGGCTGGAACTCGACGGTAGTCCGAAGTACCAGGTGACCAGGTTCCATACGATCGCGCCCACCAGGGCCGCGAACAGGACGGCCATCCCGGACCGTCCCTGCGGCGTCTCGATGAGCCCCTTGCTGACCGTCTTGGCCACGCCGCTGCCGAGGAAGGCACCGGCCAGGTTCATGACGGCGGCCATGGCGAGCGCCGCCTTCGGCGTCAGCGCGCGCGTCGACACCGACGTGGCGATGGCGTTCGCCGAGTCGTGGAACCCGTTCGTGTAGGTGAATCCGAGCGCGACGCCAATGGTCACGATCAGTGCAAAGGTGTCCACAGAAGGTCAGGACTCCTTGACCGCGATGGTCTCCACGGTGTTCGCGACATGCTCGAACGCGTCCGCGGCCTCTTCCAGTACGTCCACGATCTGCTTGAGCTTCAGCACGTCCATGGCGTCGTACTTGCCGTTGAACAGGTGTGCGAGCAGCTTGCGGTGGACCTGGTCCGCCTGGTTCTCCAGGCGGTTGATCTCGATCCAGTACTCGGTGAGGTTGGACATCGTCCGCAGGTTCGGCATCGCCTCGGCGGTCAGCACCGCTGCCCGCGCCAGCACCTCGATCTGCTGCTCGACACCCTTCGGCAGCTCGTCCACCTGGTAGAGAACGACGAGGTCGACGGCCTCTTCCATGTAATCCATGATGTCGTCGAGACACGATGCGAGGTTGTAGATGTCCTCACGGTCGAACGGGGTGATGAAGGAGGAGTTCAGCTGGTGGAAGATCGCGTGGGTCGCGTCGTCCCCCGCGTGCTCCGCCGCCCGCATCCGTTCGGCGATCTCGATACGCGTGGCCGAATCGGCCCCGAGCAGTTCCATGAGGAGCTTCGAACCTGTGACGATGTTGTCCGCGGATGCGGCGAACATGTCATAGAAGCTCGTCTCCCTGGGGGTCAGACGAAAGCGCACGTGAGGTCCTCGGGGTGCATCGGATTCGGTCTCGTCAGGTCTCGTTGATGCTAGGCGCATCATCCGGCCACGGCTAACCGGCGTCACCCAGTGTCGCCCATCGGACAGACTGCCCCTCACCGGGGATCCGTCGTACAAGGTACCGATTCGGTAAGATATACCCACCAGGGGTATTTTCGGGCAGGGAGAGCGGGATGACGACCACCGAGACCGACCAGGCCCACGAGGCCGCGGAGACCGTGCCGAGCACCGCGGCACCGCACAGCCCGCCCGGCCCGCACGGCTACAGCAACCACAAGGACGCCCACCTCAAGCGGCTGCGCCGGATCGAGGGTCAGATCCGCGGACTCCAGCGCATGGTGGAGGAGGACGTCTACTGCATCGATGTCCTCACACAGGTTTCGGCCTGTACCAAGGGCCTGCAGTCCTTCGCCCTCCAGCTGCTGGAGGAGCACCTGCGGCACTGCGTCGCCGCGGCCGCCGCCGAGGGCGGGCCCCAGATCGACGACAAGGTCGCCGAAGCGACCGCGGCCATAGCCCGGTTGCTGCGCACCTGAGCCCCGGCCGGCAGCCGGGCCCGTAGCGTTCCCACGGACCCGGCCGGCGACCGAGACGAATATCTCCACGGTGGTCCGGTGCTGCGCTCATGCGGTGCTGCGGTCATACGGCGCTGCGGTTGTTCGGTGCTGCGGTCGTTCGGTGCTGCGGTCGTTCGGTGGTTCAGCTCGGGCGCCGGGCCGCCTGTGCGGGGATCCGCACCGACTGACGCTCCGTCGTCCGGTCCACTTCGAGCACCTCGTCGATCCGGGCGAAGCTCAACCGCTCCTCACCGGCGGCGGAAGCCGCGATCATCAGCTCGCCGCACAGCTCGATCTCCGCGAGGGCCACGAAGTCCTGACTCGGACCGTTATGCGTAGACATGTGCGTTTCGCGAGACAAAGCCACGTGCACCACCTCCTCGTCCTCGAGCAGTGGCCGGTTTCATCGGCCACTGGTCAGAGTAGGCACCCGCACACGGTCCGCGCATGGCACGGAAGGACCATTTCGCCCACCGTCATTTCGGAGGTGCAGTAACGATCTTCCCGTTGTAAATATCGGCCGGTTTCGGCAGAACGACGGTCACCGGCGTACCGAACGCGTCGAACAACGTGGTCGACGTCACCGTCACATCGCTCGGCGCGGACGGCCTGGCCGCGCCCGCCGCACCCGCCGCACCGCTGAACGTGAAGCGCTGGCTGACCTTCCGCGGCCGCCCCTGCGCGTCGAGGTACACATCGAACGGCACCTGCGTCACGGAGAATCCCCTGGCCGCCGCCGCGAGCGGCTGCCGGGCGGCCGGCGAGGCGCCGCGGGCCGCGCGGGCGATGTCCGTCACCCCCCGGAAGTGCCGCACCTTCACCCCGTGGAACATCTCGTCGCCGACCAGCTCCACCTTCTGCGCCCCGCGCAGGAGTTCGGCCGCCGCCAGCGGATCGGTCGCGCCGCCGGTCACGAGGTTGCCGTCGGACAGCCGCGTGGTGTCCACCCGCACCCACTTGTCGGCGGGCACGCCGGCGCCGCGGTCCTTCATGTACAGCGACCCCGGCGTCAGCAGCTCGGTGACCGGGTGGTGCTCCTCGGCCCCGGCGGCGTCCTTGGGGAGGGTGACCCGCAGCTCGCCCCGGCCCTTGCCGTAGTCGAAACCGCCGGCCCCGGTGATCACCACCCGGGTCCCGCCGCTCGCCATCTCCATCGACGTGCTGACCTTCGAACTCCCCGCCCGGATCAGGGCGTCGGCCGCCCGGCGCACGGATTCGCCGGAGTCCGCCCCCAGTCCGTCGGCGGCCGCGCCGTCCCCGGCACAGCCGGTCAGCACCGTCACCCCGCACACGAACCCCGCCGCGGCGGCGGCCGTCATCATCCGCCTGCGCTGCATCACCATCGCCCGCTACCCCCTGGGAATCCCGCCACCGGCCTCGCCCGGCTAACGACGGGCCGCCCGCCCCCGTAACGGCGCCCGCCCCGAAGCGCGGGGGAAGCCCGGGTCGCACGGGAGCGCGCGAGGGAGCGGCCACCGGCCGCGAGCGGGTGGAGTCAACCCCTCCACGACCCGCCGCCGTGTCCCGTACCGTGGTTGTGTGCTCATCCAGCCCATCGCCGCCCCGTCCGGAACCCACCACACGACGGTCACCGACCAGGGCTCCTTCGCCAGCGCCCGCTGTTCCTGCGGTTGGAAGGGTCCCGCCCGCCGAGCCCGCGACCGTGCCCGCCGGGACGCCGAGGCCCACACGGGCGGATGACGCCCCCGAGGTCCCCGCCGTCCCCTGTCGGTTCTCCCGGCGCATCCTCCCCGGCCTGGACTCCCCCGGCCCGCGCCACTCGCGCCCATTCCGGCACCCGCACCCTTTTCCAGCACTCGCACCCTTTTCCAGCACTCGCACCCTTCCGGCACCCGCGGCCCCTTGCGTACGGCACGCGGCGGGTAGGAGGGTGAGCAGTCGCCCGCCGACGGCGGGCCCCGGGCAGGAGGCTGCGGCCGTGAACCGACGAGATGCGCTCCGCGCCGGATACGGCGTCGCCGCGTCGACGTGGCTGGCCGGCTGCAGCGCGGGCGACAGCGCCGACGCGAAGCCACCGGGTCCCTCCCGCACCCCGGCCCCCACCGCCCCGGGCGGGACCGCCACCTCCGCCACCCCCAGCTCACCGCCGGACTGGCCGGCCCTGGCCAAGGGCCTGGGCGGCGCGCTGATCCGCCCCGACGACAGCGCGTACGACACCTCCCGCCGGCTCTACAACACCCGCTTCGACGGGCTGCGCCCCGCCGCCATCGCCTACGCCTCGGGCCCGGACGACATCCGCGAGTGCCTGGACTTCGCACGCCGCTCCCGGTCGGTCCGGCTGTCGGTCAGGAGCGGCGGCCATTCGTACGGGGGCTGGTCCAGCGGCGGCCAGGACCACCTCGTCCTGGACGTGTCCCGGCTCAACGCGATCAGCACCAACGGAACGGCCGCCACCGTCGGCGCCGGCGCGAAACTCATCGATGTGTACTCCCGGCTCGGCGAGCACGGCAGGACCGTCCCCGCCGGCTCCTGCCCCTCGGTCGGCGTCTCCGGGCTCACCCTCGGCGGCGGCCATGGCGTGCTCAGCCGCTCGTACGGTCTGACCTGCGACAGCCTCACCGGCGCCACCATCATCACCGCCGACGGAAAGCAGCTGGACTGCGACGCGACCACGAACTCCGACCTCTTCTGGGCGCTGCGCGGCGCCGGCTGCGGCAACTTCGGGGTCGTCACCGAGCTCCGCTTCGCGACCCACCCCGCGCCGTCCGTCGTGACCGGGTACGCGACCTGGCCGTGGAGCCGGGCGGCGGCCGTCGTCCGCGCCTGGCAGGAGTGGGGACCCGACCAGCCGGACCACATCTGGTCGGCGCTGCATCTGGAGGGGCCGGCGGGCGGCGCTCCGACGGTCTCCCTCGCCACCCTGTCGACGGGCTCGCGGTCCGATCTGGCCAACGCCGTCGACCGGCTCGCCGGGACCGCGGGAGGCGGGTCGCCCTCCTTCTCTACGCATCCGCGCTCCTACATGGAGGCGATGTTCTCGTACGCCGGCTGCTCGGGCCTGACCACCGCCGAGTGCCATCTGCCGCCCAAGGGCCGGCTGCAGCGCGAGACGTACACCGCCCGTTCCGACTTCTACGACCACTCGCTGTCGCCCGCGGGCATCCAGGCCCTGCTCGGCCAGGTCGAGCGGCTCGGCTCGCTCTCCGGCGACGGCGCCGGCAGCGTGGCACTGACCGCCCTGGGCGGCGCGGTCAACCGGGTCGACCCGGGCGCGACGGCGTTCGTGCACCGCCGCTCCCGTTTCCTGGCGCAGTACATCGCCTCGGACGGCCTCAGCCGGACGACCTGGCTGGACACGCTGTACGGGGCGATGCGCCGTTACGCCTCGGGCGCCGCCTACCAGAACTACGCCGACCCGGCCCTGAAGGACTGGCGCCAGGCCTACTACGGCAGCGCCGCGGCCCGTCTGGCGGACGTGAAGAAGAAGTACGACCCCGACAGGCTCTTCGACTTCCCGCAGGCCGTGTAGGCCCGCCGCGAGCCCCGGGCACGGTTGCGTCCGGGCGGGCCGGCGGGCTCAGGCCGCCAGGTCCTTGTCGTACGCGGTGGGCACCGGGTACGCCTCACCGCGCCGCGCCGGGGACCGGACGAGCCCGCGCACCCGGGACCGGCTCATCGCCGTCGTGACGGGCGTCAGCAGGGCCATGGCGAGCGGTGCCAGCAGCAGCGCCGTGGCCGTGCCGAGGGCGAAGCCGCCGATCACGTCGGTCGGGTAGTGCACGCCCATGAAGACCCGGCAGAAGCCCTCGGCGAGCGCGATCAGTATGGCGACGACACCCACCTTGCGGCTGACCATGAACAGCCCGACGGCCATGGCCATCGTGAGCGTCGCGTGATCGCTCACGAACGAGAAGTCGGACTTCCCCTTGATCAGGACGTCGAGCCCCTCATGGTCCACGAAGGGCCGGGGACGCTCCACGAGGCCGCGCACCGGGATGTTCAGCAGCAGCGCGATCCCGGCGGCGAGGCCGGACCACACCACCCCGGCGACCGCGGCGGGCGCCTGCTCGCTGCGCCGCGCGACCCGCCACCAGCACCAGCCGGCCAGCAGCAGCATGAGCACGATCAGCCCGTATTCGCCGATGAACTCCACGGAGCGGTCGACCCAGTGCGGGGAGTCCTTGGCAAGGCCGTTGATGTCGCGCAGCAGGCCCACGTCAGGGTTCGAGCCGTCGGTTGCGTGCTCTGCCATGTGGTGGTGCCCCTTACCTGATCCATACTCCGGCCCCGCTGCTGGCCTCCAGGCCATGAACGCCGTTTCTTCGCGCCATTGTCCCTGTGCAACGGCGGACACGGTACGTAGCGTTCCGGTCTCTACCGGATGATCACCAGGAAGTTATCCAAGAGAGATCGGACGGCGCATCCCCAGGCCAAAGCCTCACGCAGAGCCCGTAGTCGGCAGCGCCTGCGCGCCGTCCTCCGTCACGCGGGTCCCGCCGATGAAGTCCGGTGTGTCGATCTTGTCGAAGCGAATGACCGCGCCGGTGTACGGGGCGTTAATCATGTACCCACCCCCGACGTACAGTCCGACGTGGTGGATCGACCGGGGGTCGTTGAGGTCGGTGGCGAAGAAGACCAGGTCGCCCGGGAGCAGTTCGTCCCGCTTCGGGTGCGGCCCCGCGTTCCACTGGTCGTTGGCCACTCGCGGCAGCTCGATGCCGACCGATTCGTAGGCCGCCTTCGTCAGCCCGGAACAGTCGAACCGCCCGTTCTGGTCGGCCGTCCCGTTGCCGCCCCACAGATACGGCGTGCCGAGCTTGCCCTGCGCGTAGTAGATCGCCGCCGCGGCCTGCTGGGAGGGCGCCACGCGGCCCACGGGCGCGGCGAAGCTCTTCTCCAGTGTCCTGATGGTCTTCACGTAGTTCTGCGTCTCGCGGTACGGCGGGATCCCGCCCGCGTGGATCACCGCGTACGCGCCCGCGTTGTACGCCGCGAGCATGTTGTCGCTGTGGTCCCCGGGCACGTCCTTCACGTACTTGGCCAGCTCGCAGTCGTACGAGGCGGCCGACGGGATCGCGTCCTCCGGATCCCACACATCGCGCTTCCCGTCCCCGTTCCCGTCCACCCCGTGGGACGCCCAGGTGCCCGGGATGAACTGCGCGATACCTTGCGCGGCGGCGGCGCTCTGCGCCTGCGGGTCCCAGCCGCTCTCCTGGTACAGCTGTGCGGCCAGCAGCGCCGGATTGATCTCCGGGCAGAGGTTGCCCCACTTCTGCACGATCGACTGGTACATCGCCGGCACCGAGCCCTTGGCGAGGGTGACCGACCCACCGCTCCCGCCCGCCAGCCCGGCGGCGGCCGAGAACGTGCCGATCACCAGCAGCGCCAGGAACGAAAGGCACAGCCCGAAGCCGAGAGTGACGGTGAGCCAGACCTTCTTCGCCATCAGCCATGCCCCCTCAGGAGTGATGTACGGGCTGCGGGGCACCGATGGTGACGGTGCGCCAGACTTTCCGCAGCATTCGTCCGCGCCTTCGTTCCAATCGTTGCCCTACGGTGACGCTCGTGATACACAGAGTAGTCGTCTACGTCCCATCGAACACCGGTCCGTGCAACATTCTGGACGCTGCGGTCCGGATCACACGGGGGATCCGTCGAGAAAGTCGCCGAGTCGACAAGAACCGGTTGACACATCGGCCAAGATAGACCCTGGACCCTTGCGCCCCGGCGAGGGCTCCAACTGACCGAGCGGGGTGGTGAGTTCCATATGTTCTTGGCAGCCACAAAGGGCGACATCAACACCATTATCGGTGGCATCGCCCCCAACTGGGGGCCCTTCGGGTCCCTCGGGAACGAAGCACGCGTGATGATCGAAGTGGTCATGGCGGTAGCGATCCTGCTCTGCCTCGCCATCGCGATCTGGGGCGCGGCCAAACAGCGGATCGGCGCGACGGCCCTCCGCGACACCTTCAGCGCCGAACAGGGCAAGGGTCTGATCATCGCCGGCCTGACCGGCGTGTTCATCATCGGATCCCTCGGCACGCTGTTCACCATCGTCTACGGCATGGCCGTGTAGTCGTGTAGCCCAGAGCCAGCCTGTCCCATGTCCCCGGGAGCCCGTCCCAGGCTCCCTCCCCCACCCGAGGCTGCGTGCTGATGCCCACTCACCCCAGCAGCGATACCGGCCAGGACGGCCCACCGACGCGCACCCGCATGCCCGAAGGGCACGGCGGGCACGGCGCCGCGCCACGCCGCACCAAGCCGAGCCGCGCCCTGGTGACGGTCCTCGGCGTCGTCGTCGTCCTCGTCGCCGTGATCGTCCTCGCCAACCGGGGCGGTGGCAACACCGCCTCCGACGGCGCGTCCTCCGGCGGCACCAAGGGCACCAACGCGAACCCCACCGCCCCGACCGGCGACAAACCGGTCACGGGCAACAACGCGGGGATCGCGTCGGGCTTCGCGAAGTCGGAGCAGGGGGCACAGTCCGCGGCGGCGAACTATGCGGTGGCGCTGGGGGGTGACGGGATGTTCTCCACGGACCGCCGCTCCCAGATTGTGGGGGCGGTGTACGCGCCCGACGTCGCGGCGAAGAATCGCGCGGACCTCGACAAGGTGTACTCGGACCCGGCGTTCCTGCAGCGGATCGGCCTCCAGACAAACGGCACCGCCTCTCGGGGCCTGACCTTCGTCTCGCGGGTGAACCCGGTCGGAACCAAGACCGAGAAGTTCGACGGCGACTCCGCCACGGTGGCCGTCTGGTACTCCGCCCTCTTCGGCCTGGCCGGCGAGGGCTCGACCAACCCGGTGTCCGAGAGCTGGTACACCAACACCTTCCAACTGCGGTGGGTCAACGCGGACTGGAAGATCGTTTCCTTCACCCAGAAGGACGGCCCCGCACCAGTGGGTCGCGACCAGGCCGCATCATCGGCGAAGGAGATGTCCGACGCGGTGAACGGGTTCGGAGGGTTCACCTATGCCCGGTAGTCGACGCAGTCTCCGTGCCCTCTCGATCGGCTCAGTGGTCGCTGGCGTTCAGACCATGGCGATCCTGCTCGCGTCCCGTGCCTTCGCGGCACCGACGCCGACGCCCACGCCTACCACCTCCAGCGATCCCTGCGAACTGATCCGAGGCCCGGCCAAGGACTACTGCGAGAAGGGCAAGGGCGGCGGAAGCGGTGTCCCCAACCCCCTCCCCGACACCCTCGACCCCCTCAGCGCCCTCGCGAAGGGCTGTGCCGACGCCGCCTCCTGGGTGATCACCAAGCTCTCCAAGGCGATCACGTCCACCACGCAGGTGGACTTCACCAACACCACCTTCCTGCGCCAGTACGCCGTCGTGTTCGCCGCCTCGACGATCCTCACGCTCGTCCTCTGGCTGCTGGCCGTCGCCAAGCGGGCCGTGCGCGGGGTGCCGCTGACGGAGGCGTTGACGGAGGCCGTCGGGTTCCTGTGGCTGACGGTGCTGGCCTCGGCGTTCACTCCGCTGGTCCTCTACACGGTGGTGTCGGCGACGGACGCGGTGACGGATGTGATCGCGGCCGGCACGTCGTCGAACACCAACACGTTCTTCGGCAACTTCTCCGCGGCGCTCGCCAAGGGCCAGGACATCGGCGGCGGCCCGATCATGCTGATCGTCGTGTCGATGGTGTCGGTGCTGGCCGCCGGCGTGCTGTGGCTGGAGCTGGTGATCAGGGCCGCGCTGCTCTACGTCGGCGCGCTGCTCGGCACCGCGGTGTACTCCGGGCTGGTCGACAAGAACATGTGGGGCCATGTCCGCCGCTGGGCGGGCATCATGATCGCGGTCATCCTCGTCAAGCCGGTGATCGTGATCGTGCTGGGCCTGGCGGGGGCGCTGAGCGCGTCCGACGGGCCGAACTCGTTCTCCGCCGTCGTCTCGGGACTGGCGATCATCCTGCTGGCGATCTTCGCGAGCTTCATGATCTACCGCTTCGTGCCGGGCTTCGGCGACGACGTCGTGAGCCTGAAGAACAACCGCAAGGAAGCCGGCGGCGCCCAGGCCGCGGCCGTGATCTCCTCGCCCGCCGCTCTGGTGAAGCAGGGGATCAAGACACACAGCGCGCGCGGCGGTCCGCAGGAGCAGGCAACCAGTGGGGGCGGCAAGCCGTCCAACCCGGTGTCCGGCGGCGTGGCCGCCCACGGCAGCCGCAACGGCAACCCCGGCCCGAGCGGCGGCGGAGGCGGTGGCGGCGGTTCGAACGGCGTCCCCGCGGCGCCCGCGCCCCGCACCACACCGGACCGCGGGAACAACAGCAACGGCAACGGAAACAAGCACGGAGGTGATCGCCGGTGACGTCCCAGCCCTTCACCCAGCCGCGCCGCACATATCTGATCGGCAAGGCCCGCCCGAACGCGATCGTCGGCAAGAACCGGGAGACCGGCGAGATCGCGCTGATCGTCGTCGGCGCGTTCCTGGGCATGATGTGCGGCCTGCTGGTCCCGATACTTCCGTTGCGCATCCTGACGCTCGTCGGGTGGCCACTGCTGGCGTTCGCCGCCGTCTACATGCCGTACCGGCGGCGGACGTTCTACCGCTGGTTCGAGATCAACCGCACCTACCGCCGTACGCTGCGCCGCTCCCCCGCCTACCGGTCCGCGGTCTCCGAGGCCGGTATCGGGCTCGACGGGCGGGAGGTCGAGGTCGGGCCGCCGCCCGGCATCGGCCGGATCAACTGGCTGTCGGCGCCGTTCGGCCCCGACGAGATCGCCGTGCTGCTGCACATCGACCGCAGGACCGTGACCGCCGCGATCGAGATCGAGGGCCCCGGCGTCGGGCTGCGCGACAGCGAGGACCAGGAAGCCCTGGTGGAACGGTTCGGCACGCTGCTCAAGCACGTGGCGAACGGCGACGGCTACGTCACCCGCCTGCAGATGCTGGCCCGTACGCTGCCCGCCGACCCGGACGCGCACGCGAAGGACGTCTCGCTGCGCGGCGACCCGCAGGCCGAGTCCTGGCTCAAGGACTCCTACGAGCAGCTGCAGTCGATGGTGTCGACCTCCTCCGAGCAGCACCGCGCCTACCTCGTCGCCTGTATGCACTTCACCCGCGAGCTGGCCGCCGAGGGCCACGCGCTGGCCCGCGCGACCGTCACCCGCCGCTCCGAGGTCGACAAGGACGCGGGGCTCGCCGCCGTCATGGCCCGTGAGCTCACCGACATCTGCGCCCGGCTCGCCGAGGCGGACATCCGGGTCCGCCAGCCGCTCGGCCAGGCCCGGCTGTCGTCCCTCGTGCACTCGATGTACGACCCGGACCACCCCATCGACCACATCCAGGCGATGACCCGGCGCAACGCCTGGCCGGCCGAGCTGGACGCGACGGAACCGACGTATCTGCAGGCCAAGACCCGCGAGTCGTCCACCCGCGCGCCCTGGCACCACTCCACCGCCTGGGTGAAGGAATGGCCGATGACACCCGTCGGCGTCAACTTCCTCGCCCCGCTGCTCGTCCACACCCCGGACGTGATCCGCACGGTCGCGGTCTGCATGGACCTGGAGCCGACCGACGTCGCCATCGAGCGGATGCTGACCGAGAAGACGAACGACGACGCGGACGCCAGCCGCGCCGCCAAGATGAACCGGGTGATCGACCCGCGCGACGTCGCCCACCACGGCCGCGTCGACCAGCGCGGCGAGGACCTCGCCAGCGGGGCCGCCGGAGTGAACCTCGTCGGCTACATCACCGTGTCCTCCCGCTCCCCCGAAGCCCTCGCGCGGGACAAGCGCACGATCCGCGCCTCAGCGGGTAAGTCGTATCTGAAACTGGAGTGGTGCGACCGTGAGCACCACCGTGCGTTCGTGAACACGCTGCCGTTCGCGACCGGAATCCGCCGCTAACAGGAGGCCCATCATGCCCATGCTGGACCCCCTCGCCGCGCTCACCGACGCGTTCACCGGCTTCCTGTTCGGGAAGGTGGAGTCGACGCGGCTGCCCGTCCGCACGTCCACCGGGCAGGCGCAGGCCGTGTACCTGCCCACCGCGGCCCCCGGCCTCGGCGACTCCGGCGTGATCATCGGCCGCGAGGTGTACTCCGGCAAGGGCTACATCTACGACCCGTTCCAGCTCTACGGCCAGCAGCTGCCCGCCCCGCACTGGCTGGTGCTCGGCGAGTCCGGCAACGGCAAGTCCGCGCTGGAGAAGACGTACGTGCTGCGCCAGCTGCGCTTCCGCGACCGCCAGGTCGTCGTGCTGGACGCCCAGGGCGAGGACGGCGTCGGCGAGTGGAACCTGATCGCGAAGGCGCTCGGAATAACTCCCATCCGCCTGGACCCGATGGCCGCCCTCAACGGCGGCATCAAGCTCAACCCGCTGGACCCGGCGATCGCCGCGACCGGGCAGCTCGCGCTGCTCCGCACGATCATCGAGGTCGCGATGGGGCGCGCCTTGGACGAGCGGTCCGGCTTCGCCCTCAAGGTCGCCCACGCGTATGTCACGGAGACCACCACCGAGCGGCAGCCGATCCTCACCGACATCGTCGAGCGGCTCCGACATCCCATGCCGGACTCCGCCGAGGCGATGAACGTCGATGTCGACGACGTCCGGGCGTGGGGCCTGGACGTGGCCCTCGTGCTGGACCGGCTGGTCGACGGTGACCTGCGCGGCATGTTCGACGGCCCGACGACCAACGGCATCGACCTGGACGCGCCACTGATCGTCTTCGACCTCTCCCACATCGACCGCAACTCGATCGCCATGCCCATCCTGATGGCCATCGTCGGCGTGTGGCTGGAGCACACCTGGATCCGGCCCGACCGGGTCAAGCGCGTCTTCCTCGTCGAAGAGGCCTGGCACATCATCAACAGCCCGTTCGTGGCCCAGCTCTTCCAGCGGCTGCTGAAGTTCGGCCGCCGCCTCGGCCTGTCCTTCGTCGCCGTCGTCCACCACCTGTCGGACGTCGTGGACGGCGCCGCGGCCAAGGAGGCCGCCGCGATCCTGAAGATGGCCTCGACGCGGACGATCTACGCCCAGAAGGCCGACGAGGCACGCGCGACGGGCCTGGTCCTCGGTCTGCCCCGGTGGGCGGTGGAGATCATCCCGACGCTCACCCCCGGCATCGCCGTCTGGGACGTCAACGGCAACGTCCAGGTCGTCAAGCACCTGATCACCGAGTCCGAGCGCCCGCTGGTCTTCACGGACAGCGCGATGACGCAGTCGTCCGTCGACCACACGGCCCAGGTCGAGGCGGAGGCGGTGGCCGACGCGGCCGCGGCCGCGGAGGTCTCGCTCGCGAAGCAGTTGGCCGACGACGCGGTGGCCTGACGTGGCGGCGGAGCGACGCGGGACCGCCGAGCGGCGGGCCGAGGGCGGTGTCCCGGACGGACTGATCCTCGGGATCCTCGGCTTTCTGCTGGGCATGACCATCATGGTCTGGACGGCCACCGGCATCGCGGGGCTGTTCGCCCACGGCCAGTGGCCCACCGCGGTGCACTTCACCCGCACCCCGCTGGCGATGCGGCACCTCATCGGCGACCCGCACGACATCCCCGGCGCCTGGCCGGAGTCCCCGCCGCCCGAGCTCCCGGGCTCCGGGCTCTTCTGGGGCATCTTCATCGGCCAGTTGATGGTCCTCTTCGTCCTGACGGTCTTCCTGATCGGCGTCCTCACCCGGTACCGCGTGGTGCGCGCCAACCGCCGCGAGGCCCGCGCGGCGGCGAAGGCAGCCCAGGACACCGCCGGAGGGGAGCGGTCCGAGGACACCGGCGCCGTTCCCCGCCCCCGGCGACGCGAACCCGACCGTGAGCCGAACGGTCAGCGTGACAGCGAGCCAAAGAACGAGCCAGAACCCGAGCAGCGGCCCGAGCCGGCGCCCGCCGTACCGACGGCGTACGAGGCGCAGCCCCCCGACGCCGCCCCCGCGCCGCTACAGGGCCACGGCACCCCCGTCCAGCCGGAGTTCGCCCCTGTACCGGCCGGCCAGGGGGCTCCCGGCCCGCAGATCGCCGCCGTCCCCACGGGACCGGGACACGGGATACCGCCGCTCGCCCCGCCCGCGGCCGATCCACTCGCCGGCGGCGAACTGACCCGTACCTACGCCCTGTTCGCGGCCCCGCGCGGCGACAAGGCCAAACGGGCCGTGGAGCCCGCGATCCTGAACGCCGCCGGCGCGGTGATCGTCACGACCGCCGACGCCGAGACGTACCGCAGGACCGTCGGCAACCGCAGCAAGCTGGGCCCGGTCACCGTCTACGATCCCGCGCACCTGATCGACCTTCCGGGACGCCTGCGTTGGGCCCCGCACACCGGCTGCGAGGACGCGCCGAAGGCGGCGACCCGCGCCGCGGCGCTCCTCGCGCCGCTGCGGCCCACCAGCAGCCTGGACTCCCTGACGTTCTCTGCTGCCGAGACGCTGCTGCGCTGCTGGCTGCACGCGGCCGCCGTCGACGGTCTGCCGTTCCGTCAGGTGCACCGCTGGGCGGCGGGCGGCGCCGCGGGCGGCGAGGCGGTCCGGATCCTGCGGACCGCACGAACGGCCGCGCCCGGCTGGAGCGGCGAGCTGGAGTCGATACTCCACGCCCACCCGGAGCGCCGGGACGCCGCGCAAGCACTGATACACCGGGGGCTGGAGTGCCTCAACTCCATCCATATCAGGGACGCCTGCAATCCCGGTCGAGCCGGAGCACCGGATTGGGAGTCGTTCGTCTCCGAGAGGGGAACGCTCTACGTGGTGGGTGAAGCGATCGAGGATCCACGAGCCCGCCCGGGTGCGATGCCACTGCTGACCGCACTCGTATCGAGCGTGGTCGAGCACGGCCGGTCCATGGCTGCGAGGTCATCTGCCGGTCGGCTCGACCCACCAATCACGCTGGTCCTCGACGACATCGCGGCGCTGGCTCCGATCCCGGAGCTGCCCGCGCTGCTGGCCACCGGACAGGCCGACGGGCTTCCGGTGCTCGCGGTGTTCCGTTCGCCGGAACAGGCCAGGGACCGCTGGCGGACGGCGCTCTGGCAACAGGCCGACGTACGCCTGTCATTGGGCGATCCGTTCGGCGCCATCGCCGACGAGATCCCGGACGCGGTCCGGCTCGGCTAGGGCCTGTCCGGCCGATCACGAACGGCCCCTTCCGGCCGGCAGGACGGTCAGCCCCGCGGCGCCCGCCCCACCGAATCGCGCACCACGATGTGCGTGCCCAGCAGATGGCGGCGCTGCGCCGGCCCGCCCGACACGTCCTCGGACAGCGCGATCCTGACCGCCTCGCGGCCCAGCTCGTACGAGGGGATGTGCACGGTCGTCAGCGGCGGGTTGAGGTCCTGCGCGAAATGCTCGTTGTTGTAGCCGACGACCGACACGTCCTCGGGCGTCCGCAGCCCGGCGTCGCGCAGCGCGGCCATCGCGCCCGCCGCGACCAGGTCGTCACCGGCGAAGACCGCCGTGAACTCCGGCCGCCCGCCGGACACCGCGATCATGGACCGGACCGCCGCATAGGCGTTGTCCCGCCCCATGCCCGATCCGGAGACCTGCGCCGGCTCCGGGTCCAGACCGTGGTCCGCGAGCGCCCGGCGGTACCCGGAGAGCCGGGGCTCGAAGGTGCTGTGGCCCGGGATCCGGCCGAGGAACAGGATCCGCCGGTGCCCGGCCGACAGCAGATGGCTGGTGATCGCATAGGCACCCGCCTCGTTGTCGTACTCGACGACGAGCACCGGCATGTCGGGCGTGGGCGCCGGACGGCCGCACAGCACCAGCCGCGACCCGGCCGCCGACAGCGCGTGCGCGTACTCGTTCAGCCGGACCCGGTACGGCTCGTCCTCGACCGCGCCGCCGACCAGCACCACCACCTCGGCACGCTGCTCGCGCATCATCTGCACGAGCGCCAGCTCCCGCGCGATGTCCCCGCCGTGGCTGCACACCAGGCACAGCCGGCCGCGGGCCGCGGCCTCCTGCTCGACGCCCTGCGCGACCTCGGCGTAGAACGGGCTGTCGACGGCCTGCACGATGACCGCGACGGTCTTCGGACCGGTCCCGGCCAGCGCCCGCGCCCGCGCGTCGATGACGTAGTCCAGGTCCTTCACCGCCCGCAGCACCTTCGCGCGCGCCGCGGCGGACGTCGGATAGTTCCCGGCCAGGACCCGCGAGACCGTCGCGACCGATACGCCCGCCCGCTCGGCGACGTCCCGGATGGTCACCCGACGCTGACCTCCGGCCCGTGATGCTGCTTCCGTCATGCCCGCATGCCCGCCGTCCGATTCCGTGCGCCCCACCCCACGCTGCCACCCAGCGTAGTCGTGCCACGCCCGGCGGCAGCGCCCTCCACACCCACTGATCCGCAGAGCGCAGCCACGGCCGCTCAGGTGTTGGCGGCGTAGTCCTCCGCCAGCTCGTCGGCCATCTTCGCGCGGCCGTCGTTGCGCATCTTCTTGACCACCGCGTCCCATTCGCCGATCGGTTTCCGCCCGGCCACGATGCTCATCACGCTGTCCCTCAGATACTGGTCGACATTGGCGCCGACCCGGCTCAGCGTCGCCGACTGCAGTCCGAAGCGCGGATTGCGGACCATCAGCGGCATGGCCTTGACCTGCCAGGCGTGGTTGATCCTGGCCGCCTCCGGCCGGCCGGGGATGAAGAGCACCTGCGGCGCGTCGCACAGGTACTTGAACGGCAGGTTGGTGTTGCCCTCCAGCAGCCCCAGGTCGTTGAGCTTCGGCGACCCGTCGGCGCCGCGGCTGAAGTGGGTGCCCTCGATGCCGAAGTGCAGCAGCTCGTACTCCTTGCTGCCGAACGGCGACGCGAGGTAGTCCAGCACCCGCAGCATGAGCTTGATCCGGTCCTTCGACGCCTTCTTCAGCACGGTGTAGCCGAAGATGTTGCGCGCCTGCTGGATCGCCGGCTTCGCGCCGCCCGAGCCACTCGCGTCGTACGGCAGCGCCACGTCCAGGTCGAACTTCCCCTTGATGCCCTGGACGTTGCTGATCAGCGCGCCGAAGCCGTCCGTCATCGAGCCGACGGTGCCGTTGTAGAACTGCGTCTTGAGGTCCACCTGCGAGGTCGCCGAAGCGTTCGGCTCGAACAGCCCCGCCGCCCGCAGCTTCGCCATGTACTCGATGGACGCCCGGAATTCGGGGGTGGCGTACGCGTCGGTGAACGTGCCGCCCTCCACCTTCCACTCATAGGGCGCACCGAACGCCAGCGCGTGCACATTGAGCCCGAACACGCTCTGCTGCGAGGCGCCCAGCGCGTACGACCTGCCCTTCGTCGCCGCCTTCGCCACGGCCAGGAAGTCGTCCGCGGTCCAGCCGTCCTTCATCCCGGCCCCGGCGAACACGTTCCTGTTGATCCACAGCTGGTTGCCGGGCTTGGAGCGCTCCACCGGCACCCCGAAGATCCGGCCGCCGATACGGCCCATGTCCTGCCAGGCGTAGGTGGGGATGTTCGCCAGGTTCGGGTACTGCTTGACGGCGTCGCCCGACAGGAAGTCCGACAGGTCGGCGCACTTGGACTGCACGAACTCGGCCTCGCGCGGCAGCACGTACCCGCCGCCGATGTTGATGATGTCCGGCAGGTCGTCGCCGGCCATCAGCGTCGCCATCTTGTTGGGGTAGTCCGAGTCCGGGACGACCGTGTATTCGATCTTCACGCCCAGCGCCTCGTTGACGGCCGTCCAGAACGTGTTCTGCGCGGCCGCCTTGGGCGGCGTCCCGTACGTGATCGTCAGCACCTTGATCGTGCTGCCGTCACCCGGCTTGGCGGCCACCGCCTGCACCAGGTTCTTCGGGTACGAGGTGAAGCCGGCCTGCACCCCGTTCGCCGAACCCGGCAGGTCGGGCACCGGGCCCTGGAAGGGCAGATGCGTCGGCCAGGCGCCCAGCTTCTTCCCCGCGTTGGAGACGTCGTGCCCGCCCGAGGCGGACGAACAGGCGGTGAGTACGGAGGGGACCGCGAGGGCGGCGCCACCGGCGGCGATCGAGCGCAGCAGGGTACGCCGCGAGTACGACGAGGGACTCAACGGAGGTGTCCTTTCGGAAGGGACTCGCTAAGGAGGACTCGCAAAGGTGAGCTCGCCGAGGTGGGCTCGCCGAGGTGGACGAGGAGCTCAGCTCTTGATGGCGCCGGTGAGCACGCCCTTGGTGAAGTACTTCTGCAGGAAGGGGTAGACGATGAGGATCGGCACCGTGGCCACGACGAGCACCGCCATCTGGATCGTCTGCGGCGCGGACACCATGCCCGCCTCGCTCACCCCGGTGTCGGCGATCTGCGCGCCGTTGATCACATACGTCCGCAGCACCTGCTGCAGCGGCCAGTGGTCGGAGTTCAGATAGATCGACGCGTAGAACCAGGCGTTCCAGTACGAGACCGCGTAGAAGAGCCCGACGACGGCCAGTGCCGCCTTGGAGAGCGGAAGGACGATCTTCCGCAGCACCGTCCAGTCCCCCGCCCCGTCGAGCCGGGCCGCCTCGTACAGCTCCTCGGGCACCGACTGGAAGAAGCCGCGCAGCACGATCAGATTGAAGACGTTGATCAGCACGGGAGCGACCAGCGAGGAGTAGCTGTCCAGCATTCCCAGCCCCTTGACCAGCAGGAAGCCGGGGATCATGCCGGGCGGGAAGAGAAACGTGAAGAGGATCAGCAGCAGCACCGGACGGCCGCCGAAGACTCCCGGGCGGCTCAGCGCGTAGGCCAGTCCGATGGTGCACGCGAGGCTGACCGCCGTACCGACGATCGTCACGCCGGCGCTCACCATCAGTGCGTGCCCGACGATCCCGCCGTCGAAGATCTGGTGGTAGGCGCGCAGCGTCGGGTGCTGCGGCCACAGCACCCAGCCGCCGTTGTCCACGACCTCCTGGTTGGAGGCCAGACTGGTCGAGACGATGATCAGGAACGGGACGAGGACCAGCGCCACGACCGCCGTCAGCGCCACGGCCTTCGCCGCCCGCGTGACCGGCCGCGGCTTCTCCATCCAGCTGGGTCGGACGGCGCTCATCGGTACACCCCCTGCTCCCCGAGACGATGGGCGATCTTGTTCGCCGTGTAGACCAGCGCGGCACCGACCAGGCCCTTGAACAGCCCCGCGGCGGCGGCGAACCCGAAGTCGCCGCCGATGATGCCCTTGTAGTAGACGAAGGTGTCGATGATCTCCGCCGCCTCCGGCCCCACGGCCGGGCGCTGCAGCAGCATCTGCTCGAAGCCGACGGAGAGGACGTCGCCGAGCCGCATGATCAGCAGCAGCACGACGATGGGCCGTACGGCGGGCAGCGTGACGTGCCAGAAGCGCCGCCACGGCCCGGCGCCGTCGATCGCGGCCGCCTCGTACTGCTGCTCGTCGACCTGGGCGAGCGCAGCGAGGAAGATGATCGTTCCCCAGCCGGCGTCCTTCCAGATCACCTGCGCCACCACCAGCGGCTTGAACGCGTCGGGGTTCCCGATGATGTCGACGCTGTGCAGCCCGGCGTCCCCGAGCGCGCTGTTCAGCAGACCGGTGTCGCCCAGCAGTTGCTGGAAGAGCGCGACGACGATGACCCAGGACAGGAAGTGCGGGAGATACGCGACGCTCTGCACGAAGCGCCGGACGCTGTCCCTCGTCAGGCCGTGCAGGAGCATGGCGAGCGCGAGCGGGACGGGGAAGTAGAACGTCAGCTGCAGCAGCGCTATCCACAGGGTGTTGACAACGGACGCCCAGAAGTCGGCGTCTTCGAACATCCGCTGGAAGTTCTCCAGCCCGATCCACTGGCTGGCCCACAGCCCGTCGAACGGCACGTAGTCCTTGAACGCGATGACGTTGCCGGCCATCGCGCCGTAGTGGAACAACAGGAAGTACGCCAGTCCCGGCAGCATCAGCAGCAGCAGGACCCGGTCCTTGCGAAACCGCTTCCCTCGCGAGTCCCGGCGGGGCGGCCCACCCGGCTCCACCGCCCGCCCCTCCCGTTCCTGCTCCTCGAAGGGCGCTGCGACCGCATGACTGCGGTCCGTGGCGCCCTGGTCGGCTATCGCCATCGCGTCCTCCCTGACGGTCGAGGTGGGAGGAAACTAAACCGGTTACTACGTGAGGTCAAGACCTTGAACCCGTGTCGTTCTTGACCTGAGGGGCTGACCGTTCTAGCCTCCGATCAACATCAGGTAACCGTTTACATCGTGGGGGTTGTCATGCCGGACCGACCGACCGCCGTCCTGGCCATGCGCGCGGACGTGGTCGACCTGGTGCTCCCCGCCGATCTGCGAGCCCGGCTCGAGGGCTGCGTACGACTCCATCCCGACGTCATCACCAGCGGCTTCGACACCCTCGCGGCCCGCACGGCGCTCCGCGCCGCGGATCTGCTCATCACCGGCTGGGGCTGCCCGGTCATCGGCCCGGACACCCTCGCCGCGGCCCCCCGGCTGAGCGCCGTCATCCACGCCGCCGGCACCGTCAAGGACCATGTGCACCCGGCCGTCTGGCAGCGCGGAATCTCCGTCTCCTCCGCGGCCGACGCCAACGCGGGCCCCGTCATCGAGTTCACTCTGGCCACCATCGTGCTGGCCGCCCGCCGCACCCTCGGCGCCGCGGCCCAGTACGCCCGCGGCGACCTGCCCGGCTTCGGCGAACGCCAGGGGGGCGACGGTGCGACCATCGGCGTCATCGGGGCTTCCCGTATCGGCCGGGGCGTCATCGACCGCCTCACGACCGCGACCGCCGGCTATCGCGTACTGCTCGCCGACCCGTACGTATCGGCGCAGACGGCCGACGAACTCGGCGTCCAGCTCGTGGAGTTGGACGAACTGTGCCGGTCCTCGGACATCGTCACCGTGCACGCCCCGGACCTGCCCGAGACGCACCATCTGCTCGACGCCCGGCGGCTGGCCCTGCTCCGCGACGGCGCCGCACTCATCAACACCGCCCGCGGCCGGCTCATCGACACCGACGCCCTGGTCCGCGAATGCTCCACCGGCCGTTTCGACGCCTACCTCGACGTCTCGGAACCGGAGCCGCTCCCCCACGGCCACCCGCTGTTCGGCCTCCCCAACGTCCTGGTCACACCGCACATCGCCGGCTGCCAGGGCACCGAGGTCCGCCGGCTCGGCGCTTACGCCGTCGACGAAGTACGGCGCTGGACCCGGGGCGAGCGCCTGTTGGGCGAGGTCAGTGCGGCCGACCTGGAGCGCATCGCGTAGCCACGTCGTGCGGGCCTCTGCTCAGGAGGGGCGGGGGAGCTCCATCTCGTACTCGGTCTGCGACTCGTCGAGCGGGAACGCCATCGTCTCGCCGGTCCTCGTGAACCCCAGCCGCGCGTAGAAGGCCTGCGCCCGCGCGTTGTCCTCGTGCACCCACAGCCGGACCCGGCCGATCTTCTCCGGCAGCTCCCACGACCAGTCGATCGCGGCCCGCAGCATCCGCTCGGACAGCCCGTTGCCCCGGCCTTCCGGTGCCATGTAGACGCCCACAATGTGGGTCTGCGGGACCGGGAACGCCGCTCCGACCTCCACCAGCACGGTTGCGGAACCCACCCACTCGCCGGCCTCGTTGACCGCAACGAACCCGGGGGTGGTTCCTCTGCGCTGCCACGTCTCCTCGGGGAAGGCCGCTTCGGTCTCGTAGGTGTTGACGAAAGCCACGCTGCTCGCCGGGTCCAGAAGCGCGGCCAGCCTCAGCTGCTTCCGCTGCTGCCACTCGTGCGGGCGGGTGGCACGTATCTCGTATCCCATGCGGCGATCGTGTCAGCCGTCCGGGCAGCATCGCAACGCAAAAAAACCTCAGGCCCGGGATCAGAGATCCCGGGCCTGAGGCCAATGATTGTTCGGCGGCGTCCTACTCTCCCACAGGGTCCCCCCTGCAGTACCATCGGCGCTGAAAGGCTTAGCTTCCGGGTTCGGAATGTAACCGGGCGTTTCCCTAACGCTATGACCACCGAAACACTATGAAGTTAACCAACCGGGTGTTATCACGGTTCGTTACTTCAGAACTACACAGTGGACGCGAAGCAAAAATAGTTAGACAAGCCCTCGGCCTATTAGTACCAGTCAGCTCCACCCGTTACCGGGCTTCCACATCTGGCCTATCAACCCAGTCGTCTACTGGGAGCCTTAACCCCTCAAAGGGGGTGGGAATACTCATCTCGAAGCAGGCTTCCCGCTTAGATGCTTTCAGCGGTTATCCTTTCCGAACGTAGCCAACCAGCCGTGCCCTTGGCAGGACAACTGGCACACCAGAGGTTCGTCCGTCCCGGTCCTCTCGTACTAGGGACAGCCCTTCTCAATATTCCTGCGCGCGCAGCGGATAGGGACCGAACTGTCTCACGACGTTCTAAACCCAGCTCGCGTACCGCTTTAATGGGCGAACAGCCCAACCCTTGGGACCGACTCCAGCCCCAGGATGCGACGAGCCGACATCGAGGTGCCAAACCATCCCGTCGATATGGACTCTTGGGGAAGATCAGCCTGTTATCCCCGGGGTACCTTTTATCCGTTGAGCGACGGCGCTTCCACAAGCCACCGCCGGATCACTAGTCCCGACTTTCGTCCCTGCTCGACCCGTCAGTCTCACAGTCAAGCTCCCTTGTGCACTTACACTCAACACCTGATTGCCAACCAGGCTGAGGGAACCTTTGGGCGCCTCCGTTACTCTTTAGGAGGCAACCGCCCCAGTTAAACTACCCACCAGACACTGTCCCTGATCCGGATCACGGACCGAGGTTAGACATCCAGCACGACCAGAGTGGTATTTCAACGACGACTCCACCATGGCTGGCGCCATGACTTCACAGTCTCCCACCTATCCTACACAAGCCGAACCGAACACCAATATCAAGCTATAGTAAAGGTCCCGGGGTCTTTCCGTCCTGCTGCGCGAAACGAGCATCTTTACTCGTAGTGCAATTTCACCGGGCCTATGGTTGAGACAGTCGAGAAGTCGTTACGCCATTCGTGCAGGTCGGAACTTACCCGACAAGGAATTTCGCTACCTTAGGATGGTTATAGTTACCACCGCCGTTTACTGGCGCTTAAGTTCTCAGCTTCGCCACACCGAAATGTGACTAACCGGTCCCCTTAACGTTCCAGCACCGGGCAGGCGTCAGTCCGTATACATCGCCTTACGGCTTCGCACGGACCTGTGTTTTTAGTAAACAGTCGCTTCTCGCTGGTCTCTGCGGCCACCCCCAGCTCAGGAAGCAAGTTCCCTCACCAGTTGTGGCCCCCCTTCTCCCGAAGTTACGGGGGCATTTTGCCGAGTTCCTTAACCATAGTTCACCCGAACGCCTCGGTATTCTCTACCTGACCACCTGAGTCGGTTTAGGGTACGGGCCGCCATGAAACTCGCTAGAGGCTTTTCTCGACAGCATAGGATCATCCACTTCACCACAATCGGCTCGGCATCAGGTCTCAGACTCAATGTGTGACGGATTTGCCTATCACACGTCCTACACCCTTACCCCGGGACTACCACCGCCCGGGCTGGACTACCTTCCTGCGTCACCCCATCGCTTACCTACTACAGAATCGGGTCGCCGGCTCCACCACTCCCCTCAACTCCGAAGAGATCAGGGCGGCTTCACGGGCTTAGCATCCTCTGGTTCGATACTGGGCGTTTCAAAGCGGGTACCGGAATATCAACCGGTTGTCCATCGACTACGCCTGTCGGCCTCGCCTTAGGTCCCGACTTACCCTGGGCAGATCAGCTTGACCCAGGAACCCTTAGTCAATCGGCGCACACGTTTCCCACGTGTGTATCGCTACTCATGCCTGCATTCTCACTCGTGTACCGTCCACGACTGGCTTCCGCCGCCGCTTCACCCGGCACACGACGCTCCCCTACCCATCCCCGCACCCGTTAGGGCTTCGCACGGGAATGACACGACTTCG